>CAXXVF010000002.1:1990000-2437500 GCA_963663605.2 uncultured Sporobacter sp.
TAGCCCCACGGTCGCTGACAACGCCGAGAGCCAACTTAAGGTCCCTTTTCTTGGTGCGTTCTTTCGCTTACATTGTTTAATTTACAAGGTACACAACAGGCTCCCTCAGAAGTCTGTCACAAGCTCACTTCGCTTCCGCTCCGTTCGCTTTCCGCCTTTGCTGGCGGACTTTAAGAATACCATACACAGCATCCATTGTCAAGCTTTAATTTCACTTTCTATTCATGAAATCTCTTCCTGAATTAGTCCGCCGTACCAGGCCTCCCGCATCCTCTCTTGAAGACGCTCCGTTAATATACCACTTGCCCTACCCTATGTCAACCCCTTTTTTACCCTTTCTTATCTCCTTTTTTATCTCCTTTCTTATCTCCTTTCTTATCTCCTTTTTTATATCCCTTTTCAGCAATCAAAAAGATACCGCTTATCAGGCCGGATATCCCATATTGCTTTTCGGACATGTATACAATATAATAAATCACGATCAGCTTTATTATTAACAAAAAAAGCCGACGTATGTCGTCTTCAGTATATTATTATCATTTATTATAAGGAGCAAGGCTATGCCGATTAAAATCGCGGATTCGCTTCCGGCAAAAGATGTCCTGGAAAACGAAAACATATTCGTCATAACGGAATGCCGGGCCATGCACCAGGACATACGACCGCTGAAGCTTCTGATCCTTAACCTCATGCCGACAAAAATTCTAACGGAAACGCAGCTTCTCAGAAAGCTTTCAAATACGCCGCTTCAGATCGAAATAGAGTTTTTACAGACAATCAGCCATGAACATAAAAATGCCGACCCGGAGCATCTGGCGTCTTTTTATACGTCGTTTGAAGAAATCAAACACCGTCACTTTGACGGCATGATCATAACGGGCGCGCCGGTGGAGAATCTCGATTTTGAGGCCGTCGATTACTGGCCGGAACTCTGCCGGATCATGGAATGGACGTCGCACAACGTCCATTCAACGCTTCATATCTGCTGGGGCGCTCAGGCCGGGCTTTATTTCCATTACGGCATCGACAAGTTCCAGCTGCCCAAGAAAATGTCCGGCATCTTCCGGCATACGGTATTAAAGCCGCAATCGCCGTTTTTCCGCGGCTTCGACGATGCGTTTAATATGCCGCACTCGCGATATACGGGGGTTTTAGAAAAGGATATCTTGCAAGTCCCGGAACTCGAACTGATGTCCGTCTCTGATGAAGCCGGTGTTTTTGCAGTCAAATCGGAAGACAGCCGACGTTTTTTTATTACGGGACATCCGGAATATGACGCGGATACGCTGGCGCTGGAATATGCGCGTGACATCGAAAAAGGGCTTGACGTCGACGTCCCGAAAAACTACTTCCCCAATGACGATCCGACCGTACTGCCTATCGTGTCCTGGCGGGCACACGCACAGCTTTTGTATACCAACTGGCTTAATTACTACGTCTATCAAACAACGCCGTACGACATTGATGAAATTGGCGAGTAACGCATTCATATAAAATAAACAAGCGGACTGCACCGCCATTTGTCCGGCCCCGCTAAAAACGGACACTGCATGAAAAAGGCCTCCTGTCGTAGGATAGCAACTACGACAGGAGGCCTTTCACATGCCAAGAAAAATCAAAACCACTAGTGAAACTAGTGGTATGCACAAGCCCTAGAAGGGCATGGTACCGGCAAACGTCTCAAGACGTACCGAATTGTCCGCCAACCGCATCATTTTTACAGGCCGCCGCTAAAGCGGCCTGTTTTTTTGCCTATGTATTCTTGCTACCCGTGAACGGGTCTATGTATTCCTTCATTGTTATCTGGTCGCTGGCAATGTCCTCTTGGAGCTGGTTTTTGATGTATTCCTTTATCGCCTTTTTGTTGCGGCCTACCGTGTCCACATAGTAGCCTCGACACCAGAAATGCCGGTTCCCGTACTTGTACTTCAGGTTCGCATGCCTGTCGAATATCATCAGACTACTCTTCCCTTTCAGGTATCCCATGAACTGCGCTACACTCAACTTCGGCGGTATCGTCACCAACATATGTATATGGTCGCTACATGCATTTGCTTCAATTATATTTACCCCCTTTTGCCCACATAGTTTTCGCAGTATTTCTCCAATGTCTTTTTTTATCTTCCCATATATTGCTTTCCGTCTATACTTCGGCGCAAATACTATATGATATTGGCATCGCCACTTTGAATGTGATAAACTTTGTATGTCGTTCATGCGACAAAACCTCCTTTTGCTCCAGATGCGGTTGGCAGACCACATCTATTCTAGCAAAAGGAGGTTTTCTTGCATCTAAAGATTTTTTATCCTCACCGGCAGAGCCGGTGGTTATCTTCACTAAAGCTTTTTAAAACAAGCCTGACGCCGCTTGAAAAGCGGCGTCAGGCTGCGTAATTTTAAAATATTCTGCGGTAGCCCCTCTTTTGAATCCAGGTTAATCGGCTAGGTAAGAGAGATATCCCCCAAATTGATATCGGCTTCGGTGGTATCAAGGTCGTCCATGACCTTTACCTTATCGCCTGTTTTGATCTCCAGCTTGAACTTGCTTTCCCCGAGATCTTCAAACCAGAAATCGCCGTAATTGTCGGTGGCGGCGGTATATTTCTTGCCGCCCGCATCGGTGAGGGTACAGGCAGCGCCGATAATGACCTCTTCCTCCACAGGATCGTACACCGTGCCCGCGATAAACTTCTTGGGTACGTTCAGGTAGTAGACCCTGGGCTGCACCGTCTCTTTTAGTTCCGGCTTCCACACTTCGGCGCCGGCGATGAGTTCCTTAGCGTCGTCCTCATCCATGAACTTAAGGGCCAGCGTCGGACAGGCGTCCACACATCTGGGCTCGGACCAGCCGTTATCCAAAAGGTGCGCGCAGCCCGTGCATTTCTGTGCGATGTTCAGATCCTCGTTGAAGTAGATCACGCCGTAAGGGCAGGCGTCAACGCAGTTCCTGCAGCCGGTGCACTTCTCAGGGTTAACGATGACAAGGCCGTCTTCCCTCTTGTAGATGGCGCCCTCGACCGGGCAGGAATCCATACAGGGAGCGTTGTCGCAATGCATGCACAGGTGCGGACGGTAGGACACCTTCACCTTGGGCACGCTGCCGCGCACCTTTTCGTCCAGCTTCAGCCAGAACTGTCCGACCTCGGGCTGCGGTTTGGCGATCGGGCTCCAGTCATTGCCCACATGCTCGTCCTTGCAGACGAACTGGCAGGCGTAACAGCCGTTGCATATGGACAGATCGACGACGAATACCTTTTTGCTCATTATTTGCTCCCTCCTTCGATCCAAGCGTTGAACCGCAATCCGGAAGCCGAGTCGTATTCACGCGCGAAGGGCTCGGGATATTCTCTCATCCACTTGTCCATCTGTTCCATACTGACCCGCTCCACCTCGACCAGAAAAGCTGTGGTAGCCTGGCCGGCCGCGTGCTTGGATGTCAGTCCTTCCGGCGTTATCGTGTTGATCGCGCCGCCGCGGTCCAGTTTACCCGGGATGATGTAGTCGGTCCGGGCGCCGTGGTCGATGGAAACGGCTCCCTGCATGACCCGCTCAAACACCAGGGCCCCGCACAGCACGCTGCCGCGCTCATTATACACCCGTACGATGTCCCCGTCCTTTATTCCTCTGGCGGCGGCGTCTTGGGGATTGATCCAGCACGGCTCGTAATGATACCCGTCGAATCCTTTGACCTTGCCGGTCCTTGCTTCCTTGCTCCATGGTATATCGTCCGCCTGCGCATGGACACGCCATCTGCCGTGGTTGGAGAGGACCAGAAGCGGGTAGGCCTGTGCTCTCTTGCTCGAGATGCGTTCGTCGTGCGTAACGCCCTTCTCGATCCACTGCGGATACGCCGGACGTTCCTTGTCGTCGGGGAAGGCCTTATCCAGACTCTCGGAATAGAACTCCAGCTTTCCTGTGGGTGTGGGAAGCGGGTTCTTTTCAGGATCAATGTAGAAATCGTAGAGACCGGCAGGCCACTTCTCCCAATCCTCGGAGACCGGAAGCACCATGTAGTCCTTCTCTTTGAATTCCTCCCAGGGAACGACCTGGTCAAACCGCATCCCCTCGTAGGTCGCTTTGATGAGTTCGTCGACCGTGTAGCCTTCGGTGACCTCTTTTTCCATATCAAGCTTCTTGGCAACCTCGACGATGACCTCGAAATCGCTCTTCGATTCGCCGACAGGCTCGATTGCTTTTTTCATGTACAGGACGCTCTGGAAGCTGTCGCCGTCGCGGAGGCAGGGTGAGATATCGTCCACCTCAAGCGTGGTGTTGGAGGGCAGAATGATGTCCGCAAAGAGGCAGTCGTTCTCCAGCCACGGGTGCTGCGCCACGATGCACTCGATCTTGGGGTTGCGCGAATCCAGGGCAATGTCGTTGCCGCAATTCCAGCAGGTCTGACGGCAGGGCGTATCCGTCCACATCATGTGGATCTCCGTGCCGCCCTCTTCCTTCGGGATGGGGTAGGTGTATTTCTTGTACTGGTCGGAGGTTTCTTCCTCGTGGCCGCCGGTACCCCAGAAGTCTACGCTCCCCTCCCGTATAGCTTTCTCGATAAGGGTCTTTGGGATCATCTGTTTGCCCCAGGCGGTCGGCGTGCCGCGGTGCGGCTTTAGTATTCGCTCGCCGGCCGCCGTGCCGACCAGCTTATCAAAGGTTCCCATATGGTCTTTGCCGCCGGCCATGATGTTCTTAGGCATGCCGGTGTAAGCGATCTGCGCCTGATGTACGCCCGGTTTGCCCAGACCCTGCATGCCAAGAAGCACGCACTCCAGCCGGGCAGGTTCATGCGAGTAGGGACCGCGTGCCATGCCGCCGGCAAAGTAATGGCCGATGGTTACGGTCTGCTGCGCCCAGTCCCTGGCCAGAGCCTTGATGGTCCAGGCCGGAACGCCGCATTTTTGGGAAGCCCATTTAGGCGTCTTGGGAACGCCGTCCACTTCGCCGAGCACGTAAGCTTCCATCTTGTCGAATCCGACCGTGTGGGTAGCAACGTACTCTTTATCATATAACCCCTCGGTGACCCACATATAGATGATAGCCAGCTGCATTGCCGCATCTGTATTGGGCCAAATCGGAATCCATTTGTTGGCGTGAATGGCTGCCGAATAGTTGAGGTCCGGGCATATGTAGACCTGCTTGATGCCGGCCTGCGACCAGAAGTATAACAGGCGGCTGGCCAGCTGTCCGCGGAAGCCCCAGTGGGTGGTCTCGGGGTCGCCGCCCCATACCAGGACCATATCGCTGTTTTCGGAGATGTCTTTAACCACGTTGTCGGCGGGGGCCATCATGCCGATAAAGCCCTTGCCCCACACGTGCTTGGCGCCCCAGTACCAGCCTTCCCAGCTGTCGGGGTTCCTGATCTGCTGCGTAAAGCCGCCCATCTTGTCGAAAAGCAGCGTGCTGCAGCCATGGGGCGCATGGATCATCTTGCATTCCCCGTGTCCGTCGCCCTGTACCAGGATGGAAAGCGGTCCGTACTCTTTGTGGACACGTTTGATTTCGGCTGCCAGGATGTCCGTGGCTTCGTCCCAGGATATGCGGACGTACTTGCTTTTGCCCCGGTTCTGCGTATTGCGCTCGCCGTTAGGGTCCCAGTCGACGCGTTTAAGCGGATACTTGATGCGGTTTGGCGAGTAGGTCCTCTTCTTGTACGCCAGACTCCAGGGGGCCGGCACCGATTTCTTGAGCGGTTCGAATGTTTTACCGTTGCGTTCAATCTTCCAGGGGTTGAAGGAGTCGAAATCATACTTCGAATCCCAATGTAGCGGTCTGATTCGGACGACTTTCCCGTCCTTGACGTCAACAGCGCAGGGCGAAGCACCGAAGATGCCTCCGCTGAGACCCAGCGCTTTAATGACGGTCTTGTCTGCTCCCACAGCCGGCGGGGCCTTGCCGGGGGATACTTTGGTTTTTGCTATTACCTTTTCGCTTGATGGCACTTGACTGCCTCCTCTTCTAGAATTATTTAGGTAATATGCCGGGGTTTAACCTCCTTTGTCTTTATTATTCATACAATTTGGAATGCTGAATCAGGTATCGCTGTATATCCCTTATTGGGGTTGTCGAACTTAATCGGCATCATGCGGACAATTTATTTTATACAACTATAAAAGCCGTATATATTCAGTTTTATTTTCTATTATTTACTTCCTTTCTTTCGGTATTTATCTTTTTTGTTTATTATATAGCCGGGTTTTCCATAAGGGAAATTAATAATATTTTTTGCGACGATAAATTATGTTTATCGCCGCACCGAACATTCGAACACTAATACAGATAAAATGTAGTTTTACACATTCTGCATCCCCGTACTGTTTTTTTGTTTTCTATACAACAGTAATTTTTATGTTGCTATTGTTCCATTTCTATGATAGAATTTTTACACTTTAAAGAAGCAGTGATTTTACTTGTTAAAGATGCAGTGATTTTACTTGTTAAAGAGACGAAGGATGCACAGAAAGAATGCAGGAGGATAATCAGCAGTCGAATTTTGACTAGCCAAAGCGCAGGATATAAATGCATATTTTACTTTTTCCAGTTTAAGCTGATCGCTCGATCAGCAAAAAATATGAAAACTAATAATATAAGGAGAAGGAAGAGTTTTATGAGATTTAAATGGTTCAGAAACATTATCGTCATGGTAATCATAGGATTAATGCTCCTGCCTATTACCTCATGTTCGACTCAGAAAACGATTAAAATAGGCGCTATCTTTGCTGTTACGGGTGGCGCATCGAATCTTGGAGCACCTGAAGAAAAAACCGCGAAGATGATTGTAGATGAGATTAACAAAGATGGCGGAATCAACGGACAACAGGTTGAACTTATTATTAAGGATTCCGCAGGAGACTCGGAAAAAGCCGTTTCCTTCGCCAAGCAGCTGATTGAGGAAGAAAAGGTCGTTGCAATAATCGGCCCGACCACCAGCGGCGAGACGATGGCGATCAAGGACCTCTGCGAGAGCGCTAAAACGCCGCTTATTTCCTGTGCCGCGGCTGAAGCCATTGTTGACCCGCAAGCGCATTATGTTTTTAAAACGCCCCAAAAGGACAGCTACGTCGTCAAGTGGATTTATGAATCCATGGTGGAAAACGGTATTACACAGGTCGGCATTCTTGCCTCGTTGTCCGGTTTCGGCCAGGCGGGTTTGGGCCAGCTGGAAAAATATGCCGAAGAATACGGGATCACCATAACGGCTCAGGAATCCTATGACACGGACGCGACGGACCTGACCGCACCGCTTACGAAGCTGCAGGCAAGCGGCGCCGAAGCTATCGTCAACTGGTCTATTGAACCGGCGCAATCTATCGTGGCCAAAAATTTGAAGCAGCTGGATATGACTATTCCGCTTTACCAGAGCCATGGCTTCGGCAACATCAAGTACGTCGAAGCGGCAGGCGACGCGGCTGAAGGCATCATTTTCCCATGCGGGCGGCTTCTGATTGCAGAGGAACTTCCGGATGACAATCCGCAGAAAAGCCTGCTCATGGCTTACAAGTCCGATTATGAGGCGCTGTATAATGAAGAGGTCAGCACCTTCGGCGGCCATGCTTATGATGCGCTTCTCATCCTGAAAACGGCGATTGAGCAAGCGCAAAGCACCGGCCGGGACGACATTGCCAATGCAATCGAAAATATTACGGATCTGGCCGGAACAGCAGGCGTATTCAATATGTCTGATACAGACCATAACGGCCTTGGAATGGATTCGATCGTACTCCTCACCGTTAAAGACGGTAAATTCACAGCCTACAACTGAACAAGGTAGAAATATTTATGCGGGAAGGCTCCGGCTTTCCCGCATACGCGCATATAATTAAATGTTACTATTTAGTTAGGAACAGGAAGCGTCATGAATACTGACATACTTATACAGCTCTTTTTTTCCGGACTGACATACGGGAGTATCTATGCAGTCGTAGCGATCGGGTTTAATATCATATACAACGCCACAGGGATCATTAACTTCGCTCAGGGCGAGTTCGTGATGCTGGGGGGTATGCTGGCTTATACGCTGACCCCTTTGCTCCCGCTCTGGGCTGCGATTTTGGCCGCCATCGTTTTAACGGCGCTGATCGGCTCCCTGTTGGAATTGGTATTTATCCGCTCCTTGAATAAAATAAATCTCCTGAAGCTGAATATTTTTGCATGCGGTGTCGTCCTGCTTATTTGCGCCGTATTGCTGGCACATTCGGGCAGCGCACTCATGTTTATGACGGTTTTCTTCGGGACATCTGCCGTTGTCGTTCTGGCAATTAGTTTTATGTGGCATCGGCTGCCGTCTTTTAAGAGACTGTTTACAAAAAAAACAAAGCCGGACGTCCTTCGCATGATTATTGTGACGATCGGAATTTCCATCATTTTGCGGGAAATCGCCCTGCAGGCATGGGGCGAACAGGTTAAAACGCTTCCGTTTTTCACCGGAAGCGAGACCAGCTCTATAGCTTTGTTCGGCGCCCATTTTTCTCCGCAGGTCCTTTGGGTGCTCGGTGTCACGGGACTGATTGTACTGGCTTTATCGCTGTTCTTTAAATACTCCCTTACCGGCCAGGCAATGCGCAGCTGCGCGGATACAACGGAAGGGGCAAGTCTTTGCGGCATCAATCCGCAGCTTATTGTCAATCTTTCTTTTATATTGAGCGCGGGCATCGGGGCCCTGGCGGGCTGTGTAATCGCCCCGCTGACGCAAATACAGTATGGGATGGGAAACGAGCTGGCGATCAAGGGGTTCACCGTCGCTATATTCGGCGGCTTGGGAAACAGCATGGGAGCGCTTTCCGCCGGACTCATCCTCGGGATTCTGGAAGCCTTTGCTATTCTGATTTTCCCGGAGGCTTATAAAAACATTATTACAATCGGCATTCTTTTATTGGTACTCTTTATCAGGCCGGGCGGGCTTTTGGGCGCGATGAAATCCCGCGGCATTAAGGAGTCGTAACATGAATTGGAAAACATATAAACCCCTGCTTGTTTTTATTTGCTTAATTATAGTAATTCCTGTTATAACTTCATTGTCCGGCACGAATTATTACCTGACGCAAATGACTATGACCGCATATTATCTTTTGGCGGCGCTCGGGCTTTGTTTACTTATGGGGTATGCAGGGCAGGTATCGATGGGACAGGCGGGTTTCTTCGCTATCGGCGGATACACATCGGCATATTTGACCACTTTGAACCTTTCCGCTTATTCGTCCGCTCCCATCGTTAAGTTCCTGTCTTCCATCGGTATTCTTGTCAGCGGCCAGAACCTCTATCAGGAAAGTACCCTCTGTCTGAATCCCTGGGCCGGTTTTATCTCAGCCATCCTTCTGTCTGTCGTAATCGCCTATCTTATCGGCATCCCGGTTTTAAAGCTGAAAGGTCATTATCTCGTCATGGCCACTATGAGCTTCAGCGTGGTGGTCGAGGTCCTCGTACGGGGGACCAGGGCATTCGGCGGGCCGGACGGGCTGTCCAGCGTTCCGGCGTTTAATATCCTTCCCGGGATCAGCGTCAACGGGGAAATCGGAGACCGGGTCATCAATTACTTTATAGCATGGGTCATTGTTGCTATTGGTCTTCTTGTACTGATCAACCTCATACATTCAAGGGTGGGGCGCGCGCTGAGATCGCTGCACGACAATGAGGATGCCTCAAATTCAATGGGCGTGGACACGTCGAAGTATAAATTAAACGTTTTTATTATCAGTGCGGTCTTTGCAACCGTCGCAGGCGTTTTCATGACTCATTTCAACGCCAGCATCGGGCCCGGTGAAGCAGGCGTCATGAAATCGGTAAGATACGCCTCCATTGTCGCGATTGGCGGGATGGCAAATATCTGGGGAACCCTTGTTATGGGCCTGATTCTCTTTTTCCTGTCGCTGCGCGGTGTTTTTGGAAGCTATGACGATGCGGTATTCGGCGCGATACTGATCCTTGTTATGGTCTTTGCGCCGGACGGCCTGCTTAAAAAAAATGCCGCAGGCATAAAATCGTTATTTAACCACATGCCGAAAAAGGGTAAGAAGAATGAAGATACTGGAAGTAAATGAGCTGGATCGCTTTTTCGGCGGCCTTCATGCCGTCAACAAGGTCAGCTTCAGCCTTGAGAAAGGGTCTATTAAGGCTATAATCGGGCCTAACGGTGCGGGCAAAACAACGCTTTTCAACCTTATTTCGGGGGCCATATCCACGTCGTCGGGGAGCGTTTTTTTCCGCAGCGAACTTATTACAGGTTTAAAACCCTTTCAGATCGCAAAAATGGGTATGATCCGCACCTATCAAAATCTCAAACTGTCGGGACATATGACAGTACTTGAGAACGTCATGATAGGGTGCCACATCAGGAGCCACGCCGGTTTTTTATCCTCCATGCTGAAGCTTCCTTCAGCGCTCAAGGAGGAAAAAATTATCCGGGAAGAGGCCTTAAACGCCCTTGAAACGCTGCATATAGCCGATTATAGGGACAAGATGGTTTCCGGCCTGCCCTTCGGAATCCAGCGCAGCGTCGAATTCGCGCGGGCGCTTGCCGGACGGCCTTCCCTTTTATTGCTTGACGAGCCGGCTTCCGGGCTGAATATGTATGAAACGAAGAAGCTTGCCGAACTTATCCGCGAAGTTCGGGAAAAAGATATTACAATACTGATCGTCGAACACGATATGGGACTGGTGATGGATATATCGGACGAAATTGTAGTGCTGAATTTTGGCGTGAAAATCGCCGAAGACAAACCTTATTTCATTCAGCGCAACAGTGAAGTGATCAGTATTTATTTGGGTGATGAAGATGCTTAAGGTAAGAAACCTGGAATCGGGATACGACGGGCTACGAGTTTTAAAGGGTATTTCCATGCATATCTCCGGCGGCGAGATCATTGCGATCATAGGCGCAAACGGAGCCGGGAAAACCACCCTTTTAAATACCATCTCCGGGCTGATCAAGCCGAGCGCCGGCAGCGTTCTTTTTCAGAACATTGATATAACGCACAACCGCCCTGAAGAAAACGTGTTTCAAGGCTGTGCTTTAGTGCCGGAGGGACGCAAGCTCTTCACACGTATGACTGTTCGTGAGAATCTTAACCTTGGCGCATATCCGTTACATAAGAAAGGTCAAAAAGACCAGGTTAAAAAGGGCCTTGATCTCGTGTTTTCGCTGTTCCCGAAGCTGCTCAAACGGGAGAACCAGTTGGCGGGCACCATGTCGGGCGGAGAGCAGCAGATGCTGGCCATCGGACGGGCGCTGATGAGTTCCCCGAAAATGATCATGCTGGACGAACCCTCAATGGGGCTGGCGCCGCTCGTCATTAAAGACATCTTCAGCAGTATCGTCCGCCTGCGGGAGGAAGGGAAAACCATTCTGGTCGTTGAACAAAACGCCAAATCGATCCTGAAGATCGCGGACCGGGGCTACGTCATGGAAACGGGAAGCCTTGTATTGGAGGGAACAGGATCGGACCTCCTGGGCAACACGGACGTTCAGCGTGCCTATATCGGCAAAGAATACAAATCCATTGACGAAACCCAATGACGTTCTCTTAAAGGAGTGGTTTTGTGATATTTGATAAAACCTATGAATGCATCGACAGAGAAGACCTTGATCAGCTTCAGGTGGAACGCCTTCAGGCGACGCTGAACAGGGTTTATCAAAACGTGGCTTTTTACCGGCATTTGTTTGATGATTCCGGCGTATCCATTGACAAAGTGAAATCCGTCGCCGACTTAAAAGAGCTGCCCTTTACTACAAAGGAAGACCTTCGGCTGAGCTACCCCTACGATATGTTCGCCGTGCCGCTCAAGGATATCGTTCGGATACATTCCACTTCAGGGACAACCGGCAAGCCCATCGTCGTAGGTTATACGAGAAACGACATCGGGATCTGGTCGTCGCTGATTGCCCGCGTTCTGACTGCGATCGGTGTCGACGGGCACGATTTTGTGCAGATTGCGTTTAATTACAATTCAACTTCCGCGGGACTCGGTTTCCACTACGGAGCCGAGAAGATCGGGGCGTCTGTCATCCCGTCGGCAACCAATAATATCGCTAAAATGATTCAAATACTGAAAGACTATAAGACCACCTCTTTAATCAGCACCCCCGGCTATGCGCTACACATATACAAGGTGATGGAAGAGCTGGGGATTCATCCGGAAAACCTTAATCTCAAAACCGGATTGTTCGGCGCCGAATCCTGGAGTGAAAGCCTGCGTTCGGAAATTGAAAAGGGCCTTCATATCAAGGCTTATGATAATTACGGGATTACCGAACTCATCGGCCCCGGCGTGGCATTTGAATGCGCATGCAGAAACGGACTGCATATCAATGAAGACCATTTCATTGTGGAGGTAATAAATCCCGACACGCTCAAACCCGTTGATTTCGGCGAAGAGGGCGAGCTGGTCTTCACAACGATAACAAAGCAGGGATTCCCGCTGATACGGTACCGCACGGGCGACATCTCTTCCCTCATCGAAAGCAGCTGCGAATGCGGACGGACTCTGATCCGGATGAACCGCGTCTCCGGGCGTATGGACGACATGCTCATAATCAACGGGATTAATGTCTTCCCTTCACAGATCGAGGAATGCCTTATTCAGTTTGAAGGGGCAGAACCGCATTATCAGATAATCGTCGACCGAGAAGACGGCGTCGATACCATTGAAATCCAGGTCGAACCCACCAATCAAATCGATTTATTTGACGTCGTCGCCTCGCTTCAGGAGCTTAAGCAGAATCTGCAGAAGCATCTTGAAGACAGTCTGGATATCAGGCCTGTCGTTACCTTTGTCAGAAATAAAACCATCGAGCGCTCGGAGGGCAACAAACTCAGGCATATAATTGATAAGCGGGTCGTTTAATTTAATACCGCCCGGAAAAACATTCTCTTTCCCGATCTGATGTGTTATAATAAAACAAACTTACCGAAAATATACAATAACACATTCAAAAGAAAAGAGGGGCATCATAATGAAGGAGCACTCCAAAAAAACGTCCTCTACTCCCGCATCGGCAGCTGCTGTTTATGGACTGGGATTTATCGGTGCTGCAATTTATTATATTTCTCTGGCAACTACCTTTTGGGTCGGTGTTCTGGGCTTCCTTAAAGCTATTGTCTGGCCTGTTTTTCTGGTTTATGGGGTTCTGAGTTATTTGGGAATGTAATATAGGCAATACATAGTAACCGTTATGCTTCACGCAATGTATAAACTGCTTTATCTATATTTTCACCATCTGCTTTCATAGTGTTCCAAAACATAACAAAAACCGCCACATCTTATGATATGGCGGTTTTTCCTTTTCAATATTACTAATAGCTTTATTTCTTTCTATCTCGCAGCAACAAGGCTTTTTAATCCGGTTTGCAGACCGTCAACCGACAGGTGATACATAGGAACTTTCTCTTTTATTATCTTAATGGTAGTTGAACCGTACCCCCACTCCCATTCCGACGGGTCCACGGGATTCAGCCAGATCATTTTCTCATATTTTTTGCGAAAACGGCGAATCCATTCAATGCCGGGCTCGCTGTTGTGGTGATAGTAATCAATGCAGCCGTCCGGCTGAAGCAGTTCATAGGGGGCCATAGAGGCGTCCCCTACCACAATGACCTTGTAATCGCTTTTCAGATTCTGCAGCACCCATTCCGTCTCAACGCTTGATGCGCCTGAACATGACGGCGTGGTATAAAGCCGGTCATAGAAACAGTTATGAAAATAATAAACCTTTAAATCCTTAAAATGATTAGATTTGCTCGCTGCCTCAAACAGCAACCCGCAAAGTCTGGCATAGCTCCACATCGACCCGCCCGAATCAAACAATACAACCAGCTTTACGGCGTTGCGCCTGGGCCGCCCGAATACCAGCTTTAAACGCCCCGCGTTTTCACAGGTTTCGTCGATCGTCTCATCAAGCTTAAGCTCATCTTCCGGACCGTCCTCATTGGACGAAAACTGCCGCAAAGACCGAAAAGCCATTTGAAACTGCCTGTCTTCCAGCGCGTTGTCTTCCCGGAAATCCCGATAATTTCGCTGCCCGGCTACCTGAAGGGCGCTCCGGCTCCTTCCTGTCCCGCCGACGCGGATACCTCCGGGGTGATAGCCTGAGTTGCCGAAAGGAGACGTTCCGCCGGTTCCAACCCAGTGACTGCCGCCGTCGTGGCGTTCATTCTGCTCTTTTAGCCGCTGCTCGAATTTACGACGCAGTTCTTCCATATCAAGTTTTGAAACGCCGGCAAATGCCTGCTCATCAAAGTCTTTCCCGTCAATCGGTGTTGACAGCCATTCAAGCAGCTCATCCGGCAGCTCATCATAGGCTTTGATCCCTTTAAAAAACTCAACGAAAGCAAGATCAAACTTGTCAAAATCCGCCTCGGTTTTTACAAGCGCCGCGCGTGCGAGGTGATAGAAGCCCGACAGGCTGGATTCGTGCAGCTCAAGCCGCAACCCCTCCAGCAGGGTAAACCACTCCTGCAGCGACACATCGAGTCCTCTTGCCCTCAGCAGATAGAAAAAAGAAGTAAACATATCTCTCTACCAGGGGCGTTTTGGGTTTCCGCCGCGGGAGAAAACACCAAAATCTTCATCTTTCTTGAGCAGCACACCGACAAAAGGCATTTCGTCCGCAATACGCTCCGGCGCGATGCCGCCGATCTGCAGCGCCTGAATCCAATCAATCAGTTCCGAGGTGCTCGGCTTTTTTTGAAGCCCGCGCAAGCCTCGGATCGTATAAAATGCTTTAAGCGCCTGCTGCAAAAGTTTATCATCCAAATCGTCAAAATGGACACGCACGATGTTCTCCATCATTTCCTGGTCCGGAAAATTGATATAGTGAAAAATGCACCGCCGCAGAAATGCATCCGGCAATTCCTTTTCGGCGTTTGACGTGATAATAACCACAGGGCGGACAGCCGCTTTTACCGTCTCTCCTGTTTCCGGAATATAAAATTCCATTTTGTCAAGTTCCCAAAGCAGATCGTTCGGGAATTCAAGGTCGGCTTTATCAATCTCATCGATGAGCAGAACGATCTGTTTCTCTTTTTCAAACGCCTCTCCCAGCTTGCCCAGCTTGATATATTTCGCGATCTGATCAACCCCTTCACCGCCGAACTGGCTGTCGTAAAGGCGCTGCACCGTATCATAGACGTAGAGCCCGTCCTGGGCCTTGGTCGTTGACTTAATATTCCATATGATAAGCTCCATCCCAAGCGTCTGGGCGACAGCTTCGGCAAGCATGGTTTTCCCCGTACCCGGTTCCCCTTTAATCAGAAGGGGTTTTTGCAGGGCAACCGCAATATTTACGCTTCGCATTAAGTCCTCCGAAGCAACATAGCCCTGGCTCCCACAGAATTCTTTCATGGTAAAATATCCTTTCGCCGCGTTTCAATTCAATCTAAATTTTAATTTTATATGACTTAATTTATTTTTTCAAGCTTCATGTGCTGCGGATAAGCAAATGAACGCGTCGTTTGGTTATTTAAGCCAACACTGAGGTTTAAAATATCAGCAAAAAATGCCCCTGAGCAACGGGTGCACTGAATAATAGCTTGCTTCCTGAAGCCGAAGCGCTGTTGGGAATACCGTTGCGGGGCAAGCCGGCAGAAAAAAAGTGTGTAAGCCGGATTATATCCGGTTTACACACTTCACTGCTGATAATGGCCTTGCTCGCCGGCGCAGAAAGCGGTGTTACTCCGCTTTGTTGAGTCTGGTGAAATCGATCAGCGCATAGTCGGCCCTCCAGAGCGCATAAAGGGTATCGCCGCCCGTTTCTTCCGGGTACTCGATAAGTTTGAGCGTATTGCCGCCTTTATATGTCCAGTTTCCGCCGATATTATACAAGTCGTTCGCATCCCAACCCAGATGGACCAGGAGCGCCCGTGTCATGGAGGCGTATCCGCCGCCGCCGCACATAATGAATATTTTATTGTTTTTGGGGAAGAGCTCCTCGAGGATGGTCATGGATTCCTTGTAATTGGCTGTTGCCGACGTGATGGTTCCCTTTTTATCCCACGCAAGCGTAAAGAGCTTGTCGCCCGTATAGGCGTTTTTGACCGGGAGCTTCGGAAGCGTCGCAAGGTAAGGATAGGGAACGATTTTGAAACCTGTGATCGTTTCGGACAGATCCGGGTTGCCGCCGATGGCGGCGTAATCGGCCGGGTCGAACAGCATCCTGACATCCCTGTAAAGAACGTCGCCGCGCCCCAACCAATTGTCTATGGTCTTCATGTTTATGTTTTTGTCGACCCCGAACATGCTTTTGGGATCGGGTTCGGGCGCGGGTAAAACTGCCGCCCCGGACTGATTCAGGACTCCTGCTGTTTTGTTTTCCATGTCGATACCTCAAATCTTTAATATTATGTCCGCGTCAGCGGAAAATTCCCGATTTTGTTTTTGCGGTTGACATTTACAGCGTGCGCTTCACATGGGACTTTTACTTTCAACACAAAAATCCCTGCTAAGGCAACACTTTAATCATCTTTTTAAAATGCGCCCCGCCCTTTAACGCTCCTGGAGGAACTGTTTTTACCACCGGTAAATCAAAGTATTTCGCAATGATATCGGTATTCTGTAATTGCCGTATGATTTCTCCTCTTACATTTTCGCTCTCTACAGTCAGCTCCACTTCAAACATAAGGTTTTGTTTGCCTTCTTTTTTCTCCAGATACATTTCGTAATCTACAACCTCGGGCAGCGTAAACAAGACATCGTCAAATAAAGTGGGATAAATGCTGAATTCCGGGCTTATTTGCACAAGGGATTCCAATCTGCGGTTGATCCTGCTGATTGTTTTTAAATGAGAACCACAAGGGCAGGCTTTAGAGGTTAACGTGGCTATATCATGTGTCCGGTAACGAATTAACGGCATCCCTTCCCGGGAAATCGTTGTAAATACCAATTCTCCTTCTTTCCCGTCCGGCAAAACCTCCCCTGTTTCCGGATCAACAAGCTCGGCAATTACATCCAGCTCATTTGTATGGTAACCTTCACCATAAGGACAATCAACTGCCAGGCCCAGGCCCATTTCAGTCAGACCATAATGGGTAACTATTTGACAATTCCAGGCTGTTTCAAGATTATGACGCATTACATCCGAAAGATGACTTGTCGTTACGAAGAGTGTCTTAACGCCCAATTTAGCCAGATCGTACTTGTCTTCCATCTCTTTTGTTATGCGGTAAATCAATCTGGTTTCGCCAAAAATTACGGTGCTTCCGTATTTAATAATCGATTGAATCTGCTCTTCACTGGGAACAAACATCCCTGTATAAACAGCTTTCGCTCCCATTTTCTCAACTCCCCGAGCCAGCAAATCGGCCTGCCCCATGACCGGCCCGCTGGGAAGCAGGATCTGGACAAGACCATTCGACCCGGTTACGGTATTCATACCCACGCCCATGAAATCTGTCATTTTTTCCAGATCAGCTTGGGTGAAAAAGATCTTCTTTTGAGGACCAACAGTCCCTGAACTGGTAAAAGTAACAGCTTTTTCTATCGCTCCCTGTGACAGGCATAGAAAGTCGTATCCTCTGGCAGCCAGATCCCGGGAAGACGTTAATGGGAGCTTGTTTAAGTCCCCGATAGACTGAATATCTTCGGGCAATATGTTATGCCGGTCAAAAAGCTCACGGTAAAATTTGCTTTTATCATATACATACTGCAACGTTTTCTTTAATTTATGTAAACGGAAAGCCTCAAATATTTCGTTCGTGATTTTAGCATCCGGCAGCAGATTCCTTTCCTGTCCAAATTGCTTTTCTTCAGCAATCTGGTCCCTGCACAACCTGAACAAACCATCCTGCATTTTCACAATACCATTCATAAATAAATACTCCTTCAGCTTATTCCGGGATAGATTTTTTTCCCGTTTTCACCAGTCAGATACTTTGCGCACAAAGGAACAATTTTTTGATCGGAGCAGATAATGTGTATAATACATCGCTTCAATCTTTCAAGATCAATGTTCCAGGCATCCTGGAAAGCCATTCCGCCTATGGTTAAAGTCATCCTCTCATTATATGTCCATTGGGTTTTGGTAAAACGACGCGCCTTTTTTGCAGCATCACTTTCCTTTTTCTCTCTTTTTTGATATTTGGACAAAGCCTGCAGTTTTCCGTTTTTTGATAACATGAAAAATCCATTAAAGGAACATTGGGGATGCTCGCAGCCCGCCGGCAAAAAATGATCCCGCCTTACCTCACCGCCGGTTTGTTCTTCAATGGCTCGCAGAACATCTGGTATGGTAATCCTGTCTATATTTTGAGGCTCGACAGGATAATTGCCAAAATAGCTTATTGGCTGAAAATGAATGCCTTTAACCGCCGGCATCCACTCCTTCGCCAGGCGGATAATTTCTCCTAATTGCCTGTCATTGACCCCGGGTATGACACAGGGGACCAAAATAACAGCCAAGTTGGCTTCAGCACAGTTTTTAATAGCCTGCAGCTTATAACTTAGAATACTTTTTCCCTGATAATACCCAGAAGAATATTTATAAGGCTCTTCCGATATTCCGTCCAGTCCCAAATATACGGTTGTTAACCCGGCATTTTTTAACTTATAAAGATACTCCTGATCTTGGGCAATTCTAATGCCGTTCGTGTTGAGCTGGATATAATCAAAACCCAATTCCTTTCCCAAAGAAATAATTTGCGGCAGGTCATCCCTTACCGTGGGTTCACCTCCGCATAATTCTACAGGATATGGTTCGCCACACGAATTAAGGTAAAATTCATACATATTTCTAATACTGTTTAAATCAGGTTCATAGTAATCCTCTCCCGGATTTCGGGTAAAGCAAACCGGGCAATTAAGATTGCATCGGTTGGTAACCATAATCGCTGCTGAACAAATTTCCTGCCGGTGGTCTTCGCACGGCCCGCAGTCATAAGGGCATCCCGAACCGGAAGCGGAGCCGATATGGAAACTTTGTATTTCCGAAGAAAGGAAAGCCTCTCCCCCGCCGTATTCCAGCCATTGCAGATAATTTTCTTTATTGTCCCGCCAGATAACCGTTTGAAACGTGCCATGCTCGGGGCACCTTTTATTCATATATATCTCGCCGTTTACTTCCTCTATCCTGGCCGGGATCCGTCTCAGACAGCTGGGGCATAAACTTACGGTTTCTTTAATTAAGTCCCGTTGCTTATCCATTGCGATACAACCGTTCCCCCCTCGTACTGGTTAGATGGAAAGCGCAAAGCGGGATCAGCTGCCCCTTATTGCTGACCACATGAACACAACAGCCCTTGAGCCTGCCTATATCAATATTCCAGGCATCCTGGAAGGGCATTCCTGTTAGTGACAAGGTATAGTCTTTTATTCTTTTTGCCAGTCTTCCGGATTGGGCAATCTGCTTTCCTTTCTCAGGCTCGCTTGTCAGTTGCCAGTGGTTTTTAGTGTACTGATTTGCCTTGGCCACAAAATCCTGAGTCGTATTTACGTGTTCCGGGGAAACTGTTTCGTTCTGTGTAATAGGCTGAAACCGCCCATTTTCCTGTAAATAAAACAATCCGCTGAACGCGCAGTGCGGATCGAACCTTTTGCGGGGAATAAGGTTTCTCACTTTTATTTCTCCATGGGTCTGAGCTTCGATTCCCTTGACAATATCGGCCAGCGTGACTCTGTCCTCATCCTGTGGGCTGCTTACCGGAAAACGTCCGAAATAACTTACGGGCTGAAAGTGGATTCCCTTGACTATGGGCATTTGTTCCCTGGCAAAATCAATAATCCGACTTATTTCAGAAAAATTAACTCGGGGAACGATTGTCGGCACCAAAAGGACGCCTATATTAACAGCCCTGCAGTTTTCTATGGCCTTTAACTTGGTATCCAGCATTTTTTTGCCGCGGAGTGCTTGATATATGTCGTCATTCAGCCCGTCAAACTGCAAATAAATTAAATCAGCGCCATTATCTTTAAGCTGCTGCAAGTAATTCAAATCTTCCGCTATTCTCAGGCCGTTCGTATTAACTTGAACATGCTCGAAGCCCATTTCCTTCCCCAACCGGATAATCTCATGCAGATCATCTCTTACCGTTGGTTCTCCTCCGCTTATTTGGATCGAACAAAAGCCGGTATTTTTGTCCCGGACAGCAGCGTACATCTCCCGGATTTTATTTATGTCCGGCTCGAAAATTTCTTGGGCACTGTCCGCAAAACAAACGGGACAATTCATATTACAGCGGTAAGTAACTTCCAAAACGGCAGTACAGGTCCCTCCCTCATGTTCGGTACACATGCCGCAGTCAAAGGGACACCCCTTTGCCGGGGAAATGCCATTTTCCATTTTTCCCGCATGGGTACTCTGTGATTGCCATTGTTCATATAATGCGGCATCTCTCCACACCAGGGTCTTATACTGACCATGTTCAGGACATTCTTTGTGCAAATAGACATTATTATCCTCAACAATATAATAAGCCGGTATCCTTTGCAGGCATTCCGGGCATAGACTCTCAGTGTCGGTTATAATATTCATTTTTCCACCTCATCCTTCCGTATTGATCCTGAATAAATGCTTTAAGCTAAAATCAATATAATCATTATATTCTTCCAGAGAATAGTCATATAGCTTATTTAGCTTTTCCATAATCAGCCTTTGAATAGTACTTTCAAATATGTAGCATCTTTTCTTTAAATCCTGTGCTTCAGATTGAGCAAGTTTTATTCTGTTGGCTAATTGCGGCATGTAATTATAAAAAAGTCTTATCTCGTGATCTTTTCTAAACTTATAACCGTACTCCGTAAACATCAAAATATATATTTCTTTATTTCCCAAAGCGAAATTCATCATATTGAGGGCCATAATTCTGCATAAACAGCAAATACCTTCTTCAGCCAGTTTTTCTTTTTTGTTTTCCATATCATGAAATATCATTTTGTAAAGAATATTAAAGCCTTTAATAATAACTTCCTTTTTTATTTCATCAATGTTTTTGTAATAATTGTATACAGTCATTGAAGAAATATTTAGTTCCGTGGCCAGTCTTCTGGCGGAGAAAGCTTCATTACCTTCGCTTTTGATAATATGAAAAGAAGTATCGACAATCTTTTGTTTTTCAAATATTATTTTTTTTCTTGCCATTTATGCTCTCTCCAATAATCTACCGATACTTTCAATTTGATTCAATATTCTTTGTTTATTATTAAACCGTTCATCCCAGAAATTTGCTTCCAGGATAAAAACCGGTTTCGCAATTGATTCTTTGAGAATTATTCTGAGAAGAGTTTGGTGTGCCCCCAACCAACGGTCAAAGGTGAAAAAGCCGAGTATCAAACCGTTGTTCTTATATTTGGCCAGCAAACGGGCAATTGCCGCTGCTTCATAAAAAACATTATTAAACAATGGCAAGCTCAGCCACTGTCCGGCTATTATTTCATAAAGATTCTTTTCCGGTATATTTTCTTTTGCCTTACAGCCACTATGTGCTTTATTTCCCTGAATACCCGCCCCCATCATGCAAGTATTAAATGTTAAAGCAACACCAGCCCTTTCAAAATGCTTAACAATATGGGGAAGGCAAAAAGGAATAAGATAGCAACCCAACCGCGGAGCTCCAGATGGTAAAATTCCTTCTCCGTTTCTGATCCGTTGCTTTACTTCTTTAATGATAATATCAATACATTCTTCAATAAGGTTAATTCCTATATTTAATGGCGCAAGCTGCAATGCGTTAATCAGGGAAAGCTCATTGCCTCCCAGCGGGACCGGATCTGCATTGGCAATCAAAGTATTCAGATAATATATTTTGGCTGTAATTTTACCCCAGCTATTCATTGCTTTCTTCACAGCTTCCCGGGGAAGTTTGAACCGGCATTTTTGTTCAATTGTATTAACGGCGTCTTTTATTTGCCCGGCCAGGTATGTTATCCGCTCCCGGCATACCCCTCCGTCCTGTTCATCCTTGCAGGTATCATGCGGTATTTTTGTGCAAACATAGGACCACTGTTTGCCATAACAAAATTGGATAAACTCTTCAGTTTTAGGCGCCTCATCACAAGCAGTTCCCCATGTCCAGACGATGTCAGGACCGGGAATGAATTTTTCGGAATAGATTAATGTCCGCATTTTATTAAGCGCGCAATGCCTGCAAGCCGGAGTAAATCCTTGTTCCTCCAATTTTTCCAAACCTGCATTACGCCAATGAAAAAAGCTGTTTAACACGATCATGAAAATAAAATCCGGGGCGCCTGTATATATTCTCTCCTCGCAGCTGTCTTTCAAGGCAAGAAAAAGAGGCGCAGGTGAAGGTACCGTCCCGTAGATAATTCTACAATTTTCGTTTTTATCCATAGGCAGATCCAGGATACTGAGAAATTCACGGATATAAACGCCAATAAGTTTCTTTATCCCCTCCAGCTTTATATCGTAATTTTGAGGTATCCACTTCTCTACGGCAAAGGCTACCTGTTCTTCCCCGATACCAAACTTTTTACATGCCTTATTTAGCTTGCAAGTATACTTTGCGATTTCTTGCTGATCAAATCCGCAAAGAGAAAGAAAGTTTTCATAAACCGCCCCCATATAATCTGCTCCTAATTAACAGTCTAAATAATCATTTTATTCATTTTCAAAAAATGACAAATGCTTTCGATTCTGGTTCTTAAATCGTCCAGGCGAAACATTCCGTCTTCCCAAATGTCCCCTTCTATATAAAAATGAGGTATTTTCATTTCTTCTTCAATCTTATTAAAAATTATTTTATGATGTACGCCCATCCATCTTTCAAAATTATAGAAACCAAGCAGCATGGCGTCCGGCCTATATTTACTAAGTATCCGGCAATTAAGTTCCACTTCGTATTCTATATTGACGCTGCCAGGCATTTGCAGCCATTGTTCAGCAATGATACTGAATAGGTCCTGATAGCTTGACTTCTCTAAAAAACTATCCGTCGCTGTATAAAATGTGCTAAAAGATAAGTTTACTCCATTTTCCAGGAACAAAGCATTAACCCAGGGTACGCAGAAGGGAACAAAGTAACAGCCCAGTTTAGGAGCTCCAGCCGGTAAAACCCCTTCTTTTCTGTCAATTAAATCCTGCACTTCCTCGATAGTAATATCAATTGCATCTTCCAAATATTCCAATCCGGTATTGAAGGCTATGGTCTTCATCTGTCCGATAAGGGACAATTCATTGCCGCTTAAAGGCTGCGGATCCGCATTGATAACCAAATCATAAAGACGATTAATTTTGTTCAATAACCTGTCGGCATCCTCCAGGGCCTGCCTAAAATCCTGCTCGCTTACTTTGATCCCGGTAATTTTCTCGATTTGCCTGTGCCCGTCTTCAATTTGCATAGCCAAATAATTTACTCTCTCTTGGCTTTCATTTTCTATTTCCCCTAAATATGCATCATGGGGGATGTTGCAAAAGACTGAGTTCCATTTTTCATCAGCATAACAATGAATAAACTCATCCATTTTGGGTGCTTCATTACAATTAAATCCCCAACTCCAAATTACGTCGGGTGAAGGGATTACTTCCGCCATTTTTGCGCTCAACCTTGTCTTGCTCAGGCCGCAGTGCGGACAACCGGCATTCATAATGCATTTATTAGCCTTTTCAATAAACGCCGAGGTCTTATGAAAAAAAGAACCCAGGATTGTAACAATGTGAATACCCGGAAAACTGACAAAAACCTTTTCTCCGCCGCTTATTTTGAACGCCTGGAAACTAATCGGGCTAGCCGGCAGCGCCCCATAAACTATTTTAACTCCGTTTTGCTTATATTCAAATATCTTTGTTATTTCGATTACTTCTCTGATATAAGCACCAATACATTTTCTAATTCCCCTTAGGTTAGTACTCCAGTGTTTAGGCAGCCATTCTTTAACAGCATGACGCACATCCTCTTCAGTAATACCCAATTTTTTTGAAGCTTTTATCCATTCCGGCAAATACGCCGCTATTTCTTCTTTTTCAAAACCGGTCAGCAGTAAAAACTCTTCATAAATATTTTTGTTCATAGCACATGCGCCTTCCAATTATTTATTGATACTATCTCTAGAAAACATTACCCTAATTTTGTTATAAAAGCAAGCACAGCCATTAACCGGTATGTGTCAAGTAAACGTTGGTAAAAGCCAGCGTATATAAATTTGTGCGGATTAGTTTGCAGCGTTCAGCTGTTGAGCTGTCTCTTCAATTTCCTGCGTGTTTCTTCTTTTTTCCCGATATACGCATTCCGCATACGTCACCTGCCTTGGATATTGTTCACAAATCTTAACAAGTTCAGTATGCAGGAGGAATAGTCATTGCTATTCCTCCTTACACCTTGCCAATGAATATTTTACGCTAAGCTACTATTCATTACTTATTTTTTTGAGTTTCAAAACCTGGGAAATACTTTCTATCCTGGTACGAAGGGCTTCCGGACTATAGTCCCTGTCTTCCCACCAGTCCGCTTCCATATAAAAAGTAGATACTCCCGTTTCTTCTTCCATGAGTTTCGCAGCCATCTTCTGCTGAGCGCCGAGCCATCTGTCAAAGTCGAAGAATCCCATAACCACGGCATCCGGCTTGTTGTCTTTAATTTTTTGCACCATGGTATCCGTTTCACTTCTCATGTTCATGCCCAAGGGCATTCTTAACCATTGTTCGGCTGTTGCCATATAGGGGTCCGTATATTTTTGGGGCATCAGCATTTTTTTCGTTGGCGAAAGATTAAAACTTACCGTAGGGGCAACCCCGTTTTCCCGGAACATTCTGTCAACCCAGGGCACGGCAATAGGGACGCCGTAAAAGGCTACTTTGGGCGCGCCTTTGGGGGCCACGCCTTTCCCTTCTTTTATCGCTTGTCTGACTTCTTTGATGGTCAGGTCAATCGCTTCCTCCAGGTATTTTAACCCGGTATTGAAGGGCACGCCCATCGGCTGCTGGAAATTGACGATATCACTTCCACCCAGCGGCACCGGGTCAGCCTTGGACATCAAGCTAACGAGCATTCCGTTTTTGAACGCATACCTGTTGGAATCCTGCAGCGCTTTTTTCATATGCTCTTCCGTTATTTCGATTCCTGTTATCTCCTCGATTTGTCTCAGACCGTCCTTAATCTCCTGAGCCACAAATTCTACCCGGTCTTCCAGTTCGTCGTCGTTCTCCCCGAAACTGGTATCATGCGGAAGTCTGGTAATAACGTATTTCCAATCCTTATCGAAAAGGCATTGTATATATTCATCCGTTTTCGGTCCTTCGTCGCAGTTAAACCCCCAGGACCAGATTACATCGGGAGATGGGATTACTTTTTTCCAGCGGGCTGCAATCCTTGTTTTATTCAAAGCGCAATGGCGGCAGCCATAGGTAAAGCCGTTTTCCTCCGCACATTCGAGGTAGGGGTTGACCTTATGAAAAAATGCGTTTAGGACTGTCACCAGCATAGCATCGGGAAAACTCACGTAAATCTTGTCCCCGGCACTGTATTTCATCGCCATGTAACTGGTTGTGATAGCCGGTATGATCCCGTAGATTATTTTGGCGCCTTCTTCTTTATACTTCGATGCCTTGCTCAGTTCGATCAATTCCCTGATCCAAGCGCCAATCATCTTGCGGATACCCCTATACTGGATATCCCAATTCTCCGGTATCCACTCATCTATAGAGAAACGGATGTCCTCTTCCGTCAGCTCAAAAGTTTTAGCAGCCTCGATCCATTGCGGCAGGATTCCCGGTATTTCCTCCGGTTCAAAAGCACAAAGCTCCAAAAATTCTTTATGTATATTATTAGCCATGTTACTTCCTCCCTTTTATAGACTCGAGAAAACTCTCAACTCTTGTTTTTAACGGGCCCATTGCTTCTCTGGAGTATTCATAAGAAGATTCCAGTTTCAAAAGCGGCATGTTCATTTCACCAAGCCATTTAGCCAGACAGGTACACTCCATGTCGTAAATTTCGTCGAAACATAATTGATACCAAATTACGCCGTCCACCTTGTAGTCACTGATGAGCTGTTTCATGTAGGCAAACCTGTCTTCCCATGCAGGCTGGAATACATTGATCGGCGTCTTTTTCAAAAACATGGTTTCCCCAAAATTACGAAGTACATCCCCTTCGGTTTCTATATCGAACTTGAAGGGCCGGATTCCTTCATCAAGCATTTCTGTAACAATCACGGACCCATAGTCTTCGATCAGTTTGGGGACAATGTAATCTCCGATTGCCAAGGCATGCCCCGCAAAAAGAATTCTGGGAGCTTTTTCCGAAAACTTGCCGGGAGCGTCTTTTAACTTATCATAAAGCTCTTCCAGCTTATCAGCTGCAAATTCAGGCTCGCACAGCAGAGAATAATGATTGAGGTGAATGAATTCGTTTTCCCCGAGCGGCGGATTATCTTTTTTACGCAGGCCGTCAAGGTTTCTTAATGCTTGATTGATACGGTTGGTGTAACCGACATATTTCTTCAGATTATCGTTCGTGATACTATTACCGGTCAATTCCTCCAATTTATTCTTTAATTTACCTAGAGATTTATAGTAATACTCAGCTGTAAAGCCTTTTTTCCAGTCGGAGGGAACACCTACTTTATGAATGGGCAGTTTTAAAAATTCCAATAACTCTGTCACCCTGCCTACATGACAATCGGTCTGCTGGGTCACAATCAGATCAGATATCGGCGTTACAGGATCAAGCCCCAGCATGTGGTAACCTGCCATGGACCTGGCCAGCGGATTCATAAAGCGCAGCATATACTCCAGAACAGCATCCGGCGGCTCAGGTTCTCCACCCCGGCACATAAGGTACGGCTCTGCTCCCGCAGCATAAATCATTTCCGACGGTATGAAATTACCGGTGTATTGAATAACTTTTTTGCCTTGTTTCTTTGCCTCTTTCAGCTGAATAGGACGTTTTTTGGCTGCATCGTCTAATTCTTGTAAGATTTTTTCCATTCTTTTACCTCCTTTTTTTGGCTAAATGTCTTAATTTATTTATGAAAGGCTTTGCCCAAGCTGCTCTTGCTTGCTTCCATAATCGCTTCTGACAAGGACGGATGAACATGAACCGTGTTTGATAAGCTTTCAATGGTAACTTTGTTTTCTACTGCAATGGCTAATTCGCCAATTAAAACGGAAGCTTCAGCCGCAAAAATCTGAGCACCAATTACCTGTTTATTATCTTCGCGCACTATAATTTTAACCAGACCGGTTGTTTTTTTCATGGCATTAGCCTTTTCGTTCGCCATCAAAGGCATAGAGCCAACAATTGTATTAATTCCCTGTTCTTCCGCTTCGTCTCGGGTCAATCCTACCGCTGCAATTTCAGGCTGTATAAAAATAGCCCAGGGAATAACATTATAATCCATTTTCGTGCTCATCCCGGCAATCACTTCGGCAGCTACGATCCCTTCCCGCTGCGCTTTATGAGAAAGCTGGGGGCCGTGGACGATATCCCCTACCGCAAATACGTTGGGGATATTTGTTTTCATTTCATCATCAACAAGGATACGGCCCTTTTCCATTTTTATTCCTAATTCGGAAAGTCCCATATTTTCGGTATTCAGTTTGCGGCCAATGGCGACCAGCACTTTGCTGCTTTCGATTTTTTCGCCATTGCTCAAACTGGAAACAACTTTTCCTTCAGCAACTACTTCCACGCTTTCAATTTTAACTCCGGTTTTGACGGTAATTTTCTGCTTCTCCAAATACTTTTGAACCATACCGGTGAATTCATTATCCGTCAAAGCCGGCACGACTTGAGGTGCCATTTCCACAACTGTTACTTTGCTGCCAAACGTTGAAAATAATTGCGCAAACTCAAGCCCCAGAGCGCCTGCTCCGATAATCATAACATCCGAAGGGATCTCCTGAATCTCTAAAGCTTCGTCACTGGTAATGACGTTATGTCCGTCAATATGAAAAGATGGAATCATAGCCGGCTCAGAGCCGGAAGCAATAATTATATTTTCACCCCGAATCAGTTCTGTTTGCCCGTTGTTATGTACTTCTACCGTATTCCTATCAAGTACTTTACCCAAACCGGTGATAATTTCAATTCCCCTGGGTTTCAGAACGTAATTCTGCAAACCAAACCTTAAGGTTTTTATTAATGCCTGTTTTTTTTGCTCAATTTTTTTATAGTCAAAAGAGATGCCTGTTACCTCAATTCCAAAATCTTTGGCTTTCTGCACCCCGGAATACGCTTCAGCGGATGCCAAAAGTACTTTAGCAGGTATACAGCCCCTATTAATACATGTTCCGCCAAGGCCTTCTTTCCCTCTGCCTTCGATTAACGCCACTTTTTTCCCGAGATCGGCTGATCTGCTTGCGGCTGCACAACCGCCGGAACCTCCCCCGATTACAACCACGTCGAAATTTTTCACCCTTGTTAACCTTCCTTTTTCGTAAATTCGTCCTTTGCTTTCAGCGCCGCCCCCATCGCCCCGGTTAGCTGAGGGTTTTCAATAGCCTTAACTTCTTTACCGATAATTTCCGAAAAAGCTTTTGCCGCCCCTATGTTATTGGCTACTCCCCCCGAGAGAATAATCGGCTCATAATATCTAATCTGCCCGGTTTTACCCATGGCCACCACCCTGCGGGCTACGGAATTAATCATTCCCGCAATGATGTCTTCTTTGAGTTTTCCTTCTGATAAGTAGGAAATAATCTCCGATTCGGCAAAAATGGTACACATACTGCTGATTGTACAAGGATTTTGGGCTTTTAGATAAAGCGGCCCCAATTCATCCATTGATATATTTAACAAGCGGCCTGCCAAAACTTCAAAAAACCGACCTGTTCCTGCAGCGCACTTATCATTCATCTCAAATTTTTCGATCATGCCTTTTTCATCAAGCGCGATGACCTTGCTGTCCTGGCCTCCGATATCAATAATGGTCCGTACCCCGGGATATAATTTTTGAGTCCCCAAAGCGTGGCCAATGATTTCCGGTATGGCAGAATTGGATATCTCCAGGGCTCTTCTGCCATAACCCGTTGAAACCACGTATTCTACCTCTTTTAATGATTTCCCGAATTTTCCCAACGCCAAATTTAATACTTCCATACCGCTTTCGTTGCGGTCAAAACTGGTATAAATAATTGCCGATGCTAATATTTCTTCTTTCTCATCAAGCAATACTGCTTTTGCTGTTGTGGACCCAATATCTACACCTGCAAAAATAATTTGAATCACCTTCTTATAGTTATTAACTACTTTTCGAATATAAATTGGCCGTAACCCAGCCTGGCTTTTTTAAAAAATTCTTTACTATCGTGCAAACAATCACAGGGATTGTCGTCATTCGGGCCTAAAAGATTAACGAATAGCCGGCTCAATTCTTTATAAGATATGCCATATGCTTTGCTCAGCCACATTGAAATCCTGATAATTTCACTTGGATAATCAGCAAACACCAGCTGGCTGAATCCTTTCTCGCTAAAAAACTTACGATATTCATCAGCAGTTTTTATCCCATAAAAGCAAGGTATAAAATCCATCTTTTCTTGAACGTTTTCAGAAACCTGATTTTTCAAATAAAAATCATTAACGATAACCTTTCCTTTTTCGCCCAAAATTCTGTGATATTCCGATATGGCAGCTTCTTTATTCTTTAAGAGAGAAAACGCCGCTTCGCAAAATATATAATCAAATGATTGATCCATAAACGGCATTTTCTCGGCATCAGCAACCAAAAAATTCACTTTGCAGCCTGTATGATCTGTCCTGTCAACGGCTTGGTCAATGTACTCACCCGCCAAATCAATCCCGGTTACTTCACACCCAAAGGCCTCTGCCAGCAAAAACGCGGTATCGCCGTAAGAACACCCAACTTCCAAAACCTTACTTCGGCAGTCTATGCCTGCTGTTTTAGCGCCCTTCAGCGCCAACTCAAACCGGCCGGGACGTTGACCAAATATTTCTATTAACGGTTTTTCTGTCTTCGCCATTAAGGTATCTCCTATTTACCTTCAAGCATTTCTTCAGCGGCGATGAGTTCATCCATCACAAATTGTTCCAATAGATACTCCCCGCCACAGCTTGGGCATCTGATCCCTAATGCATCGGGCAAGTCTACTTCTCCATAAAATATTTGGATATCATCGACTTCTTCCATTTTTACTTTACAAGTTGAACATAACCATTCACCCATTTATATAAATACCTCCTATTCTATATTCTCTGATTTAAAACTAACTCGATGGCTATAACCAGTATGGATGCGGAATCCGTCATTTTCTGGTGAATATTCCACATAGACCGTAAATTTGTCCAGCCTGGCTTTGGCCAGGAATCTGTCGTCCTCTTCCTGATATAATTTTTTGCCGCTTTCTACAGCCTGCGAAATTACTTTTTTTATGTCCTCATCAAGTATTCCTCTTTCCGACAATAAAGCATCAACTTCATCTTCTTTATAAATAATTATCTGTTCCCAATCCATTTAATCAGCTCCCTTAATATTATTGCGCCTTATATTCTTACGCTGTAAATTTATATTATCAGAGTATCATATCTGATTGCCCTTGACAAGGGAAAATAATAACGAAAAATAGAAATATCGAGTATAATTATTTCAATTTGGTATTGCTATTAGAAAAACGGCGTGATATTCTTACGGTGTAAATATAAATTATAGATCAAATTTCTATTAAATTTAGGAGGCCGCCTGCCGGCATAAAAGCCCTGTTAAGAATGCCCTATAAAATTAGACAAGGCACGTGCACTATACGAAAATTCAAGCAGACTCATCTCTAATTGCCCTTGGCAGGGGAAATAATAACTAAAAAAATAATGAACATAACTATTTAATTTAGGTATTGCTATTAGAAAAACGGCGTGATATTCTTACAGTGTAAATATAAATTAGATTATTGATTTAATTTTGAAAGGCCGCCTGTCGGCATAAAATCCCTGTTAAGTATGCCCGGGAAAATTAGACAAGGCATGTGCCCACGAAAATTCCGTTCCCGATATAACGGATATTCCAGGAATCTAGAACAAAAAGCGGCTTAATTCCTTACAGCTGGATTACAATAACTACTCAATATTTGCAGGAAATGAAGCTATATATTGGGCGAAATAAGTGCTGAAAGGAAATAAATAGCATATCAAGAATTAGAGGAGGGGATGTTAAACTCATTTGAACCTATCCTTAGAAGATTTGTCTGAACTATAAAAAGGAGGAATTGTTTTGAAGATCAAAAATTTTAAAGGTATTTCAATCTTAGTAGCCCTGGCCATGATTCTCGCCACTTTTATGTGTTTTTCAGGATGCGCCAATAATAATGCAGCAGATGACGCTGCTTCTGGTGAAGTAGCTGCTTCCGGTGAAGACGCTGCTTCCGGTGAAGACGCTGCTTCCGGTGAAGACGCCGCTTCCGGCGAAGAAAGTTCTTCGGAAACTTTCGTTTTTAATTTTGCCTGCCCAATGCCCGACGGTCACCCAATGGTTGAAACCTATATGGACCCCTGGGTAGAAAAAGTTGAGGCAGCCACCAATGGGCGGGTATCATTTGTTATGCATTACGGAGGAACTTTATTAGCACCCGAAAATGCACTTCAAGGAATTAGCAGCGGCCTTGCTGATGCAGGCTTGGTCATCAATAATTATTGTCCGGGCGAACTTCCGCTGTATAATGCTCTGGCGGTTCCCGGTTTCGACTGGACTAACGGCAGAGTTGCAATTAATGTAAATAATGACTACACCGAAGCATTTCCTGAAGTAGTACATTCTGATTTAGAATTTATGTTCATCTTTTCTCCGGCGCCCGGCGGCTTTTTTACTAATGCACCGGTAGAAAGTTTAGCAGATTTAGAAGGAATGCAGATAAGGTGTGACAGCTCGGCCGCAGATGCTGTAGCTGCATTGGGTGCAACGCCTGTAGCCATGACAATGGCGGAGGCATATGAAGCGCTCTCCAAAAACACCATAGATGGGGTCTTAGGTAACACCGAGCCTTTAGTCGGTTGGAATTTATATGAAGTTGTTGATTACATGGTAGAAGTCCCCTGTTTATATAACGCTTCACCAAATGTATGCATGAGCAAAGAAGCATGGAACAGCTTACCTGAAGATCTCCAAAATATTATCCGCGAGGTTAATGCCCAGCATTTTGAAGATATAGAAGCCGCTTTTGACGAAATATATGTATCGTGTCTGGAATTCGGCCTGGAGAACGGCCTCAAAGTAACGACGCTCCCCGATGAAGAATACGTAAAAATTACACAAGCGTTAGCCCCTTCACGTCAGGCATATGAAGATTTCTTAAACGAACAAGGCTTGCCGGGAACTGAAGCTCTGGCAACGATCGGAGAATTGGTAGACCAATATAACGCAGAACTTGCAGATTATAATGCAGAGTTACGCGAAAAAATAGACGCGCTAATCGCACAGTATCAATAAATAAGCGCATCGCACCCGAGGTATTATCCTCGGGTGCGATGAAATAAAAAATATTATTGGGAAATCAGAGGTGAGCTGGTTTACTATGAAATTAATCAACAAAACTATAGAAAAATTATGTTCAGTTCTAAATATTGCAAGTGAAATTTTAATCGCTGCAATGATGGTTTTGGTAGTTGTTAATGTTGCTTTACGGGCTTTTTTTAATAGTCCAATCAGGGGCGTATATGACATATTATTGATGTTGTTTATATCCGCAATTAGCTTGTCTCTCGCCCACTGCTATCTAACCGACGGCCACGTTAATATTACTTTCATTATGGATAAATTTTCTGAAAAAGTTCAAAAATTGGTTAGGATAATTCTTAATGTAATCAGCACGATCATGTTTGGGGCAATCAGCTGGTTTCTTCTGGCATACTATGTTGATGATGTAAAGCTGAGCGGAAAAACCACTTTAACAACATCAACGCCGCATTACCCTTTTTATTATGTCTTAGCAGCAGGCATATTGATTTTAGCTCTGGTTATTTTGATGAAAATCATAAGTGAATTCGGGAAAGGAAGTGAAGAAAAATGAGCCCGGAAACGATTGGCCTGTTGCTGATGCTAGCTTTCCTTGTTGTAATGTTGTTGGGTATGCCTATTTCTTTTTCTATGCTTTTAATAGGCTTTGTCGGTATGTGTATATATACTTCGCCTCAAGTTGCTTTTGAAGCGGTTTCTCAGAATTTATTTAAAGAGTTTTCAAATTACAACTATATTGTGGTTCCTATGTATATATGGATGGGTTACCTTGCATATGAATCAGGCATCGGCACTAAATTTTTCAATACGGCTAACAAATGGATGGGGCATCTGCCGGGCGGCATGGCTATGGCTACGCAAGGCGCCAGTGCTGTTTTTGGGGCAATCTGCGGATCGGTTTTAGCTGCAGCGGCCACAATTGGCTCCATCGCCATACCCGAAATGAAAAAATACAAGTATAATATGAGACTGGCAACATCGAGTGTAGCTTGCGGAGGAATCCTGGGCGTTTTAATACCTCCGAGTACCGTCATAATGTTATACGGTATCGCAACGCAAAATTCAATTAAAACTTTGTTTAAATGCTCCATAATTCCCGGAATAATTCTCTTGTGTCTTAATATACTCGTTATTTATATTTTAGTTAAACGCGATCCGACCTTGGCGCCTAAAACTGAAAAATCAAGCTGGAAGGAAAGATTTAAATCTTTAACAGGCGGTCTTTGGCAAATAGTTGCTATTTTTATTTTTTCCCTTGGCGGATTGTTCGCCGGATGGTTTACCCCCACTGAGGCCGGCGCCGTTGGTGTATTCGGGGTCCTGCTGGTAACGCTGCTGTCAGGCAATTTGACATGGGGCGCTATCAAAAGATCTCTATATTCGACAGCCCGTTCCGTTGCAATGATCCTTCTATTAATTGCCGGGGCAATAATCTTTGGACGCTTCATGGCTCTTAGCACCCTGCCCGCCTCTTTAGCCAGCACTGTCAGCACCTTACCATTACCGCCTTTTGTAATTATGGCAATAATATTATTAGTCTACCTGATTTTGGGTTGTTTTATCGATATTCCCGCTTTAGTGTTACTTACCATTCCGGTTTCCTACCCTATAGTTGTAAATATTTTGGGATATAATCCCATATGGTTTGGCGTTATGATGCTGATGATACAAGGCATGGGCATTATTACACCTCCGGTAGGAATGAACGTTTATGTTATAAAAGATATAGCAAAAGACGTACCTCTTGAGGAAATTTTCAAAGGTATATGGCCATTTTTAATAGCAATTATTGTGTGTGTTGCAATACTGGTTGCATTCCCCCAGATCGTGACCTTCTTAGCCTAATATAAAAATGAATTATTTACTATTAACGAATTAAGAATAGGTGGTTTATATTGAAAGAGATGTTAACAAACAGCGGTTCCACCAATTGGATAGATATCACATATGCGCTCAGCCCCAATATGCAGTACCTACCGACGGATAACATACCGCCGCACCTAGACTGGGTGATTGACCCCGCCATAGGCAGTGCGTGTTACATGTATCAATATTGTATAAACGGTCATAATGGTACCCATGTCGAGACCGCGCGCCATTTTGATCCGAACAAGACCAGTGTTGACAAGATGCCTCTAACCGCAATTATCGGTCCGGCACGTGTAATTGAAATCAAAGACAGCGTGTCGATAAACCCGGAGGAGCTTGAATCTCATAATATTCAGCCGGGCGAGCGAATTCTTTTTAAAACCGTAAACTCTTCATATTATAAAATGGAGCATTTTGTCGATTATTATTGTTACCTCACGCTTGAAGCCGCACAATTTCTCGCAGAAAAAAAGGTATCAGTCGTAGGCTTCGATTATTTGGGTCTCGGTCCCTACAAAACTATTACCTTCGGCGAAAAGGAAATGAACCCCTTTGATAAGGTTCGCGCAACACTTCTTAACAGCGGCGTCTGGCTTCTGGGAGCTATTGATTTATACTCTGTCGAACCGGGGCAATATGAAATATTCTGCCTGCCCATAAAAATTCTGGACGGAGACTCCGCTCCCGCCCGTGCCGTCTTAAGACCGTTAAAATAGAATACTTAATTATTTAAATTAGATTGTTAGGTGGTATGAATATTGACTACGGAAAAAACAATTGACATCAGTAATACTAAATCCGAATGGATCGACGTGACCTACCCTATTTTTAACGGCATGCATTTTAATCCGATGGATCCATTGGACCCCCGTGTCGATTGGGTTCGCCATCCGGATAAGCTCCACCATATGGATTATCTGATTCAGCTAACGATGAATCCTCACACCGGCTCACATATAGACGCTCCCCGCCATTTTTCCAAAGAAATGGTGCCCAAGCGGACCAGCATTGATGAGATACCGATGGATGTTGTTATTGGACCGGCCCGTGTTATCGAAATCGAAGATAAGACTGCAATCAGACGCGAAGAGCTTGAGCGCCATGATATCAAAACCGGCGAACGTCTTCTGTTCAAGACAATTAATTCTACATATTACAGATCCAAGGAAAAAACATGGTTTAATAATTTTGTCGCAATTGCTCCGGATGCTGCACTTTACCTGGTTGAGAAAAAAACCCTCATAGCCGGTATCGATTATATTGCCATAGCCGGTCCTGCTTTCGATGATATCGTGTTTGGTCATGTTACCCTGTTCAACGGCGGTGTCTGGATTATGGAATCGCTCGACTTATACGACGTAAAGCCCGGTAACTACGAAATGATCTGTCTGCCTCTTAAAGTTCAGGACGGAGATGCTGCTCCCGCCCGTGTAATATTAAGGCCAATGTAACCTGCCGAGTATATCTGCAGCCCGGTAATGATCAGCTTGTAGTTGAGAATTCTTGTCATCATGGACAAGCCAGCTGTAAATAATTAGCGTTCAAGGACAAACGGTTTATGCCGTTTTGCACCTTGAACGACGTGAAAGGAATAGATTATAAAGATGAAAATGAGAGCATTAAAACAAGACCTGTCCATTTACAACAAATTCGGTTTTGAACGGCCGCCGATAGGCGTGAAATTTCTGCTGCACAAACCGGAAGGAATTGAGCAGATGAAAGGGACCGCCGGCTTATGTGAAATGTTCTGGAAAGCCCAGGAGAGCGGCAAGCCGTTTTATATAACCAAAGAAAACGAGGACTGCGCGGGCAAATTAGCTATGGGTTGGTCAGACCTGCCGCCTTTTGCGGAATACGGACAACTCGGCGAAAAACTTGACATTTTCCAGGAAGGGCGCGCCAACGGAAGATTATACGACCAATTTTACAGGTTTAAAGAAGGCCTTATGAATTATGTGGTCTTTGCTCCCCTGGATCAACTGACGTTTGAACCTGACCTTCTGATCCTTACCGCCAAACCCAGCCAGGCGGAAGTTCTTGTCCGGGCCATATCCTATTCCAGCGGGGATATCGTCGAATCCAAATCAACGCCTGTACTAAACTGTTCCTGGCAGCTGGTTTATCCTTATAAGAGCGGGAAAATCAATTATCTCGTAACCGGCTTGGCCTTCGGCGCCAAATCAAGGGAGTGCTTCCCGGAAGGAATAATACTGGTATCCATTCCATACCAAAAAATTCCCGAAATAACCCAAAACCTTAATGAAATGAACTGGGTCCCCAAAGCTTATACCCTGGGACGGGAAAAGTATATTGAGTTTGACAAACAGGTTTTTGCTGAAATGGCGCAGGAGATGGAAGCAGATCCCCAATGTAATTGATAAACTATGTTAATATAGGAATAACCTGATTTTTTCATCAATACCATAAAAAACGGCCGCAATCCCTTTATACAAGAGAGATCGCGGCCGTTTCTTGTCATAAACATATAGTGATAGAGACCTAACAAACCATTGAAACAACAATGAATGGCTTGCACTTCAACTTCCATTTACAGTGCTAAAAAAAGTGTGATAACGCTTTATAGTGCAAATGTGCTAATATTTTAATGGACCTATGATTTTAAGGGGGATTAGTGATGATAACTAATAAACATAGTACTGCAGTTGATGCGCCACTTGCCATTGAGCCTTATGACAAGGAGTGGGGCGTTGGTGTATCCGGCTTGGTTGAAAATCCGTCACCCTTTCCGCGTATCAATCGAATGTTGAAATGGGTCAAGCAGCTGGATTCAACAGCCGATTCGCAACGCGCTGTCATCGTAACGGAATGTTTTGAGAAATACGCGATGTATCCGCAGAATATAAAATGGGCGCTGACGCTCAGCGAGGTGTTTCAGCGTGTCGATATCCATATTTGGCCGGATGAGCTGATTGTCGGGGAACTTGCAGCGCCGCCAAACGGGGCGCCGATTTATCCAGAGTTCTCTATAGACTGGCTGGCTGATGAATTTACTTACCGCCCTATGGAAAACAGAACCAATGATCGCTACGTCATCGATGACAAGGTTAAAGACGACATATATAGAATTCAGCCTTATTGGAAAAACAAAACCGTCTCCGAGGCAATTATTGCCTCTTACACCGACGAAGAGTTCAAGGGATCGCATCTGGGAAAGGCTGTTCTTCTGGAAAGCCTGTTTATCTACGCCGGTGTTGGCCACGTCTGTGCTAATTACGAAAAGTTGTTCAAAGTTGGATTTGGCGGCTTGCGGAAAGAAATCGAAGCAAAACGAGCACAACTGGACACATCGCTCCCGGAGGATATAAAGAAGCAGGAGTTTTATACGGCTGAACTGATCATGCTGGACGGCGTTGAAGCTTTTATAACGCGCTATGGCAACCTGGGTGAGAAGATGGCAGCGGAAGAGATCGATTCGCTCAGAAAGACGGAGCTTGAGCGGATTGCCTCCAACTGCAAGCATGTATCTACACAGCCACCCCGCGACTTTTGGGAAGCGATACAGCTCTGGCATATCGCAACAAATATGATTATTATTGAATCAAGCGGCCATTCTGTCACTTATGGGCGATTTGACCAGCTTTTTTACCCGTTTTACAAGTCTGATATCATAGAAGGCCGCTTAACCCGGGAATTTATGCAGGAACTCATCGAACACTCTTTTATAAAGATGCACCAGCTTCGAAAAATACGGGATACCGCCGCCATTACCTTTTCAAGCGGTACGTTTATGGGCGGTACTGCTCTGGATGTTGGCGGTGTTGACGAAGATGGCAACGACATTACCAATGATGTAAGCTATATGGTTCTTGATGCCCACGCCCACACCCGTATTCCAAACCCATGGATGGGCGTCCGCCTTCATGCCAATACACCGGAGGCATTTAAGATTAAGACCTATAACGTTATAAGAATCGGCACTGGAGAACCAAAGATATTTAACGACGGACCGATGATCGAATCCCTAATGAATTATGGCAAACCGATTGAGGACGCGCGCAATTACGTCGGCATCGGATGTGTTGAGCCGTGCGTGCCGGGAAAAACATACGGAATGCATGACTCCGGCTCTATTAATCTTACCAAAATCCTGACGCTGGCCATTAATGGCGGCAAATGTATCGACTGTAATTCCGCCTGCCCTCGGTACAGCATATGTTCCGGTGATGGGAAAACACTCTCCATTGATACAGGCAGTCTGGAAACCTTTAAATCTTTTGACGAAGTCATGGAATCCTATGACAAACAAATGAAATATTGGTGCGACATTCTTGTTACCTGCATCAACAAGATGGACACTGCACAGCAGCGGCTAAAACCCCTGCCATACCTGTCGCTTATCATGGACGATTGTATCGAAAAAGGCATGGATGTCTCGGCCGGCGGGGCGCATTACAATCATTCCGGTCCGCAAGGCGTCGGTATAGGTACCGCTGCCGACGGGCTATCCGTTATTAAACAGCTTGTCTTTGATGAAAAACGAATCACGGGCAGTGAGTTCCTAAAAGCTTTGAGGGCAAACTGGAAAGGCTATGAGCCGCTTTACGCCCTTGTCAACAGCGATCGTATGCATCACTACGGAAATGACGACGACTATGCTGATGATATTGCGAAGTTTGTTATGTCCACCTACTGCAAGCATATTGAGCACAGGCCTACTGCCCATGGCGGCGATTTCATGCCGGGCGTGTTTTCGGTGACAAATAATGTTATGCATGGGTCGGTTGTCAGCGCAACACCGGACGGACGGAAAGCCGGAGAACCGGTATCTGACTGCATAGGCCCGGCGCATACCCAATGCGCCTCACACGATCGCCGCGGGCCTACGGCAGTGGCGAAATCGGTCTCAAAGCTTGACCACGCGCGTATCGGCAACGGCATTATTCTCAACTGGAAATTTTCACCTACTGCTGTTTCAGGTGAATCCGGGCGGGACAATCTCATCGCTCTCATGGACATGTTTTTTGCGTATGAAGGTATGCAGAGCCAGTTCTCCATCGTTGGACGCGAGACAATGATGGCTGCACAGAAAAACCCTGAAAAATATAAAGATCTTGTCGTACGTATTGCCGGATACAGCGCCTACTTCGTCGAACTAAGCCCGGAGCTGCAAAACGATCTTATTGGGCGCACTGAATTATCTTTTGACTAATTATCCAATACAGCGCCCCATTGAAGAGTCAAAACCTCCGGCTAAGCCGGAGGCATGAATAGCCCTAGAAGGGCTTGGTGCTAGCGGTGCCCCTCAAGGGGCCCGAAAAGTTCGCCGACCGCATTGCTTTTTCGGGCCGCCCCTAAAGGGGCATTGTTTCACGCCTACGTATTCTTGCTACCCGTAAACGGGTCTGTGTATTCTTTCAGACTGATCTGATCCGCTATCTGGTCCTCTTGCAATTGGTTCTGGATGTAAGCTGCTATCGCTTTTTTATTTCTCCCCACGGTATCTACGTAATACCCTCGTGCCCAGAAATGCCTGTTTCCGTATTTATATTTCAAATTTGCATGTCTGTCGAATATCATCAGACTGCTCTTCCCTTTCAGAAACCCCATTATCTGCGAAACACTATACTTCGGCGGTATACTTATCAGCATATGTATATGGTCTTTGCAAGCATTTGCCTCTATTATCCCCACACCCTTTTGTTCACATAGCTTCCGTAAGATTATCCCTATATCCTGCTTTATCTTCCCGTATATCTCTTGCCTCCTATATTTTGGTGCGAACACAACATGGTATTGACATCTCCACGTCGTGTGCTCTAAACTACTCACATCTACGGCTTTCATGAATTAACCTCCTTGTTTTTGTTTGTACGGTCGGCAAACCTGTACTACTCTAATTCTGGAGGTTTTTTCTTGTCTACTTTTGTCCTCGCTAGAAGCTTTTTTTCCCACCGGCAGAGCCGGTGGTTTACTTTGCTACAGGCAACAAAACGCCTATCCCGATACGCATTGTATCGGAATAGGCGTTTAGTTATGATGGAGACGAAGAGGATCGAACTCTCGACCTTACGGAGGAAGCAGTACGCTCTCGCAAGCGGGCCGGTTTTAGCTCAATTCAAACTAGAATAAATGGTTTGAAAGATGCTGGAAACGGCTTGTTTTCTTCGCTTTTGGCACTTGCCTCGTGAACTCACTCACGAAGAAGTGTCAGAAAACCTAAAGAATGCGATTATGACGGTTGCCAGGTGAGCACATACCCTCATTTTTGATGCAGGATGTGAACCGCGCGCGGCGCGGCGCGGTGCGTTCGCTGGCAATACCGAGTACAACATGAGTATTGATTTGCCCCAGAACCTCTGTAGATAGCTCACTCGCTTCGTAAGTGTAAGGTTAACTTTTGCCGGGATATAATTGACCCAATTAAAATAACGGCTAACATGATCGAAAAGCGATTGTGAACGAGCCCGATGCTAAGGATTGGGATGATACTCATGATACGGGAAAAGGCGCAATGCGGCAAAAGCGCCTATTCCATAGAGAAAGCGCTGAACATATCCAAGAATACGGCTCGCAAGTACGTAGAGCGGCAAGGGGTACCGCCGATCAAACTCAAAACTGGACAGCTTCAAACCGATGTTGCATAATCTGATGAGCAAGGGCGTCTTTAGCTGTGTCATAAACGCAGAATATTTTCCGCGGCGGTGCGCCGCAATGGTGACACCGCCGCCGATATGGCAGCATATGAGATTCATTTCTTCGTATTTTCTCCATTTGGAGGTGGCACACCGGATACGATCTTCCTTCTAATTTTGTAGATATCCCTTACTTTGGCGCGAAAACTCATGAACGCCGTATACGCGCTCCACATCATCGAGCTCATCTACAGCCCGCAGATTGACACACAATATCTACCCGCCATACTCGTTTTACATATTCAGCGCAATCTGCGGTCCGATCGTGTTGGGATGGCGAACTGTATAACCGGTCTGGAAATGCTCCAAAAGCAGTTCGTTGAGAGGATAGACGCCGACTTTCAGCGAGACGAGGCCACCGCTCCGGACAGCGAAGACGTCGACACCCTTGAATGAAATACCGTTGTCACGTAAGGCCTGCCAGTCATAATCCTAGAAGCTGCCGCGCCTCTTCAGCTGTAGCAACCTCGCATCCGAATTCCTCAATGATACGTCTGGCTCGCACAACGAACAGCATGTTGCTCACGGCTAGGATACCCTTTTTGTACAGGACATTGTCCTCCATGCCGACGCGGATATTCCCGCCCATCGCAACCGCCGCATACAGGATCTCCATAGCGCCCGCGCCGACGCCGAACGCCGACCAGGTCGAGCCCGGCGCAACCGCGTCCATTGTTTCTTTCATGAACACGAGGTTTTTCACCGACGCTTTGATTCCGCCGGCCACGCCCATACAGAACTGGAAATGACACGGCGTTTTCAATATCCCCTTCTTGATGTAATGCCCGGCATTGTAGATCATGCCCGGGTCGAACACCTCGATCTCCGGCTTGACGCCCGCTTCCTGCATCATCATGCCAAGCTTTTCGAGAAACTGCGGGTTGTTCTCAAAGACGGCGTTGTGCTGCCAGTTCATCGTCCCGCAGTCATACGACGCCATTTCGGGCTTCAATTCGTAAAATGGCCGCAGCCGGTCCTCCTCCTTCAGATTCACGCCGCCCGAGGTCGTGATATTGAGGATGATGTCGCAGTCCTTATGCGCCCGGACCAGCCGGACCGTCTCCTCGAACTTCTCAAAGACCATCGCCGCCTTGCCCGCGTCGTCGCGGCAGTGGATGTGCGCGACCGCAGCGCCTTCTTTCCAGCAGTTGTAGATCTCTTCGGCGATCTCATGCGGCTCGATGGGCACGTTGGGCGTGTTCTCCTTCGTCGGCCACGCGCCTGTTGTTGCAACGGTAATTATACGCTTATTTTTCAGTGCTTCCATACCGGCAACCTCAGATACAGCCGCCGTAGGTGTAGGTCCGGTCGGGCACATCATTCAGGTCGTCCTCGTCGATCTCGGCCACGCAGCGCGCCATAGAACCGTCGCCCATGTACCAACGCAGCGGGAAGCAGTAGAAACGGAACCGCTTGCCCGACACCTTATCCAGATCGCCGCCCAGATTCTCGACGCCGACAATGCCGTGGCCCAGCATCTGCTTATGGCAGGGTTCCCATGTGCCCCAGCAGCCGATCGCTTCCAGATCGCCGAATTTTTCGTCGTAAGCTTTCTTACCGTGGATTTCTATGTACAATTCCTTATCGAATTCGGCATATGCTTCTTCACCGAACAATTCGATGTACTCTTCAGTAATCGGCTTTCCGGACGCTCCTACCAGGTTCATACGGGTCATGCCATTGTTGCCCATTGCGGTGTGGAGTGGGTGATCCAACGCCTGACTGTCCATAGCCACGCACTTGACCTTGTGCTCAACGAACCATTTCCCCGCCTCGACGCCGGTACCGCAGGAATAATGATAATATTCTTTGCTGTCATCAAATTTCCGGTGCATGCCCGTATTCAGGCAAAGGATCATGCCCTCCAGCTCTCCCGGTTTGATGCCGACTTTTTCACACGCGGCCTCAAGGTGTTTCGGTCCGATCAGTCCCCAGCGCTCGATTTCGATCGGCAGGCAGACGGCGTCGCCCGTGTAAGCGTCAACGGGCATCTCATGGGTATAGCGGGCTCTTTTGCCGTCAAACTCGATTTCCATAACGTGACGCGGCGCGTCGCAATGCGTACCTGTATGCTGAACGCATGTAATCTTCTGCGTCAGCACGCCACCTTTGGCCATAGTGTGGTTATTATCAATCACCGGTTTGTCAAAATACGGCCAGCGGGGAATTTCCGCGCTGAACGGATGTGTCAGATCAATAAATACTTTCTTGCCCATTGTAAGTTCCTCCAGTTATATATGTTATGTTTCTGATTTTTTTCTGTAAAGCGCTTTAATCAAATATAGGTTGAGAGCGTCCCGAACTTCCTGCATTTCTTCAGCTGTCCAGCTTTTAAACCCTTTTCCCGTCTTGAAGCCAATCGCGCCGTTTTCTTTAAGCTCATTGAGCAGCCCGGAGGGCCGCTCGGATGATTCGAGGTGCGGGAGGATGTAGTCATGGATGTTATACGTTAGGTCCAAGCCTACCATATCCGCGTTTTCTAAGGGTCCAAGCTGCGGCAGCCGGAGGCCGAAGGAGTTCTTGACCGCTTCGTCCACTGTCTCCGCGTCCGCAATGCCGTTTTCAACAATCGATATAGCTTCCCGCCACAAGGCGTGCTGCATCCGGTTTGCGATAAAGCCGGGCACGTCTTTCCGGCACAGGACAGGCTTTTTGCCCGCCGACTTTAAAAGCGCCATCACCGTCCGGGCTGTCTCGTCGCTCGTGGCGTCGGACTTCACGACCTCTACGAGCGGGATCAGATGCGCCGGGTTCCAGAAATGGGTGCCGACAAACCGCTCGCGGTGCTTAAGCTCCGCGCTGATCTCCGACGGACTCATGACGGAGGTGTTCGTGCAGAATATGGCGTCTGTAGTGCAGACCGACTCCAGCTTTTTAAATATCTCCCGCTTGACCGCCATATCCTCGAAAACGGCTTCGATGACGATATCCGAATCTTTTACGAGCCTGCTGTTCATATCCGTCGTAAAGACAATGCGCTCCAGCCGGTCCTCAAGCTCTGATGCGGTGATGACCCCATGATCTACAAGCTGCCGGCAGTTGTTGCGGATGCCCGACCAGACATCCTGGGAGACAATATCGTAAACGACAACGGAAAGGCCAGGATTCGCCGTCAGAACAAAAGCGATATTCTTTCCCATCATCCCGCCGCCGGCGACGAGAACATTTTTAATTGTTTTCATTGGAAAGCGCCGTCAACACGCCCAGTAGCCGCCCGTGGCGTCATAATTGCCGCCCGTCAGGAAATCCGACGCCGGGGAAGCCAGGAACGTGGCCAGACCGATGAAATCCTGCACCTCGCCGAGCCGCCCGATAGGCAGCCGTTTGAGGAAGTTCTGATAGACAGCCGACTCCGGGTCGAACATCCATTCCGTCAGATTGGAACGGAACACCGTCGGGTTAATCGTATTGACGTTAATGCGGTACGGCGCCAGATCGCTGGCCATGGACTGGATCATCAGGTCACAGCCGCCCTTGGAGGCGCAGTACCCCGTATAGCCCTTCATGCCCATTTTGCTCCGCGCCGAGGAGGTGACGACCATCTTGCCGCCCTTTTCCTGCGCAACCATCTGCTCAGCAGCGGCCTTGCACACAACATAGACGCTTTTGAGATCCGCATCCATGATCTTCTGCCAGTCCTCAGCGCTCTGCTCAAGAATACCCTTCGGCGCATTGAAGCCGTGGCAGACGGTGAGTATATTCAGTTCGCCATAAGTTTCAACCACGAATTTGATTACCTTTTTAATATCTGCTGCTACAGCGGGATCCGCATCCATGGCAACACAGTCAATGCCCTCGGCCTTGAATTCGGTCACAAGCATTGCAAGCTTTTCCATGTTCCGAGCTGTCATAACCACCTTGGCACCCTGATAGCCGTATGCCTTGGCGACGGCCCCGCCCAGCGCGCCTGTGGCGCCAGTCACGAGCGCGACCTTGCCTGAAATGCTGAACATGCCCTGTGCAAAACCTTTTTCAACTTTAATCATGTTTTCACCTTCAATTCGGATAGTTGATAACGACAAGCATAGCGGCCGGCTTGTTCGTCGCATTAACGAAGGCGCGTCCTTCGTAGGGCTTGAAAGAAATCGATTCACCTGCGTGAATATCATAGACGTTTTTATCCTTGTCGGTCACCCGAATCGCACCCTCGAGGACATAGTAAAATTTCTCCAGCGGATTATCCTCGTAGCCATATTCCGCGCCGCCGCCCGGAAGAAGGGTGGAGTGTCCGACCCAGAATTTTTCCGCGCCCGTCTCCTCCTTGCCATGGATACGCATTGCCGCCATCTTGTAATGTCCCGGTGCGTCATATGGTTTCAGTTCTTCCAGCGTTCGCTTGACCATGTAATCACGACCTATTCATTTAGTTTAGTTAAACCGCCCTGTTAAAACATACATCAGATCGCCAAGGCCTTACCGGCTTCATATGCGCGGATCATTAAGTCTTTATTGCGTTCAGCGCTCTCCGGGTCATTGCCGTTCGTACATACAATGTTTCCCGTCAAATTAAAGCCCAGCGAAGGAAATAATGCGGCCGTATATTCGAAATATGAATCAAAAGTGTGCGGGTCATCCAGGCCCTGGGAATATACGGTCAGAATTTTCTTTTCACCAAACCTCGGTTTAGCTTGCGTATCCATCAAAGGGAACAGCCTGTCATAAAGATTCTTAACCGGCCCGGTCATTTGCATCATGTATATTGGCGAGCCTATGACAATAGAATGGGCCGTCTTTATCTTCTGAAGCGCTTCGTGAAGATCATCTTTGATAATGCAGTCATCATGCAGCCTGCAATAGAAACAGCTTTGACAGGCCATGAATTTCATCTTGAATAAAGTATATGTTTTTACCACGCCGCCGTTATCCTGCACACCTCTTGATACTGCATTCAGTAATGTTGCAATATTGCCGTCCATGCGTGGGCTTCCGTTAAATATAATGACTTCTTTCATAAAACTTTTCCTTTTTGCCCGGTTTCAAATTCAAAATTGGGACAATCCGGAATATAGGAAGAGTTTGCATCCTTAAACGCAAATCTTCCTATATTCCAGGAATCGAGCGATTTGGTGCGTTACAGCTTTATAAATCCTAAATTCACGGATTCGTCGGAAACCGTAACTTCGCAGTTAGATTTCTTTCCGGCGGCGTCTATATCGAGGGTGTATAAGCCGTTGTCAAGTCCATCAAATTTGAATTCTCCGAAGAAATTGGTCTTCTGCGTTCCGACCTCTTTGCCATTGAGTGTCAGCGTCGCCGTCGCGTTTTCGAAGCACTCTCCGTCAACAAGCACACCTGCGGTAACATAGTTCTTGGTAAACTTGTAAAGGTTCTTATAGAGAACATGCGGTTTCGTGCCGAGCTCCGCCTTATATGCGCAGAGGCCTTCAGCCGAAATGATCTTTTCCATCTCGGCGGGCTCCATGGTGAAAAACTGGATTGAGCCGGTCGGGCAGGTATGGGCGCATCGGGGAATACCCGGGACCCATTCCTTGTCGTCGATTAGATGCGCGCACATGGTACATTTCTGCGGAACGCCCAATTCCTCGTTCCAGTATATCGCGCCATATGGGCAGGATTTAACCAAAGCTTCATTTCCTTTGGCTTTTTCCATGTCGATCATGACAATACCGTCTGGACGTCGTGTCACCGCGCCGTTGCCGGCCTCAATACAGGGCGCATTTTCGCAGTGCTGGCAGGGCATGGGGAGGTATGCGACGTCGTTTCTGGGGTACTGTCCGCGCTCACGGCGTTCGATATTCATCCAGCGGTGCCCGTGGCGGGGCTGCGGCGCAGTATATCCGGGCCAGTCGTTGTAAACATGCTCATCCTTACAGGACATAAAACAGTCGTTGCAGTCATGACATTTAGCAACATCTATTACCATATACCGTTGTTTCATTTATAACTCCTCCGAATCAATTAGGTTCTGCTGTTGTTCGTGATTAATTGACCATTTCATAAATTCCGCCGTCCCATTTCTCGATTTCAACCAGCATACCGTTGGGCGCCATACCGCAGGCATACTTGGACATAAACTGATCCGGAGAAAGAATGTTGATACAACCGGCCCGGTCGGCGGACCAGCCTGGTTTCCCAAGCGGATTGTAATCGGCACAGGACTCGTAGGAATGCGCAACACCGGGTTGTACGCGCTCACCGACCTGGGCGGAGAGAATTACGCTGCCGCGGTCGTTATATGCGCGGACCAGATCGCCATCCTTGATGCCCCGGGCTTCAGCGTCCTTGGAGTTCATGCGGATGATCCAGTAATAGTGACCGTCGACCAGTACGCGGTGGTCCTTAATGTCGTTCATAAAACTATCCTTGCCGTCGCCCATGGTGTGGAAGCTGAATTTCGGATGCGGCGCGATTACGCCGATCGGGTATTTCTTGAAGAGTGGACTGTGATGGCTCTCGAACGCCGGGACATAAGTGTGCATTGCCGGACGGCCCTCATCGACAAAACCCTGTTCCTCAAAATTCTTGATGCTTGTCGCGATGAACTCAACCTTGCCGGTTCTTGTCTGCAGGCCCTTCAATCCAACGGTATTCGCCGGATGCGGACCCCAGTCAGGTGTATCTTTTACACGGTCTTCGGCAAACCAGCGCAGCGCCACGGCCTTTTTGAGATTCGGGTTGACAGGAACAATGTAATAGCCCTTTTTCTTGAATTCCTCAAATGTCATTGCCTTGGGCATATCGGTCGCATTATAGTACTGCTCGATCCATGCGAGCTCATCCTTGCCTTCGGTAAAGATCGGGCCAAACCCCATCTTATTGGCGAACATCTCAAAAATCTGATAATCCGATTTACTTTCGCCAAGCGGTTCGATGCATTTCATCTGGAACGTAATGACCCGGTGATTGCACTGTGTAAAGGTATCGGGAATGTACCCGGAGCAACTGGCAAATTCAGAGATATCCCAGCGTTCAAAATTCGTGCAGGCCGGAAGAATGATATCCGCGAACTGAACCTCACCCTCAAACCAGATGGATTGGCTCACAACGAATTCCAGATTCTCTGCGTGGTACATCCTGGCATAACGGTTTGTCGCCGTCATTGTTCCAATATGCGGTCCGCCGTATTTCCAGAACATTTTGACCGGAGCATATCCCGGCGCGGGATACTGATACTGATGCATCTGGTGCTGAAGGTCGGTGCCGCAGAAGCCTCTGCCGCTCCACTCTACCTTACCGTCCATGATGCATTCCGGAATCCTCAGACGCGGTATGTGTGAGCCCGCGGCGGTATTTGTTCTGGAGGCAGTTGGGAAGCTGGTCTTGCCGTCGAACATTCTCCAGGCAAATTTAAAGCCCCCTGCGGAGTTTTCGCAGTCACCGGAAATTCCGCCCTCAGCATAACCGGGGAAGAAGAAATCCGTATCAACGGGCGTACCCTGTGTCGTAGACCAGATGTTCGAGCCGGGCTTGCCCATCCCCTGCATGGTCGCCAGCGCGATCATGCCGCGGGACCATTCAATGCCGTGGGGGGCGCGGCAAGCGCCGCCCCAGCCGCCGAGACCGCCGGCCGCCAGGTAAGTTTTCCGCTTTGCCCATTCGCGTGCGAGCGCCCGGATCTCACAGGCCGGGACGCCGGATTCCTGCTCCGCCCACTCACATGTCTTGGGCAGTCCGTCCGTTTTACCAAGCACATAATCGGCCCATTCATCAAATCCGTGTGTATGGGTCGCGACATATTCCTTGTCGTAGGTGCCTTCCGTGAGCCATGTGTAAGCAATAGCAAAGGAAAGCGCATGATCGGTCCCGATCCGCGGTGCCATCCATTTATCGCCGTACATCCCGGCGGTATGATTATAGAAGGGATCGATGAACACCATCTTAACGCCGAGCTCTTTCAGCCACTGCCGGCGGATCGTTGACTCATACGCGGCATATATGCCGTTGTTGACTTCAGGATCGGAAGACCAGAAAACAATCATCTCAGCGTGCTTCAAGCCGTCTTCAAGCAGACCGTATTGTTCCGGATTCCCGAGACGCCAGCTAAAGCCCCACATGTGCATGCCGCCCCAATGCCAGCCTTCCCAGCTGTCCGGGTTATGATCTGCATATGTAAAGCCCATCAGATTCATAAAACGGAAAAAGGTGCTGTGTCTGTAGCCGACGTTGCCCCACATGTGATGGGAGCTGGGCTCGGCGAAAATCGCGGAAGGCCCATATTCACGCTTAATTCTGTTAACTTCGTTTGTTACGATTTCGGCAGCTTCTTCCCAGCTGATACGCTCGTAACCGGAAATGCCTCGGTTTTGAATGTTCCTGTCGCCGTTGGGATCAAAATCCACACGTTTCATCGGATATAAATTTCTCTTGTCTGAATAGATCATCGACTTAAATCCGGCGGTGTAAGGTGTGATCGTTGTCTTGCGCGGCGGCGAGAATTTGCGGCCTCTCGCCTCAATTTCCCAGGAAGCTGCGTCGGTTTTGTCAAGATCCATGGGGGTGATCCTGACAATCTTACCGTCTTTGACGTAAACGAAAACCGGACCTCCGGTTGATGAATTCGTCATACGTTCAGTTTTACCCATCTTCTTCTCTCCTTTTCGTGTCACGTTATTGTTTGGGGCCTTATTTTTAGGGGTATTATTAGATTTTATTATAACAATATCATTTTTTGTGATATTATATTAGCAAGTATAAACAGAAATTACAAGAGATTATTTTAAAAAAAACGACAAATTCATTAATTGATTATCATTTATATTAAACAAACCATAAGCATATCTTATTAATAATTTTTGGCGGAGTTTGCAAAATATCTTCGCAATAAGATTGCTAATATTAATAATTAGGATATAATAATAACGATTCAAGATAATATAACGATTGAGGAGAAAAATGGACACTCAAAAACTAAAGTACTTTATTACTCTGGCGGAATACCAAAACTTTTCTGATGCAGCTTCAGCCGCCGGCAAATCTCAGTCCGCGATCAGTCAGCAGATTGCAGAACTCGAAAAGCAGGTTGGAGCGCAGTTGATAAACCGCAAAAAGCGGCCGTTTGAATTGACATCAGCCGGCAAAATTTTGCTGAAAGAGGCGTACGCCATCGTATCCAAGGCAGATGAAGCGCTAAACAAAACATGTCTAGCGGCAAACGGATATATAGGGTTCCTGAAGGTGGGCTTTCTCGGCGGCATCGAACGGGGTTTCCTTCCTCAGGCTATCAGGGAATTCCGTGAAACATATCCGAATATTGATTTGAGTCTACATCAATATAACTGGGGAGAGCTCAATAAAGCTTTGGTTCATGAGGAAATAGATGTCGGATTTACAATGACTTACGGATTTGATCGGTTTCATGAGCTGATTTCAAAAGATTTGTTCACCAACGTGACTACCATAGCCATGCAGCGTAATCATAGGCTGTCGTCCGAGAGTTCAATCAAAATTTCTCTTCTCAAAAATGAATCATTTGTTACATTAAACCCAAAAACGGATTTTCTTCTCTATGATCAGACGATGCAGCTGTGCGGAGAAAGCGGATTCGCTCCAAGAAAAATCACTTTGTGCTGGGATATCGATGCAATCTTGTTTAACGTGGAGTCCGGTCTGGGGGTATCAATTCTTCCCGGCACTATCCGCGACCTTGCAGGACGCGACGTGCGTTTTGTCGAAATCGATCATCCTGATAAATACCTCAGCGTTAAGGTTGCGTGGAATAAAAATACGTTGAATTCCGCCATTTCAATATTCGTCGACAAGCTGGAAGCTCTCAGGTCTTCAAAAACAATAGGCATTAACGGTTCTCAGGGCAGAAAATAATATAAGCGAAGCGCCTGAAAATCAAAACAAGTACATCCACAAAATCGTCAATATGATTTGTGGATGTACTTGTTTATTGTCAGGCCCAACAGCGCCTCTTTGGCGAGCGGCGCAGCTGGATTTGTTATGTTTTGATTGACAAAGCGGTATGCTTTTTTTGCTTGCTACTCCAGCACCGTATATTATATCATTTTAATATAAGGTGTAAAGCATAAATGAGCATATATTAACACAAGAAAAGGAGTTTTATTATGAGGAAGGTAAACCTCAACGTCAACAATCCGCGCGTCAGCGAATTTCATTCTGACGACATTTGGCACCTCCTGCCCGGCTATGACCCGCAACCAACCAAGATCCCGTATGGCAGCGAGCAGCTGACAGGTGTGTATTACGATGGATACCCGCAGGTCATAAAGGGCGCGGAGACACAGCCGACCTACAAATGGAAGGTAGATAAAGACGTCATGGTCCCCATGCGCGACGGGATCAAACTGGCGGTCGACGTATATCGTCCCGATAACGCCGAAGGAGAGAAGTTCCCCGTCATCCTCTGCATTGGTGAGTGGGGCAAGGACGGCCAGGATTGCATGGAATGGTTCAGAGAGTATCCGCAGGATTATTTCATAACCCCGTTCTGGAACGGGAGCCTTGAGGGCGGCGACTTCACCTACACGGTCCCGAGGGGCTTTGTCCATATTATTGCTGAACCGAGAGGCCTCGGCAACTCCGAGGGCATAGACAAGGGCGATGAGACGCAGCACAACCCCAAGGATATGCAGGATATCATCGATTGGGCCGTCAAGCAGCCGTGGTGCACCGGCAAAGCAATGCAAATGGGCCCGTCCTCCTACGGCAGGGCAACGCTCGTGGCGGGTGCTGACCCGCATCCCAATCTGGTCGCGATCCGTCCTTCCGAGGGTCCTTCCCACATGTTCGACAACTTCAACGGCATCAAGGATTCGATGTTCTATAACGTCCATCAGGGCCTGCATTCTTATGACCAGCTGCAGGTCAACTCGAATCTGCATCCTGAGCGCAGGCTGCTGCCGCAGTATCTCACCAAATACACGAAAGAGGAATATACGAAACTGATTCAGGAGCTCCTCGACGATCCCGACGTCAAATGGAATCAAAAATTCTATCCGCAGGTCAAATACCCGACCGTCTCCCACCAGCTGGTGGACGAGCTGATCTATCTGGCCCACCCGACGGAGCGGGACAGCGGACTTCAAAACGTTAAGGTCCCCATGTATATCGGCGCCTGCTGGAACAACGATATCTACTGCTGGGCAACGTTTGAGTGCTTCAGAAAGTCCACCCAGATACCCGAGGAGCACAAGAAGCTCATCGTATTCCCCCCGATGAATGCGGCTCGTCCCTTCTACTGGTTTGCTGACGAGGACATACGCTGGGGCGAATACTGGGTCAAGGGCATTGACAACGGCATTATGGACGAACCCCGGATCAAGATATTCACCATGGGCATCAACAAATGGAAGTTTGAGAACGAGTGGCCGCTGAAGAGAACGCAGTATCAGAAATACTTCCTGCAGCCGGGCGGCATGCTAAGCACTGCGTCTGTGCAGGGAAACCCCGAGCCGGAATCCTTCACGCAGCAGGCCCCGTATATGGACCCGACGGTTTACTGCCTGCGGTATACCACTGCGCCGTACGACAAGGACACGGAGGTCACCGGACATATGACGTTCCGCTTCGACGCTTCAATCGACGCCGACGACACGAACTGGCTGATCGACGTGGTCGACCTCGCCCCGAATGGCGATCGCTTCCTGGTCGGCAGCGGTTATTTGAAGGCAAAATTCAATACGCTCGACGAAGTGAAGTCGCTCGATTACTACCCCTGCCACAAACGTCAGGAACCGATTCCCATCGTCCCGGGCGAGATAAACCGTTACGAGATTGCCATCATGCCGACGTCAACCGTTTTCCAGAAAGGTCACCGCATGGAGCTCATCATCAAGAACCAGAGCGATATGAGGGGCAAAATGGCCAAAAACGGCATCTATTGGTGGCCGTTTATGCGGACCGTGACACACACGATCTACTTTGGTAATTCGCATCTGGACGTGCCGGTTATTCCGGACTGACCTTATACGCATGGGATGCCCGGGAATAAAGAATGCAGATTCCTTCGGTAATTCTGTACACTTTATTCCCGGGCGGTTCCCCGATTTGGAGGATATAATGAGCCGCATATGGACTGACGAACAGCTTGCCGAAATGGCTAAGCGTACTATTGACAAGGCTTTCGACGCTGTCGACGCGGGCGAATCGCAAAAAGCCAAGGACCTGATACAGCAGATGTATGACCAATTCGTGCATCTTCACGACGGCTATATGGTGTGGATTGCCGGACTGCTCACCTGGATCTATGAGCGCCATGGCACAAAAGGCGTCGAAGAGGCCGAGCGCGAGGCGCACGCAAAAGAAGCTAAACTTGTTTTTTTGCCGCCTGAGCGAAATGATTTTCAATTCATGGTGGAAAAGATGGCTGCTGAACTTCAAGGTCATGTACATCAGCACATGACCCTGACGGAAGACGATGAGAAAGTCGTCCTGACCAACACGCCCTGCGGTTCCGGCGGGCGCCTCATTCAAATGGGCGGCTACAGTCCGGAGGTGGGCTTGGGGCGTATCGCCGAGCCCTCGGATCTGACGTTCAACACGCCGGACTATCCGCTGTATTGCGTGCACTGTCCGTTGTTTAACATGAACGCTATCGATGACACGGGTGATTTTCTGTTTATCAACAACCCGCCGGGTGATGGAACTTCATGCCAGTTTATCTTTTATAAAGACAAAAAAAATATCCCGGAAGAATACTACAAACGGCTGGGGCGCGAAAAACCGTTGCACGACTAAAAGCATCCGCTGCTTCAATCCGCCCTTTGTCGAGAAGCAGAACCAGATCCCACACACGGAAAGGAATATACTATGATGGCCAAATATACCATCAGAAATAAACGGCTGAGTGATGACGAGTTTTTCCGCATCCGGACGGAAGAAGTTCTTCCGCAGTGGGAAACAAGCCGCGATATTGAAAATCTGGACGAAAGCATTGCCGCCGCGTATGAATACTCCGTCGGGCTCGGACGAAATTACGCGATTGCGGTGCGTGATGCCAACGAACGCGGGATACATCTCTTCCAGCCGCAGTTCGGCCAGGGCCTCACGGAATTCATGATTGACGGCATGAGCTATGTGGAAGAAAACTCCCCCCTCATCCCGAACGGTTTATGGAATGTCTTTTCCGACTCCTACACCCGAAAAAACAAATATGAACTGGCCGCAGACGGCATTGAGCGCAGCCGAAAGGAAGGCGTGACCATGCTCAACGGCTGGCCGATCGTGAATCACGGCGTGTATGAAGCCCGGAGAATAAAAAAGGCCATAAAATCACCCTTGTCGCTCAACTCCACCGACGAGGACGGCCGCCTGGCATCTGAAATCGCACTGGCCGCGGGATGGAACGCCTGCAACTGCCGCTCTATCCAGGAGGTCATGGCTCACTGCAAAAACATAGCGCTTGAAGAGGAAATCCGCATCAACCAGTACGAATCGCGGCTCGCGGCCATCTACCATGAACGCGGCGTGCCGCAAAGCCCGCACATCGCATGCAACCTGACAGGATACGACAGCTGCGGCTTCAAGTCGTTCGTCATGGTGGCCCAAGCCCTGCTGGGCGCGGAACAGGGGCTGCAGCAGATCTATCTGGAATTTGGCATCAATATGAATCTTGTTCAGGACACCGCGATGATGTGCGTGACGAAGCGGCTCTGCGAGGAATACTGCGCCCGCTTCGGCTATACAAACATCAAATTTATCCAGAACAACAACATGTTCCAGGGCGCGTTTCCCCCGCGTCTGGAGGAAGTCAGCGCCATGCTGAGCCTGGCCGTCACGATCGGCATAATGGGCGGCTCCACATGCCTTGTACTCAAATGTCAGGATGAAGCGTTCGCCACGCCGACAAAGGAAGGGATGTGTGCCACCGTGCGCATAGCGCGCGAAATCGAAACGCTGCTTGGCGATTTGCGCCTGCCTTACAGCGCCGAAGTGCAGGAAGAGGAAAAAATTCTTGAGCTGGAAGTACGGACCATGATGGAAAAATGCCTGGAGGCCGGCGATGGCGACATCGCTCTCGGCCTTTGCCTGGGCGTTGACGCCGGCTGGGTCTCCACCATGATCTCCCCGTGGAAGTACAACAAGGGTAACGTCCTTCTTATGCGAGACGCGGAGAACGCCATGCGCTATTACGATACGGGTGATATGCCGCTACCGAAAGAGGTCAGAGAATACCACTTGGAAAAGCTACAGGGCCGCGCAAAAAAAGAGGGCAGACCGCTTGACTTTGACATGGTCGTTGACGATCTGCAATACGCCTCGCGTTTGCCCGATATTCAAAAATGATTGCGATGAACCCGCAAAGCACATTTATGGAATACCGGAGATAATATACCGGTACCATTAAAAGCTATAAATATCCGTGCGCAGATACTGATGTCATACCTCCGGTATGGTAACCTTTTGCAGATGCAGGTACTTCGTCACACGGAATTACTTGTGTGTTAATATTAATTTTATGGAGTTGTGAAAACATGACGGTTATGAACAGCGAAGGCGAATACGGCAAGTATTTTATTACAGAGCTCAAGGCGCCGGACTTCCCTCCCAGTTTTTTAGAAAGATATAAGCTTTTTGGTACGCGGATTCGCTGGATGGACGGGAATCTAATTCCGGGCGCATTTCAGATGAACACGTCATGGTATCATTCCGCCTTGGATGAGCCGCTCTTTGAGGAGCACGTCCATCCTAACGACGAGATGGTTGGGTTCTTCGGCAGCGATCATGAACACCCAGACGAATTGAACGCAGTCATTGAATTCACGATGAACGGAGAAACGCATCATATTACAAAAAGCTGTATGATCTGGGTGCCTGGCAATGTAAAGCATAACCCTTTAAAGCTTGTCCGGGTTGACAAACCTGTTTTCCACTGCTCGATCTGTCTTTCTGCGGATTACGTCAGTACGGATGCAGACGGAAAAAGTATCTACGATCCGGCTATAAATTGATAGGCGGGGGTTTCTGACCCCCGCCCTCCTAACCTCAGAGTATTCGGATCATATTTTCAAGTCAATTTCAAATTCCCTGATAGTTTCGGCAAATTCTTTTATCTCAGGCGACGCTTCGCGGCTCCAAACGCAGCCGAAAATCTCTTTTTTGGATAAAGGATATGTTATGATTTCGGGTAATGTGCACAGTTCATTCTTTGCGCTACACAGATGGACAGCATTGCCCAACAGAAGTTCCGTGTAAGCAGAGGATAAAGAGGTGCATTGTATTGACGGAATGAGGGATATACCAATATCGGACCAGGCAGTATTAAAATTCTTACGGCAAATAATATCGTCGCTGTTGTCCTCATTATAGAAAATAGCCTGTTCTCCGTTGAAGTCGGAGAGTAAAGTATTATCGTTCACTTTTGGGTGATTTTTTGACGTGACAAGCACATCTTCAGCATATTCCAGGATGATGTGTGAGAAATCCTTATATATTTTTCTGTTTCTGGGAATAGTGGTAAATGCCATGTCAAGTTGCCTGTTCAGCAGTTTGTTTTCTATTACCTGTGGATCGAAACGCCTGATTTCAAGATCCATATTATTTCTTTGGCGCCTATAATCTCCCATAATCTCGATTATTCGTTTATCCATAATAACCCCGAGTTCATAACCAATTATCAGGCGTACCACAGGCATGTTGGCTTTTCTTACAGTCTTTAAAAATGCTTCAAAATCCTGGACCATTTTCCTGAAATAATCCAGATACAGCTTCCCCTCTGCGGTTATCTCAATAACGCTTGTCGTTCTGACAAACAGCTTTACCCCCAGCCGCTTTTCAAGCGCCGATATTTTAACGCTCACAGCCTGACGCGACATAAAAAGCTCTTCAGCGGCTTTTGTAAAGCTCAGATGTTTCGCCACGGTCAAAAAACATGTTATTGTTATTTCATTCAGCATAAACAACATCCCATATAAATAAATACTCACTGCATATACAGAAACGATTACATTTCTCCTCTAACCTAAAGCTTCGAGCAGCTATCCGCACGGAACTTGGGACTTGAGGCGGGGTAATTCCAACGTATTAGTGAATCATGCATCTGTATGGTTGCTGTCATTGCCGCGAAGCGTTTACTGGCAAAAACGCGGCATGGCGTAATAGTTTTTCAGCGTACAGTTGCACATTGCGTAGTGATTATGTGAGCATCGCTATCTTTCTCTATCTATTATCCCTTGACAAATGCACGTTCAACACTGCGGGCTTGCCGCTGCGAACAATATCCAAAGCTTCCTTGAGCGCGGGCAGTATATCCTCCGATTTATTCACGGTGTGTCCGAAAGCTCCGGCAGCCTGCGCGGTCAAGGCGTAGTCGATTTGAAAATCCGCCGCGGCTTCAATAAAGAACTGTTCGTTCAGGTTATCGTCTCCCGTCAATCTTTTCTGACTTTTACGGACTTCGCTATAACCATTGTTGTTGCAAATTATCGCAAGGAACGGAAATTGATATGTAGCCGAGGTCCAGAAAGTTGATGTGGGACAGCCCCAGATAAAACCACCGTCCGTCATGATCGCTACCACCATCTTCCCGGGAGAAGCGGACGCCGCCCCAAGCGCAGCTCCGGGCGCCCAGCCTATTGCTCCGGAGGGACAGCCGAACCAAGTACCGGGCTTTGTCCGTACAATTTGCTCGGTAACTGAAGCGCAATGACCGAGCGTATGGTTGAGAACGATTGCGTCTTCGTCAATAAGTTTATTTAGACAGAAACAAAGATAATCCGCAGAAATGGGCTCCTGATTCGACTGATTTTGCGCTGCCGCGTACCATTCCTGGCGTATTTTCTCGTTTCTGGCGGCGATTTGCCGGTAACGCTTATCCAATTCAGCCTTTTTTTTCGGGGTCACTTTATCCTTCAATAATTTATCTAAAGCCGATATGGCTTCACGCGCGTCAGCCTTAATAAAGATATCCGCCCCCTGCCCCCAGAGCAAACGGCCTTGTGTCAGGGGCGCAACGTCAATGTGAAGGATTTTGGCTTCCGGTTTAAGCGGCGGCGCACTTCTCACATATGGCATGGCATAATCGATAGCCAAGATGACATCAGCTTCGTCAAAACCCGCGTCCATCTTGCGGCTGCCTCCGATTTGTTCAATGCCAATGCAGAGCGGATGACTGCTGGGAAAGTTCATCCAACTGTATCCTGTTAGCACCGGAACGCTCAGAGTCTCCGCGAGAGCGATCAATGCGTCTACATTGCGGTGATAGCGTCCCGCATTGCCGCTCACCAACACGGGACTTTCCGCATTTAAAAGTATATCCGCCATTTTTCCCAGCGTTTCCATATCCACCGGCGGCAGCGGAGCCGGCTTCTTTGCCGCCGGAACGGCGCTTGGCTTCTCGATTTCCTTGGACAGATAATCCATGGGAAAGCACAGGTATACCGGTCCAGTCGGTTCCGTACAAGCTATACGGAAAGCCTCGTACAGCACCTCATGTAAATCCTCGTCGCCATTCAGCCTGAGGTCATATTTCACGCTGTTACGCACGATACTTCCCTGATCATACGGCTGTCCGTTCCAGAGTGTGCGCTGTACATCGATTTCCTGGTATGCAGTCAGAATCACGACCGGCACGCGTCCCCATTGCAAGTTCAGCAGATTAGCGCCCAGCTGCAGACTTCCCAGTTCTGAATGGACCAACACCACTTGCGGTTTCCCGGTGACCATATAGTTGCCGTATGCCGCTGAAGCTGTCACCGATTCATCCAAACAAAGGACAAGCTGTGGTGATTTTCTGCCTTCCAAGCGCGCCGATGCCATGCTAATCTGGACAGCAGTGTGCTCAAAACCCGGATTGATGAAGACTTTATCTACACCGTGCGCGTTCAGTATTTCAATGAACGCTTCTCCGCTCTTGTATTTAGCCATTTTATACTCGCTTTTTTGCTGCATACGTATTATATACATTCATATACTTGGTATTTGCAAAATGCTGTTTTTAGAAGCCTGACCTATATCCGACTTTAATACAAACAGAACACCCTTGTCAATATATAAACTGAATAAAGCAAAGCAGCCGGATTTGTTATGTTTTGATTGACAAAGCGGTATGCTTTTTTTGCTTGCTACTCTAGCATCGTATATTATATCATTTTAACATAAAGTGAATAGCATAAATGAGCATATATTAACACAAGAAAAGGAGTTTTATTATGAGGAAGGTAAACCTCAACGTCAACAATCCGCGCGTCAGCGAATTTCATTCTGACGACATTTGGTACCTCCTGCCCGGCTATGACCCGCAGCCAACCAAGATCCCGTATGGCAGCGAGCAGCTGACAGGTGTGTATTACGATGGATACCCGCAGGTCATAAAGGGCGCGGAGACACAGCCGACCTACAAATGGAAGGTAGATAAAGACGTCATGGTCCCCATGCGCGACGGGATCAAACTGGCGGTCGACGTATATCGTCCCGATAACGCCGAAGGAGAGAAGTTCCCCGTCATCCTCTGCATTGGTGAGTGGGGCAAGGACGGCCAGGATTGCATGGAATGGTTCAGAGAGTATCCGCAGGATTATTTCATAACCCCGTTCTGGAACGGGAGCCTTGAGGGCGGCGACTTCACCTACACGGTCCCGAGGGGCTTTGTCCATATTATTGCTGAACCGAGAGGCCTCGGCAACTCCGAGGGCATAGACAAGGGCGATGAGACGCAGCACAACCCCAAGGATATGCAGGATATCATCGATTGGGCCGTCAAGCAGCCGTGGTGCACCGGCAAAGCAATGCAAATGGGCCCGTCCTCCTACGGCAGGGCAACGCTCGTGGCGGGTGCTGACCCGCATCCCAATCTGGTCGCGATCCGTCCTTCCGAGGGTCCTTCCCACATGTTCGACAACTTCAACGGCATCAAGGATTCGATGTTCTATAACGTCCATCAGGGCCTGCATTCTTATGACCAGCTGCAGGTCAACTCGAATCTGCATCCTGAGCGCAGGCTGCTGCCGCAGTATCTCACCAAATACACGAAAGAGGAATATACGAAACTGATTCAGGAGCTCCTCGACGATCCCGACGTCAAATGGAATCAAAAATTCTATCCGCAGGTCAAATACCCGACCGTCTCCCACCAGCTGGTGGACGAGCTGATCTATCTGGCCCACCCGACGGAGCGGGACAGCGGACTTCAAAACGTTAAGGTCCCCATGTATATCGGCGCCTGCTGGAACAACGATATCTACTGCTGGGCAACGTTTGAGTGCTTCAGAAAGTCCACCCAGATACCCGAGGAGCACAAGAAGCTCATCGTATTCCCCCCGATGAATGCGGCTCGTCCCTTCTACTGGTTTGCTGACGAGGACATACGCTGGGGCGAATACTGGGTCAAGGGCATTGACAACGGCATTATGGACGAACCCCGGATCAAGATATTCACCATGGGCATCAACAAATGGAAGTTTGAGAACGAGTGGCCGCTGAAGAGAACGCAGTATCAGAAATACTTCCTGCAGCCGGGCGGCATGCTAAGCACTGCGTCTGTGCAGGGAAACCCCGAGCCGGAATCCTTCACGCAGCAGGCCCCGTATATGGACCCGACGGTTTACTGCCTGCGGTATACCACTGCGCCGTACGACAAGGACACGGAGGTCACCGGACATATGACGTTCCGCTTCGACGCTTCAATCGACGCCGACGACACGAACTGGCTGATCGACGTGGTCGACCTCGCCCCGAATGGCGATCGCTTCCTGGTCGGCAGCGGTTATTTGAAGGCAAAATTCAATACGCTCGACGAAGTGAAGTCGCTCGATTACTACCCCTGCCACAAACGTCAGGAACCGATTCCCATCGTCCCGGGCGAGATAAACCGTTACGAGATTGCCATCATGCCGACGTCAACCGTTTTCCAGAAAGGTCACCGCATGGAGCTCATCATCAAGAACCAGAGCGATATGAGGGGCAAAATGGCCAAAAACGGCATCTATTGGTGGCCGTTTATGCGGACCGTGACACACACGATCTACTTTGGTAATTCGCATCTGGACGTGCCGGTTATTCCGGACTGACCTTATACGCATGGGATGCCCGGGAATAAAGAATGCAGATTCCTTCGGTAATTCTGTACACTTTATTCCCGGGCGGTTCCCCGGCTTTGTCTATTATATTTTTTTAGTAAAACGGGCAAAATCGGGAACTGATCTGTGTATGGGCCCATATTGCTAAGAGGTGAGCTTTTGAAAGTATACTTGCTTGTCGATTTTGGAAGTACATATACCAAAGTTACGGCAGTTGATTTAGATGCGGAAGCCGTTATAGGACGCGCTCAGTCTCCCACCACAGTAACAACTGACATCTCTATTGGTTTTAATAAAGCGCTGGTTGAGCTTAGACGCTCATACGGACTTAATGAGAACGACATCTGTGGTCGGTATGCCAGCAGCAGCGCCGCCGGCGGGCTGAAAATGGCTGCGATAGGTTTAGTGCCCGACCTTACTTTAAGCGCCGCGCGCCGAGCCGCTCTGGGCGCGGGGGCAAAGGTGGTCGGCACATACGCATATGAGATCGATAACATGATCGTAAAGGAAATTGAAGAAAAAGACTGTGACATCATAATGCTCTGCGGCGGAACGGATGGCGGAAACAAAAATGTAATTCTTCACAATGCGGAAATGCTGGTGAAATCGCAGATCGACTGTCCGATTTTAGTTTGCGGAAACCGCGTTGTCAGCGGACAGGTCAGCGAAATGCTTGAGCAGGCGGGAAAAAAGGCCTACGTTACCAATAACGTGCTGCCCAGCGTTACCGAGGTTGATGTTGAACCGGCCCAGAACCTGATACGGGAGATTTTTATTGAACATATCATCAAGGCTAAGGGCTTTGACAAAGCGAAGGCGTATTTTGACAAGCCGGTCTTGCCGACGCCGAAGGCCTCTCTTATCGCGGCTGAGCTTTTGGCTGACGGCACAAAAAATGAACCGGGAATAGGAAGCCTTTTAGTCGTCGAAGTAGGCGGCGCCACCACAAATATTCATTCCGTTGCAAATATCGTTCCTTTCACGCAGGAGACAGTCGTGCGGGGCCTGCCTGAATCGAGAGTCAGCCGGACCGTTGAGGGAGATTTGGGTATTCGCTACAACGCCCGCACGATTTTTGATCTTGTCGGCACAGAGCAGCTAAAATGCCTTGCGGAACAGATGTCTGACACACATGATTTCTGCGATCCCGACGCCTATACGCATCTTCTTAATAAAACTGTTGAATACGTACCGCAAAACTTATCTGAAAGCCTGATGGATATCGTGCTTGCGGCCTCTGCGGTTGATATTGCCGTTCAGCGGCATGCCGGCACGCTGAAATCAGAGTTCTCCGCTATGGGCGAGATAAATATTCAGTATGGGAAAAACCTTATTAATGTGGAAAATATTTTAGGTACAGGCGGTATTTTCAGATATGGCGCCAAGCCTGAAGCTGTTTTGGCAACCGCGTTGTTTTCAGAACAAGCACCATGGAGCTTAAAGCCTCGCGCCCCCAAGGCGTATTTGGACGCGGACTATTTGTTTTACGCGATGGGACTTCTGTCGCAAGAGCATCCGGACGCGGCGCTGAGGATATTGAAAAAAAATTTAAAACCTGTCTCCTTGGAAAAAACGCTGGCTTCATGAATTTAGAACGGAGCCGGCTTCATGTCTCCAAACAAACGCACACTGCAAGCAAATATATCTAAAAAGACGGGAGGAATGTACTATGGCATCAGAACAATTACTGGCGTCTTTTATTCGTAACATTAAGTATTCTGATTTGGACGAAGAAACGATATCAACTGTCAAGCGGCAGATTGTTGCATATTATGGGGCACTCATCGCAGGCAGCACGGCAAGCGTGGCGGCAGCCGCCGATTTTGTGGGCGATATGGGCGGGAAGCCGGAGGCCACCGTCTTTATTAAAGGGGGAAAAGTCCCGGCCCATCAGGCGGCATTCGCAAACGCGGTAATGGGCCGCGCATTGGATATTGACGACCACATCTCCCCGGGAGCGCACATCGGCGGGGCGACCATCCCCGCCGCCTTCGCGGCAGCTGAACTGAACGACGGATGCAGCGGCAAGGAATTTATTACCGCCGTGGCAGCCGGTACCGAAGTGTCTATGCGGCTTATGCGTAAGGAAGCTGATTACGCGGGTTTTGACCCAACAGGCGTAACTGCGGTTTTTGCGTCCGCTTCCGCAGCATCCAAACTTCTGGACTTTGACGAGGCGTATATACGCAACGCGCTCGGCCTTGTCTTTGACAGATGCGGCGCCTCTTTCCAGCATTTTGTTGACGGGGTGCTGGCGGGTCCGGTAATGGAGGGCTGGGTCGCGGGGGCCGGTGTAGAATGCGCGCGTCTGGCTCAATACAAAATCACGGGAACTGTCAATTGTCTAGAGGGCGTTTACGGCTACTTCCACCTCTTTGGCAAAGATACAACAGATAACGCACACGTAACCAGGGATTTGGGCAAGGAGTGGCGTCTGAAGAACCTCAACTTCAAGAAATATCCATCCTGCGGCAATACGCAGGGCAGCACGGAGCTGATTATGATAATGATGGAGGAGCATGGCTTTAAAGCCGATGACGTAGAACGCCTTGAAATCCTACTGCCTCCATATGCTTTCAATCTGGTTGGACATCCCTTTAAGGTCGGTGAAAACCCGAGAGTGGACGCACAATTCAGCGTGGCCTACTGTGTAGCCAACGCCTTGATGCGCGCGCCGGTAACGCTTTCACAATTTGATTCAGACTTGGTCAGGGACCCGAATATCGTCGGCTTCATAAAAGAAAAAGTCACCGTAATTTCCGAGCCTGCCGTCGACAGGGGACACTATTCCTCCGACATTCACGTATGGACAAAGGATGGCAAAAAATACAGCGGACAGATCGATGTTCCTCCCGGAACACCCGCCAATCCCATGACAGACGAGGAGCACCGCAGCAGGTTTTACGACTGCGTTAATTTTTCCGGTAACCAATGGCTTAATGGGAGAGAAGAGCGTATACTGAATTATATTGACGCTCTTGATGAAAAAGATGACGTCCGCAGCATGATCCCTCTTTTTACACCATAATATACCACCAAATTGTAATTATAGATACACGGAAAGGAATATACTATGATGGCCAAATATACCATCAGAAATAAGCGGCTGAGTGACGACGAGTTTTTCCGCATCCGGAAGGAAGAGGTTCTTCCGCAGTGGAAAACGAGCCGCGATATCGAAAATCTGGACGAAAGCATTGCCGCCGCGTATGAATACTCCGTCGGGCTCGGACGAAATTACGCGATTGCGGTGCGTGATGCCGAAGCGCGCGGGACACATCTTTTCCAACCGCAGTTTGGCCAGGGCCTCACGGAATTCATGATTGACGGCATGAGCTATGTGGAAGAAAATTCACCGCTTATACCGGACGGTTTATGGAATCTTTTTTCCGACTCCTACACACGGAAAAACAAATATGAACTGGCCGCAGACGGCATTGAGCGCAGCCGAAAAGAAGGCGTGACCATGCTCAACGGCTGGCCTATTGTCAATCACGGCGTACATGAAGCCCGGAAAATAAAAAAGGCCATAAAATCACCCATGTCGCTCAACTCCACCGACGAGGACGGCCGCCTGGCATCTGAAATCGCATTGGCCGCTGGTTGGAACGCCTGCAACTGCCGTTCTGTCACCGAAGTCATGGCTCACTGCAAAAACATAACGCTTGAAGAGGAAATCCGCATCAACCAGTACGAAACGCGGCTCGCGGCCATCTACCATGAGCGCGGCGTGCCGCAAAGCCCGCACATCTCGTGCAACCTGACAGGATACGACAGCTGCGGCTTTAAGTCGTTCATCATGGTGGCCCAAGCCCTGCTGGGCGCGGAACAGGGCCTGCAGCAGGTTTATCTGGAATTCGGCATCAATATGAATCTTGTTCAGGACACCGCGATGATGCGCGTGACGAAGCGGCTCTGCGAGGAATACTGCGCCCGCTTCGGCTATACAAACATCAAATTTATCCAGAACAACAACATGTTCCAGGGCGCGTTTCCCCCGCGTCTGGAGGAGGTCAGCGCCATGCTGAGCCTGGCCGTCACGATCGGCATAATGGGCGGCTCCACATGCCTTGTACTCAAATGTCAGGATGAAGCGTTCGCCACGCCGACAAAGGAAGGGATGTGTGCCACCGTGCGCATAGCGCGCGAAATCGAAACGCTGCTTGGCGATTTGCGCCTGCCTTACAGCGCCGAAGTGCAGGAAGAGGAAAAAATTCTTGAGCTGGAAGTACGGACCATGATGGAAAAATGCCTGGAGGCCGGCGATGGCGACATCGCTCTCGGCCTTTGCCTGGGCGTTGACGCCGGCTGGGTCTCCACCATGATCTCCCCGTGGAAGTACAACAAGGGTAACGTCCTTCTTATGCGAGACGCGGAGAACGCCATGCGCTATTACGATACGGGTGATATGCCGCTACCGAAAGAGGTCAGAGAATACCACTTGGAAAAGCTACAGGGCCGCGCAAAAAAAGAGGGCAGACCGCTTGACTTTGACATGGTCGTTGACGATCTGCAATACGCCTCGCGTTTGCCCGATATTCAAAAATAGGGGGAACATCTCATGGAAAAACGCAAGGTTAACAAAAGCGTAGTTATCGGAACGATCGGAGCGGACGCGCATATTATCGGCGGCTGGGTGCTCAAACACACCTTCCAGCAAGCTGGTTTCAAAGTCGCTTTCCTCGGTTCCATGGTGCCACAGGAGGATTTCATCAATGCCGCTGTTGAGGTGGACGCCGACGCCATCCTCGTTTCATCGTCCTATGGGATGGGTCCCATCGACTGCGAGGGTTTGCGCGACAGATGCATCGAGGCAGGTCTGGACGATGTCATCCTGTACGCAGGCGGCACGGTAGTTGCGCCGCTTAAGATGGAACAAAACTGGCACGAGGTGGAACGTCACTTCCAGGAGGATTTGGGTTTCAACCGCGTTTTCAGAAACACGGTCGATGCAAAGCAATGTCTCGCTTTTCTTAAGGCAGATTTGGGTATCGAAGACTGATAATCCGCAAGTAAGGTGCTGTTTTTCAGCAGTTTTTGAGGCTGTCAATTTGCAATTGTGCTGTGTTATATTATATCATTAATCAAACGAAAAGAGGAGCTGCCAATGGATTACACGGGTAAAATTTGTTTTATCACCGGCGGAGGAGCCGGCGCCGCTTTCGGTCAGGCCCAGATTTTTTCCGAGGCTGGCTGTAAGGTGGTCATTGCAGATGTTCGTAAGGATGCGCTAAACGACGCGATGAAGCACTTCAATGAAAAAGGCGCGGAGGTTCATCCGATTTTACTCGATGTTACCGACAGCAAGGCTTATGCCGCAGCCGCCGACGAGGTGGAAAAAGTATTCGGCGCTCCGCCTGAAATCGTTATCCAGACCGCCGGCGTCAACGCTTTCGGCCCTGCAGAGGCTTCTACATACGATGATTTTAATTGGATTGTAGGGGTTAACTTAAAAGGCATATACAATGGGCTTGTCACGTTTGTCCCGCGTATGATTAAAGCTGGCAAGGGCGGCCATCTTGTTACGGTTGCCTCTCTCGCCGGTTTTGGCCCCGATCCCTCAGCCGCGCCCTATGCCTGCTCAAAGGCTGCGGTTATCAATCTTATGACAACTTATCATGAGGCATTAAAGCCCTATGGTATAAAATCCATGGTATTTTGCCCCGGCAATATAAACTCGCAAATTCACCTGGCGTACAAAACGCGCCCCGAAAGTCTTTCCAACTCCGGATATTATCTCAACGAAGAGGTTATCGAAGCGTACCGCCAGCATAATGTCATCGGCATGGATATCCGCGAGGTCGGACGGCAAACCATGAAGGGCATGGAGGAAGGTATCGTTATATGTATCCCCTATCCGGACAGAGAGGAGATAATCAAAAACGAAACCCGGCGCATGATTAATTACTGTACGCCGGAGGGCATGATACGGCTTGAAGAGGAAGCAAAAAAACGCAAGATTCATTCTTCAGGGACCCAGGATGAAGTCGACCGTATGAACGCGGCCTTTTCCGCCGGACTGGGCAAGGCCAAGGATGGTATCGACTGGGTAGATCCGAGCAAGAAACACTCCTGACAGACCCCAGCTTATTTCATGACATACGTCACAATAAAGTTTTTTCGCAAAATCCGCATTTCTGCGGGTTTTGCTTTTTTTATTGATCCTTTAGATATTCCTCGGGACTCGGAAAACATCTGCCGCAAATGTTGCAGCGTTTCTGGCTGTCATATTTGCAGAAACGGACGTTGTCGCCGTTGTAATTGTAGGTATATTTCCCGGCAAAGGGCATATTCTCAAGATCAGGTTGCTGCTGCAAAGGCGCTCTTACTATCGTCCCCCATGTGCCTGACAGGAAGGCCGCCTGAAATATAATCGGTTTATTCATTTTGCGGAATTTTATCGGACAATGCCAAACATTCGGCGGGATACGCACCACTGTCGGCTTAGTGATTATCTTGCTTTCCATATGTTCGGGATCGTCGCCAAAGAACATTTCGATCTCGCAGTCGAAATCAAAAATGTTCATAGGATCTGCGCCCATGAAGAAAATATACTCCTCTGCGCCCTGATGAAAATGTGTGTCCTCCATATCGTTTGCCGCTGTGAACACCTGCCAGCCCACATGATAGGTAGCATCCTCCATATACGTTTCGCCGCGAAAATATGCCTGAGGCGAAGGACACCAATCGCCCCAGCCTGTTTCCTCCTTCGGCAATGCGAGAACAAGCCTCGCAATTATGGGGGAGAGCGGCGGCTTTGGGGCTTTCAGCGTTGTCGCATCGGAATAGGGCATGGATTCATACGACGGCGTAATGACGCATTTTGTTGAATCGGGGGCTTTTGCCGCGTCATACGCGCCGGCGCCGGTGTAGTGTTTTACACCGTCCTCGTTGATAACCGTCCATTTCACAAATGCGTATGGGCGCGGCGGAACCTCGTCGGGATGTGAGAAGCAGTAACCGCAGTAATTGCATGCTTTATGGGAATCAAAAACGCAGACGCCGGCTTCATCGCCGAAATAAAGATACTGACGCTCACCGTCATTGCGCTCCACAAACTTAATCATTCCCGCCTTACCGGAATGAACAACAGCCTGAAACAGAATGGGCTTATCTACCCGTACAAAGTCTAAGGGGCTGTGCCAGACGCCCGAGGGAAGCTTTATTATTGTCGGCTCTGTAATAACGACTTTTTCCATTGTGTCAAGGGTTTTGCCCATATAAAAATGTACCTCCGCATCCCAGGAGGAAAACGTATCCGGCAGCTTAGCGCCCAAGAATACGAGATATTCATCCTCCCGGTGAAAATGCGGCTCTTTTTCCAGTCTTACCGGCGCCTTGAATACCTGAAAACCTACATTCATGACGCTTCCCGGCAAATCTATATCACCGCGAAAATATGCCTGTGGCGAATGGCACCAGTCGCCCCAGCTGGTTTCCTGCGGTACAAATTCATAAAACAGCTTTTCATATTTTTCCTGCATAGATATCTCTCCTTTTATCATATGGCCGATCGTATGAAAGCCGCTCCTCTATATAAGTGATATAGAGGAGCGGCTTAGCTATACCTTTAACACTTGTGCGTTAAACGCTTACCGTTTAGAAATTCATATACTGACAATACCAAACGCCGGTGTTATCGATTACTATATTCTGAAGATCCGAGTTGAATGCGCAACCGGTGGGATCTTCGCACAGTCCGAACCAGACGCACTGCTCGCTCATGATCGCAAGCAGGTCATAAACCAAATCCTGACGCGCCGACTGGTCAGCCGTGGCGTTTGCTTCTGCGCCAATCGCGATATACTCGTCATGAATGTCGCCGGACCAGTCCTGAGAAATCCATACCGGGTAGTTGCCAAAGACGTCGCAGGGCATATTTCCGGGAGCGACAGGATTAAAGATCGCGATATCATACTCGTTTTCGGTCGACAGGAAAGTAAAGAATGTAGCCTGGTCATAGGTGATAATCTCTCCCACTACGCCGATGCCCTCAAGGCCGTTTTGGATAATTTCCGCAGCCGTGATGTACTTTTCTTCGTTGTAAGTAACTATCCGAAGCGTTTCTCCTGTGAGACCTGCCTGCTCGGCTAGTGCTGTCCCTTTTTCAACGTTATATCTGTCCGTATATATATCAGACATATTCAAATAGCGGTCCTGCATTTCCATAAGGTGCTCCGACGCGCCCCAGCCGAGAACGGATGACTGTCCGTCGTATGCAACGTCAACAATTGCCTGGCAGTTGATTGCGTAGGATACTGCCTCACGGGCTTCAATCGAATTGAGCAGACCGGTATCTGACATATTGTACAGCGCGGTCATACAGGAGCCAACGTTCAATACTTCGGTCGATACGCCGAGGGATTCGACATATTCAATGTCCTTAAGGGGGACAAGCGAGAAATCAACATCGCCGGTTTCAAGCGCGTTGACTCTCTGTGATTCTTCGCTCAGACACTTGAAGTTGATTGTCTTAATAGCGGGTGCTTCGCCCCAGTAATCGTCGCGGGCCTCACAGGTTACATAACTGTTCACGATATATTCCGTAACAGTGTAAGCGCCGGTCCCGACAGGTCTGATAGCCATTTCAGCGGGATCATAGCTCTCGGCGTCAAGAATTAACATCTGTGGGAATCCGACTTCCTGCGCGGCATTAAAGGCTGTATACCATACGTCGATCGTATAGTCGTCAACAACATGTGTCTTTTCAAAGTCAATGGCTTTGACATTCAGCCATGCCCTTGAGTCTGCACTGTTAACTTGCATTGTGTGCCAAACGTCTTCCGCTGTTAAGGGATTGCCGTTTGAGAAGGTTACGCCTTCGCGGATTTTCAGCGTGAACTCAAGTTCACCTATCTGGTCATACGCAGTTGCGAGCACCCAGACCTTCTCGCCATCTAATGTGTAATACCAAAGGGGCTCACAATAGGTTGCCAGTACGCTCAAATAGCCGCCTTTACCCGTCATGTATACGGGATCCAAGGTCCCGGGGTCAAGAGATACTGCGACGTTGAGTGTGTCTCTCGCGGCATTTGCCGAGTCACCCGAATCGCCTGAACCGCCGTCAGTAGCGGAAGAGGCGGAGCTGCCGTCAGCAGCGGTGATGTTGTCTGCGTCTGTAGTTTTTTCGCCGCACGCTACGATAGCAGCAACCATCAGGCAGACCAGGAATATTGCGACTAATTTCCGTAAGTGTTTTTTCATTTTGCGTCCTCCAATTTATTTTTTGTATTCTCGATTTCCTGGATTTTTTTATATCTGCAACACGCGACGAAATGCCCGGGTGAACATTCTTCGAGTGTTTGCATTTGGGAACATTCCTCAGAGGCGTACCGGCAACGCGCCGCAAATCGGCAACCGGGCTTGGGGTTAATCGGAGACGTAATTTCTCCGCGCAATAGTATGCGCTCTATTTTGTTGTCAATATCCGGAACAGGGATCGCGGAAAGCAGTGCCTTGGTATACGGGTGCTTCGTGTCGCGGAACAGTTCATCCGACGGCGCTTTTTCAACCATTTGCCCCAGATACATAACCATAATATCGTCCGATATATATTTAACTACCGATAGGTCATGGGTGACAAACATATATGCAAGTCCGCGTTCTTCCTGTAAATCCAGCATCAGATTGATAACCTGAGCCTGAATGGAAACGTCCAGCGCCGATACCGGCTCGTCGCAAACGATCATTTTCGGCTTAAGAGAAAGGGCGCGGGCTATTCCTATTCGCTGGCGCCGACCGCCGTCAAGTTCATGAGGATATGAATTCTCAAAACGGGTAGCTAGTCCTACAGTTTCCATCAGCATCCGCGTCTCTGCGAGCATATCATCTTTAGACAAACGGCCTTGCAGTTTCAGCGGTTCCATTATGGCCTCACTAACCGTCTTTCGCGGATCAAGAGAGGAATATGGATCCTGAAATATTATCTGCATTTCTTCGCGCAGCCTGTGTATTTCTTTCTTTTTGGGGTTTGTTATGTCTTTGCCGTCAAAAAATATCTGTCCATCTGTTGCATCTAACAGATGCAGTATCGTACGGCCCAGAGTGGATTTACCGCACCCGGATTCGCCGACAACACCTAAAGTTTTTCCCTCTTCAAGAGAAAAGTTTATTCCATCCACGGCATGAAGCATGCCGCTGCTAGTCTTAAAATATTTCTTTAAATCTCTTACTTCCAGTAGTGCCGCCATTTCAATCACCTCCCGCGAAAAAACACTTAACGCTATGCCCGGGCGCTATTTCAACTTCTGGGGGAGATGATTTTGAGCATTCCTCTTTTGCGCGTGGACAGCGGTCATAAAACCGGCAGCCCTCAGGTAGATTCGTCGGGTCAGGCATAAGCCCTTTTATTGGCTTAAGCCGATTCTCCGTTGCGTCAAGCTTTGGAAGTGAACCGAACAAACCCAGCGTGTAAGGGTGACTTGCATGTTTAAATATATCCCTTACCGTACCGCGCTCAACGATTTCTCCTGCGTACACAACAGCCACGGTGTCACAAAATTCCGCAACAACGCCCAAATCGTGTGTAATCATTACGACGGAAGCTTCTAGCTTCTCCTTCAGCGATTGCATCATCTCCAACACCTGCGCCTGAATCGTAACGTCAAGCGCCGTTGTGGGTTCATCCGCAAGCAGCAACTCCGGATTGCACGCAAGCGCTATAGCAATAACCACGCGCTGCTTCATTCCGCCGGAAAACTGGTGTGGGAAATCTTTAAACCGCTCCATCTGTATGCCTACCAGCTCCAGCATGTCGCAGGCACGCTTATTCGCCTCGATACTGGAGATATGGTTATGCTGCTTGATTGTTTCTGCAATCTGAAAACCAACCGTTTCAATTGGGTTTAACGCTGTCATCGGATCCTGAAATATCATCGCTATTTTGTTTCCGCGGATTTTTCGCATTTCCCGCTCCGAAAGCTTTAAAAGGTCTTTGCCGTTGTAATAAATTTCTCCCGAGACGATTTTTGCCGGCGGTACCGGGAGTATGCGCATGATGCTTCGCGCTACGGATGTCTTCCCGGCGCCCGTCTCGCCTACCAGACCTATTGTTTCACCCTTTTTTATTGTGAGGTTAATATGGTTGACGGCATAAATAACGGCTTCATCGGTGTGGTATTCTACCGCCAAATCCCGTATCTCTAGCAAATTTTCTTTTTCCATTCGGTTGCCTTCCATTCGTTACGTTAGGTTTTCAGGCGCGGATCCAACGCGTCACGAAGTCCGTCTCCAAGCAGATTGCAGGCTAAAACACTGATCATAACGCATACGCCGGGATACAGCGCCAGCGTCGGGTATTCACGCATAATGTGTCGCCCTTCAGATATCATCGTGCCCCATTCGGGAGTCGGCGGCTGTACGCCCACTCCTACGAAGCTGAGCAATGCGCCTGCCAGTATGCAGGAGCCAATACCCATCGTAAATTCAACGATTATAGGCGCCATAGCGTTCGGCACAATATGCTGAACTATAATTCGGCCATTGCCGGCGTTAATCGCCCTTGCCGACTCAACATATTCCTTTTCACGGACGGTAAGTACCGATGCGCGCATAAGCCTTGCAAAACCCGGTACGCTGCCGACGGCCAGCGCAATGATGGCGTTTTGCAGGCTTGGACCCAAAATCGCAGCAAGCGTAATACACAAAAGCAACTGTGGGATTGCCTGATAAATATCCAGGAAACGCATACAAATGTTATCCGTCCAGCCGCCGTAAAATCCGGAGATCGAGCCTATTGTAACGCCTATAATCGCCGCAATCCCGACGGCAACAAAACCCATTTGGAGCGACGCCCTTGAGCCGTATATGAGCCGGCTCAATATGTCGCGTCCCAATTTATCCGCACCGAGTAAATGCTCGCTGCTCGAGCCTGCATAAGACGCTTTGGAATCCTGCGTCGAGTAGTCGTATGGGGCTAATATCGGAGCGAGTATCGCAATGATTATAAGTAAAACCAATACGATCAGCCCGGCAACCGCCAGCTTGTTCTTCTTGAGCTGGTGCCATATGTCTTTAAGCCTCGATTTTTTGCGGTTCTTCTTCAATTTGCTTTCCCACCTTTCGTTTCTTTTTATTTTTACGACCGTATTGGGAACGAATTCGTGGGTCGACTATCGCAAACACCACATCAACGAGGAGAATAATCAGTGAAAACATGACGGAAATAATGAATACGCTTCCCTGTATAACCGGATAGTCCCGGGCGTTAAGACCCGATATCGTGTATTGGCCCAGACCGGGTATTCCGAATATCATCTCGGTAACCAGCGCGCCGCCGATCATCAGTCCGAACATGTTGCCAATAACCATTATTACTGGAATCATGGCATTTTTAAGTGCATGACGGTAGACAACCTTTTTTTCCGGAAGCCCCTTCGCCCTGGCAGTTATTATGTAATCCTGTCGGATTACTTCAAGCATATTGGAGCGGGTTTGCCGGGCAATGGTGGCTATAAAGGCAAGCGCTATTGAAACAATGGGCAATACCCAGCCCTTCCATGTTGTAATTCCCGATATGGGAAACCATCGCAATTCAACTCCGAAAAATCGTACAAGCAACAGCGCAAACCAGAAAACCGGCATGGAAACGAAAAACAAGGCTATAAACATCGCGCTGTTGTCCTTCCATGAATTATGATGCCTTGCCGCGTAAATGCCTATAGGAATACCCATAATTACAGACAATCCAAGGCCGATACCCACAAGCAACAGCGTATAAGGTATACGCAGGACCATATCGTCAATTACCGGGCGTTTCGTCGTATATGACGTGCCAAAGTCGCCATGTATTATCTGTCCCAGGAAATTTACGTAACGCACGAGTATGGGGTCGTCAAGCCCCAATTCTTCGCGAAGTGCCGCAACTTTTTCTGGAGTTGCCTGGGTGCCGAGCATCATTCTGGCGGGGTCGCCGGGAGTTATTTCCAATAATAGCAATACTACAAATGAGATGCCCAGCACAACAGGTATCAGCATAAGCAGCCGCTTTGCAATGAATTTTAGCATAATGTACCTACCTCAACTTAATGAAACCGAAAGCATCCGGGGTGCTTCATCCAAAAATTCCGGATCTCCCCGAAACACTTGTACCGCAGAAGTCACGTTTTTTATGCGCTGTAACAGGCAGGGGGCGTGTGCCCCCTCCGTTATATTTTTTCGATCATGTCAACGCGGAAGCCGACGACAGCCCGGGGGTCTAGGCCGGTGCAGTCCTGGTCCATGATGGCATAGACATAGCCGTCCACGTCGAGGGGCATTTCGTAGACATAGCCCGTCTGACCCTCCAGCGGATACGGTGTCGGCAGCTCCCAGTCGGGTCGCGGCAGGACACGGAAGCGGTCGCCGCGTTTGAAGCCCTGAGGATTGAGGTCCAGTGGCTTCTCGTCCGGGTTTTCCTGCGGATCGCGGCGGTACAGCATCTGCTCCTTGGAGAGCAGCGCAATCGTCGTGGGCGCCATGTTGGCAAGCCAGCCCCTGATGTTTTCCATGCAGGTATCCACGTCCACCAGGCACTGGCCGTCCTTGATGTACTTGCGGACGACGCGGCCGCGACCGATGACCGAGTCACCGTAGGTCGTGTTGGCAAATTTCCGCCAGCGGAAGAACTTGAATTCACCGTCGTCACCCATCCAGTTCGAGACGAGGCGGGCCTGGAAGGAGTTGATGATATTCTCGCAGATGGTGTGGGAGTATAAGCCGACAATCTTGGACACATCGGGCGACAAGTGCTCCTCGAACATCAAGTGCGAGATGTTGGTCTCCTCATCCAGAGCGCAGAAGTACGGAATGAGGCGCCGCGTCTCGTTCATGGGAATTGGCGGGTAGATGAGGGTTGCCAAATAAGCGGCGGAATCCCACGGGGTGATCGGCCCCATATATACGGGCGGCAGCTCCTCCCCAATTTTTACATCCTCCCACCAGAGGATCTCCCGGCCACGGCGCGGCTCCGCCTCGTAGAGGCGCTGGAGCAGTGCAGGCATCTCCTTGGTGTATTTCGGCGGCTCCGTCCACCGGGCACCCAGCTCCCGGGCGCCCACGGGATCCATCTCGTAGCCGATGCGGAGGATGCCGTCCGACTTTGTGTCGGGCTCGGCGTAGACGTTAATGAGAATGTGCCACCAGATACCGATCAACTCGTCGTTCTGGTTGTGAATGTACAAGGGGTCAAAGCTGCCCAGTATCCGCTCCGGCTGTTCTCCGTCCGGCGTCAAATCCCTCAGCTGCGCCAGCCCCTGAAAGACCCGAAAGCTGTCGCCCTCGCTAATGGTCTTGAACCACTCGAAGTCCTCCCCCAAATGACATCCCGCATATCGGCCCACTTGGGGCGGCACAGTCAAAGCATGGGTCTGCCCGTTGGCAATCGCCAGAGTAAAAAACGGCGGCGCGATGATCTTGCCCCAGCGTGTATGCCTTGCATACTCCGGATCCCGGTACAGCGGATTCTTGTAGTCATGGGCCAGGGCCACATGGCGAATCGTCTCACGCGTAGCTGTTCGAAAATTAACTGGACTCAGATAGTCCGCGCCCGGCGTATCATGGAGCCACCCCACATCGGCTAACGCCTGGGCATTCCAGCTATCAATCATCTCTTGTTCGGCGGGCGAGTACATATTTCTGACAAACATTTTATTCCTCCCTTTAATAACTAACGATTTTCTTCAATTTTATCTTTTTCTTAAGATCCCATCAAGTACGAAAGCGCCACAGCGGAGCATCATCGCATCTGGTGAGCCTTATCAGGAAAAACAGGCACGACAAGCAACGCATCGCTGGCGGTACATTCAAAGCGTTTGGGGAGCAAAATATCAATACAGCAGATTTTACGTCAACCGGAAACACGGGATGCAATATGTATCAGCCGGCCTGTTGGCGATGTTTCGGAAGATGGCTTTGATAAAACGATCTGCAGCAGCTACATCTTCCGCAATATTATACAAAGTTGGATTTTTTGAACAAAGAGCAGGTGTTTATTTGCATGATAATAATATAATATAACATAGTACAGTGGCAAGCAAAAAAAGCATACTGCTTTGTCAATCAAAATATAACGAATACACAAAACACAACAAATCCAGCCGCTCTTTTTTAGATAAGATACAATAAGTTGCGCAAATTGAATAATGGATAAAAAAAGGACAAGTTTACAGTCTTTTGGTAGAATAAGGTTACCACACACAAACTCTACAAAGGAGAAATGCAAACATGTCCGAGAACATTGTACAGCTAAACGAGGAAATCATCAAGGGCGAACCGAAAGAACTTGTCCGTAGTAGCGTTGAGGAGACGCTGAACAACCTTCTTGAACAAGAAGCCAAGGACTGACCAATGCAGCTAAATATGAACGCACAGAAGCCCGTAAGGGTTATCGGGCAGGTCACTATGACCGGAACCTAACAACGACCTCCGGTGATGTGCGGCTCAAAGTGCCCAAACTTAAGGGCGTACCATTTGAAACGGCTATCATTGAGAGATATCGCCAGCGTGAGAGCTCAGTGGAAGAAGCCTTGATCGAGATGTACCTGGCCGGCGTTTCCGTCCGCCGCGTGGAGGATATTACGGAAGCACTTTGGGGTACGAAGGTATCACCGTCAACAATCATTGAGTTGAACAAGAAAGCGTATGTACATATAGAGGACTGGCGGAATCGCCCGTTGCGGGGCGGAAAATATCCATATGTCTATGTAGACGGTATCTACCTGCGCCGTAATTGGGGTGGGGAATATGAAAATGTCAGTGTGCTTGTAGCAATTGCGGTCAATGAAGACGGCTACCGCGAGGTTCTCGGCGCCGCCGAGGGGAGGATAAGGCCAGTTGGACAGAGGTCTTTGTATGGCTGAAAAGCCGAGGACTTGAAGGTGTCAGGCTTGTTATCGGAGACAAATGCCTAGGTATGCTTGAAGCCGTCGGAGAAGTATTCCCGGAAGCCAAATATCAGCGATACGTCGTTCATTTTTATCGAAATGTTTTTTCAACCGTGCCACGTTCTAAAGGCAAGATCGTAGCAAAAATGCTCAAAGCGATTCACGCCCAGGAAAGTAAGGCAGCAGCCAAGGAAAAGGCAAAAGCCGTTATTGCAGCCCTGAGAGACATGAAGTTAAGGGAAGCCGCCGCTAAAATTGAAAATAGTATTGAGGAAACACTTACCTGTATGGATTTTCCTTATGAATTTTTGACACGATTAAAACCGTCTGTCATCGCAATGAAGTATGCTATAGCGAATGGCTGTATAGCATTCCGTACCAGGAAGCGGCGATCAGTGACTTTAAATACAATTTAATAAGAGCGCTCAATAGGATAGGTATTATAGCCTTGATAGTAGCTATATGGGATGCCGCTTTTATCTCCCGTCATGCAAATTCACTAATCCAAACAATATGTGCCTCAAATCAGGTATAGAAATGCCGAAAAGCCCGGAAAAACCGGACTTTTCAGGCAAATCGTAGCGGAGAAGGAGAATCTCGAACTATCTGGACCCTTTTAGGGCCTATACGATTCCCAAATAAGAAATCGTGTATTCGACGGTATTAATTATACTAAAAAAATAGCATAATAATCAGGCTAAGGTCCCTATTAATCCCAGTTGAAATAACTGGAGTCAGTAGCCATTTGGCCGCCATCCACCGGAATCGCAACCCCGGTAATGTGGGAGGATTCCTCAGAGGCCAGAAAAGCGGCGGTAGCGGCAATTTCCTGCACGGTACCTAAACGCCGCATGGGGCTCCGTGAAGCGTTGAATTTGACAAAGCCCTCCGGATCGCCTTCAAACTCCTTGCCGGGACCGCTCTTCCACATGGGTGTGTCTATAGCGCCTGGGCAAATTGCATTTGACCTGATTCCTTTATCCGCATAGTCGCAGGCGACGGCTTTCATCAGACCTATAACGCCATGTTTGGACGCATTATATTCGCTTGAACCAGGCGTGCCCATAAGCCCGCCCACGGAAGCTGTAAAAATGATGGAACAGTGGTCATCATTTTTTAGCATCTCATGGATCTCGTACTTTGCACAGTAGAAAGCCCCAAACAGGTTGACGCGCAGTGTGCGTTCCCAGACCTCAGTAGGCAAATCCCCGACGGGCAGGCCCACATGTCCGATGCCCACATGGTTATGAGCGAAATGCAGCTTCCCAAAGGTCTCGGCCACAGTCTCAATAGCCTCCTTCACCCGTTTCTCGTCGGATACGTCCACCTTAAGGCACAGGACCTCTGCGCCGGGAACTTCCTCCTCGACGAGAGCTTTTGTTTCGGCTAATCCCTTTTCATCCACGTCAAAAAGTCCGAGCTTTGCACCCTCTTTGGCGAAACGAATGGCACAGCCCTGGCCCATACCGCTGCCGGCGCCGGTGATGATACCAACCTTGTTTTTAAGAAGCACGATGTTTTCCCCTTTCTTATTCAAAAGAGATACTCGCCGCCATCACAGCGAATGGCTTCGCCGGTGATATTGCGGGAGGCCTCTGATGCTAGGAATAATACTAGTTCAGCAACGTCTTCGGGCTGACCGTAGCGGCCAATAGGTATAAGCTGCTTGAGTTTTTCCTCACGGTTATCGTCCGTAATCCCGTTGACGAACTCAAACGGCGCGATCATTTTGGTCTGGATACCACCCGGATAGATGGCGTTGACCCTTATGTTATATTTGGCATTCTCCACCGCTGCGGCGTTGACCAACCCAATAATGCCGGCCTTGGTAGCGGAATACTCGGCCATCAATTCATGGGACCGGAGCGCGCCCACAGAGGAGGTCGCTATAATAGAACCATTACGCTGCGCAATCATGTAGGGCAGTACTGCGCGAAAGAAATAAAAGTTACCCTTAAGACAGACATTGATGTTATTGTCAATATCCGCATCAGTAAGATCTACTAAAAGCTTGCTCTGGCTAGATATGCCGGCGTTGGAAAACAATACGTCTATTTTGCCCCACTTATCATAAGTGGCCTTGACGCAGGCATTCACTAGGCTAGAATTTGATACATCGCACCCGCAGGCAAGATATTTTTCGGGATCGAGCTGCAGTTCTTTTGCGGTCTTCTCCACAAGGACCAGTCGCAGGTCCACCAAGGTGACGTAAGCGCCCAGTTCTGTAAAAGCCTTGACAGTCGCTTTGCCGATGCCGCCGGCAGCGCCAGTGATAATAATTACTTTTCTATTCATATTGCTTGCTATAGTTAATATCCCCCTTAAAAATAATCCCTGTGCGCGAAACATACATAGCTTTAGTTATTAAGTAAAATTCAGAATTTTTGCCACTTTTGCAATACGCGGGGATTAGTCTCTTTCAAGAACAGCGTAATAATTGAAACGAAAACAAACAAACCTCCTGCAAAATTATCACTACTTCAATCCAGACTTATATGTATCAAGCTTTCCATCAGCAACTGGGTCTCCCAGATCAGAATTGCAGAAATCTCTGCGGTTGCCGATAACATAAATATTCATGAAAGTGGATTTTCTGGGTGAAGAACAGGTGCCAGTTGTTACGATAAAGATATAATATAGCACGGCATAGTTGCAAGCAAAAAAAGCAAACCACTTTGTCAATTAAAATTTAACAAATCTAACCCATGTTTTAATCAGTTTTATATTTAGGTAAATACAGCATAATGATGCACAGAACTGCATTATTAAGAATATCGTGTATACCGGTATAATTATCAATATCGGCCCATTTCATCAAAGCAGTACGAATTAGCCGGGATTACAATATTGAGATTGATTTTAACGTCTCTTTTGAAGAATTTCAGAGTTTTTGCAATGCGGAATCTGCGAATGAAACTTTGACACCATTGCGTTCGCATACCGCATAAAAAAGTTCAGGAAAATCCATATAAAGTGGATTTTCCTGAACTTGGTGGAGACGAAGAGGATCGAACTCTCGACCTTACGGATGCGAACCGTACGCTCTCCCGAATGGCGCGTAAAACGGGCCCTTTTTACTTTGAAAACAATCAACCAATCTATATTGGCATACCATATTTGTTGAGGTGGGACTGCAGTACGATGCGGCCACGGTTACTTTTCAGAATAGTTCAGTGAAAGTCTTTCTTCTCGGTTAAAGTTTCTTTATTTTCAGCCCTTGCCTTATCTTGCAAGCTTCGAACAAATATTGTTACCCCGTAGCCTAAAAGAGCAAGCCCGAATATTCCCATAACATATTTTATATATCCTGAAATTTGCTCAGGAATTGTAGTGCTGAAAAAGCAATATGTTGCTAGCCCAAAAAGGAGCATCCCGGCTAACAAAGATAATACGCGCCGTACAAACCACCACTTCATTTTCCGTTCAACTTGCGTTTCTATTTTCTGCTTTTGCAGTTCATCATTCACCGTCGCAATATTTCTTCGGGCATCATCAAGTTGCTCAATTAATTTCGACTCGCGATCTGAAAAATCTCTCGCTATATCATCCAGTTTTGCATTAAGAGATTGTCGTTCCTCATAGAGTCCTTTGTTCTCTTCAAGTAGAGATTCTGATTGACCACGGGCTTCACTAACAGCTGACTCCAATTCATGTGTCAGTTGTTCGTATACTATTTCCTCTTTTTCTTCATTTGATTGAGCATTTTTGTAGTTGCTGTCTAATAATTGATTTTCAAGAATTTTTATTGCAATTTCATCATCAATTGTCTGATATTGTGATAGTCTCCCAATAATATCTGCAATTTCTCGATTCTCATAGTCGGATTTATAATAGCAAATTGCTACCGACGAGAACAGCTGTATAAATGTATCATAATATTCATCTTTAGGCTGACTAAAGGAGAATACCTGTAGCATTTGTGAGGGAGAAATGCAAAGTGCCGGTGAATTCTTTAATTCATCGTCTGTTCGCTGAAGAAATGTTAATGATTGATCGGTCGTCATAAATAGACATCCAGTATCTATTGCGGTATATACACTTATTTTCTGTTGCGCTTTAACATACGCCATATTATAGGCATCGTGCCATATAACGTCGTCTGATGAATCCAACTTTCCATCAATTCGGGATAGCTTTTCGTAAATCCTCTTTGCTTCATAAACAAGTGAGTCCGTATCTATTGAAACAGGTTCGACTCGTATACCTTTTGACTCGAGGAGCAGAGAAGCGTTTTTATACTTCTGGTTGAAGTCTTGGGCCGAAACACCTGTCCTCGCGGTTTCGGCCCAGAATTCACTTATATAATTGTCTGTGCTACGCAAACGATACCCAGTAGCAGCCAGACTTGATTTTGTTGGAAAGTTGATAATCGTTTTTGCGTCATATGCTATAGTCTTAGACAATTCTTTATAAGTCTCTGCGGATACTCGGACATCCACCCCATGTTCGCAGCAAAATTGAATTGCTTTTTCTACTGCAACGAAACGCTCGTTGCCCTGGAGTCCTAACAATCTGTATACAACATTAGTGTCAATATAAAGAATTAAATTTGACAAACGGCTTTCTAAGGATTTTACGTATTCTGTTGGCATTATTCCTGAAAGATAAGATGTAGCCTGCTTTGCATTATTTCTCAGATAATGAATGGTGTTTTCACTAAACGGATATGATAGGATTCTTTTTAGTTTACCATCAACTAATTCGACAAGTCCAGCATCACAACGCTCAAGAGTTTCTTTTTCTATACTATCAATTGCAAATTGTTCTATTGGCTGTTTTCCTGCAATTAAGCTATAACTGGTAGCTCCATGCCTTATAAAGACGCTACGCACAAATTTATCGACAAGCTCGAATATTTCCGTAGAATGCTCATCAAGTGGCACAGCATTTTGCTCTGCCCATTCAAGAATGGCTCTGTTTCTAAAACTCTGCTCTTCAAGCCGCTTTAATTGCATATCCGCTCGAGTAACATCTGAAAGCGACAATTGTTTTCCTTTTTCTTCAACAACAATTGCTTCCTCAATTAGGCTGTCAATAGACGCAGAGAATTGCTCACTATGTATTAAAACGCCAAATTGCGCCTCAATCTGCGTGAAAAGATATTCACGTGAGCGGGGTGTTTGCTCATAAAAAAGAGCGTCCACAATTATGGATTTAATTGCTGTCGCTTTCAAATGATCACCAGCCTGATGTGACAGTACAGTTACTGCCGCTTTATTACCCTTATCCATAAATATGCTCAAACTCCTCTCTTTATATGCTCTAACTTCAAATTCACCATTTTAATATTGTCGTAGCTACACCGTGTTCCCAGTCGCCGCGGGTGCATTCGTAGAGGCGGAGGGCTGGGTTGGTTTTGGCAAGCCATTTGACCGGGTCACATTCGGTGAAATCTATTTGATTTTTCTTTTTAGAGATGGCCTCATAAGCGGCGGTACCCTGTGGGATTTGGAATAGGGGTAGCAGGTGGCGCTTTGCCGCCTGGGATGTCCGCTGCTCCGTAATATTAAATCCACTTGTACGGATGATAATGCAGACATCGCGCGTGAACTCCAAAACGCGGTTGCCGCTTGCATGCTTTGATACCCTGAACTGTCTGGCAAGACTGTTTATCAATGTGTAATCCAGTGGCGCTCCGGCCATCAAGGGGCGGAACATGTCCACTGGCATCAACAGTTCCACAGCAAAGCGGTTAGCCTCTGTTTCCTGCGGATTGCGGGATGTATCCATATCTGCCGCAGTGCATCGGAAACCGCTTTGTCCGTCCATGGTATAAGAAGGAGGGTGTCGCAGAAAATAATGCCCCAGTTCATGGGCAAAAGTAAAATTGTGTTTGCCGCTGTTTGGGATGCAGGTGTTGACTAAAATTCCGGTTTTCTTTCCCTTATAGACCAATTGCCCCCCAAAGCTCGGCTCGTCATTGATGGAGCGAAACAGGACTTTGATGTGCTCCGCTGCCGCGATATCTTGCAAATGCTCCGCAGGGCAGGAGGTGATACCGTTGACAGAAAGAATACGGTTTGCCTCTACGGTGGGCCTGTCAGTCATCGTCCATCATCTCCACGAGGTCGTCCAGCGCCGCCGCGTGCTTTTTAGAAGGCTGCTCGAACACCTTGCCCTGCGCGGCCATTTGCAGCGGCTCGGTCTCTACTTCCGCTTCTGCGGGGAACTGAATCACCTTGTTATGGTCGATGGGCTGTTCACCCACATGCTTTAGTTCGTCGCACAGTGCCATCAGTTCGTCAACCTTGGCAACAATGCGTTGTTGCTCGGCAAGGGGCGAAAGCGGGAAAAGCATATTGCTTAAGTCACTAATTGTTATGCCTTTTACGGTCATTCCACCGCCATCAATTATTAACGTTTTATACCAATAAACAAAATATCCACCTAATATTTTATCTTTTGGGATATATAAAGCTCGTAAATCCTGATTGATAGCAACTGGTATTGCGGAAATTACTATCTTCCCAAGACCCATTCTCATGCAAACTATAATGCTATCAGCTGGGATTAGATTGCTGGCGCTTTCTCTTAATCCAAGTTCTGTAATTGTATCTTGAGTTGTTGTCAATATATCGCAATTGAGGTCTTTAACACTTGCCCAAGGTATATTACCATTCCAGTATTCAGCACGTTGCTTTGATGGGGTTCCACCGCCTACATTACCATGCATGATCTCGCCCAGCCTGCACCATACCCATCCTTCCGGTAGATCATAGGGGATTTCGTCCTCGGTGATAGGCGGCAAGAGCTTTTCATTTTTCAGCTTGCCTTCCTTAATGAGCTTAGTTTTCTCTAGCTGAATTCGTTTGAGAAGTTCGGAGGCAGGCTCGTCGCTTTTGTCCTGCGGCATCAGCTTGCCCTGCACCGCTGCTTGCAAAATGGACTTCGGTAGATATCCGGCAAAATGGGCTTCCAGCAAAACCAGTTCTTTTTCCACTGCTTCTAAATTGTCGCACAGCGCCATCAACTCATCCACTTTGGCGACTATGCGTTGCTGCTCGGCAAGGGGTGGAACGCTTATTAAAATGCTTTTCAATATCTCATGATTGAGATTACTCATAGTAGTCCCAACAGAGCTTTCATTTAACTGATTTAGTGTTTGAGTGCTACGAAAGACCAACGTAAAATATTTCGCATATATGTCCCTTGAGAGTTTAACAAAAAAGGAACCAGTTCCACAGAGCCATCCTGCTTCCTTACTGGTTACAATTGCGCATCGCCCTAATTCACCTCTACGTGCAATAACAATATCACCATCTGAGAGTATATAGCTACTTAATCTATCATGTGTTTTCTCATCTACCATCATCCTCTTTGATGGAATAATAGCTTCATTCACAATGTTCATTGGATTAACCAGAGGGATACCATTTTCTACATAATCTGCTTTGTGAAGCATTGAGCCAAATGGACCTGTAAAAACATCAATTATTGCTGAACTGAGCCTGCACCACGCCCACCCCTCTGGTAAATCATAGGGGATTTCGTCCTCTGTAATGGGCGGCAGGTTTTTTTCTTTTTTTAGTTTGCCATCTTTAATGAGTGTGGCTTTATCCGTCTGTATCCGTTTGAGCAGTTCTGAGGCTGGCTCGTCGCTTTTGTCCTGCGGCACCAGCTTGCCCTGCACCGCCGCCTGTAAAATGGACTTTCTTAAATCTACTGCTTTCATAAGGCATCCCCCTGCCCCATAGCGGCAGAAATACGTGCCAGCACATCCTCGATACGGGCGGAAAGAGCGGCCTTTTCATTCAGATACTGCGGAATAAACAGCTCAGGCGGTAAAATCTCCTCAGTATCATGCGGGAATCCGCAGAAGTCCAGATTATAATCCACGGCGGCAATGTCCTCCACCGGCACATACTGCGAGACTTCGCTCTCAGCGCGATTCTCCCACCAAACGCGAACCGGCTGAAAATGCTCGTCCAGCATGGGACGGGTCTTGGAAAAATGTTTGTAACCGGCAGGCATCTCCAAACGATAAAACCATACACCCTTTGTTTGCTGTCCTTTGGTAAAGAACAGCAGATTAGTGTTGATGTTGGTGTAGGGAGCAAAGATATCCTTGGGCAGACGGATCACCGTATGCAGGTTATTGTCCTCCACCAGCTTTTTCTTGATGGCGGATTTGACACCGTTGCCAAACAGAAAGCCGTCCGGCAAAACGAGGCCGCAGCGCCCGCCGTCTTTCAGTAGAGTCATGATATGCACCAGGAACAGGTCAGCCGTCTCAGTGTCACGCAGCTCGGCGGGAACTGACTGAGAAATTACCTTTTCCTCTGCGCCGCCAAAAGGCGGATTAGTGACGATGACATCTACCTTGTCCTTGGGGCCGTATTCTCCCGTGGATTTTAGCAAGCTGTTTTTGTGCTGTATATCCGGAACATCAATGCCGTGGGCGATCAGGTTAGTTACACACAGCAAATACGGGAACGGTTTTTTCTCAATCCCCTTGATGCTCTTCTGTAAGAGGCGGTAATCATCGGTTGTGTTTATATCCTCTTTATAACTGTCTATGACACTGGTCAAAAAACCGCCAGTGCCGCAGGCTGGGTCCAGAACTGTTTCACCCAGCTTCGGTGCAACCTGCTCTACAATAAAGCGCGTGACAGGGCGCGGCGTATAGAACTCGCCGGATTTACCCGCACTTTGTAAATCTTTCAGCATGGTCTCATAAAGTCCGTTGAATAAATGGCCCGACGGCATGGCATCAAAGTCAATATCGTTGTTTATCTTGTTAATGACTTTGCGCAGCTGCGTGCCGGATTTCATGAAGTTGTTGACGCCCTCCATAATGCTCTTGATGAGCCATTTGCGGTGCTTTGGATCGTCGCTGACATCCAGATCACGCAGTGCGGAAAACATTGCGTCAATATGGGCAAGTAAGGTGTCGCCTGTGATATCCTCGGGATCGGCGGCCCACGCGCTCCAACGGTATTCGGCAGGAACAACTGGATAGTAGTCGTCCTCAGTCAGTTCCCATTCCTGCTCTTTATAGTCAAATGCTTTGAGAAAAAGCATCCATGTAATCTGCTCGATATACTGTGCGTCGCCGTTGATACCCGCGTCGATGCGCATGATATCTTTGAGCGCTTTTGTTGTGCCTGAAACGGCCATGATTTTTTCCTCCTATGTTAAGCGACGTACAGTTCGCTTTCCAGTTCACGCAGTGCGGCGTTAAAGTCAGCCTTGCCTTTGAAAATCCTGTTGACGATGAACTGGGGGGTACCAAACTCTTTGATGGGGTTCACCTTGAGAACATCCAGGCTTTCAAGATTTTCCACACCGGAATCCGCATACTTTTCCAGCAAAGCACTCAATACGGCCTGCGCCTGTTCGCCGTATTTGGCGAAATAGTTGCGCTTCTTGACGTTATTCGCCCGCTCCCGGCGAGTAAGCGGCGGCTGATCGTAGGCGACGTGGCAAACCAAATCAAAGGGGTCAAACTCTTGCCCGATTTGTTCCTGTAACTCCTCCAGAAGAACACCTTGCTTTGCAAACTCATCCATGATGGCCTGCTTGCGCTCAGCACTGTTCCATGCGGCAAGAAAATCGTCCAGCGTCGCATATTGGTTGCGCACATTGCGGCGGGTGTAGTCCGTCAGTGATTCATTAATGAGCTTGCCGTCTTTGTCAATGTACTGAACACGCTGGCGTAAAACGGTGACTTCAACATTATCAACATAGTATTTCATACGACGCTCGTGTCTCGGCGTATCTTCTCCTTCTGGCGGCGTTTCGGCAGCGTCAGGTTCGTCCGGCTGCTCTGGCGGCGTTTCCGGTTCACCAGGAATATCCGGAATTTCACCGTCCTTGCCGGGGGTAAAAGATACGTCCTGTTCTGCCGGGCCATCAAAGTCAGGATCGGCAAACAGACGGGTGGCATCGCGGAAATCAAAGATTGTAAAGAACATCTTGCCCAAGTCCTCACGGACGCGGGTTCCGCGGCCAATGATCTGCTTGAACTCGGTCATGCTATTGATGTTGGCATCGAGTACGATAAACTTGACCATTTGCACATCCACGCCGGTGGTAAGCAGTTTCGATGTGGTGACCAGAACCGGATATCGGCTGGAAACATCCCGAAAATTGTCAATATGCTTTTTGCCGATATCATCATCGCCGGTAATACGCATGACATAACGTTCATCCGCCTTGACAAGGTCGCTGTTTTCGTTGACCAGCGCCTGCCGCATACGGTCTGCGTGATCAGTATCCACACAGAAAAAAATCGCCTTGTCATAGCGCAGGTTGTGCTTTTTTAAGTAGTTGGAAACGACCTTTGCCACCATACGGGTGCGCTTTTCCAGAACCAGCTCGCGGTCATAGTCGCTGCTGTTGTATTCGCGGTCAAGTATCTCGTTACCAAATTTATCGGTTTGCCCTTTATAAGGGCGGAAGCCTTCGGCATCCTTATCCAGCAACACACGAATAACGCGATAGGGTGCGAGAAAGCCGTCCTCAATGCCCTGTTTAAGGGAGTAAATATAAACGGGCTCTCCAAAATAGTCAATGTTGGAGATATCCTTGGTTTCCTTGGGCGTCGCCGTTAAGCCAATTTGAGTCGCTTCATGGAAATAGTCCAGTATCTCACGCCACTCACTGTCCGCTTTGGCGCTTCCCCTGTGACATTCATCAATGATGATGAGGTCAAAAAAGCCGGGGCTGAACTGCTGAAAAATGTCCTTGTCGCCCTCTCCGGTCAAGCCCTGATACAAGGCGAGATAAATTTCATAGGACTTGTCCACCTTGCGATTGCGCACTATGGTCATCTTATCCTTGAACGGGGAAAAATCGTTGACATAGGTCTGATCGATCAGCGCATTGCGGTCGGCCAGATACAGGATGCGCTTTTTTACTCCAGCCTTCCACAACCGCCAAATGATTTGAAAGGCTGTGAATGTTTTGCCTGTGCCGGTTGCCATGACAAGCAGAACACGATTTTGCCCACGTGCAATCGCATCGACTGTCAGATTGATTGCATTGCGCTGATAGTAATAAGGCGTTCTGTCTTCCCGCTCAGAATAGTACGGCTGAGTAACGACAGCCTCCACTTGTTCAGTCAGGCCAACACCCGTCTTATACATATTCCAGAGTGTTTCACAGGTAGGGAATGCATCCAGTGGGACGAATTGCTCTTTGTCACCCCCGGAAATCATACGGTTATGAAATGTAAAGCCATCCCCATTCGAGGTAAACACAAAGGGAATCATTAGTCGTTCTGCATAGTCCAGCGCCTGCTGCATTCCATCTGAGACAGCGTGGTTGTTATCTTTCGCTTCCACAATTGCAAGGGGAATATGCGGCTTATAAAACAGTACATAGTCCGCAAACTTCGCCTTATCGCGTTTGTATGTACCGCCTCGGGCAATAATGCGGCCCTTTGTAATGGCGTATTCCTCACGTATTTGTGAGGTTGTCCATCTTGCTTTCGCGATTGCCGGAATTATATAACGAGTGCGGATTTCCTGCTCCGTCAGCTGTTTTTTGTCCATTTCTATCCGTCACCACCCGTTTCCCACATAATTATTGTTTTATTTTACCATGAATTTCGAGTAATTCCAACTTAAAGCAGCATCAGAATAAGAAAAATTCTGCGTTTTTACACTTACGATTCTCTTTTCATCTCATTTACCAGAAAAGCAGTCACTTTCTTCATCGCAATTCGCTATTCCAAGGCATGATCTAATGGAAATATAAGTTAATTGTGCTATAGATTCCTCCGTGCTTTTTCCCACATAAAAGGTGTAATTTGCATAAAAGTCCCCCAATATCAATGCCAAGCGGGTTTTTTACTAATGTTTTATCTCAACGTTGATGACAAAAAGTAACTGCAGTGCTAAAATAATAGCAATAATTTACTTTTTCGATAAAATACTACTTATAACAATTAGTTTCCAGATATTATATTTGGGGGTGACTTTTTGCACCTGTTTGATGTAGTTCCGAGTGAGCTGTTTTCCATACTTGCTTCTCCGAATCGGCTTATATACTCTGATGCCCTTGCCGTACTGTACGATGCATTTCGGGAAAACCTGAAAATACGAAAAAGCACCTTTTATACAATGATTCGAAGCAGGCTGGAAGATGAACTTGCACGATCCGAATTCAACGAAGACGGAATCTCCGAAGAAGAGTCGCAGGACCTCTCCGGAAGGGCGCGCTTTCTCATCCGAAAGTTGAAGGAACGAGGATGGATCGAACTTGAACGCGGCGACGATTTTGAAGAATATGTAATTCTGCCTGATTACAGCATCAAAATCCTCGAGTTATTTTCTGAGCTGACATCGGAAAATAGATCCAGCGGTTTTTCATTTGTTTATGAGACGTATTCCACACTTCGCATGGCAAATGAAGATCCGAGTGGAGGGGTCTACGAGAAAATGATGGCGCTCTACGGAGCGTATGACAAGACTCTTTCTCTTATTAAAATGCTTAAAACTGTATATCACAATATTAACCGCTATTTTCAACAACAGATTGACATGCGCAACGTCAATCTGATACTTGCAATGCATTTTGATGATTTTTTACAGCATATCGTTGAAGCATATATCCGTCCGCTTAAAATAAAAGATTCTGTCCCCAAGTATAAGGTGCCTATCCAGCAGGTCTTGGATTCCTGGCTGGAAGATAACGATCTCCTGAATGCTATGGCTAATGCAGCTTTACAGGAAAAACGATTTGAGACTCTTGAAAATTGCCGTTCGGACATCGTAATTAAACTGTTTTTTGTTAAGGAAAGCTACGAGGATTTTGAAAATGAATATCTCAATGAAATAGACTTAAAAGTCCGCAGGTATACCCGTGCAACAACGCAGAAAATCGAAAGCCTTTCCAATAACGATCAGACAGTCCGGGGCAATTTGGTTTACCTTCTTAATGCTCTTTCCGATAACTCGAAAGCGGCCGAGCTTACAGATAGAATTCAACCCATTTTTCAGATCTTTGAACAATCTTGGATGGGAGAAGGAAGCCTTTATTCACAGCGACGGCCCGGAAAGAGGGAAAAGCGCGATCCGGTACTGATAAGCGAGGAATCCGTTGATCTCAGTCGCAAAGCTCTGGACGAGTTTGGAGCTGCAATAAACAGTCCATATAGCAAGAAAAACGTTCGTGCGTATATGGAAAAGCTGCTGGAAAACGCTGATATAGGCTATACCAAGGATATGAATATTGAGAATGATCTGTCCTATATACTTTCAGGACTGGCAGTGATTGCCGCCAGTGACAGAGACAGCTTTTACCGCGCTGAACCGGTTGGCGATAGCGTGACTTCAAACAAATACGAGCTGCCGTCTGTAAGATTCATAAGAAAGAAGGTGCGGTAAATGGAATTATCAGGCATCAATGACTTTACTGCGAAAGAAAAAGAGATGTTTACGTCTGTTTGCAATCACCTTCTCGGACAGACTTTCCTGCTTAGAACAATTTATCAGCCTGACGGGAGCGCGATAAATAATCCGGAATACAATTTTCTTGCACTTCGCTCCGAAATCGTCAAAGGCTACTTATCTTTCTTGGGCTGGGAGCTGCATCAGGATGAATACAATGGCTACTTCTACGTCATTAACAATCTCGACGCCAACAGGCTAACACTTGGAAGCAAGCCAACCGCAATTCTGCTTGCTCTGCGCATCATCTATGATGAGAACAGCGAACGAGTTGGATTGTTTCAGGATGTTCTCTGCGAGGTAAGAGAGGTCCTTGAAAAGCTCGTTACGGATTTTGGCGTGTTTAGACAGAAGCCCAACATGGATGATTTCAGAAGAGCCATGAAAGTGCTTGAAGATCACAATATAATCAAAGGATTGGAAGGAAAATACTCTGACGCGGATTGCAGATTCACCATACTGCCGACCATTTTGACGGTTGTGTCCGCTGAGAAACTGAACGTACTTGTTTCCAATATGCGTAAGGAGGATGAAAGCGATGAAGAAGCTGACGAAAACACTGTTGATTAACTGGCTGTATTTTGAAAAAGAACTGATCAGCTTCGATGATATCAACTTTCTTACTGGCAAAAACGGATCAGGTAAAACAACCTTTATAGATGCTCTTCAGATCGTATTGCTTGGCGAGCTGAGCGGCAGGAACTTCAATAAGGCGGCGAATGAAAGCTCGGAACGCACGCTACGCGGATATTTGCGTGCGGATATGGATGACAATAGTCCATATTCCAGAAAAGGGCGCTCCTTCGAATCTTACATTGCCTGCCAGTTTAGCGATGACTTTACAGGGAAGCCATTTACCATCGGCATTGTGTTTGACTGCTATAACGACGGCAGCGAGCGACACCAGTTTTTTTCTTACGATGGGCCTATACCGGAAAATTGTTTTATTGAAAACCGAATGCCAATGGATATTTCGGAGCTCCGTACATACATAAAGACCAATTATAAAACCCGCGGCGAGATGTATGACAGCAATAAAAAATACAAAGCTGCCATCTCCGCAAAATGGAACATCCATACAGATCAAATATTCGGCATGCTGAAGAAGGCAGTTTCTTTCCGGCCTATCGTCGACATTCAGCGCTTTATTACAGAAAATGTCTGCGATCTTCCCGACAGGCCGGATATCACCGCAATGCAGCAGAATATACAAGATTACAAGCATCAGGAGCGACTCGCCCAGCGGCAGGAGGAGAAGCAGGCTGCCCTGCAGGATATAAAGGAGTTATATTTAAAAAGCGAACGCGCACTAAACCAGGTTCGTATACATCAATATCTTTTTATCAGGGCAGAAAAAGATATTGAAGAAAGCACTGTTTTAAAGCTCGAGAATGAACGGCGAGACAAAACTGAGCAGTTAGGCGAGCTGACGGTACGCTATGAAACTCTCGAGGTTGAAATAAACGATCTTAACAAACGCTTGGAGCAGCTTATCAGCGACAGGGCAAACAGTGATGTTTTCAGAGAACGCGAGCGCCTTGAGCAGCAAAAAGTCCTCTTGGAATCCGAACACAGAAGACTATTAGACGAGTTGAAAAACGCTGCGCAGGACTTAAGATTAGAGGCATTCCAATGGCTTGGTTTTTGCAGTAAGCTTATTGGCGGCGAAAACGCAGGCGATAATGTTTTTGATATTTCCAATTTGGCCGCGTGCTCAGAGAGACTTCAAGTGCAACTTAAAAAAGTTGAGCAATTTTCTCCTGATGACTTTGGACGTATAGATATATCTGTATTTGAAGCAGTGCAGCAGGCAATGAGAGCTTTTAAAAATCAGCTTGACGAGAGCTATTATTATGCCGATAAGCTGCTTTCCGAAAGAAGACAGGAATACGATTCCAATTCTGCCGGCATTGCAAAGCTGCAAAAGGGTATCAAAGACTATGACAAAAGGTTTTTACGTCTGAAGCAGACGATAGAAGAAGAATTAGTGAAAAGGTTTGGTCAGGCGGCGCACGTTTATATCCTTGCCGATTTACTTGAAATTACTGACGAAACATGGCAAGGCGCTATTGAGGGATATCTGAATACACAGAAGTTCTATCTTTTAGTAGAGCCAGCACATTATCAGAGGGCCCTGCATGTTCTCAACGAGGCTAAACGCAAAGACGATCTACATGGATATGGTCTTGTGGATATCGGTAAGCTTAGAGAAAACGAAAAGCCGCGGCAAGATCCTAACAGCCTTGCCGCGGTTGTGGAGACGAAAAACCCGCTTGCACGATCCTACATTGATTTTCTGCTGGGACGAGTTGTCCGCTGCACGGAAGTCTCAGAGCTGCGCAAATATAGGACGGCTATTACTCCGGAAGGTATGCTGTATCAGGGATATGTGGCTCGCCCGCTCTCTTCGGCGCTGATGAATGATGCCTATATTGGAAAACTTGCGGTCAAAAAACGCCTCGAACGCCTTGAGATTGCACAGCAAACACTGTCCAATTCAATTAAGGCGATTCAAACGATGCGTGATTTATTAATCAAACATAAAGAAAAAGAACCGCTGATTACTGAAAGATACGTTCAGATAAATATCAGAGATTCTATTGAAAAATTCAGCCGCGCTGAAGCGCTTTCCCCCCAGTTGACAGACCTTGAAAAAGCGTACGACGCTTTGGATCTGACTTGGCTTGCTAAAATCGGTGACGTCATTGAAAGTGTCAGAAGAGATCTGAAATTCAAACTTGAGGGAAAAGAACAGTGCTCAAATCAGCGGGAATTGTGTAAAAAACGGTTGCACGAATTAGAATATGAAGATCTTCCAGATCACTATCAGGCGCTACAGAAGAAAGAGGATGAGCTGGGTGATTTGTTTAGTTCAGAATATGCTGAAAAAGCCGGAGAACCACGCTATCAAGAAGAATTGCAAAGGCTGAAGACGGCTATATCCATTTTTAATAATTTTGGGCACAGTCGTCAGGAACAAAGCAAAAAAGAATACGACGACAGCAGAAAAAAACTTGTCTATGCAAGAAGAGACTATGTGAATTCATATCCACCTTGCCGTTTTATCCCTGATGCAATGGACAATGATGAATTCACAGCAGAGCTACAGAGACTTTGCGAAAGCGAGCTTCCGAAATACAAAGAAAAAATACAAAAGGCCAGAGAAAGTGCTTTTGAGCAGTTTCAGAACGACTTTTTGGCGAAACTTAAGACAAACATTGATTCTGTTCAAGCTCAAGTGAGAGATTTGAATCGAGCCCTTAAAAAAGCACAGTTTGGCACCGACGGCTATCAATTCATCGTAATAAGACACCCTGATTATTCAGATTATTATACAATGATCATGGACCCAGACCTTATGGAGGAGAGCGGCGGATTGTTCTCCATTTCCTTTCTGAGCCGATACGGAGAGCTGATCGAAGCCCTTTTCAGCAGAATTGTTTCCTCCGACGATTCACAGCTCAACGAGCGGAAGCAAAGTGAGCTGCAGGCCAATATTCAGCGATACACAGACTACCGGACTTATCTGCATTTTGATTTGGAGACGACGGACCAAAACGGCAATGTACAGCTTCTCAGTAAAACCTTGAATACAAAATCCGGCGGGGAAACTCAGACGCCTTTTTATATTGCCATTCTCGCCTCATTCGCACAAATCTATCGCGTCAATGATGCCAGCAGTTTTGGCAATACCATGCGGCTTGTTGTTTTCGACGAGGCTTTTAACAAGATGGACAGCGAACGTATTGTCGAGAGCATCCATCTGCTCCGTAAAATGAAGCTGCAGGCTGTCATCTGCACACCGCCGGATAAGCTTCCGGATATTATGCCGGAAGCGGATCGTACTCTGTTGGTTTTAAAAGACGGGTACAGGATGCAGATATTACCTTGGTCAAAGGATTTGGAGGCCTTGCTGGATGACTGAAGCAAAGTTAATTCTAAACCGGCTGCTCGATAAATATGAGCAGAGCGCGCATTTCAGCGAACCCGGCCGCTCCAACCGGCGTGTGCTCATTAAAACCGCGGGAAACGGTCTGCCGGAATATGATTATCAGAATGTAAATATAAGGGACGCATTCAATGCTGCAATTCGTGATTTGACGGATAAAGAGGTCGTTTTTGCCGATTGGCTGCCAGGACGGAATAGGCTCGTGGTCAAGGAGCTCTGGCTTAATCTCTCAAGGATTGAAACGGCCTATATTTTGGCTGAACGCCAACCGCTGCAAAACCAGATCGATGAGTATTTTAATTTACTGAAAGCGGCGGCTGGGCGTGTGAGCACACCCTGGATCAATAGATTTCTAATTACACAGTCGGAGAAGCTCAGTTCTACTAATCGTTTATCCGGTCTTTATAAGAAAGGCTACGCGCATGTCACTGATATGCTTAACGCTTGGGAACATTATGACCGGCTTGATGACAGCGGGATGACCATGCGGGCGTTTAGTATTGCCTGTTACCATGATTCAAAATATTTCGAAAAGAATATTCGAGACGATTTTCTCGCAATTGCCCATGAATATTACCCTCTCCTGGCTGAACTGCTCACCGATCATGATTTGAGCGATCGGGAACAACTCGCCTGCCTGGGGATATATACTCGTCCGGAGATATACGAGTTTGCCGGACCACTCATCATTGAAACCGAAGACGGTATCTGCGACTGCTCTCCACTTTCAAGGTACGGCTGTGCTGTAACGAGCGCGGCGGTCTATGGTATTCGGAAGCTGCGTCTGGGCAATATCCATAGAATCATGTTCATTGAAAACAAGACCAATTACGACGAATATATAGAAAAAGCTCGTCGAAATGACGAGCTGGTCGTATTCCACGGCGGTTTTCTAAGCCCTCAAAAAAAGAAATTACTATTGAAAATCGTATCTTCGTGTCCTGTACATACTGAATACTTATTCTGGGCTGATATCGATTTGGGCGGCTTTAAAATGTTCGCCCAGCTTAAAAACTTGGCTCCGGAGCTTGTCCCCTGGAAAATGGGTCCGGCAGAAGTCGAGCGATATGCCGCTCTTGGTCTTAAGCGAAGCAACTCCTACATGAAGGAAATGGAAAGCTTTTTTGCCTTACCAGAAGGTGCTTTATTTGCGGATTCCATAAAAGAGCTCCTGCTTTATAACATTACGATTGAGCAAGAGGTTATGCTAAGCGACTTATAATCTACGTACAAACGCGCACATTCAGCCCGACAGGTATCTCGCCGCTTTGAAATAATCCATAAAGATACCAATCGTTATCGTATTCCACTCTTGTTGGAGTCCAATTGTTGTTCAGCAATATATCAAGGCGGTCCCCACAATGAAAACCGCCAAGCAAACTGCCGTCATCAAACAACACATCTAAACGGCTGTCCTCAGTATTTAATATTAACTTGCCATGTTTCATACGATCCACCTCAAATTTGATGATATATTTATAGTCAGAATTTCCATTGATTATTCCAATTAAAAAAACATTCTGTCATTTGCAAAATCACAACTCCATCTTCATGCCGCCGAAGAACTGCGATTCGGTAATATTGAGGTCAACATTCACCTCGTAATCTCGGCTGACGGTCACTCGCTCGATCATGGAGGAGGCTATCATTTTTTTCACATCCGGGCTTGACTCGTGGAACACCTGAGCCCAGGTCGCCAATTGCTTACACTCATCCTGAATACGTTTCAATGTAATATGACTCTCTTCCATCGCACGCTCGGTAGAGGAAATAACCTCCTGAGCCTCAGCTATGGATTCCTTGATCGTCTGCATTCGCCGCTGGAGATCCTGCGGAGAAAAAACACAAGTCCCGTCCATCGCGTCCATCATCATGGAGTCAAGCCGAGAGAGCTCTTTGGATAATTTGGCATAATCAGCCTTGGCGTGCTTAAGCTTCACAGAATACTCTTCCGTTTTCGCCTTATACTGTTTTTCCACCCAATCATTATTGTGCTCATTGCCCACACCGAGAAATACTCTGTTGAGTATTTCCTCAACCGCTGCATCAACCTTATCCGCCCGATATGTTGTAGGGCCATCGCATAAGTCTTTATGCTGGGTTCGGTTATAGCATTTGTAAATTGCGATGCGTTCATTGACTGCTTCGCCGGATACCGCGTGATGCGTTTTCCGCGCGGTGGTAGCAAAAATGCGGCCACCGCAATGGCCGCAATAAACGTTTCCCGAGAGCAATGCGTTTCCCATTACCTTACGTGGCACGGTGCGTCGCTCCTCATATGTATTGGACCGTTGCTGCCGAACAGCGGTTACTCTTTCAAATGTGGCTTCATCAATGATCTGCAGCTCCGGGAATACTTCTGAACGTGTTTCGCCGCTGCGAAGAACACCGGTATACATGATATTCTTCAGTATGTTTTGAATCGTTGAGTAATGGAACATTTCGCCGGAGCGATTGAGAAACCCTTCGTTTTTTAAATCTGATGCGATCCGCCTTGCTCCGTATCCGTAATTGGCGGCTTTTTCGAATATTTTGCGTATAACGACAGCCTCATCATTATTGATTTCGAGATCAAAAAGCTCTTTATTCTTTTTTCCTATGCGTCCCTGCTTTACGAGTTGATACCCATATGGCGCAACGCCGCCGCGGAAGCGCCCCTCCTGAACAATCTGTCCCAATCTTGTCTTTGTGCGTATTGATGTTTTGATGCTCTCGCCAGATGCCTGCCAATAGCGGATATAATTCATGAGCTTGTCTACATGATTATCAAACCGCTGCTCGCCCTCCATCGCGCTCCAGACCTCGACGTCGTTTTTAACAAACCATTCAACAACAAAAGGCGTTTCATCTTCTTTACGTCCAAGGCGGTCAAACATAAACACCAGCAGGATATCAAACTTCCCAGAAGCCGCGTCATGTTGAATCTCCTGAATCGCGTCGCGGTCTTTGGCTGAAACCTTAAAGCCCGATACACCCTTTTCAGAGAATTCATTAACGATCTCCCATCCGTGAGATTCGGCGAATTCATGACAAACCTGTCGTTGCATGGGAATATCGTCTTTCTCAACTTGCCCTTTGGTAGAAACCCGATATAAGCAATATACTCTTTTGCTCACGCTTAACCTCCTTTCCCGGCGCTATACGGATGCCTGGAATTTTTCTTTATATGCCGTTTTCAACAATGATTTTATTAGTTCCTTCACTTCGGGGTTTTCTTCGCTGGCAAAATGAATGATTATCCGAACCTCGTCTATTGTTGTTCTATACTCCGCAGGCTTAATACCAAAATCTGCTTGTTTTTTCATATTGGCCTCCAGTATCAAATGGCCACCCGGATTAGTCGATACCGGGTGGCCGCTGCTTATTTTGGATTAATGAAATCAGTTCCTCGTTCACGAGTCCAAGTCTGCGCAATACCTCATCAAGGTCGGATGAAGATAACTTGTCCGCACGCAGGATCAAAATCACACCGTCAGCGCAGGTTATCTCTATATCTTCATTAGGCAGAATCTTGGCTGTATTGAGAAATTCAATCGGTATTCTGATCGTTTGCTGTTCATCGGTATCTGCCTGAATATCTGAAGAAATCAAAAATTCACGGTATGAATTATTGATGCCATCGTCAGACAGAAAGGCAATTGTCACATTATCTCCGGGGTTAATACCCATTTCAGAAAGGTCTTTTGCCGGAAGCAGAATATGACCGCCGTTATCGACGCAAAATTTAAGTTCCATCAGACGCATATATAAATCTCAAACCCCTTTCAATAAAAAACGAGGGTCGCTCTCTCAACACTCCATACCACCTGCCTTGGATAAGAGGCGACCCTCGTTTACTCACTTAATTACAGTTTGCAATGGCTCTACTCGACACAACTTCCCGAGCCTTGGGCGACGGCCTGAACTGCGGTTAGCTTCACCGCATCATGGGAATCCCACCCCCGCCAGGATCTCTGCCGGCTGCCCTCATTGCTTGATCCCCCGGTCAAGGGGGGCTGTGACTGGACAGAAGTTTCATTATAGGCTGACGGGATTATTGCGAAACAGCTTGCCGTGGCTGTTTTCCGGACGGATGGGTGCCGCTCTGCACCTTATTTGGCCGTCTTTGATAAAAGAAGCAGGGAAGAAAGAACAAGAACTGTGATCTCGTGTTTCTCCCGTTCTTTTACAGGTGGTCTTGGCGCATCCTCCGGGGTCGCTTTCCCTCATCGGGGCCGTCAGCTAACGTATTCAGGTCATCGGATATGAAATTTTCAAGGAGCAATCAGGGGAATGGAAAAACCCCCTCACTTACTTCCACGTTGAGCGAGGGGGTTGAGCGGAAAAACTTTTACTTATCCATAAGTGTTTTTAATTTTCCGAGAATTTTGTTCTTCCTGTCGTTGATAGTTCGTTGAGGTACGCCGGTTTGCTTCGCCAGTTGACGTTCGCTTTTCCCTTCAAAAAACAGTCCGGTAATTAATGACCTTTCTTCAGGGCTAAGCAGCTTTAAGCACTCCAGCATTTTTTGTATCATCAGTGTTTTCACAGCTGTATCCTCGGCACTCTCATCGTCTGCTGCAAACTGCCGGTTTTCCTCCAGCAATCGGTCATAGGAATCCTCTCGACTCGGAACGCATATAACGGTTTGCTCTATGTAATGAATTTGGAAGCGTTCCGTCTTCAAATCATATTGCTGATATTCCATCTTCCTATCGCTCTGTTCCAAGACATTGATGATTTCATCGCTTAACTCGGGATATTTCTTGCGGTAATCCGGTTTTTTCTTCAATATAGCCATAAGGCTTGTCCTCCGTTTTCTGAAATTTTGATAGTGAATCAAAATTCCAGGAGCGGAGGAGAGCGGCAGCGCGGCAGCACGGAAAACAATAAAAAAAGGACATACCGACTTTGCCCCGAAAGTCGAATATGTCCTTTTCCTGTCGTAAATAAAAAACCCGCAATCTGCCTATGACAAATTGCGGGCCATGGGTCCGTATAAATGTTAATTATAAAGCCCTGGTATGTAGTTGCGTCGTCTTTATTTCAATCTCCCGATTTTCATATAAGCGCCTCTTTCGCCGGGAGCAAAAAACGAAAGCCATAATAGCCCTAAAAATAATCCAACAAAAGTTGCAAAAGGCTCATTAATTCGCAAACGCCTGCCCCGTAAATGGGCAGGCGTTTGCTTGCAACGATTGGCAGCCAGACTATCATAGCGCTTAATAGAGCGCCTTAGACTCTGCGGCTTTGCGTCCCTGCCTTTAGACAGGTTTGCCCAACATTATTATTTTTTCGCATTTTTAACTACACGTTAGCGTTAACCTTCTCCGTGTCCGGCAACCTCGGCGATCTCAGCTATTTGCGCGTCAAGCTCCGCGCCCAGGCCTTCAATGTCGGCCCCAAGAAATCCCCGGATGAGCAAGGAGATGGCTTCTCGTTCATCCATACCGCGGGACATCAGGTATTCCACCTGCTCCGGCGCAATCTTGCCGATACTCGCCTCGTGGCTCATGCGCGCGTCCGGATGATGCGACCTCAGCCCCGGCACGGACTCGATAAAGCCCTCGCCGGTACTATCAAGCAGCATGCCCGCGCAGTCCACATGGGCTTTGCACGGAGCGTTTCCGATGAGCAGCCCACCCTGATGCATGGCTCCTCCGGTGCAGACGCCGCGGTGTGCAAGCTCCGCGCTGGTATCCTCCGCGTTGAGGTACACCTTGCCCTGCGTGTCAATGACCGAGCCGGGCGCGCCCAAAACAATGGTCAGATATTTAGCGGAGGCCCCCTTGCCGTTTAGGTATGTCTGGGGATCGCTCATGACCTGCTTCGCGGCGCGCAGCGAGATATAGTTGCTTTCATACCGGCCGTTTTCCTCCACGATGGTTCCGGTTCGGGGATAGACCATGATATCAGAACCCCACGAATGTATCATGGTGCTCACAAACCTTGCGTTTTTCCCGATATAGTGCTCCTCAACCGCAAGGTGCAGTCCCGTATTGACGCCGTGATGTGTCATGCAGCCGGTTATGAGCTCCAGGTGAGAATCGTCCTCCAGCACCACGATGTTGTGCACCAGCTGAGCGACATTTTCGCTTGCCATATACATCGCCGCCTGGCAGGGCAGCGTCACATCCGCGCCCTTTTTGACATGGACGAAAAAGCCCAGAGGCTTTTTCTGCGCCGCGCAGCTTTTAACGGCCTCGTCACAATCGGCGGGGACGGCTTTGAAGTAATATTTCTCCCTTAGCCAGTCGTAGCGTTCAAGCGCGGCGGAAATGGGGAGCATTTCAAATTTATCCGAGTCGTATGTCAGGCAGACCAGCTGATGGTCGCGCACCACCATCGTACCCGAGCGGCTGCTGTCGTTCAGTATAATGCCCGCTCCGGCCAGTGTTTCCGCGTCCTCCCGCCCGATTTGCTCAGGCGGCATCAATTTTGCAGCGTCCCCGCCGTGAGATTTAGAAAATTGCGAAATATCCGGGATTCTCCCTCGGTTGTTGTCAGTCGTGCTCATCAGTTTCACCTCGTTCCCATGCAGCGTATGCATTCCTCGTAGCCGTATCTGCCGATCTGGTCCAGCATGATAGCCGGATTCCCCGAGCAGCCGATGCTGCCGCCATGCATGACGTGCGCCTTATCGATGCTTAAATATTTCAGGATGTTGCCGCTGTGAGTGATAATCAGCCCCGCTTTTCTTTTTGCCTTCCGCTTTTCATCGGGTGAAAACAGCTTGTTTATCAGCTTTCCCACCAACGCCAGCGCCTCGATATCAACGCCCGAGTCGGGCTCGTCCATCATGGAAAACGCGGGCGACATCGCCAGAAGCTGCAGGAGCTCCGCACGCTTGATTTCCCCGCCGGACAGCCCGTCGTTGATGCTGCGGTCCAAAAACGCCTCCATCCTGCCGGCCTCTGCAAGCTCGGCCAGCTTTTTCTCCGGGTTTTGCGTATTTCGGAGCGCGTAGCTTAAGATACGGCGCAGGGTCACGCCGGGAATTGTGGGCGGACGCTGCCGCGCGATGGCGATTCCAAGCCGCGCCCGCTCACAGACGCTGAGTTCTGTGATGTTTTGTCCTTTAAACAAAATTTCACCATGTGTTACCTCATAGCCCGAAAAGCCCATTACGGTCATCATAAGCGAGGTTTTTCCGCTGCCGTTCTGCCCCAGAAGGGCGTGCACCTCGCCGTCGGGAATTGTAAGATTTAAATTGTCGAGCAGAACCTTTTCACCGGCACGGACGCAAAGGTCTCTGATTTCAAGAATATTGCTGTATGCTTTCATTTTTTTATCGCCTCCAGTCCGGCCAGTGAATGATATTGAAAATAAAGCCTTTACAAGTTATATACATCTAACCTATTGATAATCTTTCGCCCCGGCAACCTATGAAAAAGTATTCCACAAGGATTTTTAAGCCTCCCGCAGCTCGGTTTCGATTTTCAGATAACAATTTTCTGCGCATATGTCTTTGCCAGTTTGTCTGCACATAGAGCAGAGGGTTTCATTACTTACTACATGTTCTATGGCACATGCGTCCAACTCAGCTGCTTCCGCGTCAATACCGAGCACTTCAATGAGATAGCATCGAATAATCGATAGCTTGTTCATAATCAGGTACGCTTGATTTTCCCCTTTTGAGGTAAGGATGATTTGACGATGGACGTCTCTTTTCACCAACGCCATATGTTCCAACGTTTTTACAGCCGTGCAGACGCTGGATTTTTTGACGTCGAGTTCTTCCGCCACATCACATATGCGTGTGAATCCGGAGGTTGAAGAAAGCGTGAAAATTGCTTTCAGATAATGCTCCTGTGAAGAGGTTAATGTACCCATAAAGCACCTCCTTCAAAAGGCACGACACAAATAGACTATAATAGCAGCCTCAGGTACTAAAGCGTGTGGCCTTCCTGCACTGCTTTTTTCTGATTCAACTCTTCAGTTGAATAACATCACCGCTCCTTAGCTTTGAAAACTCCCTTTTTACCAACAAGCAAACAATAACGATAATAATTAAATCAATGAAGAACGCGCCCTTATATACCCATCCAACCCCGAAATATTTCGGTAGCACAAGCATCGCCGGCACATAGAATATGAGCTGTCTTGCTATCCCTATAATACCAGCAGGCTTAGAATTGTTTATGGCGGGCCACATAGTCATGGCCATAAACATAATGGGGAGGACAGGCAGCAGCCCCACGAAGACCCTGAAGCTCATAATATCGCTGATTAAAAATTCTCTGACGGGAAGCATAATGCTTAAAACCATTTCGGGGGCCAGCATCATGATTAACCAAAAGGGAAATATCATAATAAACGCAGCTACAGCAAACACTTTAAAGCTGCTGATAACCCTATCATATTGCTTTGCTCCAAAGTTGATCCCCATTGCCGGCTGCAAGGCTCTCATCAGCCCAAAAATCGGCGTTAGGAGGAAGATGAAAATTCTATAGACTACTCCATAAAAAGCAACGTCTGAGGCTGTTCCGTATCTGTTAAGCGCATACATAACAATCATACCTTGAACAACAGACATCGTTGTCATGATAAGGGAAGGAAAGCCCAGAGAGAGAATTTGCTTTGTAATATTCTTGTCTCGTGATATTTTGAGTTCATTGGTTTCAAAGGTTGCCTTTTTCTTTCTGCAATAAACAAAAAAGGCTATTGTATAGACCAGCATGCCGAGATTCGTTCCCCATGCCGCACCCTCCACGCCGAATTGAAAAACCACAATCAGCAAATAGTTTGCTATTATATTTATCACAAGCCCGGTACCCATCATAAAGGCTGCTGATTTCATTTTTCCCTCAGCCCTTACAACCATGTTATAGCCAAGCCCCGCGATCCAAAACACGGAGCCATATAGAGTGACTCTAAAATAATCTGCTCCAAACATCAGTTCGTCTCCGCTTGCTCCCATAAGCTTTAAAAGCGGATTCATAAGGAGCAGTCCTATTGCTGTCATAAGAATTCCGCATATAATGATCAAATAATTTGTATTGGCAATGAGCTTTTTTTGAGTGGCAGTATCATTGGAACCTATCACTATACTCAACAGCGAGCCTGCACCCACGCCGATCATGCTTCCTATCCCTACAGAAAACTGTGTGAGAGGATATGCGATTGAAACCCCGGCCAGCGCGGTTTCGCCAATAAATCTGCCTACGAAAATTGCATCAAATACTGTATTTAGGCCATGAAGCACCATGCCTATGACGGCAGGCCATGATAAAGTCCACATGACCTTCCACAGATTATCTTTAAGTATCATTTCTTTTTGTAAATTTCTATCCATGAGCTAATCCTCCCCCCGATTAAAGGGCTATGGTTTTATCGCGTTTTTTCGCTAATTAAGTGATGGATTGCCAGCGTCATTCACTTGGATTAATGTAATGTTCTTTTGATGGGGTAAGGTTCATTCGTCGTTTCCTCCATTGTGGTGTTAAACAAGCGGAGGTTTTACTGTAACGCAAACTGTATTACTTTCGCTGATATTGTGTGTTTAACATCGCTGCAAAAACTCCTTGTTTTCCTGTTAATTCCAAAGGAGTTCCAGTTTCTGCAACAGAACCGTCTTTGATCACAACGATCTTGTCCGCGCCGGAAACAGTTCTCATGCGGTGTGCGATTACCATAACAGTTTTGTTCCGGAGCAGCGTGGAAAGGGCTTCTTGTACCAATGTTTCGCTTTCTGCGTCCATAGATGCCGTGGCTTCGTCTAAAAGCACAATCGGAGCATCCTTCAAAAGCGCCCTGGCAATGGAAATCCGCTGCCGCTCACCGCCGGATAGAGAGCTGCCGTTTTCTCCAATATTTGTCTGATAACCCTTTGGCAGACAATTAATGAATTCTTCGCACTGTGCGGCTTTGGCAGCGCTTATCACTTCTTCATCGGTGGCGTTGCGGCGGCCAAGGCGAATGTTCTCCATAACCGTATCATCGAACAGCAGAACATCCTGAAATACAATGGCGTAATTCTTAAACAGTGTTTCGGGCTCAACTGTCGTCACATCTACGCCACCAAGCATGATGGTTCCAGCATTTGCATCCCAAAATCGGGCTGCAAGCTTGGAGGCTGTTGATTTCCCGCTGCCGGAAGGCCCTACTAAAGCCGTTATCTCACCCTGCTTTGCCACAAAGGAAATGCCTTTCAGCACGGGTTCTTCGTTGTAAGAGAACTCAACATCCCTAAATTCGATGTCATATCCATTGTTGTTGCAAACAGAGGTGCCTGTTTGTTCCGGGGTAGAGTCAATCTGCTTCATGCGTTTTACACTGACCAATGAGGAAAACACCTCGGCCAAAAGCATGAAGCAACTGGTAAACGGGTCGTAAATCCTTCCTGCGAATATTAGGAACAGGATAAGCATGGGAACAGAAAGCGACTCGACGCTTACAAGATAGCTTCCCACTAGAAGTACAGCGACCAAGCTGAAACGCAAAATAAACTGTGCTGCAGTAACGGAAGCGCCAGGGGCAATTTCGTTTCGGAAAGAGCATCGCACCACATCGTTCAACTTCTTTTCCAGTCCATGCAGATACTCTTGCTCCCGTGAGCTGGATTTTAACTCCTGCATGGTGTCCAAATACTCCTGTACTCCATCATAAGCGACGCGCTTTGCATCCATATTGGCGGCTTCCGCCTTTGTCTGCGCTTTTCGGGCGGCAATAACGACCAATGCAGCTGCGGGAACAGGGATAGCAATGCAAAGGCCCATTCGCCAATCTAATACAAGCAGTCCAATTGCAGTAAGAATGAACATAAAGATCGTTCCAAATAACTGCGGAATTGCATTGGAAAAAACACGCTCTAAAGCAGTGCAATCCCCCATAATGCTGGTTGTCAAATCGGAGAGATCTTTTTGTCCGAAGAAAGACAGGGGCAGCTTGCGCAGCTTTTCCGCAAGTACAATTCTACGGCTGGCGCTTTCTTGATAGGCCACAGTGTAAGTCCTATTGTATTGCAGCCACTGTGAGGCGAAAACGATAATAAACAGTACCGCCGTAATCACACAATACAAAATAATGTTGTTTTCCAGATCGGCTTGCTCCCCAGAAATGGCATTTAAGAGGGCCATAACAATCATCATAAGCAGGCTGACCGGAAGAATCAGGCAAATATTGCTGAGGGTCGTTGCGGCTATTCCTTTGTTTAAGTCCTTTGTACCTTGATCGCTTAAGGCGAACATACGCTTTAGCATGATTTCACCCCTTCTCCAATATGCCACTGAGTGGCCTTGGTGTAATTTCCCCACATCCTGGCATACTCGCCTTTTTGCGCTATAAGCGCGGAATGGGTTCCGCTTTCCACAAGCTTTCCCTGCTTCATTACCAATATCTGATCGGCGTCCTGTATCGTGGACAGACGGTGAGCAATCATAATCACGGTTTTCCCTTTCGTAAGGCCCACAAACGCCTGCTGAATCTGCTGTTCGTTCTCCGGATCGGCGTAAGCCGTGGCTTCGTCCAGCACAACAATAGGTGCATCTTTCAATATAGCTCTGGCGATGGCGATACGCTGAGTTTCGCCCCCAGAAAGATAGACGCCCTTGCTGCCCACAACTGTGTCAATACCCTGCGGGAACTTGGCTAAAATATCGTCGCATTGAGCCAGATGCGCCGCATTTAGTGCTTCTTCCCTTGTAGCAGAGGGACGAGCGGCACAGATATTTGCCAAAAGCGTGTCTTTGAACAATTTGGGGTCTTGAAATACAAAAGCGACTTTTTTCATGAGCTGCGTATGCGCCATGTTACGAATATCTACGCTGCCAATTTTTACTGCACCCTCTTGCGCATCATAAAAGCGAGGAATTAGACTTGCCGTGGTGCTTTTCCCCGATCCAGAGTGTCCTACAAGTGCTGTAGTCGTTCCCGGTTTTGAAGTAAAGCTAAGATGGGAAACAGCCGGATGCTGGGTGTTTTCATAAGAAAAGGTGACATTTTCAAAGGAAACTTCATGGCCTTTTGTAGCTTGGGGATGCTCCGTTTCCGACTGTGGTACGGCGGTCAAAATCGTATCAATCCTGCGCATGGACTCCTCTGCCTGCATTTTATAGCTGGTCATATACATAATCTTATTCAGCATTACGGCGCAGGCGGGAGAGAAAATCAGATAAAATAAGAAGCTCTGCATAAAATTGACAAGGTTAGATGAAACAAGCCCGATAATAAGCGCCGTAGGAACCAACACAAGAAAACTGGAATTTACGATGGAATTGAAGAACACCATGCCTTTTTTGCAGGACATGGTAAAGGCCAGAGCATAGTCTCGATAGGATTTAATGGCAGCGTTGAATTTTGTGAAAGACTGTACCGTTTGCCCGAACACCTTAACCACCGAAATGCCCCGTATGTATTCCACCGCTTCATGGTTCATGGTTTCCAGGGAGTTTTGATAGTTCTGCATGAAGGTCAAACTATCTTTCCCATTTAAGGAGTTTTGCAGGAAAAACGCAATGCCAAAAAGCAATAGCAGTGGGACACCGATGCGCCAGTCAAAAATCAGCATCAGAACAAGACTTGCAGCCATCGTGACCTGTGCACCCACTAAATCGGGAAGCTGATGGGCAATGAAGGTTTGAGTCTGAAAGCTGTTATCGTCAATAATTTTCCGTAGTTTTCCGCTGGGATTGGCATCAAAATAGCCCATCGGCATCTTGGCCAAATGAGTGAGCGCCGCCATTTTGAAGTTCTTTTCGGTGTGAAAGGCTACTACATGGGAGCAAAGCAGGGACGCAAAATAAAGTGCCAATCCGACCAGCTCTGATACAAGAGCGAGAACACCCCAACGCATGAAGCTTTGTGTATCCAATGCGTTCCCGGCAAAAACACCTACCAAATCTCTGGCTGTAAAATAGACGCACAAAAACGGGCCTAAGATAAAAGCCGCGCTGACCCCTGACAGAATACGGGAGATATGAAGCAATCCGCGGTATTTCCCAGTAAACTCCAGCATTCGTTTGATTCCATCCGGTCTTTGTTTCATAATACTCTCCCTCCCATTAGCGTTTTTTTACATTATCAGGGAACAGTACCTGGGTAATTCCGCCAAAGGCATAGCCTTCGATCACTTCACTGTTATAAAGAACCAGCTCCATTTGGTAGGAGATGGGGATCTCAATCACGTTGTCGTTAAGACTGTTCAGAATATTGTCGTAAAGCTCAGTTACACGATCTTCCTCTGCGGTAATCAACGTTTCGCCCAGCCAATCACGCAACTGCTGCACATCCGGAAGTTCGCTGACGGCAATGGCATCAATAGAACCCATGGTATAAATGGGGTTTAAGTAATTATGAGGATCGTCCGGTTTTCCATAAGTATTTCCGATGGTAAGGTCAAAATTGCTCTGAAAGCAATCGGCGTACCAGGACATAATTTCCATTCCTTCCGTTTCCACTTGTATACCGACCTCGCCCAGTTGGCTCCCTATTGCTTCCACGATCTCTTTATTCAGAGCCTTGTTATTGGGGTAGGTGAACCGTAAATGCAGGACACTTCCATCTTTCTCCCGATATCCAGTGCTTTCATTGAGCTTCCACCCCGACTCATCGAGCAACTGTGCTGATTTTTCCGGATCATAGCTCCAGGTATGATTCAGCGTAACATTGCAGTAAGGTAGGTCGGTATCGAATAGAGCTTCCGCCGTTTTTTCATAGCCATAGGTCAGCCCCTGCACAATGGCCTCCTTGTTGATCGCCTGCGCAATGGCCTGGCGAAGACTTGCGTCAGACAAGACCGGGCTGGCGGAATTCAGCACAATATTCCTGGTGTTCACGATATCCTCGGATATCTGCCCCTCAATTCCATTCAGGCCAGAAGCCTGCCGGTATTCATCATAGGAGATGAAGTCAGAGCTGAAAATCATATCAATTTCTCCTGTCTGAAGCGCTTTCAATCTAGATGATGAGGTGGGGATATACCTTACAATAATCTCGTCCCACTGAGGCGTATTTCCCCAGTAATCCGGATTTGCTTTTAAAAGCGTATACTCTCCCTTAACGAAGGTATCGTACATATAAGGCCCTGTCCCAACAATGCCGCGCATGGATTCATAATTGCCCTCCTCGTACATTCCGGGAGAAATCATGGTGACACGGTAGGGGGATGCCAAATCCCAGAGTGACGCATAATAAGGCGCCTCATAGATCAGCTTCAACGTATAGGTATCCAGCACCTCAATGGTTTGAATGGAGGATACGCCTCTCAAAAAGGCCGCAGACTGCCAGCCCTTTAAATATTCCAAATTTGCCTTGACGGAATCGGCATTAAACGGCTCCCCGTCGTGATAGGTAATGCCCTCGCGTAAATGAAGGGTAATTTCCCTACCGTCATGACCAAATTCCCAGCTACTGGCAAGCCCTGGCGCATACTCCCCATTATGGTATGTCACCAGCGTTTCATAAACCATGCCAAAAGCCGGCATCAGATCATCGGCGGTACTGAGAGGCGTCAGTTGATTATCCAGTTCTGCCCCCATCCCGATCACAAGCACTTTTTTCTCTGTCTCGGAAGCGGGTTTTTCAGAGCTTCCGCAGCCGGTCAAGGCTACAAGCAGACACAGGACAATCGCGGTAAATAGTGTTATTTTTTTTCTTTTCATAAGGAACCTCCGTATTATTCTGTAATTGCGGTTGCTTCTCGGCATAATCTGCCATTTTGTATCAAGAGGATGCGGTCAGAAATTTGGCGGGCGCTTTCCATGTCGTGGGTAATCATCAGATACGCGCATCCGAAACGCTCCTGGTAATTTTTCAATGTGCTTAAAACGGCATCACTGGTGAGAATATCCAGCCCGCTCACGACTTCGTCAAGAACCAAGTATTTCGGTTTCACAGCCAGCGCTCTCAGCAGCGCGACCCTCCGCTGTTGTCCGCCGCTGAGCATCCGTGCCGGGGTTTCCAGCAAGCTTTGCTCAATTTCCACCTCTTCCATAAGCTGTAAAATCTCTTTCTTTCGCTGGAATTTATCAAGGTCTGTCAGATTTCGCAATGCTTCCTCCATGTTGTGATAAACGGACATGCGCGGATTCAATGTTCCGGACGCATCCTGAAATACGCCTTGGATCACTCTGCGATACTTTCGCCATTGGCGGAAATTCCATTCGGCACAGGGGACTCCGTCGATAAAAAGCTTGCCGGAATCAGGATGCTCCATACCAAGCAAAAGTCTGGCCAGCGTGCTTTTTCCGGAACCAGAGTCGCCAATCAAGGAGACGCACTCTCCCGGATGAAGCATCATATGAATGCCGCAAAGGATGGGAGTGCTTTCCCCGTTCGGACGCTCATAGGCCTTGTGGATGTTTTGAATCATAACTCCTTCCACTGAAAACCTCTTTCTTGTTTGCAGCCATGATGCTGAAAGAAACGTCTTGTCCATGCATGACCCGGTGATTGAAGCATTGCGGAAAGCTCTCCCTGTTCAATCACCTGACCGCCATGCAAAATGATGATATCTTTACAAAGGAGTTTTAAAGCCTCCACATCATGAGAGACGAAAAGAATCCCTGACACCTCTTTTCGTGCCATTAAAAGCTCTAAAAGAAGCTTATGATTGCTTTCGTCCAATGCGGAGGTGGGTTCGTCGGCCAGCACATATTGTGGTGAAAGTCCAAGCAGCAGCGCCATGGCCACTCGTTGAAGCATACCGCCCGACAGCTGAGATGGAAGGCTTTCCAATATGTGCGTATGATCTGTGAGATTGACCATGGTCAGCTTTTCACAGGACAGCGCCCACGCCTGCTGTCCTGACAACCCAAGACGGCAGCGGAGGGTCTCCTCCATTTGCCTTCCGATTTTCATCTTGCTGTCAAAGGCTGTCATAGGGTTTTGTGGGATAAATCCGATGGTCGTTCCGCACAGCTTCCGCCGTTGCGTGTCCGGCATCCGATCCAGATTACGCCCCTCTAGGGAAATGTCTCCCTCGCAAAGACAAGCGCCTCTTCCCAAAATCCCCATAATAGATCGAACAACTGTTGATTTTCCAGCCCCGCTTTCTCCCGTTAAGCCAATCACCTGACCTGGCTCCAGTCGCAGAGAAAATCCTTTTAAGATATTCTGATGTTTTTCAGTTTTAACGCTGATATTGTTGATTTCAAGCATAAGGCCCTCCTTTGTATCGTAGGGTTACCGTTCATTTGAAACGGCTATAAACCATCTTGCTTATTCCAGTTGCCGACTAAGCTTGTTAAATGCAAACGTGGCAAGAAAGACAAATGCAACCGGATAAAATATCAGGTCCGGTCTTACCATGCTTACATCCCCGGCCTCCAGAATCATGTTACCCCAATCAATACTGTCCGCCCCCAGTCCTAACCCGACAAAGGAAAAGCTGGTGACCATTAAAATCATTTCTGCACAGGAAAGGCTTAAAAACACCAGGATTTCCCTGAGTAGGTTGGGGAAAACATGAACAACCATTATGCGAAAAAGAGACGCGCCTGACGCAATTGCACACAGCACATAAGCTTTTTGCTTCTCATCCTCCGTCTTGGCTGCGATCAGCTTTACAAGCCGCACGGAAAATGCAATTGTCAGCGCAACCAGCATTGAAAATACGCTGTTTCCCCATGCGCCGACAAAAACAAGCAGATAGACTAATTGCGGAAAAGCAGTAAAGGCATTGAGAACGCTTCGTCCGACCCAGCTTTTTTTGCCTGTAAAGCAACCCATTGCCAGCCCAATCGGTGAAGATATGAGCAGAACAAAAAAAGCGCTTACCGACACCATACCCAGCGTTGCTTTTCCCCCGAACAGGATTCTGGAAAGGGCGCAGCGACCCATTGCATCCGTTCCAAAGGGAAACTGTTTACTGGGGGGCATCAATCGAATTGTCAAATCAATTTTCTGCGGATCGTTGGGTGCCCAAAGGAACGCTATTGCGAATAAAAAAATGACCGCGCCTGACAGTATGACAGGTATCCAAAATTTTCGCCCGTTCATCTTATGACCCCTTTTCCTACACGCGTCCTACGAGCCGTTTTGCTCCGTCTGACAGCAAATTGGTGAACAAAAAAACAATCGCCATCAACAGCACGGAAGCGTGAATCATGGGGGCGTCTCTGGCCAAAATGCTGTCAATCATTACATAGCCTACTCCGGGCAGCGAAAATACCTTTTCAATAAAGCAGGCGCCCGCTATAGACAGTCCAAAATTCTGCATAAAGTTTGGAACCAACAGCGACACCGCCCGCGGCAAGCTATGACACAGGACAATCCTTGTTTCAGACAGTCCCCGGCAGCGAGCATAAAAGACATAGTCTTCTTTCATATCCTCGCCGATATAAGTGCCAAGAACTCGACCGTAAAATGCGGCATAGGGAACAGCGAGGCAAATCGCCGGATGAAGATATTTCCAAACGCCGGTGTTCTGTATGACAGTAATCCAATTGAGACGGACGGCGAAAATTTCTATGTACATTCCGGCAATGACAAAGCTGGGAACAGAGATTCCGGCAAGCAACAGAAATCCAAGCAGACGTCCCGCCATATGTTCTCTGAAAAAGTAACTTAGACTGCCCGCTCCAAGGATGAGCAGTACCTGGAGAACCGCCGAAAGAAATACCAGCTTCAGCGTAAAAGGAAGTGCTTCCATAAATTCTCTACCCACAGGGTTCCCGCTGATCAGGGAATTCCCAAAATTCAAGCGAAGCGCGCTCGAGATCCAGACCGCGTATTGCACAAGCACGGGCTGATTAAGCCCCATTTCCTGCCGAACAATTTCAATCTGTTCCTGGGTCGGCTGAACCATATTCCTGCGCGCATAGGCCTCAGCCGGATCTACGGGCGAAATTCTCATAAGAACAAAGGATAAAATTGTAACCAAAAAAAACGTAAAACAAATTTCGAATCCATATTGTTTGATGGATCTCAGCCGTTTTTTATTTCCCATTCAGGTTCCTCCGGTGTGCAACCAAGTTGCTTTCCATATTGACAGAAGCTCGCAGGTTTGATAAAATTTAATATCTAGTTAGATAAAACTAACTGGCTATTGGAGTTTAATATGCATTAAAGCAATTGTCAATCGGTCCAATTTATAATTGCCGCGAAGAAAACCGTGGAGGGAATCCCTTGAAATACACGAGTTTTTTTGTATTCACTCAATTTCTATTGTCTTTCAAGGACAGAAATATGGCTCTTAAGGATAATGGCTGGCGAGAGTTTGGCAGATAAATCTTCTAATCCACAGGAAAGGAGTGGTCATAAATATGCATAATTTTCGAAATGCGGAGGAACTAAATCCCTCATTGCACGAATATACAAGCGCGGTGTCCATGGCGGCCTATAACACGGAGTATGATATTGATGAGAGCTTTGCAAAAGGGAAAATATATAAAATTGCTTACCCAAACGGAATTATTATTTCACTCACAAAGCTAAGGTTTTTAGAACCATTTACACGGATTCGAAAGGACCCGGAGGATTATATTTGTCTCAGCTATACAGAATCCGGCGATTATTATTTTAGGGAGGAGAAAGGAACCCGCTACGTAAATAATCACGGCGTTTATCTCTTCCAAAATAACAAGAGAACCATTAAGGAGGTATACGGAACAAAAGAACCGATTTATGCGGTTGGGGTAATAATTCTTAATCCGTTTTTTGAGACATTTTTAAACGGGCGTTTTGGTATAAACAGTAAAGCGCTCTTTGACAGAGCGCAAAATGCTTATAGACATAATTATAACACGCCGGCCATTTCACTTATTTTCAAGCAAATTGAACAACGAATTATATCTGGAATGGAATCGCGAATTTATTACGAAAGTAAAGTTCTTGAAATTTTTTCGCTTATCTTTGAAAATATGACACCTACATCTCAGGAATACTCTAACCTTCATATATCACGCGTTGACAAAAATGCTTTAAAACGTGCGGCGCTACTGTTGGAAGAAAGCATGGCCGAGCCTCCGTCTATTTCCGAGCTTGCACAGCAGGTCAACATGAGTGCGTCGAAATTTAAAATCTATTTTAAAAGCTTATTCGGGGCAACACCTTATGGATTTTTGAGAGATGTCCAAATGAAACATGCTCTGGCCCATTTATGCGCTGATGATATGAATATTGGCGAAATTGCGCAGCATATTGGGTTTAAAAGCGCCAGCAAATTTTCCGAAGCATTTAAAAGCACTTACGGAATCGCTCCCAGAGACTACAAGAGCAGTTTGAAATAAATTTCATAGCACTTTTCTCCTGTCGGAATACAAAAGAATATATACCTATTCGCATAACACCTGCCAGAGGTGTGGGTAAGGATTCTGCTTTTCAGACTTCAGCAGATATTCTTTCTTCTTTTTCTGTAATAAATCATTAGAGTGGGAGATTCAAGGCGGTTCATGATGACCCGGGACTGGGGTCACCTTGAAGGCGCAATAATCCCTTTGCGGCCCAGCTTGTTTTCCGGCATAATCAGTCCTTTATAATCAAGCGGTTGCTGGAGCGGCTGCCGTTTTCACGGTACCGCGCTTCCTTTTCAATCAGCCCCGCCTTGACTAAATCGTTCAACGCGCGCTTGACAGTGCTTCGGGAGAGCTGCAGCTCCGCCGCTATCGTATTGACCGCCGGCCAGCAGTCAGGCTTTATGCCGGAGCGATCCTTCAGGTACATATAAACAGAACGCGCCCGATGAGGAAGCTCGTCGGGCGTGGCTTTATAAATTATACTGAAATAACTCACCTAAAACCTCCTATGTCTTCACCTGGTGATGGCGCTCATCGAATTTCTCCGACGTCATGCTCTGCGTGTGAAGCGTTCCCGCGCCATCCTGCGATTCGAGCGGCGCATCTTCAGCACTGTCCGCAGACTCTTCAGCGATTTTTTGCCGGACGATACTCCTTTCCAGGGTGTGCTTATCTGCATAAGCGACCTTGCGATGGGATTTTTCTTCTACAGCATAAGGCTTACCAAAAGTAATGCCCCAATCCAGAAACAGCCGAAGCCGGGTCCGCATCGGATGCGTTCCTGTTTTCATGACAATAAAGTTACCCTTTGGGAGCGATTTCAGCTCGTCAGATGTCATGAGCGGACGCTCCATCATTTGCAGTGATTGGCTGGGATCGTTTTTGCCGCGACTCACGCTTCCACTCATTACCGTGCGGCTGCCCATTGCTGTTGACAACACCTCCGCGGTCTTACTGTTCGGCGCAAAGCCGCCGAAGATGGTCACCTGGCAGTTGTCAACTATTATCTCGGAACCCTCCTTGCCGTAGTTTTTCTGGAGCTGCCCGAAGGATTGAATGATTGGCACCATGGTCATTCGGCGGGAGCGGGAGGCGGAGAATATGAGCTCCAGCGATTCTATGGTCGGGAGCGTGCCCAGCTCGTCGCAATAAAATACAACGCGGTTTTTGAGCTGGCCGCCGTTCTCGTCCGCCACCGACAGAATTTCACGGTAGAGCTGCTGGATCATGAGGCTGACCATGAAGTATTTCGTCAGATCCTCTTCGGGAAGTACAATAAATATAGCGGACCTTTCGTTACAGAACCGCTCCGCGTCGATTGCCGTGTCGAAGCACAAGACCTGCTCCATTTCCGTGTCGAGGAACGAATTCAGCCGCGACAGCACGGTGGACAGCACCGACATCATTGCCTGCTCCGCCGAATTGAGGGCCGCGCCCGCAAACCACTTCGCCTTGTGCTCGGGTGGAAGCTGGTTCATCAGGATTTGAAACTGGCTTCGCCTTTTGTCCTTGCTTGGTTCCAGTAAATCCTGTACCAGCTTAAACACGCTGATGATATGGCGGCAGTCGTGTTCTGTTCCGTCCGGTTGCTTTTCCGGGGGGAGGTATTCCGCCACGAGCAAAATAACAGCGCATAATAGCCCCTCGGCGGCATCGTAGAAGAAAGCGTTTTGACCGTAGCTTGAGCTGTCTCCGCTTGAGTTGATGATTGTCTTGGCGATGATTTTCGCGTACTTTTCCGCGCGAGCTTTTGAGGCCAAGTCGTCAGGATTTGCGCGGTAGATGTCCATGTACTTATTGACGAGATGGAGCATGTTGTTGCCGTCAGAGCGGGTGGGGTTGCGGAGATCGATGACGGCAATGCTGTAGCCATAGTAGTCACGGGCGATTGTGCCGTAATTGCGAAAGAGATCACCCTTGGTGTCTGTGCATAAAAAGCTCATGCCCGAGGCGCAGGCGTATTCCAGATTGGGATACAAGAAAAACGCTGTTTTGCCCACGCCGGACGCGCCGATCATGAGGCAGTGAACATCGTCGGAATCCACCAGGGCCGTGACCTCCTTTTTTCGCACGACACTGCCGAGAATGATACCCTGCGTTTCAGGACGATTTTTACCCTTGCGCCACGCAGCAACATTGAAGGGAACGCGGTTGTAGGTTTTTTGTATCTCACGCTTTGTGGCAAAGCGGGCCGTGCCGTGCTGTCCGTCGCCCACTGTACGGGATTTAATACTGTTTAGGGTGAAGTTATGAGCGATTATGGCAAGACCGCCGATGACGATAAACATCACGGCGGCCGCGGCGAGGAGGATATATATTTGTGAGTTCATCTGCAGCTCCTTATACATTTTATTTCATATTCATTGTGTAGCTTTGCTCATTTGCCTCCGACTTCGCCGCGACCGCGATTAAATCATCGTTCCAGTCCTTATTCCGCGAAATGTCACTGTCACAAGCGCAGCCCCGCTCCGAAAGAGAAGCGGCAAATTTCTCCGTTGCGTTTTGCCCGGCGTTGTCGTTATCAAGGCAAAGTCTGACATGACTGATACGCGGATTTGTTTCCAGCGTTTTCAGCATAGCCTGCTCTGACAGGCCGCAGAGCGCCACATAACTGTTTTCGTGCCAGTCCCGCGGACGGAGCGTTATGTATGACAGCATATCTATCGGTGCTTCGAAGACATACAGGCGATTGCCTGTACCCAGATAATGAAAGCTGTACGCCGGATCGCTGCCGTCCACGTTGCCCTTATAATTTTTACCCTCGGTATAAAGCCCGTGCTTATGGGCGTGACGAGCAACGCCATGTTCATCGAGTCCGACGAACACGGCGTTGTGGTATTCCTTCAATCTATCTTTGGATTTTTCATAGCTTTCATACAGGAGCTTTTCCTTTACGAAGGCACGGACTATCTCCCCGTCGAGCTGTCTTGTTTTTACAAGGTAGGCGAAAACTCGGCGCATGTCGCTGTGAGCGCTCGGCAGTTCAAACGGCTTTTTTTGTTTTTTTCTTTTGGGTTGAGCCGCACGATATATTTCTCCCTGCTCGCCGCCGAGCAGGAGTGTTACAGCTTCCGGGAAGCTGAGCTTGTAATACCGCTGGGCAAAGTCAATGGCGTAGCCGCCGCGCTCCGCCGAGTGATCGTACCATTGGTTGCCGCGCACCGTGATGCTGTGGTCATCGGCGAGGCGCTTTTCCCGGCCGCTTGGCAGGAGCTTTTCACCGCGCCTCCTGAGAAAGTCTTCAAGATCAACGCTGTTGGCGCGGTATTTCTGGTCTTCGGTGAAGTGAATGTATGTACTCATAGCCTTCCTCCTACATTGACAGGCTCCGCATACTATCGTCCTTGGCGTGACCGGCCGCCTGTTTTTTCTCGCGGAGCTTTTGCTGACGCTTCCGGTCAATTTGAAGCCCGCCCGAATTGCGTATAGGCGCGCTGTCGGCAAAAATCCGGCTCATGTGGTGAAGCAGACGCGTGGCGGTCAGCATAACTGACGGCGAATGCTGCTTATCCATATTGTCGAGAAAAAATTGAGCATAGATATTGCCCTGCGCCGCCGAGAGCGCAAACCACTTGGTTGACGCTTCCTTGTCACAAGGTACGTCCTCGCCTGTGAGATAGAGCTTCCCGAGCGTATACTGCGCATATTGGTTGCCTTGCTTCGCCGACGCGGTCAGATAATACAGCGCGGCTCCGATATCCTTCGGCGCGTCCTCGCCGGCAAGATAAATTTTGCCGAGGCGATACCGGGCAAGGGGATTTCCAAGCTCGGCGGCGCGATTAAAATGACAGATGGCTTTCGCGTTGTCCTTTTGGATATCATCACCCTTGAACCGCAAAACACCGAGAGCGTAATCGGCATAAAAATGCTTTTTCTCAGCGGCGAATTCAAACCAGCGCACAGCCTCATTCACGTCCTTCAAGATGCCCTCGCCGCCGAGATAGAGCTTGGCGAGCCTGTATGCGGCGAACTCATTTCCGCTCTCCGCCGACTGCCGATAAAGCGCGGCGGCCTCGGCAACATCTTTTTCGATCCCGGTGTACTCGTCTCCGTAGTGATACTGCTTTGCCCGGTTGAAAGCTCTCCAGCTAATATCCGCGCTCTGTTCCGGCTCCGGTGCGCCGTCGGGTATGTTATTATCGGAATAACCCTGTTCCTCAAAGGTAAATACGTGCTCAGATATACTCAGCGCCTCGCGGATTACCATGTTACGAATCGGCTTGAAGTCGGCGCATTTAGAAAGCGGGAGCATTTTATTCGGTTTATCCGTATAGGTGTTTTCTATTCTTGACTTTAATTCCCACCAATCGCGGTAGGCTTTTCCGACCCGCTCGTCACGAGCCAGCTCGTCCACAATTTTATCCACTGTGTTTTTAATCTCGGGTTTCAGATAGCCGTACTGCTTCTTGCCGCTTACATATTGCAGGCGGTCGGCAAGATGAGAGATGAGCCGCTCGATTCGCTCGTTTTGCAACGTTCCGTTTTGCATATGAGTAATCACCTCACGTGCGACCTCTGCCGCCTGGTCTTTCAGGTCGTCGCGCAGCTCGGTTTTCTCTGCGTAGAGGGGTATTAGCTCTGGCTTGAATATTTCGTTTGCGAGAGAGGACTTCATTTCTTCGATGCCCTGCTTAGAGAGGAAGCCTTCCTTTGGATTTACGCTGTAGCAGACCATGTGGCAATGAGGGTGATGACTCTCGTTATGAAACGCCGCGTACCAACGCAGATTGTCGGGATGGATTTTCATATTCTCGGCTATCTCAATCGCTTTTGAGGAGAGGAGCGATTTCCATGCGTTTGCGCTATCGAAGCCGAGACGGGCGGCATCCTCGCGGCGCAGAGAAATGATGGGCGTCCACACGTTTCCCGCGTGCTCGGATATCTCTTTTGCGACACTTGATAATACAAGAGGCGCGTTCCCTGATGTGAATAGCCCGTGCGTACCGAGCCTCTCTACGCGGGGGCGGTTGGCGATGTAGTCGAGATATTTTTTACTGTCGCGAAGCTTGGAAAGGTTTTGTTCAAGCGCGATCATGAGAAATTCGGAAGCGTTTTCACGGTTCGGCGTATCGCGGTAATCCTCATATTCAAAAAGCTCTATGCTGTCAGGGAGCTCGCGGAGTATTTGAGATATGAGCTTCTGTTGACCTTGCGTTGCTTCAAGAAGCGCGTTATTGTCACCTGGTCGCTCAACACCGTCGCGAGTAGCGACGTAGTTCACGAGATTCCCGCGCCGCGCCGCGGCTTCTTTGCCGCTGCCCTTGATATAACCGTTCTTTATTACAATGCGAGCCATTATTCATCGCCGCTGTGCTGAAATGCCATCGCATCATCAAGCCGTATCCTGCCTCCGGTCTTTTTCACCTCGGCCACGCACCGCGCGCGCAAGCGGCGGAGTTCTTCATCGCCGACCTTCATATTCGCGGCTGTCAGATGCATCAGCATATCGGTTTCGACAGAGAGCCTGAACAGATTATTCGCAATGCGGTTTTCTGTATTTTGTATAACGCCCTCGACGCCGGACATCACCGCTTTGGAAAGAAACGGCGTCGTGTCTTTTACGCTGAGATAGCTGATGTAAAAATCGGCCGCCTTTTCAACAAGCTCGCTACGGCTTTTACAGTTGTCCTTCTGGAAGGTCGCGTCAATAGCTTCTATTGTCTCGGGATATAGCCACACGACGGTTCTCTTTTTATTTTCATTGCTATGCATAGAAATCCTCCTTGTTTTGGGTACGACCACCTTGAGGTGACCGCAAGAAAGTCCCAATTTTCTTGGTAAATATCAAATCGCGACCACCTTGGACAGCACCAGGCGCGAATTCCGACCACCTGCCTGAAAGCGCGAAAACGCCCAGCACTGCTGGGCGAAGTGGACGGCAGTGGTCGCTTGCGACCACCTGCCTTTCTCCTGCACATTTTTCGTCCGGGGGGGCACCAGTATATTCTGCCGGAAGCTCTCCCGACCGCGCGTTTTCAACGCTCCCGCACAAATCGCCGACGTTGCGAATTGCGGTGTCAGGGGCATACCGGGCCGCTTGGTTTGAACAAATGGCACACAGGGGCACACAGGGGCACACAGGGCGGCAAGCGGCGGTTTACAGCTCCGGCTGGCTTTTGGTTGTTTCCTTTTTGGGGGCTGACGGTCGAGCTTTGCTATCCGTACCGCACTTGTCGATGTACTCGCGGACGGCGGCGGGGGCATACTTCTCATAGATTTTCTCAAGCGCTTCACCCAGCTCCCGCTCTAGGTCGGCGTCCTTTTTGCCCATGTAATACTTGATCGCGTTCAGCTTGTCTTCTTCAATTTTTATGATCAGCGATACTTTTTTCATATTTTTCTACGTCTCCCTTCACTGCATAGTCTGGCCTGCCGATTGTTCCTCCCGCCAAGGCTCGTCGCGGCAGTCTTCCGACAGTTCGGCGTATAACCGGTTGCAGAAGCTCATTTCAATAAAATTATCTTTCGCCGCGACGCTTTCAAGCAAATCGTTTATTTTAAGCTTTTCGAGAAGAAGTGTGCCGAGTCCGTTGCCCGGCGCGACCTCCACGCCATATCGTTCTCCTATTTCGTCAAAGCCGATACGGCAATAATCGCCGTCCGTATTTTTCAGGCCGTCCTCGATAATTCTGTCGGCTAGCTTCTGTATCTGTGCTTCAAAATATGGCTTGTAGCCGGGCAGCCACGCGGAATATCTGGCGTATGAATACCCTTGGCCATCTACCAGAATTCCGTCGTCTGCGCCCTCGCTCAACACGAGCAGGGTATGTCGAGTGCCGTTATTGTCAAGCCCCATAGCGTCAATATGACGTTCAACTACATCGCTGTCACACATTAGCCTGTTGCTGAAGGTCAGAAATTCCGTATGCGGAAGGAATTCCACAGCCGATATTACGGCGTTGTCGGTGTTGAAGCTTGTTGCCTTGCGTTCAAAAATGGCTTTAATATTAAGCATTATTCATTCCTCCGTTATGTAAGTGATGTACGGTATCTCCAGCCACGCCGTCCAGCCTCGGTCGACCAGCTTGGTCTTGACCACGCCGTACTTGGTACCCATAGCCTCGATTACCTCGCCGTTGCCGATGTAGATCCCGATATGTCCGTCGTGCCAGACGGCGAGTCCGGGCGTGTCAGGCATGGACGAGATATCTCCCTTGACCTCGGCGTATTGATACATTTGGTTCGCTCCGATGTCCGGCATACCGTTCGTGGCGTAGTCGATGGTGAGCGTGTCGGGGTTGAGCCAGCCATAGCCCTTGATGAGCCCGACGCAGTCCGTTGTGCGTCCGCCGAGCCAATTGGCCTGAATGAAATCGGCGTAGTTTCCCACGCCTTCGGGGTACTGCGCCAGCTTGGACTCATAAAGCGCTTCTGTGAGAACGTTGCCGAAGGTTCCCCACACATAGCCCCAGCCGGACTCCCAGGCATGTACGGCATAGACCACCAAATCCTGATTGTTTTTCGCCGTAAGATCAACAAACGCGGAGATATCAAGCTCCAGACTCGCGCCGCCGCCTCGCTCGTATTCGCCGGAAAAAACAGCGCCGCCGCTGCGCGTCCTGCCGTAGATAGCATCGGCGTTTTCCCTAACTGTGTCGGTGATCTCCGCGCCCATGACGGCCGCGATGTTTTTATACACCGTCTCCAGAGATGCGATGGGCACGGCGACGGTATATGTGGTTTCATGCGCCACGCCTTCCTCATCCGTCCATGTGTCGGTTCGCTGTTCATAGGTGACAAAGCAATCGACAAATTGCGAGATCGGGGCTGCGGATGGGTTCTCACAACCGAAATACAGAGCATAAAAAACGGCCTTGACCCGGTGAGAGTCGAGACCGTTTCCGTTTTCCGTCATGGCGCTGACTGCGGCTATATTACTGTCAACGGCGGCGAAGCTATTCCGCATTTCCTCGATGTATTGACGGTACGCCTCGGGAACCGTCCCGGAGATCGTGCCGCCATAGTAGCACAGGTCAACGGCGGCAATGTTGTGTTCCGAGCCGCCCGACATAAAAGCGAATATGAGGATAAAGATCATAATAAGAGGAGACAGAATAGCGGCGATTATCCAGCCGACCGCCTTGCGGCCCTTTTCATATGTGAGAATGGCGGCGGCCAACTTAGCAGCCGCTGCGGTAGTCAGCCCGGCCATTATCTTCCACCCGCCGTTCCGAACAGCTTTTCCTTATACGGCGGGGCATGGACGGCGAGGTTGTACCGCTCGTTGCCGCATTTGTAAAGGCACACGCCGCGCTGGGGGAAACGGATCAGATTGTATTCGGTTTCCTCAAGCTGAAGCGTGTCGATGTAGAACCGCTTGTCAATGTTTCCGGCGTTAAAAAGAAACGCGTGCGTTGGGATGGAAAACAGCGGCTTTGTCAGCTCCGCTATGCCGGGTATGGCGAAATCCTCAAGGTTCTGGCTGGCGAGAATGACCGCCGACTCCCTTTTCCTGACGCGCTTCATGAAGTTGCGTATGTATTCAATTGCCGTCAGGTTTGTGAGGAACAGATACAGCTCGTCTATACTCGCCGCCGTGTTGCCCTCGGTAAGGAGCTTGTCCGACATGAAGGACAGGACGTTGAACAGCAGCGCGTTTTTCACATTTTTACTTGCCTGCAGCAGCCCTTTAACGCCGAATACGATTAAGCGTCCGGAGGTGATGTTGGTGTGCCCGTTGAAAAATTTGCTTTCGGCGCCCTTGCACATCGAGTGAAGCCCGAGCAGGATTTCCTGAAGGAGCTCAGGCGTATAGAGCTTCGGCTCGTTCTGACTGTACACCTTATACTCGCTTTCAATCAGCCCGTACAGGTCGGAGAGGATCGGGTAAGCCGCGGGCTTCAATTTTGTAAAGTCGGTACAGTCGCTGATTCCCCATTTCTCATAGAGCGCGCACAGCATGATTTCGATTGTGTCGGTGTGGCGATCATCAAATTCCTTATATGAGTGGAAAAAGTCTTTAAGAAACGAGATGTGCTGGCTGAGCCTGGTACGCTGCCGGAACGCTTCGGGCGCATCGTCCTCGCCGCCGCCCTCGTCCCAGGTCTTAGGTTCCAGCGGGTTTATCATATACTGTCCGCTCATCAGGTCGATGAAGCAGCCGCCGAGGTTTTCGGCAAGCTCCTGATACTCCATTTCGGGATCGAGGCAAATGACATTTTTTCCTGATTCGAGTATGTTGCAAAGCAGGAGCTTGAGCAGGTAGCTTTTGCCCTGGCCGCCGTTGCCTAGTATGAGGATATTAGCGTTCGTTTTGTCGTTCTCGCGCTTGTCGAAATCAACGATGACATTCGAGCCGTACTTGTCCCGTCCGATAAGAAAGCCATGAGCATCGGACTTACCGGAGTAGTTGAAGGGATAGAGATTAGCGACGGAGCCGGCGGGCAGGACACGCTCATATGTGCCGCCGAATACGTTGTATCCCGCCGGGCTGACTGATAAAAAGCCGTCGCGCTGGCGGAGCAGAAGACGGTCGACATTCAGCTTTGAGCGGACGAGCTCAGTCTGCACGTCGGTCTGCAGGAGCTTCAGGCCGTCCATGCCGTTGGCAATCAGCTCGATGAAAACGGCGCAGTGGAGAAGCGGCTCGCGGTTACGGTGCATTGCTGATACCATCGCCGCCACGTCCCGCAAATTGCTTTCGGCTGTGACCGTTTTCTGGAGATCTTCCGTATTGGCCCGGCTCATCCTGTTTCTGTTCGCCGCGTTGTGGATGATTTTCTTTTCCTCGCCGGGCGTGACCTGCCGGGTATAAATACGGAGTGTTACGCCGTCCTTTTCCCCAAGGTGGCGCAGGAGAGCCTGCTCATCCGTAGCGGTCGGGTATTCCCGCAGCGCCCACACGCACCGGTAGGTGTTGCCGCATATGTAGTGGTCGATGTTAAACTTAATAATTCCCGGGGCGATCATATCGAGGAAGTCTTTTACCTGGACGCTCCCTCCCGCGGGGGAATCGCTTTTCTTTTTATTCGGCATCAACAATCCACCTTTCACCTTCAAAATTCTCAAACCTCTCCGTGGTGACGTTCTGCTCAAAGTAGACTCCAAGCAGACGCATATAGTCCTGCTCGGATGCGCACTGCACCGTGAACCCCTGGTCCCTGACGCTCTTTTCAACGCGCGCTATGTACGGGGAGGCGTCCGTTTCCGGCTCGTCCCGCAGGCGCAGAATGATACTGAATTCCCGTGCCGTCGCCATTTGCGTCTGTGTCTGGTCAAGGTGCAGGAGATCCTCCTGCAAAAGCTTATACAGGGCGGGGTTTGCTTCCTCATCGGCTCTGCGGCGCAGATATGCCTTATGGCTTTCAAAGTTCTCCCGGCTGTTCAGACAGAGCAGCTCCAGCTCCGGCATGCCCTTGATCACATCCATCAGTGCGTTAATTCTCGCGCGAATATTATCGTCGGACAGGACGCTGATGTTTGTCGGCTTGATGATGAAAAACACAAGCTCGCCGCGGGGCGTATCCAGACTGTAAGCCGTGATGCCTTTGATGTTCATAAGCTGCCGGGTTGACGAGCGCTTTCGGGAGCTCTTTTTTTCTTTTCTGTTCATTGGTCGAAGCTCCATTCATATAATTGCTGCTTGGTGATGAAATACGCGGCGGCGTATCGGATGAAATCGAGAATGCTTACGTCCTCAACGCGGATTGATAAAAAGGCGTAGAGTGCCGTCAGCACAATAGGTAAGAGCGTTCCCTGCTGCGCTAACGCAAATACGGAAATAAGGCAACCGACGCCGGTAACGCCGATGTCCTTCAGCTCCCAAAGCCAGAGCGTTGCTCGGGCTTTCAGATTATCGGGGTATATGTACATGGTTCACCCTCCTCGTATGGATAAAAAATATGCAATACCGCGCAGGACATAGTCCACGCATGGTATCGCCACGCTGTTTCCCAGCGCCTTGTAGCGAGCCGAATCCGACGCGCCGGGTATATCCGTCCAGCCATCAGGAAAGCCCTGGAGCCGCTCACACTCCAATGGAGTCAGGCGGCGAATGAGGCTGCGCTGCTCGATAACGCACTTGTCTTCACTGGCATATTGGTTATTGACGCCCTTGTGATCTGTGTACCCGATGGTCCCCACCGTTTTCTGATAGGGCTGACAGACAAGGTCGGTTGCGTCCTTATGCTGCCGGGCGCTTTGAGTGGCAACCACATCGTTCTCAGCAAACGCGGCGCAAAAAAAGCGTGTCCCTGTTCCATCACATGGCGACACGCTCGCTTGGCAAGCTCCGTATTTGCTTCAACGTCCCCGGCGTATGGGGACGCCACATATATCAGCTTCATAGGCATCCTTCCCTCCGTTATTTTGCCACCGCCTGAACCACGGTTCGCGTCGTGTTGACGGCGGCCTGTGCCGTGTATACGGCGCTCATCAGGTTCGCTTTCGTGGACGTATCCATCCCAAACGCGCCCGCGACTCTCGGCACCTCTCCCGCGGCAAGCATGAGTCCAAGCCCTAAAAGCGCGTGGTCGGGGATTACCATCAGCCCCGCCGTGAGGATTGTCGCCTGCAAAAACGTCGTCAGACACAGCCCGATAATCTGCTTGCACCACTGCGTGAAGCCGTCCATGTAGCCGCGCGGCACGCTGAACATATACAGGCTGCCTACCGCTATCTGAATGAGTAAAATGCCGCCGCGCTTAAGGTTTGCGAAAAACACCTTTATGACGGCGTAGCCCATCATGATGAGCAGAAAAATCAGCATCAACGGATTCGCGATTGAGCCCAGGCCGCCGAAGGCGCCCTCGCTCGCGGTCGTTCCCATGCCTGACAAGGTATTGGCGGCCAGATCGCCGATGCCGGTTCCGTAGCCGGTTATGCCCGACGTAAGGCTCGATTGCAGGTTGACGGAAAGCTTGAAGAGCTCCACGGGCACAACGGTAAAAAGGCTGACCGCCATAAAGCCCTTGATCGCGTTCAGGGCTGTGTCCTTAATGCTCCCGCGCCCACGCTGATACTCGATGCCGGTTTCAAAGACCGATACCACGAGCCCGGTCCCATACAGCGCCCATGCCAGATAGGAGAAAAACAGGACGATGGATTGTACCCAGCTCATGTCGAACAGCTCGACGCCCATATTACCCATCTGCGCAAAAAAATCGCCGAGAAAGCCGACGATCTGTCCGTATGCCCAATCTATGACCTGCTCCATTACGTCGCCGATTAAAAAATCCCATATAAACATGAATTATCACCTCCATCCTTATGGTTTGTAATGCTTAATAGCTTGTCGAGGTCAGGTATCTGCGCTGATTTGTTCATACGCAAATTTGCTGGATTATATTAAACAATGGACGCTTTATCGATCAATCTGATTTGTTATTTGTTTGTTGACATTTCCATATTCTTATAGTATTATGCGATAGTCCGATTTCGGACTAAGGAGATTCAGATGAATACAAGCTCTTTCGAACAGCTTTCAGAGTACAATTCCATATACAGTCAAACTGACGCTTTATACGGAAAATTTGCTGCTCTCAGCGGGCTTTCCGACAGTGCCTTCATGGTGCTTTATATTATACGGGAGATAGGGCAACCCTGCACACAAAAGACAATATGTGAGCAGTGGTCTTTTTCAAAGCAGACAATTAACTCCGCCTTAAAAACCCTACTAAAGCATGAACTGATTCAATTACAACAATCGGATACTGACAAAAGAATCAAGAAAATTGTGCTAACCCAAAAAGGTCAGCTGTTTTCTCGCAAATATGTCGACCCCGTTGTAAATATCGAGAGAACTATTTTTATAAAAATGTCGGAAAAAGAACGAACTGCGCTGATTAATTCTTCACGGCGCTATTTGGAAATATTCACACAGGAGGCAAAGGAAGTACTTTCCAATATCATAAATGAAAAAAGGAACCTGGCTTATGAAGATTAAACTATCTGATCATTTTACATATAAGCGTTTATTCCGTTTTACTCTTTCCCCGGTTATCATGATGATATTCACTTCAATTTACTGTGTTGTGGACGGTTTGTTTGTTGCAAATATTGTAGGAAGCAACGCACTAGCCTCCATTAATATTATTATGCCGCTGGTAATAGTTGTTGGAGCTGTTGGATTTATGCTGGGGACAGGCGGTAGCGCAGAGGTTGCTAAAGCACTCGGCGAGGGTAAAGCAGAAGCTGCTAAAAGGTATTTTACAACACTTGTTCTCACAATCATTGTAATCGGCATTATATTATCGAGCGTACTAATAATAACGCTGCGACATATGTGCTATCTTCTTGGAGCAAGTGATCTATTGATTGAAGGGTGTGTGATATACGGCAGAATTCAGTTAATCGGAATCACATTTTTCATGCTACAGACCTCCTTTCAAACATTATTTGTAACTGCCGAAAGACCTAAAATCGGGCTAATTCTCACGATCGCTGCAGGCGTTACAAATATGTTCTTGGACTTCCTTTTTATATCCGTATTTCGGATGGGTATTGCCGGAGCGGCTTGGGCAACGGTAATAGGCTTTGTCATTGGCGGCGTTATTCCTCTTGCGTATTTTTTCTTGCCAAACCACAGTTTACTGCGCTTCACAAAGACAAAGCTGTATGCAAAAATGCTACTTCGCAGTTGCATAAATGGCTCGTCTGAAATGATATCAAATCTGTCAACTTCTATTGTTGTCGTACTTTTTAATCTTCAAATGATGAAACTTGTCGGCGAAGATGGCGTCGCAGCGATTACAATTATCATGTATGTCAACATGGTTTTTATTGCAATTTTAATCGGATTTTCCATCGGTACAGCTCCAATTATTGGTTATAATTACGGTGCGGAGAACCATCCCGAACTAAAAAATATGTTCCGGAAAAGCGTCACAGTTGTCACGGTTGTATCTGTCGTTATGGTGATCTTTGCTGAACTTATTGCAGAACCGCTGATTGCGATTTTCTTTGGCGAAGAAACAGCACTTGCTCAAATGACGGTAGTGGGCTTCCGATATTATGCCACTTCATTTTTGTTTTGCGGAATCAACATTTTTGCTTCATCGCTGTTTACCTCTTTGTGCAACGGAAAAGTGTCAGCGATTATATCATTTCTGCGTGCACTTGTGTTCCCAGTCCTTATGATTTTGATTCTCTCTGCAATTTGGGGGCTGAATGGCATCTGGGTTTCTGTTACGGCAGCAGAACTATGTGCTGCGTTTATATCCATATTCTTTATCATTCGTCAGAAAAAGAAATATCAGTACGCTTAACTCGTACTTGCTTACGCGAGAACAAAATGAGCATACCTCCCAAATACACCTCTTGATAATCACCAAGTATAATTTTGCTATAGGCCCAAGATGCCCCAAATATATAGTGGTGCCGTCAGCGTAAACACAAGGCAGGCAAACAAGATCGCCGGCGCCGTCCACTCGAACTGACCTTGCTTGCGGTAATCGAAATACGCCGTGCCTATTTTTGCGAAGAAAAATACGGCAAGAATAAGGTCTATTGCGGGGAATACCACGTTGTTCACTACGGTCTTGATCTGTATGGAAGCGTCGCTCCATGTGCCCTCGATAGCGCCGGCAACGTCGCCTGTTCCGGCCGCGAGCGCGTTTGTTCCGAGCAGCACGGTTACAATCAGCGCCATGCTTAAAAAGATGAAAAGTTTTTTATTGCTCATATAAGCCGCCTTTCGTTAATACTTCGAGGCCGCGGAGAAAATCCGCGGCCTCGATTGATAATTATTGCCGGCGCGCTACATCCCGCTCATTGCCGGCTGCCCCTGCTCCTGCTGAGGGCTTTGGCTTGGAGCCGCCTGCTGCTCGCCCGTTTTCTGAAGCTGCGAAAGCTCCTGCCGGTAAGCGTCGATAACCGCCTTATCAAATTCGGCTCTGGCCTCCTTGGCGCAGGGGAAGCAGATGTCTTTATAGCCGTCCTTGACCTTGACGCTGGGCATGGACACAAACAGTCCGTTCGTACCCTCCATGACGCGGAGGCCGCGCATGGCGAAGGCACCATTGATGTTCACATTGGCCGTCGCCCTTTGTGTGCCGGAGGCCTTGAGATCATATATCCGCACATCGTACTTTACGGGATAGCCGTTTGCCTGCGTCCGTTCTTCCAAGGACTTGGGAACCACGGCGGGTTTTATGCTTTTGCTCATGTTTTGTCATTCCTTTCTTCGTCGTTATTACATTTCCATTCCGTTCATTTGCTGCGCGTCGTTTTGCTGGGCGGTTAGCTGCTCCAGATTTTCCCGCGCCCACTCGGGCAAATGCTCGTTTTTGAGTATGCCGACGAAATCGCTTCGATTCCACCGGGTTTTTTCGCCGTCCGAAAGGCAGGTCGCAAATACCGCTCTGCCGGAGCTGTCCGGATTACAGCCGAAGCCGCCCGTCGCCAGCCACAGCTGATTCTCACCGCTCCAGGCGCTCTCCTTTAGAATATTCGGAGATATAACAAGCACCTTTCCCTCGTAGTCCCGCTCCATGGAATCCGCCTCGCACTGCCTGTGCTCAAACAGATTCAGAGCCTCATACTCTCTCCGGGCCTGATTAATAAAGCAGTCGAGGACGGCGGGGTGCGAGCCGACGACGATGGAGTGGTTATGCTCCTTATCGGGCGGGATATAAGTGCCTTTCGCCCATACCTTGTTGGCGTCGCTGAACCTACCGTCCCAATCGAGACACTGAACCGTGTTGGCAAGAACGTAGTTAACGCGCTTGAAGCCGTATTCCTCAAGGACGCTTTTGGCACAGTCGGCGTTAAGGTGCATACCGTCGAAGTTATTGCGAATCGCTTCCTCTATGGCTTCCTTGCAGGCCTTATTCAGCCTGTAGCTCTCGCGCCACTCATTAATCTCGCCCAGCCGCCGCGCCTCGTCAGCCGAGTAAGGATAAAGGTATGCTTCATTCGTCATCGCCCGTTTCCTCCAGCATGATTTGCTCGTCCAGCGCGGCGATGCACACGCCGCTTTCAATGAGCGCGGTCAATACCTGCGGCGGGAAATCGGTCACGTCGAACTGCCTCTCGGACTCAATCACCACGATTTCGCCGTTACCGCCTGTGAAGGCCTCCAGCTTCGCGTCCTTCGGGATGCCCGCTTCTTCCAATAGATAATCGGGAAGCGTAATGCCGCCGCCTTCCAGAATGTCCCGGCACAGCTCGCAGTTTTTAACGCATTCCGCGCGGTCAAGCTCGCAGCCTTCGCCGCAGTTGTCGCAGAGGCCGGCTGTCCTTCCAAGCGCTGTGGTCAGCTCTACCGCCAGGTCGAGAAGGGAGGATATAAGGCGCACCTGTTCTTTAACCGTCGGCTTCTGCCTGCTCAGCACGATTACGCCGTCCCTGGCTTGAAGGGCAAGCACCTCACTTTGATCGAAGCCGCAAATATCAAAAATATCGCTCGGGATGCGTGTCACCTGACGCTTCATTGACTCTTTCTGATTATTCTCCACAAATTATTCCTCCTGATAATAATTGATGAGCGGCGCCGGCGTTTCGGCAAGCACAAGCTCGTTGCCGCTGGATATATCGAATAAGCTCATCTGGGCGGGATTACGCCTGCTCCGCTCGCGCATATCGTAATTGGCGATGAGAAGCTCGGAAAACTGCGCCCCGTTATCGTAGCGCTGCTTGATGTTATTCAAGCGGGTATGCGTTTCCATTTGAATGCCGGGCGCGTCGTAAAGCTCGCGTATAAAGGCGCAGTCGTTGTACGAAAGCAGAAATTTGCCCTCTATGCGCATCAGAGTATCCCGCAGCCGAAGGTGGTCAGCGGCAGTGAAGCCGTTTTCGCCGATGTTCATGTAATAGCCCTCCGTTTCAAAATACGGCGGATCAAGATAGAAAAAGCTCATCGGGCGATCGTACTGCCTGATGAGCTTCTCAAAATCCTTATTCTCAATTACCACTTTAGACAGCCGACTGTGCGCCTGGTCAAAGAGCGGGAAATTCGAGCTCATATCGTGAGGCTGGCTACCGAAGCTGGTCAGCCCCGAAGCGTAGCTGTAACGGATGAGCTGGTAAAACCACGAGGCCCGTTCCACGGGATCGGCGGGGTAAATGCTGGTTAGCGTTTCCTTTATGCGGCTGAATTCCGAACGGGAGTTCAGCGCGTATTTCAATGAGCTTTTGAGCTCCTCAGGATATTCCTTAACGGATCTATACAGGTTGACCAGCAGCTCATTGAAGTCGTTAAAAACCTCGAAATCCTTGCCGGGGTTCTTGTAAAAGAGCACCCAGCCCGCCCCGCCAAAGACCTCGATATACCGATCGTATTCAACGGGAAAGAGGGTTACAATCAGCTCCCGCAGCGCCATTTTCCCGCCAATCCAGGACATAAAGCTATTCACTTATCACCACCTCCCCCGGTGGAGGTAGCGTGCTTCGGATATATTCTTTAATCATGGAAGACCTCCTGTTACGGACGTTTTCCCGAAAAAAGAAAACCAGGGCCGCTTATCCCTTTCGGAAAAACGGCCCTGTCTATTATGGTTTTTAAAAATGGCGGTAGGTTTCCCCGCCGCCGCTGCTTATTAATTACGAATCGCCCGTGGCGTCATCCTGATACATACTGCCGTCTATGGTCACGGCAGCGGTTCTCGTCTGGGTGAGGTATACGTTTGAGCCAGTCAGTGCTGTCGCCTGCGGGTCAAGCGCTCTGACGGTGAAGGTAATGGTGTATGTGCCGTCCGGCGTTTCGACAGGAATGTAGATTTTTCTCGCTCCTGTCACACTATCTGAATTGACGGGGAACTGCCATGTGCCGCCGGCATTTTGGAGTGATACGGTTTTTGCGCCGGTGAAATTATAGCTTGCCGTTACCGTAACGTCCTCAACATGTTCCGCAGTCACGGGAAGGTTGACTGTTATGCCGTATCCGCTCCTGGTCGCGTTGCCGGATTTCAGGGTGCCGGAGCCGCTGTCTCCGAGCGTGGGTGTTCCGGCGCTCAGAGACGCGGAGGAGGCAAACTCGGCGCTTATGGTGTGCGCTGAGGTTATGTTACTGAAGGTGTAGCTTGATAACGCTCCGACAGACGCGCCGTCCACTTTAACATCCGCAAGCCTGTACCCGCTGTCCGGTGTGATGGCGAAGGCTTTGCTTCCGCCCTTGGCGACGCTTTGACTACCGGAGGGAGATATGCTGCCGCCAGTTCCCGCGCTTGCTGAAATTGTGTAGGTTGGGGTAATGTCAACGGTGAAATAACCGCCGCTGGAGTCGCCGCCGGACGAGCCGTCGCCATAATAATAGCCGCCGTCCTCGGCGGCGCTTGAATCGCCCGAATAGTTATATGTTGCGCGTACTGCCTGGGCATCATCGTGAGCGGCGGACATGGCCGTCTTCGCGGCTTCCGCCGCCGCCGTGTCACCGCTGGCGATGGACTCATTATACATCCGCTGAGCCGCGTCGTATTCTGCCTTTGCTGCTTCTAAGTCAGCTTGAAGCGCAGAAGCCTGGGCATCGGTTAGCCCCAACAGCTGCTTGGCGACAGCTACCTCGTTTTCCGCCGAGGTCGTGGCGTTTGTATCGCCGTATTTACCGGACTCTGTAACGGCTGATGCGGCATTATTGTAAGAGCTCGCGAGCCCCTCGTTTGTGCCGCCGCTTGCCATGTACGCGTTAATGGACGAGTCCGTGTAGGAGGTCGACGAGACGGCAGAAGTGTTGCCGCTGGAGCTTGTTGTACTGTATGTCGCTGTATTGGTCTTGCCGTTTGAGGTACCTGACGACGTAGTGGTGCCGGAGGAGTTGGATATCGTCCAGGTTCCGGCGGAGGAGTCGTAGCTTGCCGAGCCGGAAGAACCCGCGAGCTGGCTTGCCAAGGAGTTGTTCGCCTGATGAAGCGAATTCATGGTCGCGGTGTCGCCCGCGTTATACGCCACCCACCACGCGGAGCTGTTCGCCGCCATTTGATTTTGTATCGAGCTGCTTGAGGCGGCAAAGGCCGAAAAAGAAAGCACGGAGATCATCAGGATCACCGTGCAGAGAAACGCTATTGATTTTCGCTTTTTCATTTAGTACCTACCTCCATAATCATTTATACTGGCTGCCAAGGGGCACGATGGTCTTTATGTTGACGTAGTAATCCGCCTGAGCGTTCATATGGATATCTACGGCGATATATACGGTTTCGCCTTTGAGAATTTGCGTAAATCCGTACTTATTTGCCGTTGCCATTTCTTCACCGGTCAGTTCGGTGGGGGTGATATAGCACGTCATAGCTACAATACCGCGCACTGTCGTTGTAATGCCGCTGTAGTTGTCCTCCTGATAGATGCAGGAGGTGTCCGTGATAAACTTGAAGCTGATATTATCTGAGACATAGGCAACCTCGGCTTTCGCTTCCCGTACCAGCAGATCGAAGAATTCATCAGTCGTGCTGTCGTTCAGCACAATGTCAAGGCTGGCAAAGGGATATTTAGCCGCTCTTGAAGAGAAGCTGTATAGATGCTCTCTGGCATTGGCGTAACCGAACTCGCCATTGAAGCTCTCACGGTCGGCACCGTAGAAATATTCCAACTCCTCGGTGCTTTTGTTCTCCTTTGCCGTTTCATAAGAGACGGCGGCCTTGCTCTGCGTATAGTCGTATGCTCTTAATGTCGCAATCTGCTCCGCCGTCAGGACATCGGAATATATTCCGACAACCCTGTAGACGTCCGAGTAGTCCACATACGCGCCGAGGGCTTCGGCGACAAACCTGATCGGCACGTAGGTGCGGCTCTCGCGTATGATCGCCGCCGTGTCCATAGTCACGGTCGTTGTCTCACCGTTTTGAGTAACCTTGAGGTCGGCGTCGCCTATGCTGATTGCAACGGATATGCCGTCTTTCTCTATCGTCGCCGTCTTAGCCTCGTTATTCCAGCTTACGTCCGCGCCGAGCTGCTCGGTGGCGAAGCGGACGGGTATCATTGTCCGGTTATTCGAGTCGACAAACGGCTGCGCGTCAGGAAATTCCACAATATAGCCGTTGACACGCACGCTGAGCTCAGTGCTTTCTGCCGCCGAGGCTCCGGTCACGCAGAACGCGCTGAGCATGAGCGCAAGGGCGATTATCAGTGATATTTTTTTCTTCATAATGACCTCCAGTTTTGTTATTAAGCCGCGAGAAGCGTAAGCGCTTTGACGGCGATGTATGCCGGGGCGATGTAAGTACACAGGGGTATGCCTCGATTTATCGGCTTTCGAGTGATGAGCCCACACCCCATTGCGCCAGCGAGCGCAAGGAAAAGGATTGCCGCCAGCTCCGGCAGCCCGCACGCGAAGCCAAGACCGCACAGCAGCTTGAAGTCGCCACCAGCGAGCCTGCTTTTTGAGATTTTTGCCGCCGCCATCAGCAGCACAGCGGGGATTGCCAAACACATTATACCGTATAGCACGGAAAAGCCTATTAAAATTCCGGAAAAAATCAGAATAATATGAACGAAATCAGGTATCTCACGCCGTGTATAATCGACAACGCCGCCATAAATCAAGGCGGCGGCGCATAGGATTACGGCTATTGTGTTAACCATCGTCATGTCACCCTGTAGTTTGTGGCTTTCACCGTAAAGTCAAAGGTCAGGTCGTCGAATCCGTACTGCTTAAACAGCGTGGAGAACGTGATAGTACCCGTGACGGTGAGGGAGGGCGGCGATTCTGTTCCTTCGATTGAGGTGATTGTTGCGGCATACCCGTCCGGCATGTCGCTGGCGATGAAGCCACGGAAGTCGTCCATAGCCCCTTTCATGTCCAGCCGCAGGATATTGTCCGCCCGGTATTCGTCCTGTATGTTTGCTTCAACGGCACTGTTGCAGCTTCTCTGCAAGATGGTTTCCGCCGCGTAGTAGCGCTCGAACGCCGCCCCGGTCTCCATGACCAGAAAGGCTGCGACAAGCAGGAAAAATACCAGCCCGATAAAGATTACGGACAGGCCTCCCGACCTGTCTATCAGCAGTTTTTTCATTCCTTGTGATATACCTCGCTCATTCCGGCCACCTTCACCTCGATTGGCAGGACGATTTGAATCGGACTTTCGCCAAACCGCAGGACGGTGATTCTGTAGCTTGCCGTCAGAGTCACGCTGAACGCTTGCCGGAGCTGAATTTTGTTGCCTGAGAAGTACACAGCGTCAACCTGAACATCAATGTCCTCTAAGCTGTCGTTTGACATGCCGTTTATGATATTCATGGTTTCTGTCTCGTCGTATACTCCTATAACCTCGATGCTGCGCACGACCCTGCGGCAAAGGTAGCTCGCGTTGTAGTATTGCATGATGTATATCATGCTCGATATGAGCGCCAAAAAGATTAAGACGAGCATGGCGGTCGTGAGCAGAAACGATACCGCTTCATCGCCTTTCTTGTCGCGCAGCAGACCCTTTATCTTGCCTAAAGCCGCCATGCTGTAACTACCCCCTTACCAGTTGGCGTTGAGCTTCTGCTCCATGCTGTTGAAGATGCTCTGGAAGAAGCCGGGGAAGAAGGAATTTACCGCGAGGATAAGCAGCCCGATAATGACAACAGCGAGGATAATGCCGCCGATCGTATTGACCGCAAGCTCGCCCCTGTTGTCGCCGAGCAGCGACGCCGCCCTGACTGTGACGCTTCTTACCTTTTCTGTGATTGTGTTTGCGATTTTTTTCATTCTATTTCTCCTTTTAGTATAGATTTTGGAAATTATTGATAACGTACACGACGAGGACATACATAACGATGGCGACGCAGACGGCGACGGCGGGCATAAACGTCCCGCGCATTTTCGCCGGTCTGAGCGACAGCTCCTTCCTGATGCCTTCTCTGGCTTGACGCGCCATATCATCAGCCATAAACTCAAGCGCCGCCGTCTGATCTATTCCCAGGCTCATATCCCGGAGCGCGCCGCATAGGCGGAACGCCTCCGAGGTGCCGAGCCTGCTTTCAAAATGGAGCAGCGCGGACTGGGTGTTGCCCGCCTTCATCTCCGCGATCAGAATGTCAAGCTCCTCGCCCAGCTCCGCTCCCGCAACCCTCCTGTAAGAGGCTATCGCGTTTAGCAGGTCTCGGTCGCTTTGCAGTCTTCGGCTGAGAGTGCGGATAAAGCGGGGGATTTCCCGCGCGATGAGCTGCTCCTGCTTTTTGACCCTTTCACCAAGGGAGCTGTGCTGCTTTAGAAGGGCGTAGGCAGTCAGCGGGAACGCCAGCAGAACGCCGAAATAAAAGTGAAAAAGGGCGCATATCCCGATCAGGCAGACTCCGCTAAAGATAATCAGATATTTCTGTGCCGTATACTCCCGCGGAGTGATAGAAAGCCCCGCCTTGGAAAGCCTCCTGTTCAGCCTCAGGGCGGCGCTTTCATCCAGATAGACCATCCTTGAAATACGGGACAACAAGCTTTTAGCAAAGGCTGTTTTCCAGATATCCAGGCGCCTGCGCTGCCATTTAGACATTTTTTTGAGCGTGTTTCGCCCTATAAACGAATGCCCCCGCGTTATGCAAAGGCTGTTCGCCGCATAAAACACGAGGGCAAGGATCAGTACTAAAGTCAGTATAATCAGCATGGTTTTTCTCCCTTACATCAGCAGCGGCTTGTTTACCTTCATCGCTTTCACGACCGAGAACACCACAGCCGCCAGCAGGAGCAGTATGAGCAGCTTGCCGATTGGAGAGGTGACAAGAATGACGTAGGCGGGATTCATCAGCACCCTGAAAATCATGGGAACAGAAAAGATAAGTATCAGCAGGGTGAAATACTCCCGCCATATGGCGAACATCGCGGTATCGGATTCCCGCTGAACCTCGTGCGCGTCATTCATCTCGTCGACAACCGTTTTGGCGACGTATTTCAGGCTCCTGTCACTTTGAGCCATGACCAGCGCGTCCACCCACTGGGAAAAGTAGCTGTTGTCCACCTGATTATTCATGCGCCGGAGCCCTTTTTCCACGCTGTTGTCAATGTAGGTTGTGTAGGCCAGAAGGTCGCGAAACGGCTGCGGGTACTCCAGCGCGTCCACGTTGTCTCGCACGGATTTTAGAAAATCCTCCGTTACGATGTATGAGTTTGAGAGTATCATCATGGTTGAGCGAAGCTTATCCGCGCGGGCGCTCTTTGCCGCCGTTATCTTAAGGGCCAACACAAAAAGCGGCGAGACCGCGCCGAGACCGCCGGTGATTACGGCAACGAAGGTATCGCTGAAAAACAGCTTGCCGAGAGCGAAGCCGACTGCGCCGCCGAGTGCGGTCATTGTGTAATATACGGACCGAGGCATCCGCGCCGCCGCCGCAAGCTCCTTTTGGCGCTGGATTATTTTTGCCGCTATGCTCCGCTTTCTCAGCTTCATGGAAGCGGCTTTTTCCTTTTTTGACTTCTGTGCCTTATACGCGCCGCTAAGCGCCCTGTCCAAGCCGAAAAGCAGGAAGAGCGCGAGCACGGTCAGACAGAACACGCCGATGTAATAACTATGCATAATCTCGCTCCTTTCTTGCGGCATCGGGGAACAGTCTCAAAAGCTCCGTTTCCGGCACGCCGTTGTCGCGCAGGCGGGAAAAAAGAACGGGCGATATACAACCCGTTCTCTGGTGCTCGCCGTGAATCTTCACGACTTTTCCGTGCCCGTCGCGCTCGGTTTCCCTTATCACGAATTTAAACAGTGTGCTGCCGATGAGCTTTCCGTTATCCACGCCCGTGGCCTCGAAGATTTCCATGTACTTTCGGCTGTTGTCACGAAGCTGTTTTTTGAATACCATGACAGGCCACGCACCGGCACAGATTTCAAGAAGCCGCTCATCCGACAGGCCTGTCCGAGCCGTCACGCACATGGACACGAGCCGCTTGTACGCGTCGCGGGCGTTGTCGGCGTGAAAGGCCGTGAGGATTGTATGCCCTGTCTGCCCGGCGATCGCCGCCTGGTACGCCGCGCCGTCGCGCACCTCGGCGGGAACGATGAGCGAGGGGTTAAATCGCAGGGAACCGACTATGAGGTCGAGCATAGTGATTGGGTTCGGCGCGGGCTTCGTCGTCGTATGGAGTACCCGCGCGGGTCTGTCGTTCGCGGTGTCGTAGCTTAGCAAATTCAGCTCGCGGCTGTCCTCGATAACGAACACACGGTTGTTGTAATCCTCGTTTCGGCGTATGTACTCGTTGAGCAAAAACGCCTGATCGGTCGTTTTGCCGGAGCCCGTGCTGCCGGAAAGTCCAATTGAAATGCTGTTGCACAGGCACAGGGTAAGAAAATCCAGCATTTCCGCTGTTGCCGAGCCCGAGTCGAGCAGTTGGCCTCTCGTAATACTGCTCTGGCTTTGCTTTCTGATGGACGCGATCACGCCGCACTCCGGTGGCACGGCCGGCGGGATCATCGCCGAAATACGAGTGCCGCCGCCGATATAGCTGTCCACGCGGGGTGTCTGGTTGTCCAAAAGCATACCGCCCATACGCACCATGCGCTTGACCATATCCAGCGCGGCCTCGGGCGTGGGAAACGCTTTATCGTTACAGAGGTATCTGACATGGTCGGGGTAGGTTATCTCAATGAGACCATAGCCGTTTATATTCACTTCCTCCACATTCGGATTGTGGAGATATTCGGTCAGTATCCCAAGCCCCGCCATGTCCTGATAGATTTTCTCCACCAGCGTCTCCTGCTCGAATTCCTGTCCCGCAAGCTCCTGTACGCAGTATTTAAGAATAAGCGCTTTCAGCGTCTTCGCCGCTTCCGGGCTGTCGAGCGCCGAGGCGAGCTCTCCGGAGTTCTTTTCGGCAATCACCGTCCGCACGATATCCAGAAGCCGGACATAGCTGAATTTATCCGCCTGGCTCTCCGGCACGGTGCTGCTCGTCGCCTGTACGACGGATAGAAATTCGGTTGATGTAATGCTCATGTATTTATCACCTCATAAATCCGACTTAACGCTTCTCGATACAGCCTGCCCTTTTTACCGGCAAGTCCATAGATAAGCCGCCGCTCGTTTTGCAAAAGGGTCGCCTGGGCAATATGCGGTATGGTGACGGCGGGGCTGACCTCCAGCAGCTCGTGCATGGCATTGTAGTCATAGTCGGAGGTTGTCTCCGTGCTGACATAAAACACCTTGTTACCGAGAGCCCTTATTGCCCTTGCGTTCGCACTGTACCAGACGGCGCACGAGGCCTGCCCGCCCATGCAGAGGGGAACGCTTGAAGCCTTGTTCATAGCCCAGGCCGCCGTGAGGCTGTTCGTCTCGGACGGGCAATCGACGACGACGTGATCAAAGGTGATGTCGCAGAGCTCCAGCAGCAGCTTGACCTGCTCGTCCGAGTAGCTGTCATCGAACGCGTCGGCGTTTGTCGGAGCGGCGAGGATATACAAAAGATCGCCGATTTTGAGGATGGTCTGCTTGAGATTGTCAAAGCCGCGGATTGCCGCCGCGAGGCTCCTGTTTCGTGGAATTTTCACGCCGAATATGGCGGACAGCTCGCTGAACGGCTCGGGTGAAATGAGACACACGCTTTTACCGCTCCGGCTGACGGCGTGGGCAAGATTAACGGCGAGAGTTGTTTTCCCGCTTCGGGGCGCCCCCCATATGGCATGGATGCCCACGTCATTCACCCGCTTCCCGTAACGCTAAGTGCAGGGATTTTTCACGCTCCAGCCGTATGAGCGTTTTCGCCTGCTGCTCGTCGGCAATGAAAACGACGTAGGCAGGCGCAAAATCGTAATCCGACGCGTCCGCGCCCGGCGCGGCCTCCAGCTCCGCATCGAGGCCTGAAAGCGACAACAGCCTGGCGTTTAACACCTCGTATACGCGCAAGGAGGATATGGCCAGATTGACCGCCGAGCCGCCGGATTCATCAGTTCCATATTCGTAAACGTCCACCACGTCGCCATCGCGAAGCACGCCCGCGACACCCGACGAGGTAGTCGGGAAGCTGACGGTCAGCAGGTATTGTCCATCGCCGAGAGCCGCCCCCGCCCCCGTGATTTCCAGTTCATATTCTTCTATGGCGATGAAGCGGTCGCGCCAGAGATACTCGCCGGCGTAGACAGTCGAGACGGCAACCTGCCCGATTATTTGATCCGCTTTTGTAACAACGTCGCCAGGCAGCCCATAAGAACCGACCTCGGAGACCGTCAGCATCGTATCGTCGATCACCGTGCCGCGCTCGACCGTCTGATTAAGCCGCACGATTTCCGTGGTTGCGGACCGCGTCTCGTACAGCCGGGGCAGCAGGACAAACGCGAGTACGGACGCCATAACCAAACACGCCGCGCTGATAAATATTCTGTTTTTTAATAGCTTCAACATGGGTTTTTCTCCTTAATACATATTCATACCTGGCTCCTCCGGCTTCGGCGCAATAAGCTGCCCTCCGTCGTAACGGGAGAGCAGCCCATAGGAGGTCAGCCGCATTTCCTCGCCCAGCCGTTCATGTGCGTAAGCGTACATATTGACGTGTGGGCACAGAGCCTCAAACTCGTCGCGGGGAAGAAGCTTTTGCAGATGGAGTACCGCCGCGTCCTGTTTTCCCGCCGCGCCGTACAGAAGGTTGTATTCATCAAGCCTGACGGCGATAGTCGCCGCCTGCTGAACGCTGTCGCAATCCGTGGCTTCAAGTGCGGCCTTAAATTTACGGACGTCCTCATGCTCAAGGGCGGCGACGATCTTCGCGAGCTCGTTCAGCTCATGGAAATCCTCCAGAAAGCCGAATGCCTCTGACAGCTGGGGTATAGCGCTTTCATACCTTAAAAAGCAGCAGCCCTCGATATCGTCCGTGCCGAGCTCTTCAAACGCCGCGTTTATCTCTTCATCGGTCGCCGGGAGCCTTATCGTCACGGCGCACTGAGCGTTTTTCTCATCCGCTTCGGGGAGCTTCGCGATATCCAGGGCAAAAACATAGTCCGGCTTTTGCGGATAGGTGATATTATCACTGCTGTATATCTGCCTGATATCTCCGGGAATAACGTAACCGCCCGACATAAAAATGCCGCCCTCGTCCGAGCGCGACCTTTGTCCCAGCTTTTCGGTGTCCAGCATTTCTATCATTTCCTCGCTCATGCCGCGAAGCCGCTCGTCGTAGAAGCCGTTTTCCAGATAAAAAGCGCCGAGCGCCCTGTCGTCGCGCACGTTGTACGCGATCTGGCAGTCGTCCGTGCTGTAAGTCATATTGATCAGCCGTTCAAGCCGGATGGGTTCGCAGCCTGTTTCAACGCTGTCCCGCGCGACGAGCCCTTCGAAGCAGTCCCGCTGCCAGTCGTCAAGCTCCGAGAGCCGCTTTGCCAGCAGGTTCAGTTCGAACAGGTTCGCCGACTCGGGGATAAACTGCGGTAGATAGTCCTTCTCGCATTGATGGACCGTCACCGAATAGATATCCCTTTCGTTTACAATACGCGCCCTTTCGAGCGCGTCCAGCAGCTCCGCGTCGGTGGCCGGAAGCTTCAGCGCCGCGGAGGCATTGAAGCCGGGCCGGCTCAGATATACCTCAAACATTGGTTTCCTCCGTTCACGAAAAGAGCATTGCCGCAGTCGGCAATGCCTCCGTTTTATTTATATAGATGGATGCTTTATATGATTTGAAATTAGGTAACGCGGAACCAAGCTTCAAACCAGCTTTACTCAAGCCGCATCCTCGGCTGTTGATTCCGCCATAACAGCACCTCGTCCTCGGTATAAAGCCGCCAGCCGTTATCGCCGCTCCAGAGGTGGACATACAGCTCTCCGGCAGGTGTTTTTATGGGGTGTTGCTCGAACGACTCGCCCCAGCCGTCTGCCGCCTGTCCGGTCACATAAGCCTCGAAGCTTTCCGTTTCCTCCGGCGTGAGTTCACCCGTGGACGTATACTCGACGACGCCCCAAAGCCAACCGGATATATTCTCAACAGAGAACTCAGCGGAGCGAACTTTGTCATTTACTCCGTCTTTTTTGTGATACCAATTCATGATGCCCCGCTCTTTTTCCTCCGGCATGCGAAAGCGCGCGATAGTTGCGTTGATCGTGTCCGCGTAATCGGCCGCGGCGCAATTGTCTATTTCGGTGGGGTATTCCTCCAGATCCCCGTATTCATTGCGCTCATAGGTATCGACAAAGAGCGGCATGTACAGCTTCATTTCCGTCAGCTTCGGCGCTATCACGCTGAAGCGGTCTTCCCCTGGAAGCAAGCTGAGTGTACGGCCATTGTCCCAAAGCATATGGATATTACAGGCGTCGTCGACAAAATCGACCGTTCCCTCCGTGCCGGGTGGCACCGAGGCATAGGGATCTTTCATCTCGTTAAGCTGGATGCGCGTACCGGGCGGGAATTGTTCCTTCATAAATTCCACCCATTTCGGATGCCGGTTCATTTCACATACCTCCCATCGTCATATTCATACGTTCTGTTTCGATTCCCGCCACTACTTCTTCAATGGAGACGAAGCCATGATAACTGACATAGCCGGTTGGTACGAACATCCCGTCTTCCTGCGAACTCCGTTCCTCGCCGTATTTCTTGAAATCGTAATAGCGGTCGAGTTCGCCGTCATACTCATAGTGGCCTGACTCTGCTATCATATAGCGACCATAGTCCTCAAGGCTGTGCACATCGGGAACAAAATCAAAAAGGTCAAGCTGGCTTAATAGTTTCCTTGCCTGGGTAAGATCGGCTGGGGATACCATTTGAAGTGCCGCTTCCGCTTTCTGACGACAGCCGCCATCCAGTTCCTGAAAGCGTGCGCACAGATTGTTTAGCTCGTAGAGATTTTCTTCCGTGCCCATCAGGTCAATCAGCGCGGCAGGCAGTTCGCTGTCAACATACTGTAGTCGCATATCCTCATTCTGGATTCCAGCACGCAGCAGGGCGCGTTCAATCTGACAGTCCTCCGCCGGCAGGTACAGCCATGCGATATCCCTGGTATCTTCCGGGAGACTTCGGTCTGTGACCGCCAAGGTCAGCAAGGTGTCGCCGCTATACCGGTAATCAGGGAAATACAGTCCATCATAGGAAAGCTCCAGCTCCATGCCATTTTCGTAGACCACACCGTAAGGCGTGACGGTGCATTTCTCATTTAACAGAAGTGAATGGGCAGTGTTGCGGAAGTCCACTGATTTGAGATCATCCTCGGTCAGCCCGCCATGAAGGTTCATATAATGTTTCCGGCCAGTAGCAGTCAGGTCAGTAAAATCCTGAATGATAGTGACGCCCTGACAGCAAAAAGTCAGGTTGATGAGATCCGTCATATTGGAAAGGTCCTGGCTGATGGCTGCGCCTTGAAATTGGGCAAGCTCGTATTTATCGAAGCTCTCCAGCCGTTTGGCGAGATAATCAAGCTCATCTACGTTAATTTCTGTTTTCTCCAAGCGCTTGAGAATGGGGTAATCACCGCCAAGCTCTGAGACAAAGCAATCACGCACGGCGATACTTCCGATTTCGATAGACTGGAGGCTTTCGTAAATTCCAGCATAATCTCCATCTCTAATAGGAAAGCAAGCCGGTACGGGCGCCATATCCGGCCGGTTGCGGTTGGATAGTAACGTTTGTATCATGTTTTCACCATCTTTCTTTTGCTATCAACTTTCTCCAGATGGGTCTTTAAACAATCACCCTCAGCTGCGTAACACAGAAAGCCGTGAGAGGGATAAGTACAGTCGCCGCAGCTCGCGAATGGTCCGCATATTGGTTCGGGTGGCTCCGGTCTGCCAGTTACGAAGATCTCCGAATCGTAATAGGCTGTTTTATTATTCCTGCGGTATTGTACTAACATGGTTCTTCCTTCCCTGAAGACAAAAAAGGCCGGAGAATGGAGGCGTGTTTCACGCCCCAATTCTCCGGCCAATGTTGCTTACATACTTAATTCCTGTGCCGTTCCTTTTGCCTGTCCAACCCTGTCCTGTATATCAGGGACGGCGTACTCGATTTGCGACGCGGTTTTTTCGATCAGCTTCTCCTGCTCATATGTCAGTTCATGTTCGGAATCCATAGTGTTCCGCAAGCATCGGTATATTTCCGTGAGCTGCTCGTCTGTAAACAATCGTTCGCACGGTACGAGTCCGGCACGTTTAGCGAAGTCCTCCTTTGCCGCTGTGTAGTTGTCAATATAATAGTGACCCTGTCCCACGCCGGTGCCGTCGTAGTCGCGCTGCCATGTTACAAATTTGTATCCATAGCCTTTTTCTGTTTCCCGTTCGGCAAGGACAGTACCATTAAACTCGGTAAGCAGGCGGAAGTCCTCATCCAAATCCCTTGCCTTGAGGAGAGGAGCCTTTTCTATTGCCGTCATGTATTCTCTGACCGTTTCGGCGATAGGCGATGTCCTGTGGTAGAGCTCATCGGCATCAGGCGTCCGCAGATCGCCGGGGGCAACAAACATCTGGCTTGTAGCGCCCACGTGGCATGCGGGTAGACCGTCAAGCAGGATAGTGAGGTTGTCCTCGCGCTGGACTGTGGACTTGATTCCTTGTTTGGCGAGAATGCGGGAGAGTTCATTAAAGTATTTTCTATCCATATAAAAACCTCCTTAAAAACAAATAGGCCGGGGTTCCGTTTAACAGAATCCCGGCCTGATATTGTGGTGCTCCTTATATAATTTCGTTATGTGAGAAACGATTGGTTCGCAACTCAAAGAGCTGAGCACCCATGTTTTGCACTTTTTCCCCCGAAAACGAGGCAACTGATGAACGCCGCCTTGTTTATCCCTCTGGCGCTCTTTTTCGCAGCTTGATCGGCGGGGCAATACAGCACAATGCACAAACGGATGCGAACCGAGTGTTTCCGATGTTTACGGCAGACGTTCTCGGTTTCGCGCTGTCCCGGAAATAAAAAAAGCCAGCAAACCCTTGTGTTTACTGACTTTCTTGGTGGAGACGAAGAGGATCGAACTCTCGACCTTACGGATGCGAACCGTACGCTCTCCCAGCTGAGCTACGCCCCCATTTTGTGAATATTGCACAAATTTGCTTGTTTTCACCCTTGCGTGAAATGAGTCATTTCGGGTGTCGCTGTCGGAACTATCGGACTGATATCGGGGCCTGCTTTACGCTTCGCTTGCTCTCCCAGCTGAGCTACGCCCCCATTTTGTGAATATTGCACAAATTTGCTTGTTTTCACCCTTGCGTGAAATGAGTCATTTCGGGTGTCGCTGTCGGAACTATCGGACTGATATCGGGGCCTGCTTTACGCTTCGCTTGCTCTCCCAGCTGAGCTACGCCCCCATTTTGTGAATATTGCACAAATTTGCTTGTTTTCACCCTTGCGTGAAATGAGTCATTTCGGGTGTCGCTGTCGGAACTATCGGACTGATATCGGGGCCTGCTTTACGCTTCGCTTGCTCTCCCAGCTGAGCTACGCCCCCGAGCTTCTTATCACGAATCGACAAGTATCATACTTATCACGCGGAGTCGATTATAGCAGATTTTATTGTCGCTGTAAAGAGAAAATGTTATAATTATATCTGCATATTTCCGTAATTGCGGTTTGAACAAACCAATGTAATAAACCTTTAAATCCGGGAGTTAACATGGATATTCGTCTTCATGCAATCGACGCGGGCAGCGGCGAACCGCTTGTCATGCTGCACGGCAACGGAGAAAGCTCGGAATACTTTGATAAGCAAATCGATTTCTTTAAAAAGCATTACCGTGTACTGGCTGTCGACACGCGTGGTCACGGCAGGTCTCCGCGCGGAACGGGCCCATTTACGCTGATACGTTTTGCCGATGATCTCAAAGCCTTCTTAGACGGTCTGAATATCGGCCTGGCAAACATCCTCGGTTTCAGTGACGGCGGCAATATCGCACTCATTTTTGCGCTTAAATATCCCGGAAGCGTCAGCCGTCTTGTTTTGAACGGCGCGAATCTGCGCCCGCTCGGCCTTAAGCTGAGCGTGCTTTTGCAGATCTGTCTCAGCTGGTGCGCTGCCGCACTGTGCGCGCCGTTTCATAAAAGCGCCGTGCCTAAAAAGGAGCTTTTGTCTCTTATGCTGGCAGAGCCGCATATTAACGCATCCGCGCTGCAGCGCATCCGTGTACCTGCACTCGTCATTGCCGGCAGCCGCGACATGATCCGCCAAAGGCATACGGAAAAAATCTGCCGTAATCTGAAAAAAGGCCGTCTTGTTATCCTGGACGGTTCACACTTCATAGCTTCTGAAAACAGCGCGCTGTTCAATGACATCGTTTATCGGTTCTTATGTGATTAACGCGGCTCGAGATATTACACTTTGTATAATTAGTTTTGTCTCGTATTCAGCATCGGCGAATATAGTAATTTTTTTCCATTTTTCTTCGCCATACGTTAATAACATCCGCTATATTTCTGTGTTAAGTTTTTGTAAAATCGACGGTTTTTTCGGCATTTTGCACGTCCGGCGAACTCATTTTCGTTTACGTAAATACTCCGTCCCGCTATCTCTACAGAAAGTTATTCACAATATCCACAGCTTTATCCACAAGCATAATATCAAGCAGCAGCAATTACATCGATCTATTATTCCATAGTTTTACATTCGCGCGGCGGTTAAGTACGCATCGGCGCGGCGTTGTTTTTTAATTGACATAACAACAACGCCTTGGCAATAACATGTAATTGTCTCTTCAGGCAAATAAGACAGGGCAATAATTCGATATCTGCTGAAAACATACAGCCGATAAAAAGCCTATATCATTAAAAATAAGGCTGCGCGGCATCCATAGTGGCGTACGCATTGAGTTCCATTCCGGCTCGTCTGCCGCCCAGATATTCATAGTATGCCTGACATCCGATCATCGCACCATTGTCTCCGCACAAACCCAGCGGCGGAATGAACAGCATTTTCCCCGATTGGGATGATGCTTTTTTGAAATCTGCACGGATGCGTGAGTTAGCGGCCACGCCGCCGGCAACCACGATTTTATCATAACCGAGTTCTTCTGCCGCCTGTATTGTCCGGGGTACAAGCGTATCGCTGACAGCTCCGGCAAAGCTCGCCGCCAGCGACGTTTTATCAAGTTTTTGCCCTTTTTGCTCTGCGTTGTGTACGATATTTACAACAGCCGTTTTCAGGCCGGAAAAAGACATGTCATACGGACGGCCGTCTATTTTCGAGCGCGGCAAATCGAATGCGGTATCGTCGCCGCCCTGTGACAATTCGTCCAGTGGACGGCCGCCCGGATACGGCAGACCCAGAACCCGCGCGACTTTGTCGAAGCATTCCCCCGCCGCGTCGTCACAGGTCGACCCGATTATTTTAATATCCGTATGTCCGCGTACGTCTGCGAGCAGGCTGTTCCCGCCGGATACAATCAGCGATAAAAACGGCGGCTCCAGCTCCGGATACGCGATATAGTTTGCTGCAATATGTCCCCTGATATGATGCACCGGTATGAGCGGGACCCCGAGCGACAGCGCCAGGCCTTTGGCAAAATTAACGCCGACTAAAAGCGCCCCGATCAGGCCGGGAGCGTATGTGACGGCGACAGCGTCGATCTCTTCTTTTTTTATCCCGGCTTCTTCGAGCGCGCTGTCGGTCAGTCGGACAATAACTGCAATATGATTTCGCGAAGCGATCTCCGGTACAACGCCGCCGTATAGCGCATGCATATCCGCCTGAGAAAAAATCACGTCGGCAAGGACCTCCCGGCCGTTTCTTGTAACGGCGACGGCCGTCTCGTCACAGGATGTTTCAACAGATAATATGATCATAAGTCACCTTCAATACCCAACGGGCATATTCAAAACCATTATCACGGCGTTCTCAACCGGATTCGTGTAATATTTCTTACGAACGCCGCTGCATGAGAAGCCGTGCTTTTCGTAAAACCGGACAGCCGCTTCGTTGCTTTCCCGAACCTCCAGGTAAACGGCGGCAACGCCGTTTTGCGCGCAAAACGCCAGCGCGCCGTCTAAAAGGCGGCTGCCGATACCCGACCGCCGGTATCCGCCGGCGGCAGCTATCTGAAAAAGCTCCGCCTCTCCGGAGATGAGACGCAGTATGCAAAACCCGAGCGCTTTATCGTCTTCGACGGCTATGCCGAAAAACACATCGTCGCGCCCTGTTTCATTTATAAGCGCATCTTTCGACCATGCAGGCTCAAACGACGTCCGTTCGATTTCAAGTATTGCGGGGATATGCCTCAGCTGCGCCTGTACGATCTCAATCATTTGGCATCATACCAGCTTTTGCCCGCATGCGCCTCGGCGGTCATCGGAACGGAAATGTCCACGACGTTTTCCATTTCTTCCTTTAGGAGCTTCATTGCGGTTTCCGCCTCGCCTTCGGGGCATTCCACAATCAGTTCATCGTGCACCTGCAGGATCAGCCGCGCCATAAGCCCCTCTTTTTTCAGCCGCTTATGGGTGGAAACCATGGCAAGCTTAATGATATCGGCCGCCGTTCCCTGCAGGGGTGTATTCCGAGCCGCCCGTTCACCGAAGGCGCGTACATTGTGGTTAGCGGATTTCAGCTCCGGGAGATATCGGCGGCGTCCGAAAAGCGTTGTCACAAAACGGTCTTTTTTGGCCTGTTCGATGATATCGTTCATATAAGCGCGCACACTGCTGTACCTGGCAAAATAGCTGTCGATATATGTTTTGGCCTCGGCTACCGTTACGCCGATATCCTGAGACAGTGAAAACGCAGATATCCCGTATACGATCCCAAAGTTGACGGCTTTGGCACGCGATCGCATGAGCGGCGTGACGTCCCCGGGCGCGACGCCAAAGACCTGCGCGGCCGTAGCCGCGTGGATATCCCCGCCGCTTTTAAACGTCTCCAGCATGGTCTTGTCGCCGGCGAAGTGCGCCAAAAGCCGCAGTTCGATCTGCGAGTAATCGGCATCCACCAAAACGTTCCCGGCGCCGGCGATGAACATCTTTCGGAGTTCGCCGCCCACTTCTTTACGGATGGGTATATTCTGAAGATTCGGCTCGGTGGAAGACAACCGCCCTGTGGCCGTTACCGTCATCTGAAAGCGCGTATGGATGCGGCCGTCCGGCGCAATAACTTTCATCAGCCCGTCGGCATAAGTGCTTTTGAGTTTTGACAGCTCCCGGTAGTTCATGATCTGCCGGATGATCGGATGCTTATCAAGCAGGTATTCAAGTACATCGATATTGGTGGAATAGCCTGTCTTGGTCTTTTTAGGGGCGGGCAGCATCAATTTTTCAAACAGAATCACGCCGAGCTGCTTTGGCGAATTTATATTGAATTCCTCACCGGCCAGATCATATATGGCCATTTCCAGTTTGGTAATCTTTCCTGACAGCATTTCCCCGAACGCATTGAGCGCCTGTTTGTCGACCAGAAAACCCGTGTTTTCCATGTCGGCCAAAACGGGGCACAACGGCAGTTCAACTTTTTCAAAGAGGCTATCCATCCCAAGCTCATGAAGTTTGGGTTCCAGCGTTTCGTAAAGCAGGGCGACGGCGGCGGCCTCCTGAACAAGATTTTTGATTGCTCCTGTATTGTCCAGCAGGGAGATCTGTCCGTTTTCATCCTCCGGTGAACCAATGTTTAAACCGCAGTACGTTTGAGCAAGTTTCGGCAGGTCATAAGATTTATCCGTCGGGGATAATAAATACGCCGCCAGCGCCGTATCGAAAACCCAATCGTCCGACTCTATGTTCATTTCAAGAAGCCGGCGCTCGGCATCCTTGATATCATGGCCCGCTTTTTTGACGCCGCTTTTCATGATCCGCCGCAAAACGTCTTCGTATCCGTCCGTGACGCCCTTTTGCAGCACATAACAGATCTTGTTTAAGCTGTCTGCGACGGCGGCCGTTTCAATACCTTCATCAAAATGTACAACTGCCCACGGCGTTTCGCGCAGCTCATTTTCCATATCGGAAGCGTCCTGCGCCGTGACGACGGTTTTTTGGACATAGTCAGCCTCAAGAGCTTCCGGGGCGGTTACCTGTCCCCCGGGAGGCTTCAGTCCGAATTTATCCGTAAGCTTTGAAAACTCAAGCTTTGAAAACAACGCATAAAGCGCGTCGTTATCAACTTCACGGCGCTTTGTGTCCTCCGGTGAAAACGTGATCGGCACGTCCCTGTAGATGGTCGCCAGCCGATAGGACATATCGGCCGCCTCGCGCCCGTTCGTCAGTTTGTTTTTAACATTGTCTTTCACGTCGAGCGTTTCCAGAGTATCATAAATCTCACGGACGGTGCCGAAACGGCGCACGAGGTCGAGCGCCGTTTTTTCGCCCACGCCGGCAACGCCGGGGATATTGTCCGACGGGTCGCCCATGAGCGCTTTCAGATCGACCATTTTAATCGGCTCAAAGCCGTATTCTTCGATGAACAGCTCGGGCGTATACGCCTTTGTTTCAGACTGGCCCATACGTGTTTTGACATGCCGGACACGCGTCAAATCGCTCACAAGCTGCAGGCTGTCCTTGTCGCCGGTAACAACGACGCACTCCCATCCCGTGTCCTCGCATTTTTGGCTGATCGTGCCGATGAGGTCATCGGCCTCCCAGCCGGCCAGCTCATACCGGGATATATGCATCGCATCGAGCACTTCTTTTAAGATCGGCATCTGGACGGCCAGCTCGTCCGGCATGGGCTTGCGCTGCGCTTTATAGGCGTCATACTGCTCATGGCGGAAAGTCGGCGCGGGCAGATCAAAGCACACGCAGGCGGCGTCCGGCGTCTCTTCGCCGAGGAGCTTGAGGAGTATGTTCAAAAAACCGTATACGGCATTCGTCGGCGTACCGTCTTTCGTTGACAGGTGCCGGATGCCGTAAAACGCCCGGTTGATGATGCTGTTGCCGTCGAGCACCATGAGTTTCATTTGGCAGGTCATTCCTCTCCGCATTATTCCCGTGCGCAAACAGACTGACAGACTACCGTTATGCGCAACAACTGATATTATATCACGGTATCATTATGTTTGTCATATATCCGGAAATTAAAGACCATAACCAATACGCCTTCATTAAAAAAGAAGCAGGATGCTTTGGTATCCTGCTTCAATGTATGTATAACTGTATTATTTTTAACACATGATTGTTCAGCTGATGCGCCCGTTTTTTATATCACCGGCGGACGCCCCTCCGCGTCAAAAACTTCATCGACGATGAAGAACAGCTCGTCCAGCACATCTTTATAATAAGTCATTGAATAGCCGCCGATTTCAATACGGGTCATCAGCGCATAATCATCATTGAGCTCGTTATGTACGCTGCTGTCCACCGTGCAGTAAATGTTGAAGCCGGCATCCAGGATGTGCTGCAGCGCGGGCTGTTTCACGCGATAGCCAAACGGCGCGATGAACAGCCGCGTTTCGCCGAGACAGGGCGTAACCGTCGCTATCCATTTGTTGATATCATACTCGATATTGGAAGCGGAGCAGCCGGGTCCGTAATAGTTTGTCCTGTTGTGCGTATAGCTGTGACTGGCAAAATTCCACCCGTCGGCCTTCAGCGCCTGCGCAACTTGTTTGATTTGAGCGACGCCTTCGGCCGTTTCATATGAATATCCGAAAGCGCCCTGATAGCCGGTCAGAGCGAGCGTCCCCTTGTGGCCGCGGTAGGCAAAGTCGGGATGCTCCGCAACGAACAGGTCCACTACGCCCATCACGTCTCCGTCGGGCATCTCAACGGTTTCGCCGTCCGGGTTTTTAACCAGATAGACCAGCGCGCCGTCTTCTTTCACCGTCAGCGCCTGCGCATAGCCGTTGCCATAAGCATAGGCCACATCGTCTATGGATAAAATCAGTGGCTTTTTGCCGGGCGGAAGCAGGATCTCTTTTCGGGTCATTTTTCCGTCAGCCATTCCCCAGCATTCATTGAGGTCATACAAAACATAACCGCGTTCATAAAGCTGCGGCAGGATCTTCTCCAGTTCCGCTTTTTCTGAAAAACCGGCGTTATAGCCGCCCATCGGCGTGGTTTTGTCTTTAAAGATCATTTCCGGATACACAATCAGGCTATGGAAAAATATATGCGGGATGTCGTCTTCATAATTGACCAGGGACGCCATTTCAGCTTCAATATCGGCAAGTTCTTCATCGACTATACCGCCGGCAAGTTCCGGAGACGCCAACTTTTCAAGCGCCGCTTCATAGTCATACTGTACGCGCAGGGCTTCCGCTTCCCGAACGGCTTCCGCCTGTTTTTCTTCCAGCTCGGCCTGCCGTTCGTCTTCCTCCGCCGGCTCAGTCTGGATCTCCTGTTCAGCTTCCGGAGATTTCTGCGCAGGTGATTCGGCGGCGGCTTCGGGCGCAGCGTATACCGGACCCTGCATGCCGCAGCTGCCCAAAAGCCCTGCGAGGATAAGCATACACAGGAGTAGCGGGAGCACTCTTTTATATGTACGTTTAAGCTTCAAACTCATCTCTCTTTTCCCGTTATTAACTGCTCTGTTTTTTTGTAGTACCGGTTTATGCCTTTTTCCATTTGACGCCCTGCGGCGTGTCCTCCAAGATGATGCCCATACCCTTGAGCGTGTCACGGATGCGGTCAGCTTCCGCCCAGTTTTTTTCTTTCCGGGCCGCCTGACGCGCCTCGATCAGCGCTTCGACTTCTTCGTCCAGGCCTTTTTCATCCGCGTCGCCGTAAATCAGGCCAAGCACGTTGACAAGCTCGTCAAACGCCGCCAGCGCTGCTGATGCCAGCGCTTTGGACGGTTTTTTCTCAGAAGCTGTCATGGCGTTGGCCTCGCGTGCCAGTTCAAATATTACGGAGACGGCATCGGCCGTATTGAAATCGTCATCCATTGCCCCGATAAACCGTTCGCGATAGACCGGAAGGCGCTTAATGAAATCCTCTTCGCTCTCTTTGAGTACATCTCCGTCGCCGTTTCCCGACAGGAACTGCAGGTTGGCGCGCGCCGTCTTCAGCCGCTCAAGCGCACCCTTGGCCTGCATTAGGATTTCGCCCGAATAATTGAGTGGGCTTCTGTAATGGCTCATCAGCATGAACATGCGGATATTCTCGTACCCGTAAGCTTCGGCCGCCTCGCGGACCGTAAAGAAATTCCCGAGCGACTTGGACATCTTTTTATTGTCGATGCTGATAAAGCCGTTGTGCAGCCAGTACCGGACGAATTCGACACCGTTCGCCCCCTCGGACTGGGCAATCTCATTTTCATGATGCGGGAATATAAGGTCCTGCCCGCCGCAGTGGATGTCGATGGTCTTACCCAAGAACCTGCCCGACATGGCCGAGCACTCGATGTGCCAGCCGGGGCGTCCGCGTCCCCACGGGGATTCCCAGCTTGGCTCGCCCGGCTTCGCCGCTTTCCACAGCGCGAAATCCATCGGGCTTTCCTTTATGTCGCTGACATCGATGCGCGCACCCGCCCGAAGCTCCTCCAGAGGCTGGTGCGACAGCTTGCCGTATTCTTCAAACCGCTCCGTCCTGTAATAGACGTCGCCGCCGGTTTCATACGCCAGGCCCTTGTCGATAAGCTTTTTAATAATCGCTATGATCTCGTCAATATTTTCCGTGGCCTTCGGGTGGATCGTCGCCTCGCGTACGCCGAGGCCCTTTGCGTCCGTAAAATACTCGTCTATATATTTGGCAGCGATTGCCTCAGACGTCGTCTGCTCCGCTTTGGCCTGATTTATGATCTTGTCGTCGACGTCCGTGAAATTCTGGACAAATGTCACGTCATAACCGCGATACTCGAGGTAACGCCTCAGCACGTCAAACATGATGAGTGGGCGCGCGTTGCCCACATGGATAAAATTATACACCGTCGGACCGCAGGCGTACATAGTAACTTTTCTTGGCTCTATCGGCGTAAACGCCTCTTTTCTCAGCGTCATGGAATTAAATAATTTCATAGGTATGACCATTCCTTTCATTGAAAGCAGCTGTAAATCCCTGCTATTGACCGGCCGTAGAACTTAGCCCGCTTCTTCGGTTTTCGTGTCCCTTTTTAATAACGGCCGTTCAGTCCATTTAACCGTATAGTTTCATCGAGTGACCGTTCATTCAGCGCTTTTGAACGGTTTTATATTTCATCCCCGCCGCCGGCCGATCTCCCGCTCCAAGACCTGAAGCTGCGCGTAAATCGCCGACAGCTCCACGGCCACGGGGTCCGTGATGCTGATCTGGTCCACCGCGTCCGCATAGTTGACCCGGTCGCCGGAAATGCCGACGATGCGGGCCGGCACGCCGACGGCCGTCGCGTCCGGCGGGACTTCCTTTAAAACGACGGCGCCTGCCGCGATGCGCGCGTTGTCGCCGACTTCAAACGGGCCGAGCACCTTGGCGCCGGTGCCGATCATAACGTTGCTGCCGATCGTCGGATGGCGCTTGCCCTTGTCCTTGCCGGTGCCGCCGAGCGTCACGCCCTGATAGATAAGCACGTCGTCGCCGATTTCCGCTGTCTCTCCGATGACGATGCCCATCCCGTGGTCAATGACGAAGCGCCTGCCGATCACAGCGCCCGGATGGATCTCGATACCTGTCCAAAACCTTGACCACTGCGATACACAGCGCGCCAAGAACCTCAGCTTATGCCGATACAGCCAGTTGGCGAGCCGGTGGTTTATAAGCGCGTGGACGCCCGGGTATAAAAGGAATATCTCAAGAGCGCTGCGCGCCGCAGGGTCGCGCGCCTGATAGGCCCGGATCGTTTCTCCAAGACGCCTGAACACCGTACATCTCTCCTTTCGTGAAATTTTAAATGTATTTTTCGCCGCAGGAAACGATGCCCATCTGTCACCGCCGTCCTGTTGGGGCGGATTCCATATCCGCCCGATTTTTTCATTCTGTCCGCGTCAATCATCCCGCTTTATATGCACAAAAACCGCCTCCTGCCCTTGGCAAGAGGCGGCACAAATAACCGCGGTTCCACTCTCGTTTTACGTCCGGAATCACGGTAATACATTGGTAGGGGGATATAAAATCCGCCCCTGCATATTCCGCTTTTTTCCGTACGCCTTAAAGGCTTTAACGCAGCCATACGGAAGCCATTACGGCCCCCCGCTCCCGGACGCACTTTCAGACCCTTTTATCCGGGGCCGCTTTCAGCCGATGGCCGCCCCTCTCTGATGACAAACCGTGTCTTACTCTTTCCGTTCACAGCGGATGATTACACTATCGTAAGCATTATATTACCATCCGGGTTCTTTCGTGTCAAGAGACGCCTTGTGCATATAAAAGGAAAACCCCCTAACCTGAAAAACCCGGTAAAACGAAAGAGCCTCCGAAAGGAGGCTCTTCGTCTTGCTTATCTAAATGCTATTGCGCTTTAGATGTGTTAAGTGTTAAAAATTATACTGCGTCGAAGTAGTAGACTGACTGTACGACAGCTGTGCCGGGCTGATAAACGAGATAGACTGAGTCAGCGCCAGCAGACGTTGCGTTCGCAGCGATTATGTTTGCAGAAGCAACCTCATTTGCAACGATAGGCGTTGCGCCGTTCTGAACGAGGTAGTACTTCACATCGCCAGCGAGGGAACGCGCGCCGGTGGTCGGGATCGTAATGACGCCGCCAGCAATAGTAACAGAGTTATTACCAAGGGCTGTCCTTGTCGATGCCACCCCGGCTACGTCGCCAGCACCGGTATAAGCCGTTCTGACCGTAGCATAACCGTTTGCATCGTAGTCGGATACCCTGTAAAGGCCATCAGCGCCAAACAGTGCGTTGTTTGTAGTGCTGATCGTCTGGTTGACTGTGCCGTTGATTACGGCCTGGTAGGTGTAAAGCGTCACACCGCCGCCGAGATCTGCCTGAGAGAATCCAGCTTGGTTGTAAACGAAGACCCAGTCGCCGCCAGCCGAGGATGATGCAGCAACATCAACGTAAACCATGATGGTTCTATCCATAGCGGGTCCTGCTGCGACATCGTAGACAGCTACAACCTGAGCGGCAACAGCGGCAGTCGTAAGTGTAGCGGGAAGATTGTTGATGCCCTTAACTACGTCTATCGTGGTGCCGTCATCAAGCAGGAAGACCGTATTGGCGTCACCCTTAAGGGTTGTTGCAACAGGGCCGGCAGCATGGAAGAAGTTAACAGTGCCTGAGTCAAATATAAATGCAGTGTTGTCAAACGCTACTGAGTTTGTGCCGACGACTGTTGGCGCTGCGTTTAATGCAACGGCCGCACCGGTTAAAACTTCGTTGGTTGCCGTAGTCAAAGTATACAGGTCGTTTGCGTCTTTAGTGTAGGTGTAGAAACCTGTTGCGGCAACCGTTGTACCAGCGCCATCAACATACGTAACAACCGACTTCGTACCGTCGGAGAAAATAACTTGCGCTAAGTCGTCAAAACCGACTGTTACCGGAGCTATAGGTACATACACCCATGCATCTGCCGGGTTGCCCGGAGTGGGCGCAATAGACCTGACAACATAACCGCCGTCGTCAAGATAGTAGGAGACACTCGGAATGTTATATTGGCCAATAAGCGTACCGATAGCCTCAGCGCCGGTAAGCTGTGAAGCCTCGTAAACAGCACCGTTGATTGTGGCGTTAACGCCGGTAGTAAAGCCCGACATTGTGCCTGCCATAGGCTCAAGGGCTTCAATCTGATAAACACCAGTGCCATCCTGATACCAAAGGACAACGTCGCCAGCCGAAAGGAGTTCATAGCCGGGAACATCTTCGGGATCCTGCGCTGCAGCACCAATGACGCCGGTGGTATCGCCTGTGATGGTGACCTTGCCCGTAGCCGCGTCAACCAGCGGATCCGAGATAAGGCGATCAACAGTTTTCTTAATGACAGTTACCTTGTCGATAACACCGTTGCCGTTGTTGTCAAAGAGGTTAACAATATCGCCCTTATCGATAGCACCACCAGTAAGAGCAGCAATGCTGGCAGCATTGTTAACGCCAGTTATGTCAACGCCGTTTTCATAAACGGTTGCGGGGTCAACAATACGAGCAACAAACTTGGCGTTGCCGGGCGTTGTCTTAGAAGCAAGGGTAGAGCCGTCAGTGTAAGTGTGGATTGGACTGTCGGCGACATACAGGGTGCTGATGTCGTTGCCGGTAAAGTTGTCGACCCAAACGTCATAGTCAACACCGTCAATGGTCCTGAGATTTTTCACGATGCCAAATACATTAGTAGCCATGTCTACACGGCCTGCCCAAATTGCAGCAGCTTCGGCATCGTATGCGCCCATCCTTGAGTCGTAAACAACATAAGGTGAGGTGAGCGCGTTGAGCGCGAAGAGCGCAATCTGCTCACGGGTAGCGACAGCTGTAAAGTCTATCGTATTGCCGACGAGGATTCCAATACTTGTAGCGTCAGCAATAACATTGACTTCCCAGTTGGGGCCGACGTACTCGCCGTTCTGGCCATAGCCGAGAGCCATAAGGAGCATTTTGGCAAACTGGCTGCCGGTGAGGGGATCTGTCGGGCCGAATGTACCGTCACCGTAACCGTTAATAATGCCGTTGCTGACAGCGTATTCGATATACTTCGCGCTCCAGCGGTCTGCCGCGACGTCGTTGAAAGAGCTGGTGGAAGTCGTCAAAGCTCTTGCGGCGGCGGAACCGACCATCAGGTAAGCGATAACTTTCGCGCCCTGTTCACGGGTGAAAGAGCCCGTGGGGTCGAACAGTCCTGTGTCAAAGCCTTCAAATACGCCGATGTTCGTCAAAACTTCAACGGCTTCTGTTTGCTCAATGTCTTCAAAATCGTCGGGATAAAGATCTTCGAGCATGTCAGTGTTTGCCGCTGCGGTAGCCATCACACCGAATGCCAAAGCAACAGCGAGAAGGACCGCTAAGAATTTCTTAAGATTCTTCATGTATTTACCTCCATTAAATTTTCGCGTGTTATCACGCAGTTTTGCCTCGCCCCGGTCTTTCCGCCTGCACAGGCAGATCTTTCAAGCGCCCAAGCCGTATACCGGCGTGGTGAATGTGACGCTAACAAAGCTTGCCCGGCAAATAGCGGATACGGAGTCCGGCATGTTTTATGTATGACACCCGCGCCGGGTCGGCTATCCCGTTCGCGAATGGCAATACCTTTGTTCCGGCAGGTCTTTTCGTATGCGGCGTTTATCGTCCCGCGCTCTTGAAGGAGGGGGGAAACGGCGCTTCGCCCCGCTTCCCGTCATACATTTAAATCCTCCAAACACGGTCCGACGGGGCACACCACATGCCTGTCCAAACCCTGCCCTGTTTGCTGTATCCGGGAAAACCCGGACATATGTGCAATATTTGCACCATGATAATTATAGTTATCTGACCAATCTATGTCAATTGAAAACAGCCATTTTTTATATTACAGTTATGTTACAGGGATCGACATAATGCCCCGCAATGCCTGTAAATACGCGCTTTTATCCCCCGCTTTTCGGCGATAAATGGCCGCCCGCCGCTTTTGTGCCACAGCCTTTTGCGCACATGCATGCTTCAAAGCAACCCTTCCGATTTAATCTATTCCCACCCCCCGCCCTAAAGGGTATAGGGGTAAACCCCTATGACCCCATTAAAGGTTTGGGGCATCGCTCCATGCCATGTCTTATATTATAATATATGCGCCTGCGTCTGAAAAATCGGGGCTTTATTATTGATCTGGGGGGAGGACGCAGACAGCGGCCTCTGTACCTCTGCGTTAAACATCCTTTGTCCTTTAAAATAGTTTTTATCAGGCGGGTTCATAAGGGCCGCAGGCCCTTATCTTCTATGGGGCGGCGGCGGGATAAGATTACTGTTTATGTGCACTGAAGAAAAGTATGATTCAGCAAAAGGAAAGCCCCCGCCGGTTGGCGGGGGCATCCTTTTTACTGTTGGTTAGTTTATGCCAGGTCAGGTTTTGTGCTATTAGGTGCTACCCAGAATGTAAACGGTTCCCACGCTGGAATCCGTGGAGGACGCATCCACCAAAGCAACATCGTAGCCCGCCGCGTTTGTAAGAGAGTTAATCTGAGAAGCGCTGATCTGATAGGCAATGGTGCCTGTCGTCAGGATATTCGTCGTGTCGATGAACCAGATCGTCACGCCGGAGTTGAGCGCTCTGGAAACATTGAAGGCAAAGTTGGTGTTAGCCACTGTGATATTGCCGCCAGCGGAGGCCACTGTCGTGGCTACACCGCCTGAAGTGCTTGTGTAGTTAAACGTGTTGGGTGATGTATTTGACGTTGTTTCGGTCGAAAGCAACGCGGTCTTGGCATAGCCGTTGCTGTCGTACGCGTTCACCAGATACAGGCCCTCTCTTGTGACGAAATCATCGCCCTCGGCGACTGTCAGGGTATCCAGGGTGCCGTTGATGAGCGCCTGGTAGCCGTGGATCGTCGTGCCGTTGGTATCCACGCTCACCGTCGGGAACGTCGAGGTCACATAAGCCCATGTGCCTGTTGTGGCGCCAGCCGTGAAGGATGCTGCGCCGCCAGCGTCGACAGCATAGGCGAAGATCGTGCCTGCCGCCGTTGCGCCCGCGTTGACTTTTGAAAGGGTATAGACCACATCGCCGTTGACAGTCGACGCGAAGCTCGGCGCGTTCGCGATGCCCGTATAGTCGTAAAGCTTCCCGGCCTGAGATTCATATACAAATCTTGTTTTTGAGTTTGCCGTGTTCTTGGAAGTTGCGCCAGTTTGCGCATCAGTCAGGTACGCGGACAACGCCGATGTAATTGTTGGCTCATTTGTAGTCATAGCAGTTGTATAGGAGTTCTGAACGTAAGTGGCCGCAGTGGCTACGCCTTCTCCGCCCACTTCAACGGCTGCATCGGTTTCGTATACGTCGATATCCGTGAACATGTAACCTAAAGATGTCTCCTTATACGAATAGAAAGAACTTAAAGCTCCTGCTGCAAGTGTGTTACCGTAAAGGAGTGTAGCACCAGTGGGGTCTTTGGCGGTACTTGTCAGAGCGACGGTAACGACGCTCTTTGTGCCGTCCGAGAGAACAATCTGAGCATCCGACCCGCCCCAGCCGTCGGCAACCGTCTGAATCACGAACGCATAGTTGGAAGCCGGGTTCGTTACGGCAGTCGAGGTCGTCGAGGCGTAGACGAGATAACCGCCGTCGTCGAGGTAGGCGGTGCAGTCGGAATTGAGCCAACTGCCGTCAATCGTGCCCGGCGTGAAGGTCGTGGATGTTGCCAGGCCGGAATAGAAGTAGGGCGTGCCGCCGACAGCGGCAAAGATGCCCGCGTTGTAGCTGCCCAGGGTGCCGGTAACGGAAGTCGCCTTCTCGATGTGGTAGTTACCCACATTGTCCCGGTGCCAGAGGACGATGTCCTTGTCGGCAAGGTCTTCATAGCCTAAAACATTGCCGGAACTGACGCTGGTCAGGCCGGCGATGGCGGAGATCGTCACAAGGTTGCCGGAGACGATCGGGTCGCCCGATAGCTTCGCGACTTGATTCTCAGTGATTCTGATATAATCGGCCTTGTTGTCCTTGATCGGATCGGTGTCGACAAACTCGACGACAACGCCTTTTTTCGCAACGGCGGTGTTGACGGCCGCTAAATCGGCAAGGACGGAAAGATCACGCAATGTGCCATTGATATAAGCTACGCCAGCGGTGTAAAGTACATTCGTTTCCAGCGTGGCAATATAGGCGGGATCGGTAGGCGAGGTCAGATTGGCAATCGCCGTGCCGTCCGTGCTGGTGCCGATAACCACTTCGTCGGTGTAGAAGCCGGTCATATCCAAGCCGTTTTTCGCCCACGTGTAGTACATAACGCCGTCCATCTCGATCGCAGCCGATTTGGCAACGCCCTGCTGGGTGGACAGTGCACCTTTGGCGGCGCCGTTGATATCGGTCGCAACCGTATAGGCTTGCGTCGTGGAATCGTAAATAACCTGCCCCAGCAGCGTATACGTGAGGAAACCGTACAGTGCGCATTCTTCGCGCGTCGCGTTATCGAGGAAGTTGACATCCAGGTTCAGAATGCCGTAACTCGTTCCGTCGGCGATCGTCTTCATCGCCCAGTTCGTGCCGGTGTACTCGCCGTTTCTGCCATAGCCGATCGCACAGAGGAGCATTTTGGCAAATTCAACGGCCGTCACGTTGCCCTCGGGGTTGAACGTGCCGTCGCCGCGTCCGTTGATGATGCCCAGAGCGGCGCAGTACTCGATGAATGCGGCGGCCCAATGGCCCTCCGTATCGGTGAAGCTGTATGTGCCCGTCGTCAGAGCGTCGGCCCTGTCCGTACCGATGAGCATGTACGTGATGATCTTCGCGGCCTGCGCTCTTGTAACAAGGCCGGTGGGATCATACGTACCGTCGCCCATACCGGCAAGGAAACCAAGCGCGGTAAAGAGGTCAACAGCTTCTGTGTAGTTTACGTCTGCGGCATCCGAATAGTCGTCTACGTTGGCAGCGCCGGCGGTCGCCATAAAGGTGAACGCCAGAGTCACGACTAGAACCACAGCCAGGAGTTTTCTGAGTTTCTTCATATTTTTCCTCCCAATAAGTATTTGCGTGTTTTTCACGCAATTTTTTGCCGCGCCCCTGTTGGTTAACGCCGTGACAGGCCAAAAAGCGCCCACGCCGATCCATCGGCATGATAAATGCGACGCCTTTTGAGCTTTATCCGGTTTTGACAGATTCGGGGACCCGGCTTTCGTATATGTATGACACCCGCGCGGGTCGGCTATCCCGCATACGGATGACGATACCTGAGCAAAAAGCCCTTTACAGCCGCCATTTGTTTTGCGGCGGCATTTGGAGGTGGGGAAGCGGCACGAAACGGACCGCTTCCCCCCATACATGAAATCTCCAAGCACAACCTGACACGGCACACCACACACCATATTCAGGCCCTGCTTGCCGTATGGTCTCAAAGTAATTGCTGGGCATTATGTAAATCTATGCTATGGTTTATTATAGATATTGCTCCAAAGCCTGTCAATCGTTTGCGTTCGTTTTCTATGTTACGATTATGTTACAGACTTGGACAGCCCCGGAAACCTTGGTATATCTAGACAATTACAATTGTTGCTAAAAATGAGACAAGCAGGATTTTCGTGAATATGTACAAAGATTTGAGGCACCGTTTATAATCCTGATTATTGCTCGCTTTTTTGATTTGGATCATATAGTGAGACAAATATGATCGGGAAAGCCCGCCCGGCGCTAATGAACGGACATTACAATGCGCTTGCTTATACGCAGCCGATATTGTTCACGCTGTGTTTTTTGGCACATTTTGTTATTCGGGGCGTTGTGAAAAGCGCAGCACGGATTTTTTGTCTCATTATTTGCACCAATTATGTTAATAACAAATAAACGTCTTGAGACGATGATGTTTCATGCCTGACGCGTTAAACAGCGCCGCTGCATTTCTATTACGACGATTGTGCTTTTTGATCAGGTACACGGGTAAAGTCCTGTTTTATATATAATGTTGCCGTCTTTTATTTAAAGGTATCTCATTATAAACAGCATTCGGGATATGTGACGAAAGCCCTGCCCTTTTTTGGCAGCTGGCTGGAACCGGCTGAAACAAATCCGCTTTGGCGATTTGGTAAAAACAGTTCAAACAATCTGCGCATAATAATACCGGCGCCGTAAGCAAAACTAAATGCGTAAAACACTTGCAATTCTTACTATAAAGTGGTATAATCCCACTGTTAGACAGGCAGGACTTCGCTGAGTGGGTTTTTCCCACTCTTTTTGTTGCACAGTTTGAAATCGTCAAATTACCTGTTTTTGGTATTTCCGCTCGTTTCATACAAGACGAAGAAAACCTGTTGAATGATGAAGTTGAGGCATATTATGAAAAAAGTTACCGATATTGTGGCGTCTCTGGCTGAGCCGGTCGTCAAAAAGCATGGCTGCGAGCTTTGGGACGTGGAATATGTCAAGGAAGCGGGCCGCTGGTTTTTAAGAGTGTATATCGACCGCGAAGGCGGCGTTACGCTCGAGCACTGCGAAGCCGTCAGCCGTGAGCTGGACCCAATCCTGGACGCACACGACCCTGTTTCGGACAGTTACACCTTTGAAGTCTCTTCCGCCGGCGCCGAGCGCCCGCTCAAGCGCCCGTCGGATTTTCAGAAGTTTATCGGCCATCTTGTTGAGGTGCGCTTATATAAGGCCAAAGACGGCGCGAAAGAATTCGTCGGCACGCTCGTCGGCAGCGACGAAGACGGTATTGAAATAAGCGTCGCCGGGACGCCCTATAAATTCACAAAACCTGAAATCGCCAATGCCCGCCTTCGTATCGGCCGGCAGTAAAGTATATATGGAGGAACACGGCAATGAATGCTGAATTTTTCTCTGCAATCGCAGACATCGAAAAAGAAAAAGGCATACCTCAGTCTTACATGCTTGAAAAAATAGAGCAGGCGCTTTTAGCCGCGCTCAAGAAAGATTCTCCCGCCTATCAGGAATGCGCACGCGTCGACTTGGATCCGGAAAACAAAACAGTCCATATGTATCTGCAGAGAACTGTTGCCGATCCCGTAGAAGACCCATCTGTCGAAGTCAGCCTGGAAGAAGCCCGCAAGCTCAACGCCAAGGCCGAGGTCGGCGACGTCGTCAATGAAACGGTCGACGCCAAAAAATTCGGCCGGATCGCGGCGCAGGCGGCCAAGCAGGTCATCATACAGGGTATACGCGAAGCCGAACGCGGCATCGTCTATGACGAGTTCACTTCAAAAGAGCATGAGATCCTGACCGGTATCGTCTCCCGGGTGGAGCCGCGTACCGGCAGCGTTTCCATACAGATCAGCTCCAATTCGGAGTACACGGAGGCAATGCTGCTCGCCAGCGAGCGCATACCGACCGAGATGCTTCATGAGGGCGACCGGATCAAGGTCTATGTCGTCGAGGTGCGGAAATCTTCCCGAGGTCCGCAGATTTTGATCTCCCGGACACATCCGGGTCTAGTAAAACGCCTTTTTGAGCTGGAGGTTCCTGAGATTTTCGAAGGTATCGTCGAAATTAGAAGCATCGCGCGCGAAGCCGGCAGCCGTACAAAGATCGCAGTATTTTCAACGGACCCGGAAGTCGACCCCATCGGTGCGTGCGTCGGGCCGAAGGGCGGCCGCGTATCGTCTATCGTCGACGAACTGCACGGCGAGAAAATAGACATCGTCAAATACAGCGATGTCGTGGAGGACTATATAGCGTCGGCGCTGGCGCCGTCGGATGTCGTCAGCGTGACGGTTTTGGAAGACGGCAAGGGCTGCCGCGTCATCGTTCCGGACAACCAGCTGTCCCTTGCGATCGGCAAGGAAGGGCAGAACGTCCGACTGGCCGCACGCCTTACAGGATATAAGATCGATATCAAGCCGGAATCACAGAGCTGACCAAAGGGGAACGGATATTACACCCCTATAAAATGTTAAATCGCAGGGACGATTATCAATCGCCCTACAGAAAGATTATTTTGGAAGAAAGGGGCGGCCGGACGCATGCAAAAGAAAATACCGATGCGGCAGTGTCTCGGCTGCCGTGAGATGAAGCCGAAAAAAGAGCTTATCCGCGCCGTCCGCTCACCGGAAGGCGTTGTATCGCTTGATTTCAAGGGTAAAAATCCGGGACGCGGCGCTTATTTATGTAAAAATCCCGAATGCCTGAAAAAGGCGAAAAAGTCAAAAGCACTGGAAAGGGCACTTAAGTCGGCTATACCGGATGAGATATACGCCGCTTTTCAAGAGCAGATGGAGGCCGGCCATGGATAATACGTTTCTTGGGCTGGCGAAAAAAGCCGGTCTGCTTGAAATCGGCGGGGAATCTGTCGGCCACGCCGCGCGTCAGGGCAAAGCGAGAGTAATCCTTTCGGCACAGGACGCTTCCGAAGGTTCCAAAAGGCGGGCCGGCATATATGCTGATCGATACGGCCTTAAACACCTTATACTGCCCTCGACAAAGCAAGAGCTGGGCGCCGTCGTCGGCAGAGGTTCCCCGGGAATGATGACAATACTTGATGCCGGGATGGCCGCAAAATACGTTTCCGTGCTTGCGCAGGCGGATCCGGCTCAATACGGCGAAGCGGCGGCACAGCTTGAGGCTTCGGCCGAACGCATACGCAAGCGAAGAAAAAGCACACAGCACGGGCGAAACAAACGAACCGGCAGGGGGAGGACGATCTAATGAGTACAATGTTTAAATATAGGGTCCATGAGGTGGCGAAGGACTTTAAAGTCCCGACAAAAACGATCTCAAAAATACTGACCGATTATGCTACGGCGCCGAAAAACCACATGCAGGTTTTGACGTCGGAAGAACTCGATGTAGTTTTTGAGTACATGACGCAGCATAATCAGATTGAGAGCATTGAAGAAGTCTACGCAGTCGAATCCCCCTCCGCCGATCTGGCCGCTGCTGACACGGCTGCCAAAAAGAAGGATGATGCCGGGAAAACCGCCGATAAAAAAGCACCGGAGCAGAAGAAGCCCGCATCGGAAAAACCCGCACCGGCCGCTTCCACGCAGACCACGCAGCCGGCGGCAAAAAAACCGGATAAACCCTATACACCGCGGCCGGAGCGGAAAAAGCGCGTTGTTGATACGTCGGGCGCGACGATAAACATCGCCAAATACGACGAGCGCCTGGATAAACTTGTCCCCGAAAAAGCCGAGCGTATCAAATCCGGCAAAGAAAAATTCTCTAAAAAGAGCCAGAGCCGCGGTCCTTCAATGGCTTCAGGCGCAAAACGCCGCCAGGAGGAACGCGACAGGCTCCAGCGTCTGCAGTTTGAAATTGCCAAAAAAGCGCCGGTCAAGGTGTCCATCCCCGATGAAATCGCCGTCGGCGAACTGGCTTCCCGCATGAAAAAGACAGGTGCGGAAGTCGTCAAGAAGCTGATTAAACTGGGTGTGATGGCATCCGTATCCGATGTCATTGATTATGATACGGCGGCGCTTGTAGCGATTGAACTCGGCTGCAAGGTCGAACACGAAGTTGTCGTCACGATCGAGGACCGCCTGATAGACGACCGCGCAGACAGCAAGGAGGACCTTGTATCGAGAGCGCCCATTGTTGTCGTCATGGGCCACGTCGACCATGGTAAGACATCGCTGCTGGATAAGATCCGCGAAGCGAATGTCGCCGCCGGAGAAGCAGGCGGTATCACACAGCATATCGGCGCATACCGCGTCAATATAAACGGCAGTCCCATAACCTTCTTGGATACGCCCGGTCACGAAGCTTTTACAGCCATGCGCGCACGCGGCGCCAAGGTCACCGATATCGCAATTTTGATTGTTGCTGCCGATGACGGTATTATGCCGCAGACAATTGAGTCCATCAATCACGCCAAAGCTGCGGAGATTCCCATCATCGTAGCCATCAACAAGATGGACGTATCCGGGGCCAATCCCGACAAAATTAAACAGCAGCTCACCGAATACGGCCTTGTCTGCGAAGAATGGGGCGGCGAAACGATCGTGTGCCCGATTTCGGCAAAAACCGGCGAGGGCATCGACCATCTGCTGGAGATGATCGTCCTGACGGCTGAGATGAGCGACCTTACAGCCAATCCCAACCGCGCAGCCCGCGGAACCGTCATCGAAGCGCGTCTGGATAAAGGCCGCGGTCCGATCATGTCCGTACTCGTCCAGAACGGCACGCTTAAACAAAATGATATTATCATTGCCGGCACAGCTGTCGGCCATGTCCGTGTCATGACGGACGACCGGGGCGAACGCGTCGGCGAGGCCGGCCCGTCCGTGCCCGTCGAGATTTCCGGCATGTCCGAGGTCCCCGACGCGGGCGATACGTTTAACGCCGTTGACGATGAGCGTATGGCCAGGGAACTCGTCGAACAGCGTAAAACCGAAAAGAAAAACGCAGGCGTTTCAACCGTCAAGGTATCGCTTGAGGATCTGTTCTCCAGAATACAGCAGGGCGAACTCAAAGACTTGAACATCATCGTCAAAGCGGACGTCCAGGGCTCAGCAGAGGCAATTAAAACTTCTCTGGAAAAGCTCTCCAACGACGAGGTGCGCGTCCGTGTCATCCATTCCGGCGTCGGCGCCGTCAACGAATCGGACGTTATGCTCGCTGCAACGAGCGGCGCTATCATCGTTGGCTTCAACGTTCGGCCGGATAACGCAGCGCGTGACAACGCGGCACGAAATAATGTCGATGTCCGGATGTACCGCGTTATTTATGAATGCATCAACGAAATTGAATCGGCCATGAAGGGCATGCTCGCCCCGAAATTCAAGGAAGTTGTGATCGGACACGCAGAAGTGCGTCAGGTTTATAAAATCTCACATATCGGAACCGTTTGCGGCTGCTTTGTACAGGATGGGAAAGTCGTACGGAACAGCTCTGTGCGGATCATACGCGACGGCATCGTGATCTATGAAGGTCAGATGGCTTCCCTGCGCCGGTTTAAAGACGATGTCAAGGAAGTAGCCACAAATTACGAATGCGGTATATCCGTTGAAAAGTATAACGATATCAAAGAGGGCGATATTATTGAAGCCTTCGTTATGGAACAAATCAAGGAATAAAAGTCAACCCGCTTCAACAGATGAGGTAATGCTATGTCAACACATAAGCTGAGCCGAACCAATGAGGACATACAGCGCGTATTGTCCTCGTTGATTCGTACGATCAAAGATCCGCGTGTCAACCAGGGTATGATGAGCATCACGGCGGTTGAGACGACGGGGGACCTTCGATACAGCAAGGTATATCTGAGCGTCATGGGTCTCCAAAATGAGAAAGAGCTGATAAAGGGCCTGAAATCTGCTTCCGGATACCTCCGTCACGAGTTGGGGGAAGCGCTTTCACTGCGCTACACGCCGGAGCTTATCTTCGAGCTGGACAAGTCCATTGAACGCGGCGCCAATATCAGCAAAATTTTAGACGGCCTTGACGTCGCAGCGGATGAAAGGGAAGATGAAGACTGAAATGAACATCCGTGAAACGGCGCGCTGGCTTTTAGCGCGCGATAATTTTCTTATCCTGACGCACCTGCGGCCGGACGGCGATACGCTGGGAAGCGCCGCAGCGCTCGTTCGCGGGCTTGCCCGCGCGGGAAAAACAGCCTACATTCTCCACAATCCGGAGGCGACGCCCCGTTATACGACATATGTCGAAAAACACTGGGCGCCCGAGGACTTCATACCGTCTTTTATCATTTCCGTCGATACGGCGTCGGAGGGCGTCTTTCAAATCAACGGAAAAGAGTATTTGGATAAAGTATCGCTGTGCATCGACCATCACCCGTCCAACTCCGGTTACGCCGAGCTTTGCTGCCTGGATACTGAGAAGTCCTCCTGCGGCGAGATCATCTATGAACTCCTCCTTGAGCTCAACGGCGATATTGACGCCGAAACCGCTACATCTTTATACGTCGCGGTTTCTACGGACACCGGGTGTTTTGTTTTTGCCAATACGAACGCCAACACGCTCCGCGTAGCTTCCGAACTCGTTGATGCGGGCGCACCGATCGGCGAGCTCAACCGGGAGCTTTTCAGGAAGAAAGCTAAAAGCCGAATCCTTCTTGAAGCTATGATCACATCACGTATGGCGTTTTATTATGACGGCGCTGTCGCAATCGCAATAATAACGAGAGACATGATGAAGGAAGCCGGCGCGGGGGAAAATGAGATGGATGATGTTGCCGCCATACCCGGTTCAATTGAGGAAGTCGTCGTCGGCATCACGATCCGTGAATTGACAAGTCCGACGGACTGCAAAGTTTCCGTGCGGACGACACCGCTTGTGAACGCGAACGCGCTAAGCGCCCGGTTCGGCGGAGGCGGCCATGCGATGGCTGCCGGTTTTTCTCTGCAGGCTACAGCAGAAGAGACCAGAGACATGCTGCTGGACGCCCTGAGCGAAGTTTTCCCGCTTAAAGCATAGATTGAATGAACGGATTAGCTGTCATAGATAAACCCGCGGACTGGACATCCCACGATGTTATTGCAAAGCTGCGCGGTATATTAAGAGAAAGGCGCATCGGCCACGGCGGGACGTTGGACCCGATGGCAACGGGCGTTCTGCCTGTTTTTATTGGACGTGCCACGCGCGCCGTCCCGTTTTGTGAGTCTTTTGATAAAGAGTATTTAGCCGGTCTGCGCCTCGGGGTCGTCACGGACACCCAGGATACGACAGGACGTATACTTTCAGAATCCCGCGTCACGGTTTCAAGGGCCGACATTGAAGAAGCCGTTTTGAATTTCATTGGTGAACAATCACAGATCCCTCCGATGTATTCGGCAGTAAAAGTTGGCGGCAAGCGTCTGTATCAGCTGGCACGCAGCGGCATAGAGACAGAAAGAAAACTCCGAAAGATCACCGTCCATGCCATTGATATCCTTAATCAGTCCGGGAATGACTGGCTTCTGCGTATCAGCTGCTCAAAAGGCACTTATGTGCGCACGGTTTGTCACGATATCGGCAGGCTTTTAGGCTGCGGCGGGACTATGTGTTCGCTAAGACGCACCAGGGCAGGCATCTTCACTCTGGACGACGCCGTATCCATTCCCGATATGGAAACCGCAGTACAGTCCGGTCAGCCTGACACCGTGATAAAGCCTGTTGATATGCTTTTTAATGCCCATCCGCCGATACGGATTGACGACAACCAAAAAAAAAGATGCTTAAACGGCAACGATTTTTTAATTCAGGCCAAGAGCGGCCTTTACAGGGTGTATGACGCAGACGGGGTTTTTCTCATGCTGGGCCGAGTCGAAAATGACAAAATGCTTACCGTAAAAAGCTTCTTTGATGTTTGATACAACGCTATGCAGGGCATTTGATTCTACTGTCTTAACGTCCTCCAGGCGAAAGGAATTTTTTTATGCTAGAAAAAAAACGTGTGATTGCTCTGGGGTTTTTTGATGGGGTGCACATCGGGCACTCGGCATTGATGGAAAGGGTCTTGAAAATCGCAAAGGCAAAGGATTTGATGCCTTCCGTTATTACTTTTGACGCACACCCGATGAGTATGGTTTCCGGATGCCCGGTCCCGCTGATAAATTCCTGTGAAGACAGGGCGGGACTGATCCACAGGATATTTGGGATCAATAACGTCATAATCCTTCATTTTGATAAAGAATTGATGCATATGCCGTGGACGGAATTCGTCGAACGATTGTCCAGCGAGTTTAACGCGGCGCATCTTGTTGCCGGACATGATTTCCGCTTCGGCTTTAAAGGAGAAGGCGATGCCGAAAAGCTTTCAGGTAAAAGCCGGGAACTCGGTCTTGATTGCGACATAATTCCAGCTGTTAAATATAAAGGGGTCGTCAGCAGCTCGACTCATATCCGAAAGCTTATCGCCGAAGGCGATATAGAACAGGCCAACGAGTTCCTTGGGCATCCGCACGTACTTACCGATATCGTTCACTACGGATACCGCCTCGGACGGACGCTCGGAACGCCGACGATCAATATGTGTTTTTCTGAAGGTGTATTGATCCCCGCCTACGGCGTTTATGCAACACGCGTCTATCTGGATGACGGCAGTGAGCATATGGGCGTTACGAATGTTGGGGTCAGACCGACGGTCAATAATTCCGATACCGTTACGGCGGAAACATTCATACTGGATTACAGCGGCAATTTATACGGAAAAATGGTGCGTTTGGAGTTTTTTAAAAGATTACGTCCGGAAAAACAGTTTAGCGGCGTTGAACAGCTAAAAGAACAGATTATTAAGGATTCCAAAAATGCGCGCAGTTATTTTCAAAGCGCATAAAAAAACTGGGTTACAATTCATGTAACCCAGTTTTTTTATCGGCCTGTAATTTGCGATGCAACCGTCAGGTGAAAAACACACTTATGCGGTCAATGCTCTATTTGATTTCAGCCTCGTTTTGCTCGACTTCGGCAAGAAGCTTTGCAATCTGCTTGACAACATACTCTTTGTTTTTGTAGATATACGGCGTTGTGTTCCATAGCTCCTCGAAATATTGATATAATGCCATTACGACTGTAAGCTCCTTTGTAACAAGAACCTTTGGCCCAGCGCAATGCGTATTGGAAAAATGGATCTTCAGATTCTCCTTTGCAGTGACCTCTGTTTCGCCGAGCTGCCTGAGCAGATCAGTTGATGCTATGCATAGCCTTATTTTTTCCGAGCTTATAATGATTTTAAGCATCTCCCTCAACAGACGCATAAAAACACTGTGTCCCAGTTTAATATCTTTCCCACATAAAAAGGACATCTCGTTGAGTATGATCGTGTCCTGCTTCAGCTGTTCTTTGATTCGATCAAGGTCAATGAAAAAGCAATGTGTCGACTTGCTGCTGAGTTCGCCGATCAAACTTATTTTTTCAAAATACTGCTCAAGCTCTTCGCCGTAAAACCCATTTTCCGTCAAAATATCGCGCAGTATTTTGTCCGTTACGTTGCAGGCCGGAAACGTCAGGCTCCAATGATACTCATTGTTGTCTTTTTCCAGCGCCGCAACTGTATTGTTCATATAGTCATCTTTAGTCTCATAGCTGAATTGCTCAAAAACACGCTTACTCTCGTCAAAATAACACTGCATCATGACTTCCACATCTTTTACGAACTGAGGCTCGTGTGTTATATACGTATTGATTTCCCGAACCGATTGTTTGGTGGACCAATTGTACAGCGCAAGATGATCCTTAACAACAAAAAAAGTATAGACCAGCTGTTCGTCTTTGTATTTGGGGATAAAATAAGCGGTTGTTCGGCCTGTAATATGCATCGGCGCCCATGTGAATATGGATATTGCCAGGCTTTCATATGAGCTGCTTAGCGGATGTATGATCTTTATCTTGTTCTCGTCCCCGAGAAATGTCATGATTCTTACGAACCACTCTTTGAGAAATTCGGCGTTCTCGTTAAACCATTTGGTGTTTTCTGTTGAATAACACCACAGTTCCACGCCCGGCGACATATGCTGAGCGTATTTCAGTATAAACCGAACGGCCTGACGCCTCCCGGACGTCCCGGACAGCTTGTATGTCGTTAAAAGCGATGTGCTCCTGAGATTTTTTATTTCCTCGAAATAATCCTTTTTATTTTCCGGTTGCTCCTGAACAGAAGTCAGCCAGTCTTTTAGAAAAAGGTTGATCTCATTTTCCGTACACTTGAATATGTTCACATACTCCTGCGCCAGCATCAGACGTATTTTAGCGAATTGATTATTGCGGTCAAGCGCCATAACATGTTTAATAATCTGATTGGTGTACAGTGAATTCGGTTTCAAGTGCCGTTTCCCGCTGCGCCATTTACTGACAAGGGAGCTGTCAATGTGTAAAAGGCCTGACAAATCTTTACCGGTTATCGCGAAACTGTCCATTAAAATACTCAGTCTGCTCTCCAAATCGATCACCTTTGCCTGCCGTCAAATTATCCTGATTGTTAGTTTTATATTATATCATATACTAAAAGCCGTGTCGATAAGCGTATTCATACGGACAAAAAGGGAGCCGGTCTCAAACCGGCTCCCTTTTCTCGTGTTTTTTTGTTATTTACCCGCCTTAGGCGAGCGGACTTTTAACCGCCTGCGTGTTGAGAAGAAATCAAACGTCAGGGCTACCAGAAGCAAAACGCCGGATGCAACGGATTGCCAATACGGGTTGACGCCCATAACCGTCAAACCGTTGTTAAACCCGTTTATGATCAGAAGACCTATAAAACAACCAAGCATGCCGCCGGAGCCGCCGCCGAAAGATATTCCGCCGAGGATAACTGCAGTAATAGCACTAAATGTATAGTTGTTTGTCCCGTTGACGTTTCCGGATTTAAGACGGCCTGCAAGAAGTATGCCGGCTACCGAGCCTAAAAATCCGCTGTTGGCAAACAATATATAAGAAATCCTCTTGGGATTTATCCCGGACAGGCGTGCCGCTGCCCGATTGCCGCCGCTTAGATATATGCTTCTGCCGAATTTTGTCTTAGCCAGTATGATACCGTATATTGTGATTGCCAAAAGTGAAATGATGATTGCCACAGGCACATACTTGCCGATTTTATATGTGCCGACAAACAAAACGACCGGGTCTTTAATGGCCACTGTTTTACCGTTTGCTATAACATAAGTCAATCCTTTAGCAATAAAGGAACCTGTTGCAAGTGTCGCGATAAAGCTTTGGAATCCAAGCCCATTGACCAAAAACGCATTGAAGAGCCCAAAGGCAATACCAAGCGCAAAACACATAATAATAACGACAAACCAGGGCAGCGCCGTGTTTTCCAGAACGACCGCCAGCAAAACGCCGCACGTGGTGCCGACATACCCGGGCGAAAAGTCGAGTTCACCGGATATAATCAGCATGCCTTCCGCGATAGCCAGCAGCATGTAAAGTACCATCGCGTTCAGTATGTTCTTAATATTAATAAGGCTGATAAATGAACCGCCTGAGGCTAACGCAAAAAATAGAACTATGACAAATAATAATATAAGAAGCGTAAATAGTTTCGATGCTAAGAATTTTTTCGCCTTAGATGTGCTTTCCATGGCTTCCTCCCTTATTCATGCATAGCGAGTTCAAGAACACGCTCTTCTGTTGCCTCTTGACGTGCAACCTTACCTGTAATGCGTCCGTTGTACATTACGATAATGTTGTCACTGACATTCAACACTTCCGTCAGTTCCGATGATATGAAGATAACGCCGATGCCCTGCTTGGCAAAATCGCACACCATCTGGTATACCTCCGCTTTCGTACCGACGTCTATGCCTTTCGTCGGCTCGTCCAGTATCAGTATCTTCGTTACCATCTTGTCCGACGTCCAACGCCCCAGTATCACCTTCTGCTGGTTCCCGCCCGAAAGCTCAAATACCAGCTTGTCCACCGTCGGCGTCTTGATCGAATATTTCTTCACCGCGTCGATCGTCAGCTCCGTCTCGGCTTTCTCGTCCAGGAACAACCCCTTCTTTACCTTCTCCAATACCGGCATCGATATGTTGTCCCGGATCGACCGGCCCAATACCAGTCCCTGATCTTTTCGATCCTCAGGACACAGCGCTATGCCATGGTCTATCGCGTCCTTCGGCGACTTGAAATGTACCGGCTCCCCTTCCATCCTGATCTCGCCCGATATGATCGGATCCGCTCCGAATATCGCCCGCATCACTTCCGTACGCCCCGCGCCTACCAGTCCGGCAAATCCCAATACCTCGCCTTTCCGCAGCTGGAAGCTTACGTCGTGTATGTCGTCCGTCTTCAGATTCTTTACCTCAAGCAAAACGTCCCCCATCTTGTCGTTCCGCTTTAAGTTGGCATACGTGTCCCCTATGTCCCGTCCGACCATCGCCGTGATGAGCTCTTTCTCGCTCGTCTCCGACGTCTTGAACGTCTTTACCATCCGTCCGTCTTTCAACACAACAATGTCGTCCGTTACCTGAAATATCTCCGCCATCCGGTGCGATACATACAGTATAACCTTACCCCGTTCCTTAAGCTGCTTTATCAGCTGGAACAGTATCTTTATCTCCGTATCCGTAAGCGGCGCCGTCGGCTCGTCAAACGCTATGATGTCCGAGTCCCGCCGGTACGCTTTCATGATCTCTACCATCTGCTGGTACGCTACCGATAAACGTCCCACTATATCCGTCGGCTTGATCGGCAGCCCAAATATGTCGATGATCTCCTGCGTCCGCTTCCGCAGCTCCGCTTTGTTGATTATCCCCAGCTTGCTCGTCGGCAGATCTTCCAGAAATATGTTCTCCATAACATTCAGCGACGCCACCAGCTGACGCTCCTGATAGATTACGCTGATACTCGCACTTATTGCCTGATATGGTGATGTAAATTTCTGTTCTTCTCCGTTTATGCTCACATATCCTTCGTCAGGCTGTAGATCTCCGCTCAGTATCTTTAACAACGTGCTCTTTCCCGCGCCGTTCTCTCCCAACAGCGCGCATACCTGGCCTCCCTCTACTCGGAAGCTTACATCCTTCAGCGCCTGTACGCCCGGAAATGCTTTTCCCAGATTGTTGAATTCGACATACTGTTGTTCCACCAGCTCACCTCCTGTTTTTTGCTCTCGCTTTCTTGGGCTTCTCCTGTCCCGGATCCTTTTTGTCCGCTACCCTGGCGACCCCCTTCTTCCCTCTTCCTATATCAATTAATTATTCTTCTCTTTTTCTTTCTTTTCGGCAGCCCGTCCGCCCGTTTCCCTGCGGCCTGCCGCCCTTGCTTGTGCTTGACCCTATAATTATCTCTCAATCTCCTCAACTGTCAATCTTATCCCCTACTTTGTCACTTTTCTGAAGTTGACAATACTTCTTGGCAACCTTGCTCCTCTAAGTGCTTTGCGCCAATTTTTTTCCTTTTTATATGTAATAGATCCCTTCGCATATCTTTTTTTGTGTTATTTACCATGCGTATAGTAATCAAAAAGATTTCTTTTAAATCAAATATGATTCTGGTATACTGAAACATATATGCGTTTTGTCAATTATTAAAGAAGGTATACGGCCATGAATAACGGCTACAATAAACAAAATAATTCATACAAATCAAATGACCTGATGCCCTGGATTGTTGTCGGTATCTGCCTGTTGGTTTTCTGGCCTTTAGGCCTTGTGCTGCTGATCAAAAAACTGGATTCCGGTACGGCCGCACGTTCGAATAGGCGGCGATATGAAAACGAGCAATGGCGTCAGAACTGGCGCTCGGAACAGGAAAAATGGCGCACCGCCTGGCGCGAGGGAAAATGGGGACAAGGCATATCGAATTTTATTGACTCTGTTTTAAATTTTGTCAATAATGACTCACAGGACACTTCCCCCTACAATGGGTATTACCAGCGGTCTGAGCAATCCGAGCAGGCTCCGAAGCAGCCGGCAGCCTATTCACAATTGTCACCACTGAAATCCCAGCATGCCCGGTATACAAACAACACGAAGCGAAAAGGCCCTCAAGCTCAGGAAACGGCTCAGCCGTTTGTAAATGCTGAAAAGGCAGACGAGACGGAAAAACAGCCGAATACTCCAGGAAAGGCTCTTGCGGTCGTTTTAACGCTTTTAGGTGTAATCCTCAGCTTGGGCGGCATCGTACTGGCTTCACTCGGCATCAGTCAATACGTCGTTCACGGACTGAGCGTGGGCAATCTTCTGATCTTTATTCTCGGCGTGTTTTGCCTGCTGGGCGGGATAAGCTGCTTTATAACACGCGGCATTGTGCGCACACGAACACGTCGGTTTAAAAAATATGCAGCGATTATCGGCAGCAATGATGTCATCGCTGTTGCGGATATTTCCGAAACAGTAGGCGCGTCCGCGGCCAAGACACGCCGGACACTTCAATTGATGATAGACGCAGGTTACTTTGGTCCCCGTGCTTATATTGACAGCAGCCTTGACAGCCTTGTACGCTCCTTTGAAGCCGCTGAAAAAGAGCGCGCAGCACGAGCGGGCAAGACCAGCGCGGGTACGGAAGACCGCTCCGCAATAGACGGCAACCGCTTTGTGGCCGTCATCAACGAACTGCATATGCTCTGTATTAAAACATCTGATCCGACGATATGCGCGAAAATACAAAAAATCGAAGAGTTGACGGCAAAGATTTTCCGGACGGTGGAAGACAACCCGGAAAAACTGCCCCAGATCCGTCGTTTTTTAAATTTTTACTTGCCGACGACTCTCAAGCTTCTGCATTCTTATGAAACGCTTGAGAAGCAAGGTGTTAACGGTGATAATATACAATCTGCCAAACAGAATATCGAGCGGATCCTTGACACGCTGACGACCGGCTTTGAGCAGCAGCTCGACCACCTTTTCATATCGGATAAACTGGATATCTCATCGGATATCGATGTTCTGGAAAATCTTATGCATCAAGACGGACTGACGCGTGATTCCCAGTTTTTCAAAACAGCCGGGGGAAATTAGACGTTATTAAAACAATGTAAAACATCTGGGGCAATTGCTTAAGCAGGGGCAATTGCCTCAGATGTTTTACCGTATTCATGTGTTTATTTAAACAGGCAGTAAAGGATGCCGTAAAGGATGGACGCCGTTATACCGAATACGATTACCGGGCCGGCAATGACAAACATTTTTGCGCTCATTCCCGTTATAATGCCTTCACTTTTAAATTCAAGCGCAGGGGCAGCAACGGAATTGGCAAAACCGGTAATCGGCACAAGCGTCCCGGCGCCTGAAAATTTCGCCAGATTGTCGTATACTTTAAGTCCGGTTAAAAGTGCACCGAGAAATACGAGCGTTATGGACGTCGCTGTTCCCGCGCCGTCTTTTGGCAGCCCGGCATATTTATATGCGTTTATGAGCGCCTGACCAATACAGCATATGATACCTCCGGAAACAAAAGCCTTCGCCATATTAGCCAGAAGCGGTGATTTTGGCGCTTTTTTTTTAACGTAATTGCCGTATTCCTTTTTTGTCATTTTCATGGCGTCCACCTCCTGGTTTATCTTTTCCTGCGAATACCTGTTTATACTGTTGACAAAGGAATCGGAGATACCTTTGTCAACAAAATGAAAGAAGGTGTGCCGCCAAGCTGCAGGCACACCTTCCGTATTCATGCATCTATTTATTACTTTACCAGTTCGATGACGGCCATTTCCGCTGCGTCTCCGCGCCGCGGACCGATACGCGTGATGCGCGTATAACCGCCGTTTCTCTCGGCATACTGTCCGGCAAGATCCTTGAACACTTTCGTCACCACATCTTCCCTCGTTATGAAAGACAGCGCCTGACGTCTTGACGCCAGCGTGTTCTTCTTGCCAAGTGTTATCATTTTCTCGGCGATCGGCGCGATCTCTTTGGCACGCGTTATTGTCGTCTCCATATTCCCTTTATCGAGGAAATCCGTGACCTGCTGTCTGAGCATCGCGATGCGCTGATCCGTCGGTTTGCCGAGTTTACGTACTCCAGGCATGTCGTCTGCCTCCTTGTTATGAGATATTTAATCAGGTGTTTTCATCGCTTGCCAGGGAAAGTCCCATCATAGCCAACTTGTGGACAACTTCCTCCAGCGATTTGCGTCCAAGGTTCCTGACTTTAATCATTTCTTCCTCGGACTTTGATATGAGATCCTCGACGGTGTTTATATTGGCACGCTTGAGACAGTTGAAGCTTCGAACCGACAGATCCAGTTCTTCAATCGTCATCTCAAGCACCTTGTCCCGCTGTGTCTCGGCTTTTTCCACAACAGTCGACTTGTTGCTGATGGTCTCCGAAAGATCGGTAAACAGCACAAAGTGGTCGCAAAGGATCTTTGCCCCTAAAGACACGGCGTCTCTGGCCGAAATGGTTTTATCCGTCCATACCTCCAGCGTCAGCTTGTCAAAGTCGGTCATATTGCCGACACGCGTGTTTTCGACGGTATAGTTGACCTTCTGCACCGGCGTATAAATGGAATCGATCGGAATCACGCCGATAATCGGCTGCTGCAGCTTATTGCGCTCTGCCGGGACATATCCTCTTCCGTGACCAATCGTCATCTCGATGCTCAGGGAAGCGTCCGCCGACAGCGTCGCTATATGCAGTTCGGGGTTTAAAATCTCAACCTCGCTGTCCGGCTTGATATCTCCGGCTTTTACTTCGCGTTCGCCTACCGCTTCAATATAGATTGTTTTGGTCCTTTGGCTGTGAAGCCGTGCGATGATACCCTTGATATTTAAGATTATCTCTGTGACGTCTTCCTTAACGCCCGGTATCGTCGAAAACTCATGCTGTATTCCGGCAAATTTCACTGTCGTTACAGCGGTGCCGGGAAGAGATGATAATAGTATCCTTCGAAGAGAGTTACCTAAGGTTGTACCATAACCGCGTTCCAGTGGTTCAACGATATATTTGCCGTAAGAGTCGTCACCGGGGGTTTCAATACATTCAATGCGCGGCCGTTCTATTTCTACCATATATACCCTCCTTCAATGATCGGTGTAAACACCGCAGTTTTCCAGCTATCCAATATGAGGGCTTGATTATTACTTCGAATAAAGCTCAACGATCAGCTGTTCCGTGATGGGCAGGTCAATGTCCTCCCTTGTTGGGAACCCGGCGATCTTGGCGGTATGCGAAGCAACATCGTACTCAAGCCACTTGGGCGGCTGCCTGAAGGAATTGGCTTCTATAACGGACTTAAACTTATCAAGGGACCGGCTGGATTCCTTCAGCGACAGGACCATGCCCGGCTTGACAAGAAAAGACGGAATGTTGACTTTTTTACCATCGATGGTGAAATGTCCATGCAGGACAAGTTGCCTTGCTTCAGCGCGGCTCATAGCGAAGCCGAGCCTGTAAACCGTGTTATCCAAGCGTCTTTCAAGCAGGGAAAGCAGGTTTTCACCCGTCTTGCCCTTCATCTTGATAGCCATTTCGTAATAGCTCCGGAACTGGCTTTCAAGAACGCCGTAATACCTTTTTGCTTTCTGTTTTTCACGCAGCTGCGTACCGTATTCTGAAGGCTTGGATCTTCTGTTCTGCCCTTGCTGGCCGGGAGCATACGGTCTCCGGTCTAAAGCGCATTTTTCCGTATAGCACCGGTCGCCCTTTAAAAAGAGCTTCTGGTTCTCTCTGCGGCAAAGGCGGCAGACTGCGTCTGTATATCTTGCCATTTACTCAAACCTCCTTATACTCTGCGTCTTTTAGGCGGGCGGCAGCCGTTATGCGGAATAGGCGTCACGTCCTTGATCATCGTGACTTCCAGTCCTGCCGACTGCAGTGCGCGGATAGCTGCTTCCCGTCCGGAACCGGGACCCTTTACGAAGACCTCCACGGTCTTCAGTCCATGCTCCATCGCCGCATTGGCCGCCGTTTCAGCCGCCGTCTGAGCGGCAAACGGCGTCGACTTCCTGCTGCCCCTGAATCCCATGCCGCCGGACGATGCCCAGGAGATCGCATTGCCGGCCGTATCCGTGATCGTTACCATGGTATTATTAAAAGACGAGCGGATATGGACCGCGCCCTTCTCGATGTTCTTACGTTCGCGGCGTCTTTTGATAACGCGTTTGCCCTTGGGTGCTGCCATTAATAACCCTCCCCCTTACTTCTTCTTGTTGGCGATTGTACGCTTCGGCCCTTTACGGGTGCGTGCATTCGTCTTGCTTCTCTGGCCGCGGACGGGAAGGCCTCTTCTGTGGCGCATGCCGCGATAGCAGCCGATCTCGGTCAGGCGTTTTACATCCATAGCGACAGTCCGCCTGAGATCTCCTTCGACCCTGTAACTCTTATCGATACACTCACGCAGCGCGGTTTCTTCCGCCTCAGTGAGATTTTTGACTCTTGTGTCAGGATTGATACCGGTTTCTTCAATGATCTTTTTTGCGCTGCTTCTCCCGATACCAAAGACATATGTCAGACCGATTTCGATCCGCTTGTCTTTCGGCAGGTCAACACCGGATATACGTGCCATATTTTTCAATCATTCCTTTCGTTCAAATGCGAAAATCAGCAGATTCAGCCCTGCCTCTGCTTATGCTTCGGGTTGCTGCAAATTACCATAATTTTGCCCTTGCGTTTGATGACTTTGCACTTTTCACACATGGGCTTAACGGACGGTCGTACTTTCATATTAAGCATCCATTTCTCCGGCGACGGAGTGCATTTTTCGGCGCTGCTTATCATCCCTCGCCGGTGAAACGATAAGTAAGAAGCTGTGCAATCCGCTCAACGCGGTCTGCTTACTTGCTCCGCCATGTAATCCTGCCGCGCGTCAGGTCGTACGGGGACATTTGGACCGTAACCTTGTCTCCGGGCAGTATGCGGATAAAATGCATACGGAGCTTTCCGGAGATATGCGCTAAAATTGTGTGACCGTTGCCAATATCCACATGGAACATCGTATTGGGCAGCGATTCGAGAACAACGCCTTCCAGCTCAATCATATCGTCCTTCGCCATTTTTACATACCTCCTTTTTCTCCTGTTGCTACCAAATATCCCGCCAGCGAACGTCTTATTTCGCTGTTGGTTACCTTTTCGCCATTTTTTATTTTTGTGGCGGTTCGGCCTGTGTCATGCGACTCAAGCCGCAAATGCTTCAGTTTTTTTCTCTTTGGTTTCTCAACCCGGCGATTTTTCCCGTCGCAAAGGAACGCGTAGTTCTCTTCCTTTGAGATGACGAAGAACCGCTTGCCTTTATCTCTTCCGTTTAAGGAGATTACGATGTCAGCTGTGTCTATTTCCATAGTCACATATCTCCTGCCGTTGTCAGAATCTCAGGCGCGCCGTCCGTTACGAGAATCGAATTCTCATAATGAGCCGACAGCTTCCCGTCAAGCGTAACTACGGTCCATTTATCTCGGAGCACTTTAACGGTGCCGACGCCGGCATTGACCATCGGCTCAACAGCCAGTGTCATACCTCGCAGAAGCCGCGCCCCATGACCGGGGTTCCCATAATTGGGTACCTCCGGCTGCTCGTGCAGCTCTGCGCCGACACCATGCCCAACGTAGTCCCGGACTACCGAGAATCCGTTTGATTCGACATAGTCTTGTACCGCGTGCGATATGTCGGAAACCCTATACCCTTCGCGGGCATACCGGATACCTTCGAAAAAGCTCTGCTTCGTAACGGAAATAAGCCTTTTTACTTTTTCGCCGACAGTACCGACAACAAACGTCGCGGCACAGTCCCCGATATAACCGTCTTTCGTCGCTCCGACGTCAATACTGATGATATCGCCGTCTTTAAGCATCGTATTATCCGGTATACCGTGGATCACCTGTTCGTTTACCGAAGTACAGACGCTCGCTGGAAATCCTCCGTAATTGAGGAATGTGGGCGCTGCGCCTTCGGAAATAATGAATTTGTGGACTTCCCGGTCGATCTGTTTTGTCAATACGCCGGCCGTCGCCATTTCCCCTGCTAAGGCACGGGCAGCCGCGGCAATTCTGCCGGCACGGCGCATAAGATCAATTTCTCTGGTTGATTTTATCTTGATCATGTCAGATCCCCAGGGCCTTGAAAATGGCTTCGGTGGTGGCCTCGATTGTCGGCTGGTTGTTAACTGCTATCAATTGTCCTAATGACAGGTAATAATCTTTCAAAGGTTCTGTTTCCTCATGAAATACTTTCAGCCGCTGCTTAACCGTTTCCGGCTCATCATCTTCTCGGATTGTCAATGCACCGCCACAGTTGTCGCAAATACCTTCTTTTTGCGGCGGCGCTGATACAACATGAAAAGTTGCCCCACAGGATGCGCAGGTCCTTCTTCCTGTCATGCGTTTTCCGATCTCACTGTCTGAAATCTCAATTGAGAGGGCAGTATCAACTTCAATCCCCGCTTTTTCAAGCGCCTCAGCCTGACTCAAAGTCCTCGGCATACCGTCAAGTATATATCCGTTCTCACAGTCTTTTTCCTTCAGTCGTTCTCTGATGATACTCATTATAAGCTCGTCTGGAACAAGCTGTCCGGAATCAATGATTGCCTTCACCTGATTTCCGACAGCCGTTCCGGTTTTAACGGTTGCTCTTAATAGATCACCAGTTGAAATCGTTGGAAGTAAAAGCCTGTCACTGAGGATTTTAGCCTGTGTGCCTTTACCCGCACCCGGAGCTCCCAATAAGACCAATTTCAAAGCGGAAACCTCCTACTCCAGGAATCCCTTGTAATGACGCATGAGCATCTGCGCCTCAATTTGTCTGAGTGTGTCGAGCGCAACGCCGACGACGATGATGACAGATGTGCCTCCGATGGATATGCCCAACGCGGCAGCATCGGCAGACAGCATGCTGATAATGATCGGCGAAAGCGCAATAACAGCGAGATACAGCGCCCCAAACATCGTGATCTTGTTGAGCACCTTCTGGATAAACTCCGAAGTTGCCTTGCCCGGACGGAACCCGGGTATGAACCCGCCGTTCTTTTTCAGGTTGTTTGACACTTCTATGGGGTTAAACTGAATCGTCGAATAGAAATATGCAAAGAATATGATAAGCAGGAAATAGATCACAGCGTATATCACCGAATTAGTGTTAAACGCATTGATAAACCAGCTGTCCTGCCATTTCGGCACAAAGGCCGCAACCGTTGCAGGCATTGATGCGATCGACTGCGCGAAGATAATCGGCAGAACGCCGGACATATTGACCTTCATGGGCAGATGCGTCGACTGTCCGCCGTACATCTTACGCCCGACAACACGTTTAGCATACTGCACCGGTATTCGCCGCTCGGATTGCGTAACGATGACGATGAGAATAATGATCGCCAGCGCGCCAAGGAGCAGCAGCGCCAAAGCCCACCAAGCCAGCGAGCCGGATGAAACGCTCGAGATCATCGTGGCAAGGTTGTTCGGGAAACGGGAGACAATACTGACGAACAGTATGATCGATATACCGTTTCCGATACCGAATTCGGTGATCTGTTCGCCCATCCACATGAGCAGGCAGCTGCCTGCCGTAAAGGACGCGATGATAACGATCGCCGGCCAGATACCCGTGCCGTCGGCCGTCAGCATCGAAACGCCGTTCGTACCGTTTTTTATAAGAATGTAATAGCCGAAGCCCTGAATGATAGCAATGGCCAATGTTGAAAAGCGCGTTATTTTTTCAAGCTTCTTCTTGCCCTCTTCGCCGCCTTCTTTCTGCAGACGTTCAAGAGCTGGGATAGCGATTGTCAGAAGCTGTATGATGATAGATGCGTTGATATACGGCTGGATGGATAACGCGAAGATTGTCGCCCGAGAAAACGCGCTGCCCGACATGACGTTGTACAGTCCCAATACCGTATTCTGCAGCCCGTTGAAATATTCTTCGAGCAGGTTCGTGTCAACATACGGAACTGGTACGGCATTTCCCAGCCGGTACAGCAGCAGGATAAAAAGCATAAAAACAAGCTTTTTTCGGATATCTTCAACTTTCCATGCGTTTCGTATCGTCTGAAGCACCTATATCACCTCAGCCTTTCCGCCTGCGGCTTCGATCTTTTCTTTTGCCGACTCAGAAAAAGCGGAGGCCAGGATGGTCAGTTTTTTTGTGATGGTGCCGTTGCCTAAAATCTTAACGCCATAGGGGCATTTTGAAATGACACCGGCCGATAAAAGCTCCTCTGAGCCGATTTTAGCGCCGTCTTCAAAAATATTGAGCGCCGACACATTTACGGCCACAAGAGGCTTTGCGAAAATATTGTTGAAACCCCTTTTGGGAACACGCCTTGCCAACGGCATCTGGCCGCCTTCAAAGCCGATACGGACGCCGCCGCCCGAACGCGACTTCTGGCCTTTATGGCCGCGTCCGGCCGTTTTCCCGTTGCCTGTCCCGGGACCTCTGCCTTTGCGCTTCGCCGTACGCGTCGTCCCTTTTTCGGGGGTGAGATCGTGTAAACTCATGCTGGCGCCTCCTTACTCTTCTGTTACGGAGATAAGATAGCCAATCTTCGCGATCTTACCTCTTGTCTGCGGATTATCCGGCTGCACCGTTTCGCTGCCGATTTTGGAGAGCCCCAAGGATTTGGCTGTGGCGACATGGCTTTTAATCCTGCCGCTGAGGCTCTTTTCAAGTTTGATCTTTAAATTTGCCATAAACAAGCGCCCCCTAACCCTGTATCTCTTCTACGCTTTTTCCTCTTGTCTTAGCGACCTGGGCGGCGTCGCGAAGCGACCTGAGGCCGACCATCGTTGCCGCTACGACGTTTTGAGGATTGTGGGAACGCAGACACTTTGTTTTGATATCACTGATTCCGGCTGCCTCAACGACAGCGCGAACTGCGCCGCCGGCAATAACGCCGGTACCGGCCGGAGCCGGCTTCAAAAGGACTCTTCCCGCGCCGAACGCGCCGATAACCTCGTGTGGTATCGTCGAGCCCGACAGCGTGATCGTTACGACGTTTTTCTTAGCGTCGTCAATGCCTTTTCTGATCGCTTCGGATACTTCTCCCGCTTTTCCGAGACCGAATCCGACGCGTCCTTTGCCGTCACCGACGACACACAGGGCCGCGAACTTGAAAATCCGTCCGCCCTTGACTGTCTTGGAAACACGGTTTAAGGAAACGACCTTTTCCGTGAACTCAGACGGAACTTCTTCTCTTCTGTTGTCTCTTCTGTTATTGTAAGCCACGTTGTTTCCTCCCCCCGTTAAATTTTCAGGCCGCCCTCGCGGGCTCCGTCTGCCAGTTCTTTGACGCGTCCGTGATAAACAAATCCGCCGCGGTCAAATACGACCGTTTCGATACCTTTTTCCTTGGCGCGTTTCGCGATCATCTGACCGACCTTCTTTGCGCCTTCCTTGTTCCCTCCGGAACCCTCAAAGTCCTTTTCAACCGAGGAAGCCGAGCAGATCGTAGCCTTGTTGACATCGTCTATAACCTGAACATAAATGTGTCTTCCGCTGCGGAACACGTTGAGCCTGGGGCGCTCCGGCGTGCCCGAAATCTTGCTTCTGACTCTTTTGTGGCGCTTTTGGCGCTGCTTCTTTGTATCCGGTCTTTTAATCATCTAGGCACACCTCCTTTAAGCTTTAATACCGCTCTTGCCTTCTTTGCGGCGAACGACTTCGTTTGCATATCTGATGCCTTTGCCCTTATATGGCTCAGGCGGTCTCTTCTTTCGGACATCGGCCGCAAACTGCCCGACAATCTGCTTGTTGATGCCGCTGATGACGATCTTGTTCGGCGCAGGCACGTCGATCTGAACGTCATCGGTCTCCTCGACGATAACCTGATGAGAAAAGCCGATGTTCATCACGAGCTTCTTGCCGTCTTTTGTTGCCTTGTAACCAACGCCGCTGATTTCGAGTTCTTTTTTATACCCGTCCGTAACGCCGGTGACCATGTTGGCGACAAGTGACCTGGACAGCCCGTGCAAAGACCTGTGGGCAGGCATATCGGACGGGCGTATAAACGTTACTTCTCCGCCGTTGATCTCGACTTTTATTTCGGGATTCAGCGCAGTCTCAAGCGTACCCTTAGGGCCTTTGACCGTTACGACGTTGTTATCGGAGATTTTTATATCAACACCCGATGGTATGGCGATCGGGGTTCTTCCAATTCTTGACATTCCCTCTCCTCCTTACCACACGAATGCAAGGACTTCGCCGCCGACATGTGCCGCTCTGGCTTTCTTGTCGGTCATGACGCCCTTGGATGTTGAAATGATAGCGATGCCAAGTCCCTTCAGGACCTGAGGCAATTCATTCGCGCCGGCATACATGCGCAGGCCGGGCTTGGACACGCGGCGAAGGCCGGCGATAGCCCGTTCGTTACCGTTGTATTTTAATGATACCTTAATAACGCCTTGGATGCCGTCGCTGATGATTTGAAAGTTCTTTATATAACCTTCCTCAAGAAGAATCTCGGCAATTGCTTTTTTCATATTGGAAGCCGGGATGTCAACAGTGGCATGCTTTGCCGCACTGGCATTGCGTATGCGCGTTAGCATATCGGCAATGGGATCTGTTATCTGCATAGGTCTTCCTCCTTATTAGAGTTACAGACTTAAGCCTGTTTTCGTGACGAGGTTCCCGTTTCAGTCCATAGTCGCTTTTAATCGGGCCTTTCGCCATCGGTCATGCCTATTTTTGGTATATTTAGAGTATATGCGGGAGTTTATTATCAGGCGGCCGGCGTTTTATTCGCAAGACCGCGAGATGAAGTATTTCGGTAATTTACCAGGACGCCATAGCGGCCCAGAAAATTTTCCGCAGTCGAAGCGTGGCCGAATTACCAGCGGCTTAGGGAAATTTTCGTCAGGCGATATCGAACGGCCGCCGCTGTATCTGTTATGCTGCAAGGCCGTAAGATGAAGCATGGCGGAATTTTACCAAGACGCCTTTCTGACGCCGGGGATCTGGCCCTTATACGCCAGATTGCGGAAGCATATACGACAGATACCGTAATCTCTCAGATACGCATGCGGCCGGCCGCAGATTTTACAGCGGTTGTATTTTCTGGTGGAGAACTTGGCGTCTCTCTGCTGTTTTAATATCATTGCTTTTTTAGCCATGTGCTTTCTCCTCCCTATGCCTGGATGAACGGAGCGCCTAGGAGCTCCAAGAGCTCTTTAGCCTCTTCATCGGTCTTGGCCGTCGTACAGATGGCGATATCCATGCCCCGGATCTTCTCGATTTTATCGTAGTCGATCTCAGGGAATATAAGCTGTTCCTTGACGCCGAGGGCATAGTTGCCTCTGCCGTCAAACGCGTTTGCTGAAATGCCGCGGAAGTCACGCACACGCGGAAGCGCAACATTGAACAGCCTGTCGAGGAACTCCCACATTTTTTCCTGTCGGAGCGTCACCTTGACGCCGACAGGCATGCCTTCACGGAGCTTGAAGTTGGCGACCGATTTGCGTGCCTTCGTGACAATGGCTTTCTGACCTGTGATGGCTGAGATGTCTTTGACAACGGCATCTAAAGCCTTGACATTGTCGCGCGCGTCGCCGCAGCCGACATTGACAACGATCTTTTCAAGCTTCGGTATCTGCATAACGCTCTTATAGCTGAATTTCTTCATCATAGCCGGAGCGACTTCTTCCTGATACTTTTTTTTCATTCTTGTCATTAAAAAGCTGCTCCTTCCCTAAATTTCCGCGCCGCATTTTTTGCAGACGCGTACCTTGGAGCCATCCTTGGCGGTGCCATGGGCAGTCCTAGTCGGTTTATTGCATTTTGGGCATATACGCATGACCTTGCAGGCGTAAATCGGGGTCTCTTTCTTAATGATTCCGCCGGGGTCTCCCTGCTTGCGGGGCTTTTTATGCCGTTTTGCCATGTTGATGCCTTCAACGATCACTTTACTGTCTTTCGGCAGCGCACCGATGACCTTGCCCTCTTTGCCCTTATCCTTACCGGACAGCACGATGACTGTATCGTTTTTTCTGATATCCATACGCTTATCCTCCCTATATTACTTCGGGAGCAAGCGACAGGATCTTCATATAGTCCTTGTCGCGGAGCTCTCTGGCAACAGGCCCGAAGATACGGGTGCCCCTGGGATTTTTATCTTCCTTGATCAATACGGCCGCGTTCTCGTCAAAGCGAACATACGTCCCGTCGGCACGGTGAACGCCTTTAGCCGAACGCACGATGACCGCCCGGACTACTTCGCCTTTTTTAACGGTTCCACCCGGGGCCGCTTTTCGGACGGACGCAACGATGACATCGCCGATGTTGCCGTATTTTCTTTTTGATCCGCCGAGTACGCGGATGGTCTTAATTTCTTTGGCGCCGGTGTTGTCGGCGACCTTCAGATATGTTTCCTGCTGTATCATACTGTCGCCTCCTTACTTTGCCTTTTCAATAATCTCAACGAGTCTCCAGCGCTTATCTTTAGACAGCGGGCGGGTCTCCATAACGCGTACTCTGTCGCCGATCCCGCACTCGTTTTTTTCGTCATGTGCTTTGAGTTTATATGTTCTCTTGATAATTTTCTTATACAACGGATGTTTAACGCGGTCTGCTACGGCCACGACGATCGTCTTATCCATTTTATCGGATACAACCTTGCCGACCCTAGTCTTCCGGGAAGCGGTTCTCATTTCACTCATCTGCCTTACCCTCCTTACTGCTCGAGCTGTTTCTGGCGAATAATGGTTTTGACTCGGGCAATATCCTTTTTGACTTGGGCGATTTTCAACGGATTATCGAGCTGATTTGTCGCGTGCTGCATCCTTAAAAAGAAGAGATCTTTCTTCAAATCGGTAAGCTTCTCCTCCAGTTCGGTATCGGAGAGTTTACGTACCTCGTTTGCCTTCATCTTATTCACCACCTGTCTCGGTCTCGCGCTTGACAAATTTCGTCTTAAGCGGCAGTTTGTGTCCGGCAAGGCGGATCGCTTCGCGCGCGGCTTCCTCGGAAACGCCGGCAATCTCAAACAAAACCCTGCCGGGCTTTACGACTGCGACCCAGTATTCCGGGGAGCCCTTACCGGAGCCCATGCGTGTCTCAGCGGGCTTTGAAGTAACCGGCTTGTCGGGAAAAATCTTGATCCACACTTTGCCGCCGCGCTTTGTATAGCGCGTCATGGCGATACGGGCCGCTTCTATCTGGTTGGACGTCACCCAGGACGGTTCCATTGCCTGCATGCCGTATTCGCCGTAGGTCACAGTATTGCCGCGCGTGGCCTTGCCCTTCATGCGGCCTCTCATAACCTTGCGGTATTTAACTCTTTTCGGTAAAAGCATCTAGCGCGTTCCTCCTTCTTTCGGAGTCTGACCAGCAGGACTGCTTCCGCCCTGGCTGCCGCGGTTATATCCGCCCTGGCCGCCCGGACGGTTGCTTGTGCCGCCCTGACTGCTGCGGTTATACCCGCCCTGGCTGCTGCGGTTATATCCGCTCTGGCCACCACGGTTATAATTGTTTCTGCTCTGTCCGCCGCTGCGGGGTTTGCGGTCACGCCGGTCTCTCGGCGGTTTTGTAGTGTCCATCGTCCTGGGCGTTGTGCGGAGCGTCTGGTTCAAAATCTCACCTTTGTATATCCAGACCTTGACGCCGATGCGCCCGTATGTGGTCGCCGCTTCAGCAAAACCGTATTCGATATCGGCTCTGAGCGTCTGCAGCGGAATGGTCCCCTCGTGATAGGACTCGCTTCTGGCGATCTCGGCGCCGCCGAGGCGTCCGGAAACCATAACTTTAATGCCGCGCACGCCGGCCCGCATCGCGCGGCCCATCGCGTTTTTCATAGCGCGGCGGAACCCGATGCGCTTTTCCAGCTTTGCCGCGATGCTCTCTGCGACAAGCTGTGCGTTTGTATCGGGATTTTTAACTTCAACGATTGACAGAGAAACGGGCTTGCCCAGTTTCTTTTCCATCTCGACGCGCAGACGTTCGATCTCCGCGCCGCCTTTGCCGATCACAACGCCGGGGCGCGAGCAGTGGATATAGAGTTTGATCTTGGCGTTGTCGCGTTCAATCTCTATTCTGGGAACGCCTGCCGAAAACAGGAGATCCTTCAAGTATTTGCGTATTTTGTAATCCTCGACAACCAGATCTCCGACTTTGTCAGCTCTGGCATACCAGCGAGAATCCCAGTCTTTAATGACGCCTACACGAAAACCGTGCGGATTTACTTTCTGTCCCATATGCTACCCCCTACTCCTTTTCCTTCACAACGATCGTGATGTGAGACGTTCTCTTGTTGATCCGATACGCCCGGCCCTGTGCCCTTGGCATGATTCGTTTTATGATCGGTCCGGGATTTGCGTATGTTTCGGAAACGAAGAGATTGTCCGGGTCAAGATCGTGGTTGTTCTCGGCGTTGGAGACAGCGCTTTTCAGAAGCTTGAGCATCAGTTCCGAAGCGGCTTTCGGCGTCTGCATCAGGATAGCCTGCGCTGTTTTTGTGTCTTTTCCTCTGATAAGGTCGCAGACTATTTTGACCTTTCTGGGAGATATGCGCGCGTATTTTAAATGTGCTTTGGCCTCCATAAACAGTCTACCTCCTTATTTCGTCGTCTTGCTGCCGGCGTGGCCGCGGAAGGTCCGCGTCGGCGCGAATTCGCCCAGCTTGTGGCCGACCATATCCTCGGTGATATAAACCGGAACGTGACGGCGGCCGTCGTGGACGGCTATGGTGTGTCCGACAAAAGACGGAAAAATCGTTGATGCGCGGGACCAGGTCTTTAAAACTTTTTTCTTGCCCGACTTATTCATCTCGTCGACCCTCTTTAAAAGCTCAGGAGCGGCAAAGGGGCCTTTTTTAATACTTCTGCTCATACTGTTTTTGACCTCCTTACCTTATTTCGCGTTCCGGCGCTTGACGATGAACTTCGATGTCGGGTTCTTCGTCTTGCGCGTCTTGTAACCGAGCGTCGGCTTGCCCCACGGGGTAACCGGGCCGGGTCTTCCGATCGGGCTCTTGCCCTCACCGCCGCCGTGCGGGTGGTCGTTCGGGTTCATGACGCTGCCTCGCACCGTCGGGCGGATACCCATGTGGCGCTTGCGCCCGGCTTTGCCAATAGAGATGTTCGAGTGGTCGGCATTTCCGACCTGACCGATCGTCGCCATGCAGTTAATGCGGATCATGCGGTACTCGCCGGACGGGAGCTTGACCTGAGCCATGCTGCCCTCCTTGGCCATCAGCTGTGCGGACGTACCGGCCGAGCGGACAAGCTGCGCGCCTTTGCCCGGGTACAGCTCTATATTATGGATGACGGTTCCGACGGGTATGGTGGAGATGGGCAGCGCGTTGCCCGGCTTGATGTCGGCTTTTTCGGACGCGGAAACCGTATCACCGGCTTTCAGCCCGACAGGGGCCACGATGTAGCGGCGTTCGCCGTCGGAATATTCAATCAACGCGATATTGGCCGAGCGATTAGGGTCATATTCCAAACGCAGGACGGTGCCGGAAGCGTCCGTCTTGTCTCTTTTAAAATCAATAATCCTGTATTTTCTCCGGTTGCCGCCGCCTTTATGGCGAACGGTGATGCGGCCGTAACTGTTTCTGCCGGAATGCTTTTTCAGCGGCTCAACCAGCTTGCGCTCCGGTTTTGCTCTTTTATCGATGCCGTCAAAGCCGGATACGGACATGTGCCTTCTCGACGGAGTAGTGGGTCTATATGTTTTTACAGACATGCATTATTCCTCCCTTAAGCCATTCCTTCGAAGAATTCAATACTCTTGGAATCTTCGGTCAATCTGACAACGGCTTTCTTCCAGGCGCTTCGGGAGCCTTCCGGATAACGGCCGGTTCGTTTTTTCTTGCCAAGCATATTAAGCGTAGTGACCTTCATCACTTTTACGCCAAAAATCTCCTCGACGGCTTTTTTTATCTCGATCTTGTTGGCGTCTCTGGCAACCTCGAAGGCATATTTGTTTATATCATTTTGCTCCATCGACTGCTCTGTGATGAGCGGACGAATGACGATATCGTAAGCGGACTTCATTATGCATATACCTCCTCGATCTTTGAAAGCGCCGCTTTGTCCACAACGAACGTTTTGGCGTTGAGGATGTCGTATGCGCTTAAGATAGTGGCGATCGTTGTCTGGATGCCCGGGATGTTCCGTGCGCTCTTGATAACCGCCTGCCGGACTTCGGGCGTCACGACAAGCGCTTTTCCGGATATGCCGACGGCACTCAGAAACGCGGCGAAATCTTTCGTCTTGATATTTTCCATATCCAGGGTGTCCACGACGACAACGGCATTGTCAATAGCTTTCTGAGACAACGCGGATTTGAGCGCCAGCCTTTTCAGCTTCTTGTTGATCGTATAGCTGTAGTCGCGCGGCTTGGGCGCAAACGCTACGCCGCCGTGCGTATAGTGCGGCACGCGCGTGGAACCCTGACGGGCGCGCCCCGTACCTTTCTGACGATAGGGCTTGGCGCCGCCGCCGGAGACCTCGGCGCGCGTCAGGGTCGACTGTGTGCCCTGGCGGACGTTCGCCAGATGGTTCTTAACGGATTCATAAATAGCCTGTTTGTTCGGCTCTATTCCGAATATGGCGTCGCTGAGCTCGACTTCGCCGGTCACCTTACCCGCCATATCGTATACTTTTACTGTAGGCATCTGTTAAGTCTCCTTCCTCAACCCCGCGCTGATTTCTTCTGCGGGTTCGTACTCACGGTCACGGTGGCGCTCTTAACGCGATTGTTCTTGACCGTGTTCTTGAGGTAGACGATGCCGCCTTTGGGGCCCGGCACCGCTCCTTTGACTGCGATCATATTGAGCTCGGGATCCACCTTGACGATGTCAAGGTTTTGAACCGTGACCTGCTCGGCGCCCATATGGCCGGCGCCGATCTTGCCTTTAAATATCCTTGAAGGATCTGTGCCCGAACCCATGGAACCGGCGTGACGGTGGACCGGACCGCCGCCATGCGACGTCGGTGTGCGATGCGCGCCGTGCCGCTTGATGACACCGGCGTATCCTTTACCCTTTGAAATGCCGGTGATATCGACTTGGTCGCCCTCAGCAAAAACATCCGCTTTCACTTCGTCGCCGACGTTCATGGAAGACGCTGCGGCCAGTCTGAATTCCTTAAGATGCTTTTTGGGGGAAACGTTCGCCTTTTTCAAATGGCCGGTTTCCGGTTTTGACAGCTTTCTTTCTTTAATATCCTGAAATCCAAGCTGTACGGCGTCATATCCGTCCTTGTCCTCACTTTTCTTTTGCACGATAACACAGGGCCCGGCTTCAATGACGGTTACCGGGATCACTTTGCCCTTATCATCGAAGATCTGCGTCATGCCGACCTTTTTGCCGATGATTGCCTTATCCATATATGTTCCTCCTCATTAAAGGTTATTGGTTGGCAGGACCGCTTTCCGCCGACAGCTGCCAACATGACCCCGCCCGCGGCAAACGCTGCGGGCTTCGGGTATATCACTTATTTAATCTCTTACAGCTTGATTTCGATCTCAACGCCGGCCGGCAGTTCAAGCGCCATCAGCGCTTCGACGGTTTTCTGCGTGGGGCTTAAGATGTCGATAAGCCTTTTGTGCGTCAGCCGTTCAAACTGTTCACGGCTGTCCTTGTATTTATGGACGGCGCGCAGGATCGTTACGATCTCTTTTTTTGTGGGAAGCGGGATGGGGCCGGATACCTTCGCCTCGGTGCGCCGGGCCGTCTCCACGATCTGTCCCGCAGCCTGGTCGATAAGTTGATGGTCATACGCCTTGAGCCGTATGCGGATCATTTTTTTAGCTGCCATTGTTAATGTTTCCTCCAGTCATGTACGTTTTTTCAAAGGCGCGGCACCGCTTCGCAACAGATATGCCGCGTAAAAACCGTACGGAAGAGAAATTTCTGTACACTTAACCGTGCGTATCATTCCTGCTCATAAAGCAAACCGGCTAATTTCCGGCCGGTTTGTTCCTGATCACGGCGATATACGCCAAAACAGCACTTTCTCAGCCGCCCGATTGCGTACCGGTGGTCTTGCAGCCATTTTCACAGCAGCTTCGGCCGGTACCGGACATACTCCTCGGAAGTTACCAGGCGCTTGGCCTGCAATCTCCCGAATCATCGCATTTTTGCGCATTTTGGGCTCATCGTCCCAATAAGGCGCTTTGTTAGAATATCAAATAATATGGTAGTTGTCAATAGTGAATTTACGAATGTTTTAACACGGTATTCCCTAATAGCTTTTACGCATGATTGGCAATTATGCAGCAGTTTTTGCGACGATCTTATTACGCGCCAAAAAGATGTCCGATCTGATATACCAGAAGCGAAGCGATATACGCGACAAAAAGCTGCCAGCCGACCGAAAACGCCGTCCATTTCAGGCTGTTCATTTCTTTGTGGATGGTCGCCACAGCCGCAACGCACGGGACATAAAGCAGGATGAACACCAGATACGCAAAAGCGGACAGCGGCGTAAACCCTGTCATGGCGGCAGCGACGGCGATGCTGCCCGCCGTCAGAGAAAAGCCGTAGAACATGGACAGCGACGCCACGACCGCCTCCTTGGCAACGAGGCCCGTGAGCAGCGCGACGGCCGCCGGCCACATAGCGAACCCCATCGGCTTGAAGATCGGCGCTATAAAACTTCCGATGCCCGCAAGCATGCCATCAGCGTTGTCCGAGACCATCTGAAGGTGGCTGTCGAAATTCTGCAAAAACCATAAGACGATGCTCATTAGGAATATAAGCGTCCCGGCCTTTATGAGAAAGCCTTTCACCCGCTCCCAGACGTGCATGAGTGTGTTGCTCGGCGTCGGCATCCGATATGGCGGCAGCTCCATAACAAACGGCGCCGGCTTGCCGGTCAGGATCGTACCTTTGAATACAATGCCGGTAACAACGGCAAGAAACATGCCTATGATATACAGCGCAAAAACGACAAGGCCGGCCTGTGCGCCGAAAAAAGCCGAGGCGATCAGGCCGTACACCGGCAGCTTCGCCGAGCAGCTCATAAACGGCACCAGCAATATCGTCATGCGCCGGTCCTTCTCGTTTTCCATTGTACGGGCGCCCATAATGGCGGGAACCGAGCAGCCGAAACCCATAAGCATCGGTATGAACGCCTTTCCCGACAGGCCAAAATGCCTGAGCAGCCGATCCATGATAAACGCGGCGCGCGCCATGTATCCCGAATCCTCAAGAAGCGACAGGAAGAAAAACAGCAAAGCGATCTGCGGCAGGAATGTCAGAACGCCGCCGACACCGGCAATGATGCCGTCCGTTATAAGGCCGACAAGCCAGGGGGCGGCATGGATATCGGTTAAAACAGGCCGCAGCCAGCCTGTAAACGCATCGATGATGAATGCCACGCCGTCAGATAAAAACGATCCGACCGGGCCGAATGTGATGATAAACATCAGGAGCATCATCACCAAAAACAGGGGAACGGCAAAAATCCGGTGTGTTGCGGCTTTATCTATCCGGTCGGTCAGCGTTTCGCCGCTGTGTCCATCGCCTTTTTTAACAGCGGCCCGGACAACGTTTTCGATATATTGATAGCGGCTGTCGGCAATCATAGTTTCTCTGTCGCCGTATGTGCTCGCCTTACCATACTCCTTAGCGATGCACCGGACCTCTTTTGCGGTTTTCTCATCCAGATGCAGCGCTTCTTCAACTATTTCATCGCCTTCAATAAGCTTGATAGAAGCCCAGTGCGCCGGTATCTTCGCCGCGTAGGCGTAATCATGGATGAGCCGCCCGACGCGGTGGTGTATCTCGTGTGTGAAATCATCGTACAGGTCGTCCGGCTCGATCGTGAAGCCGATGTGCATCTGCCGATGCGCCGTGTGCAGCAGCTCTTCCAGATTTTCGCCGGTCTTTGCCGTGATCGGCACGACGGGAATACCGATTTCCTTTGAAAGCTGTGTAATATCGATCTCATCGCCCTTATTGCGCGCCTCATCCATGAAATTGAGCGCCAGGACCATCGGCCGCTCAAGCTCTAAAAGCTGGACTGTCAGATACATATTCCGTTCGATATTCGTGGCATCAATAATATTAATAATGGCGTCCGGGCCCTCGCCGCCGGCGGCGCCTATAATATAGTCGCGGGCGACGATTTCCTCCATCGAATACGGAGACAGCGAATAGATACCCGGAAGATCGACGATATTGACCTCACGCCCCCCTAATTTGGCAATGCCTTCTTTTTTCTCTACAGTCACGCCGGGCCAGTTGCCCACATACTGATTGGAACCTGTCAGCGCATTGAAGAGCGTCGTTTTGCCGCTGTTTGGGTTTCCAACCAACGCGATGTTCATCCTGCGCTTGTCATGAATATGCCGGTCATAAGGTATAGCGTGCTTATCCAGCTCATGCTCATGCGCCTGGCGCATGCGCCGGAGCGTCTCGGGATCAAGCGGCCTTCCGGTGTATTTAGTTACCGAGGCGGATCTTTTATTTTTCGGGGGCGGTGCGTCGCCGATACGTATATGCAGTGCGTCGCCTTTTCTGAGCGACAGTTCATATCCGCGCACCCGCACTTCTATCGGATCGCCGAACGGCGCAATTCTCTTAACCGCCACCTTGGTTCCCGGTGTAAGACCCATGTCGATCAAGCGCCGTTTAACGGCGCCGAAATGACTTCCGACCGACAGGATGATCCCGCTCTGACCGGGAGACAGGTCATGCAGCGTCCTGTACGCAGTTTCTGCCATATAAGCTTTCTCCTTAACCCAAGGCTTGTGCTAAAGTGAGTTGAAACTAACCCTTATATATACGAAATATATACGAAGCGGTATATTGACCGTATTTTTTACTTAGGGTCACTTTAAATAATAGATTGCCATAACGATACCGTATAGAACCGGTTGATGCAGGATATAGATGATAAGCGCTTTTTTTCCCACGGCAGGGAAAAAAGCGATGCGTTTTTCATAAAACCATTTTGGCAGCTTATGTTCAATGACGTAAAAGCCCGCCCATGTGCCCAGAAGAAACACGAACACCCACGGAAAAATCGGGAAGTAGTCCGCGCTGTAAAAACCCGGCTGCAGCCAGCCGAACATCCACAGATACGACGCGTCAATACGGATAAGGTTCGTCGCCAGGGCGCTCCCGACCAGCAGCACAATATATATAAACGGCGCGGCCGCCCGTGGTATCTTATCCCAAACCTTCCGTGTCAATCCGTAAAACACCATACAAAAACCAAGCAGATGCAATACGCCGAAACGGATAGGCATACCCACGAACGGCAGGCTCGTCACGATCGTCATGGCGACAGCGATAGCAAAAACAATCAAGCCGCGTTTGATATTACTTCTGGAAAACTGCGAGGACAGGCCGGATAGGAAAATGAACAGGCCGGCAAACACAAAATGCAGAAAATCGAAAACAGGGTTGTGAAACATCCACTCCGGCGCGCCCAGAAACGTCCAAAGATCGTACAGAAGATGATGGATAACCATCAATATGACCGCAAAGCCGCGCAGGGCGTCAATGATGTCGATACGTTTTCTTTCCGTCATACGTTGAACCTGTACGTGACGACATCGCCGTCCTTCATGACGTAATCCTTCCCCTCCGAGCGGATCAGGCCGCGTTCCTTGGCGGCCGCCATCGTCTTGCTGGCTTTCAGGTCCTCAAAACTGACGACCTCGGCGCGTATAAAGCCGCGTTCAAAGTCCGTGTGTATCTTTCCGGCCGCCTGCGGCGCTTTTGTTCCGTTTTTAATCGTCCATGCCCGCACTTCGTCGGCGCCGGCCGTTAGAAATGAAATGAGCCCCAGCAGGCTGTAGGAGCATTTAATCAGCCGGTCAAGGCCGGATTCATTGATGCCGAGCTCTTCTAAAAACAGCAGCTTGTCCGCATCGTCGAGCTGGGCAATCTCCTGCTCTGTCCTGGCGCAGATCGGCAGGACCTGCGCGCCGTCTTCATCGGCATACGTCTTAACGTCATTATAATATGGATTTTTCTCATAGCCGGCAGCGAAGCTTTCTTCGTCCATATTGGCGGCAAAGATGACCGGCTTGAGGCTTATAAGCTCCGAGGTCGAAATCAGCGCTTTGTCCTCAGGCGAGCATTCGTAGCTCCGGGCTGCGTGCCCGTTGTTAAGATGCGTCAGCAGGCCCTCGAAAACTTCTGCTTCATGCAGGAATTTCTTGTCTCCTTTAGCGGCTTTTTTTGCTTTGTCTATACGGCGCTCAACCATTTCCATGTCGGCCATGACAAGTTCGAGATTGATGATATCGATATCGCGTCTGGGATCGGCGTCCCCCTCGACATGCACCACGTCCGGATCGTCAAAGCACCGCACGACATGGACGACGGCGTCGGTCGCGCGGATATGGCTCAGAAACTTATTGCCGAGCCCTTCACCCTTCGAAGCGCCTCTGACAAGACCCGCGATGTCAACAAACTCAATGACGGCCGGGGTATATTTTTTCGGCGTATACATATCCCGGAGGAAATCCAGCCGTTCGTCGGGGACCGTCACGACGCCGACATTCGGGTCGATCGTGCAGAACGGATAATTTGCGCTGTCCGCGCCCGCGTTTGTTATGGCGTTAAAAAGAGTGGACTTACCGACATTCGGAAGCCCTACGATGCCGAGTTTCATATATATTTACCTTCCTGTTTATTCTTTGACGATATATGCGATACCGGCAGCCCCCGGTCCGACATGCGTCCCGACGATGATGCCTATATCCGCTTTGAAATAATCCTCGATGCCGAAAAGTCCGGAAAAATACGAGACGGTTTCCTTTAAAAACGCCGGCGCGTTGATATGGCCGAATCCCACAATATAATCCAAATCAGGCGGGTCGGCCAGCATTTGCTCGTAAATAGTGCCAAGCCCCGCTTTCAGGCCGCGCGCTTTACCGATGGATATTACTTTTCCGTCTTTAACTGAAATAAGCGGATTAATCCCCAGAAGTCCGCCGACAAATGCGGTCGTCGTGGAAATTCGGCCGCTCATTTTCAGGTATTTGAGCGTATCTATTACGGCAAACAGACGGACGCGCTCCGCCAGAAGCCGGATCGTATCAGCGATTTCCCCGGCGGTTTTCCCCGCGTCCCGGAGGCGTACGGCCTGACGGACCAAGAGCGCCAGTTCAAATGTGGCTACGCGCGAATCCACGACATGGACCTTCTTCTCATCGACCAGTTCACGCGACACCTCGGCCGACTGATATGTACCGGACATCTCAGAAGATATGAAAATTCCAACGACGTCGTCTCCCGCGTCAACAAACTGCTGAAACAAGAGCGTGAACTCTCCGGGCGGGACCTGAGAGGTTGTCGGGATCGTATCGGCGACGGCCAGCTTGTCAAAAAAGTCTTTTTTCGACAAGTCTATCCCGTCCCTATAAGATTCACCGCAGAAGTGTACGGTGAGGGGAACGATCGTGATGCCGAGCGCCTTGCCTTCCTCTTGCGTGATATCGCTGGTGCTGTCTGTAACAATTCTGACCATAATAGACTCCTTATCGTTTTATGGCGTAAAAAGCCTGTAATAGTATATGTCTTGATCAGCCCGATACAGAATGATTATACGATAATTACCTCCCGAGGGCAATTCATTTTACAGCAAAAATGCGATATCGCCAAGTTAGTATATGCTAACCGCATCGAGACTAGCACATACTATTCGCTTTGTCAACGACAAAACCTTAAATAAACAGCGCTTTGCTGTCCCGCCGGGAACAACGCGCCGGAATTATGCGGCTGTTATTGAATCATTTTGATTATGCCTGTTGACACGGCTTACAATCCATGCTATATTAACTGTACTATTACTATTAATACAGTTTGGGAGGAGGTTCAAGTTTTGATAAGTCTAAACTACAGGGACAAAAGGCCTATATATGAGCAGATCAAAGACAGTTTTCGTCAGCTTATTGTTACGGGAACTCTGCCAACCGGGGAAAAACTGCCTTCGGTGCGGGAGTTGGCATCCAGCCTCGCAATCAATCCCAATACGATCCAACGGGCATACCGCGAGCTTGAAGCGGAGGGATATGTTTACTCCGCTCCCGGCAAAGGCTCTTTTGCGGCCATGAGCGAAAATGCCGGAGCCACCCGTCGCCAAAAACTTCTCATTCGCTTTGATGCGCTCGTTTCGGAACTTAAATGCCTCGGCGTCACAAACGATGAGCTGCGCGGCAGAATCAACACAACTGAATACAAGGACCATAACGGAGGTGCGCATAAATGATAGAAGTAAAAAACCTTGTAAAATACTTCAACGGGACCACCGCACTGGATGGAATCGAACTCACTATCCCCGAAGGCGCGATATACGGGCTTGTCGGCCCCAACGGCGCCGGCAAATCGACGGTCATACGCCACATAATGGGAATATACCGGCAGAACTCGGGGGAGGTGCTGATCGGCGGTATACCCGTTTTTGAAAACATCGCCATTAAGAGAAGAATCGCTTATATCCCCGACGATATCTATTTCTTTATGCAGGCGAGCATCCGCGATATGATGCGCTTTTACCGGGGCGTCTATCCGAACTTCGATATGAACCGGTACGACAAACTCAAAGACATATTCCGTTTGGATGAAAAGCGTCCTTTAAGGCGCCTGTCCAAGGGCATGCAGAAACAAGCGGCTTTCTGGCTGGCCGTTTCACTGCGGCCTGAAATACTGATACTGGACGAGCCGGTGGATGGACTCGACCCGGTTATGCGCCGTCAGATCTGGAGCATTATCATGGGCGATGTGGCCGAAAACGGCACGACCGTTTTGATCTCCTCCCACAACCTTCGGGAATTGGAAGACGTATGCGATCATGTGGGTATTATCAACAGGGGTAAAACGATTTTGGAACACTCACTGAGCGATCTGCAGGAACAAATCCAGAAGGTGCAAATCGTCTATCAAGAGGGCGTCGCCTTCCCTGAAGATCTGGATGTGCTGCATACGGACGCCGCCGGAAAAATTAATACGCTCATAGTCCGTGGCGACCGCGATAAAGTGTCGGCTCTGGTCGAAGCTTCCGGCCCGCTGTTTTATGAAGTCATCCCGTTGACTCTTGAAGAAATTTTTATTTACGAATTGGGAGGCGCTGATTATGCCGTCAAAAACATTCTCCTTTAATAAAACAGTTTTCCTTAAGAATTTGTCTCGTTTTTCGCCTTTATGGGGCCTTTACCTCGGCATATGGCTCGTTTTTCTTTCGTCGACTGTGCTGAGTGTTCTGGAGTTTGGGGAAACAACAAATTATACGGCATTGGGTATGGGCTATTTATTAATGAACGGCGGGATATCGGTATCCAACGTCATCACCGCGCTCGGTGGCCTGTCTGCCGCCATAGCGGTTTATTCCTACATGTACTCGGCTAAAAGCGCCAACATGCTCGCAAGTCTTCCCATACGCCGGGAAAGCATGATTTTGACCAGTTTTTTATCCGGTCTGGTCTGGCTTTTGGCGGCACCGGTCATCGCGCTTATCGTAACCGGCTGTATTGAAGCCGCTTTTGGCGTATTCGGCGCCGCTTATCTTTTCCAGCTGCTTTCAGTAATCGTCATGCAGACCGTTTTTTACTTTGGGCTGGCAACCTTCTGCGCCGTGCTGACGGGACACATCGTCATGTTGCCGATTTTATTTGTCGTTTTTAATCTCCTTGCATATGTGCTGGAACAATTGCTGAGTTTCTTTTTCAGCCTGATCACATACGGCCTTTCAATGACGTTCTCAAATCTCGGTCGGATCTTTTCACCTTTTGTGCGCCTGCTCACTTCATATGTCCAACTATTCGCAGACGGGTACAGCACCGGCGGCGTCACTATGTCCGAATACACATTGTTTTATGAAACAGGTATCGCCCATCTCGCCGACGGCACGCGCAGCGTGGCGGCCGTTCAATACGGCCAGTGGGGCTATTTGGCCTGTTGTTTCGCCGCCGGTATTGCGTTTGCCGTTTTTGCCGTTTTGATCTACAGAAAACGTCAGATGGAAACAACATCCGACGTCATTGCTGTCGCTCCGCTCAGGCCGGTATTCAAATACTGCATGACCTTCGGCTGTGCGATCGTTCTGGGATCGATCCTGTACATCCTGTTTTATAGCGGCAATCAAGAACCGCACCTCGCCGGTTTCGTTATCGCGGTGCTCTCCGGGGCTTTTATCGGTTACTTCAGCTCGGAAATGCTGCTGAGAAAATCGTTGCGGGTATTTAATAAATGGAGAGGCTTCGCCATATCCATAGTTATCATCGTTGCCGTAATAGTTACATTCGAGTTCGATCTGCTGAGATATGAAAGCAAAGTCCCCTTACCTGACAGCATAGAAACCGCAACAATTTCGGTTCAGCAGGACGATGTGTCGTTTTCCGATGCTGAAGAAGTGGCGGCCGTTATCGCGCTGCATAACTGCATTATTTCCGCCAAATCGGAAAACAAATCTTACCCGGAAAATGTGATCAGCGCCCACAGAACGATCGACATTACATACGCTTTGAACAACGGACGGTCGCTTACACGGTCTTATTCCGTGCTGTTTACCCGCGAAAATCTGGCCGACGAATCGTCCTGCGCCGGTCAAATCGAGAACTTCTGGAACTCGGGCGACGTGCTGGTTCAGCGGATGCAGCAGCCGCTCGACAAATACAAAGTGCAAGAAGCCTATATCAGCTGGTATTCCGGCGGCGTCCCGGACGGCATGAATCTTTCTGGCGGACAGGCGGAGGACCTGTATCGCACCTGCATTGTGCCGGATATACAAGACGCGGCGCTTGGGCAATATTCATTTCTTGAAGGATATATCGACACAGACAGCTTCTGCTCGATCACATTCGTGCTGTATACGCTCGACAGTTCCGGAGCCTATGAATATAAACATCTGGATATCCGGCCCACAGAGTATTCCGCCAGAACAAACGCATACCTGAAAACGCTCGGGATTGACGTCTCCAGCAATTGATACGGTCCGCTGCGTAAAAAAAGCCGGGGAATTGAGCGTTACGTACTCAATCCCCCGGCTTTCAGGTTTGTTTTTGCTATAGGCCGCCTTTACGGCGTGTACACAACAAGCGCCGTCTCCGCGTCCGGGTTTCCCATATCGGCCGGATATCCGTTCTCCAAAAGCGCGGCTGCTGTTTCCGCCGGTATTTCGATTTCGACCGAACCGGCTTCGGATGCCGTCTCGTCCCGACCCTCCAAAACATCAGGCAACCGGCCGTTTATATAGATAACGGCGAAATATGCTTCCAGGAGTTTTGATTCGCCTGCGTCGTTCGACTGCTCAGAGCTTGGCAAAGACGATGGCCAGTCCTGCCCTGTTCCCGGAGGGGACGACGGGCATGCCATCGTAACTTCTTCGGTAAGAGTACCGCCCGCCGCCGCCTCATCCGAATCGGAGGCTTCGCCTGCCAAAGAACAGCTGTCGCTGGCCATATCGGCCCCGAACGAATTGCTGTCGGCTTCCTCCATCATATCATACACAACGCCGCTTTCCGGTTCCGAGGCTGTCATACCCGCATCCTTGGTGCTCGCGGACCTGCCGAAAAACTGCGGCGAGGCGATGAGCACCAGCGCCAGGCAGGCCGCCGCCGCGGCAAAAGTGATGGCAATAGTTTTTACGTGCCTTTTCTGTGTTTTATCCGGTACGATTGTTTTTTCTTCCTCCGGCAGCTTTTTGATCGCTCCCATAACGTTGGCCGCAAAATCCTCCGGCGGTTCTTTCATAGATTCAGCCGCGGCCGCGGCAATGTTTTTATAGGACGACAGGATAGACCTGCATGACGGACACAGCTTCAGATGCTGCTCAAGCTCATGCTTCTCACCTGCGGACAGCTCGCCGTCAATATAACGGCTGAGCATTTCTCTAATCTGTCTGCATTCAGCCACGCGGATCCACCTCCTTACCAGTTTTCTGACGGCCTGCATACGAAAATGTTCCGTTCCCGTTCAATATCACAACAAGGCTTTGTCTCGCTCTCGATAAGCGTGATTTTACGGTGCCTTCATTAATCTCGAGCACTTTGGATATTTCCTCATAACTCATCCCGGTCATCTCACGCATGATCAGTATCTGACGGTGTTTTTCCGGCAGCGCATCGATGCCGCTCGATACCGCCTCGCGGAGCTCGTGCTTTTCGGCCTCGCTCGCCGGTTCATAGCGCGTGTCCGGGATCTCCAGTTCGACCGTGTCGCCGTCGTCATCGGTAAATGTAAGCGGCAGCACCGGTTTGCGTTTCTTTTTCCGGAGGAAATCGATGCATAAGTTATATGTAAGTCTATACAGCCATACCGAAAACCGGCTTTCCGCGCGGAAATTTTCAAGACCGGTATAAGCTTTGATAAAGGCTTCCTGTGAAATATCCAGCGCGTCATCTTCGTTTTTAGTCATTTTAAGAGCTAAATTATAGACCTTTTTTTGATTATCCAGCACGAGCGCCTCAAAAGCGTCCGCATAGCCGGAACGCACTTTTTCTATAATAGCTTTTTCTTCCATAGCCGTCATGGTCTCACCTCAACTCTCTCTTGATCGTTTCGCCGATCATAAAAATATCATCCATCGTTTCGATTTTTGATATCTTTTCCCTGAAATATCCGGCGTAACGCACACCTTTTAAATACCACGCAAAGTGTTTTCTAGCTTCCAGGCACGCAATTTTTTCGCCTTTATACTGCCGGGCAAGCTCAAACTGCTCCAGGGCCGTATCGACCCGTTCGGTAATTGACGGGCGCGGCGGCGCATCTTCCCCGTTTAACGCCGCTTTAGCTTCGGCAAATAACCAGGGGTTTCCGAACGCGCCGCGGCCGATCATCACCATATCCGCGCCGGTATATTTTAAGATCCGCACCGCGTCTTCGGCCTTGAATACATCGCCGTTTGCCAAAACCGGAATACCGACCTTCTGCTTGACCGCTTTGATAACGTCCCAGTCGGCAACGCCGGAATACATCTGTACGCGTGTTCTGCCATGGACGGCTACGGCCGATGCGCCGGCGTCCTCAGCCATTTGGGCAAACGAAACGGCGTTGACTTTGCCCTTGTCCCAGCCCTTACGGATTTTTATGGTCACCGGGCAGCTGACTTTTTTTAATACGGCCTCAATGATCTTCATCGCTTTGTCGGGGTCTTGCATCAATGCGCTGCCGTCGCCGCTTTTAACGACCTTCCCGACAGGGCAGCCCATGTTGATATCAATGATATCGGCGCCGGATATCTCCTGCGCCAGCTTTGAAGCTTCACCCATACAGTCTATATCGCTGCCGAATATCTGCGCAACAGCCGGATGCTCGTCCGATCTCAGGCGTAAAAGCGCGCGCGTTTTACCGTCCTGATAAACGAGCGCCTTTGCGCTGACCATTTCGGTATACGTGAGTCCCGCGCCGAAACGGCGGCAGACAGTGCGGAACGCCAGATCGCATACGCCGGCCATCGGCGCGAGCGCCAGTTTTGATTCTATTTTGACATTGCCGATCAGCACCGCGCCACCTCCGGCAGTTAGTAACTGTTTTTCCATAAAAGGCGGATAAGATTTGCGAGGAAATTTTTCGTCCTGCAAGGCCGAGGCGGAGAGCGGGCTGACGCCCGCCGACAACGAGAACACAGCAGGGCGGGAAATGGGCCGCATAGATGTCTGCTTTTTTAATGGAAGAACAATTTTAGCTACCGTTATATTACTGAATACGGCCGGGAAAGTCAATCGCCGTCCGGCGCCGAAAAAAGGCGCCAAACGGCGTTGCCGGGACGGGTATATGTATTCAATCGGCAATGATCTCCAGTTCCCGTATTTTGATGCTGTTTTTATAAACCTTGATCAAATACAGGATGTTCCCCTCGATGGGGCCGAAGGAGAACTGCCCCTCGTCATCCGTAAACTGCCGGTCAATCAGCTTTTTTTCCTGACCTGAACGAAACAGCAGGACCAGCGCGCCCTCGACGGCCGCTCCTTCCCTGTCCCGCACCGTTCCGCACACGGCCGCGGCTTTCTCATGATCGATGTTCACGGTTGTTTCGACATGTTCGCCTTCCGACGGCTTAAAATAAAACTTGGCAACTGAACTCATTATTCTCAACTCCCTGTAAAGCAGCCGATGCACAAATCTTGTTGGATGACTGCGCGAGAGGATTTTTCGTCAGTCCGTCAAAAAAACGCAGGCAATACTTTGTGTATTAACGAGGCTTTTTGGGCGAAATGGCGGAAAATAATCCGCTCAGGCGCCGACTGACGATTTGTGCGTCGGTTACGAGTGCTCCTGTCTCATTGTATTGCGCGGCAGCGTTTTGCGTGCTTGACATTCCCATCTAAATTCTATAGACTTATTGGGTTACTTTTATTACTTATAAAAGGAGTAGGATTCTAATGGCAAAGGATAAAAAGGTTGAGCAAATCACCGATATGGACGTTGATTTTGCCCAGTGGTTTACGGATGTCGTAACAAAGGCGGAGCTGATCGATTACTCCGGCGTAAAGGGCTTTTTTATTATGCGACCGTATGCCTTTGCCATCTGGGAAAATATACAGAGCATTTTAGATAATCGCTTTAAAGAGCTGGGACATGAAAACGTCTCCATGCCCGTTTTGATTCCTGAAAGCCTGCTGCAGAAGGAAAAGGACCATGTAGAGGGCTTCGCCCCCGAGGTAGCCTGGGTCACCCACGGCGGCTCGGAAGAACTGGCCGAGCGGCTCTGCGTCCGTCCGACCTCCGAAACGCTTTTCTGCGATCACTGGAGCCACATCCTGCGTTCCTGGCGTGACCTTCCGCTGCTTTATAACCAGTGGTGCAGCGTCCTGCGCTGGGAAAAGACGACGCGCCCGTTCCTACGCGGCCGGGAATTCCACTGGCAGGAAGGCCACACGCTCCACGCCACACAGGAAGAGGCCGAGGAAGAAACGCAGCGGATGCTGAACGTCTACGCCGACTTCTGTGAAAACAGTCTGGCCATGCCGGTCATTAAAGGGCAGAAAACCGATAAAGAAAAATTTGCCGGTGCCGTCGCGACGTATACCGTGGAATGTATGATGCACGATAAGAAAGCCCTCCAGGGCGGCACATCCCATTACTTCGGGGACGGCTTCGCCCGGGCGTTTGATATCCAGTATACGGATAAGGAAAACAAACTCACATACCCGCATCAGACGTCGTGGGGCATGTCCACCCGTATCATCGGGGGCATCATCATGACGCACGGCGATAACTCCGGCCTTGTCCTGCCGCCTAAAGTTGCGCCGGTACAGGTAATGGTGATCCCTGTGGCGATGCATAAAGAAGGCGTCATTGAAAAAGCCGCCGAACTGACCGACCGCCTGCGCGATGCCGGCCTGCGTGTCAAAAACGACTTCAGCGATCAGAGCCCCGGCTGGAAATTCGCCGAATACGAGATGAAAGGCGTCCCGCTGCGCATCGAGATCGGCCCAAAGGACATTGAAAAGGGACAGTGCGTCGCCGTCCGCCGCGACAGCGGCGAAAAAATTGCCGTAACTCTGGACGAGCTGGAGAAGAGAATACCCGAGATCCTTGAGGACGTCCAAAAAGGTCTTTACGCCAGGGCCAAAAAGAACCTGACCGACAACACGCGCCCGGCCAAAACTTTGGACGAGGTGAAAGCCGTTATTTCGCAGCACGGCGGTTTTGCCAAGACAATGTGGTGCGGCAGTCTCGACTGCGAGCTGAAAATGAAAGAGGACGCCGGCGTATCGTCCCGGTGCATCCCGTTTGAACAGGAGTATGTCGGTGACGTATGCGTCGCCTGCGGCAAACCTGCCGACAAAATGGTCATCTGGGGCGTGGCTTATTGATTCGGGCATTATATTTGTATAAACAAACTAAGGCGGTGGCCCGAGGCCCCCGCCGCTTTATTTTGTAGCGCTTATCCGGCTTTCTGATAGGTTACAAAGCTCCATGAACCGTCCGACGTATCGGCCTGCAAAACGCATGCGCCGTCACGGACGGCGCCGCCCGTTGCGTCAAAGGCAACGCCGCCGGTTACGCCGTCAAATGACGTGCCGGCAAGAACCGTAAGTATTTCAGCCGGCTCGGCGCTTCCGGCGTTTTTGATCGCCTCGACGGCCATCATATACGCATCGTAGCCGAGCGCGGATAACATGGAGACATCATCGCTGCCGCCGTTGTCGGCAAGCTTATCGGGGTTTGCGTTGAGCCACTCTTTAAACGCGGATACAAACCCGGAGCCGGCTTCAGTGCCGATATCCTCGCTGAAGCTGTCCGGGATGCTGACGCTGAGCGCTGTCCCGCGCGCGGACCGGAGTATCTCGTCGTCGTTCCAGTGCGAACCGGATAAGATCGGGATTAAAGCGTCCCGGGTTGACGCCTGAGATAAAAACAAATCGGCATCCGCAACGGGTATGGGTGCAAACAGTACGTTTGCACCGCCATTGGCGGCCACGTCGAGATAATCGGAAAAGTCCGTATTGCCTTGCTGATAATGCCCTTCTAAAACCGTTCCCCCGGACGCCAGAAAAGCTTCCTTGAAGCTGCTGCCCAGCGTTTCGGACAAAGCGTCGCCGTTTTTCATCAGCATATACGCGGTCGATGCCGAATATTGCCGGGAAGCATAAGCGGCCATCACAGCCCCTTCATACGCCTCGTGATAACAGACGCAATAGTAATTGCCATTGCTTTCGGTGACCTGATGGTCGTCGCAGGAAGCGCCGATCACCGCGATCCCGGCTTTTCCGAAAGTTGCTGCGGCGGCAATGGAAACATCCGCGCCGTAAGAACCGATTACGATATCGCAACCGTCGTCGATCAGGTCATAAGCGGCGGTCGCGGACGCAGCTGCCGAGGACGCGTTGTCGCTCTGTCGAAGCTCGATCGTATAGGTCTCTCCGTTTAAGTCCACAGTGTGCAGCTGCGTATTGGCAAATTCGATGCCTAAAGCTTCTTTTTTCCCTTCGGCGCTGTCATTTCCGGTAAAAGGCTCAAACACGCCGATTTTAATGACCGTATCGACGCTGTCGACGCCGGCTTCCGCTGTCTTATTTTTGCTGCATCCCGTCAGCGCGAAGGCACCGACGCACAACACCAGAATACCTGCCAGAACTTTTCTCATTTTCTCTTTAATATTCCTTCCGCTGTTCAATCTCCCGGCGCGCAGAGCGCGCCGGTAAGTGTGCGCTGCCGCCCACGCCTTTATTATGATTTTACGCTCTTTACGGCAATACATCAATCCTATATAAGTATCAATTATTACATTTGTTTACGTTTATCGGTTTATTTCGCAAAATCCACTGCGTCCAGCAAAAACTAACTCTCCGGCTCCAGCTTCGCTTTCATGCTGATTTTGCGCTGTGTGCCGAGGCTGTCAAACTGGATGACGTACGCGTTTTTATCCCGGTCTATATCCAGAACTTCGCCCGCGCCCATGACGGCGTGTACGACGCGGTCGCCCGGGCTGAAGGCCGGTTTATCCGACAGCAGCTCAAGCAGCTTCTCACTGCCGACAATGAGCTGATTGGCCTCAAAGACCAGCCTGGGGTCCAGTTCGTTCGTATACATCAGCAGAGGCCGGTCGACGTTAAAAATGAATCGAGACGGATACCGGTATGAGCCGTCGTGATTTCGACCCTCGGCGTCGCTTAAAAACAGCGCCTTTTCCGCACGGGTCAGCGCCACGAACGCAAGCCGCCGCTCCTCTTCCATACCCTCGCGCGTCGACGTCTTTTTAGACGGGAAAATACCTTCGCTGAGCGCACAGACGAAAACGCAGGGGAATTCCAGCCCTTTGGCCGTGTGTACGGTCATGAACCTGACGGCGTTTTTACCGGAGGTAAGGTCCGTATTCGTCATGAGCGCTACGTAGCTTAAATAGCTTTCCGGCGTCGTCTCTTCTCCGCAGGAGAGCTCAAAATCATGGACCGACTGCTTGAGCTCCGCCAGATTGTCGAGGCGCTCCTGGCTGCCTTCTGTGCGGCGCATCGCCTCATATCCGCTCTCGTCGAGAAGCTTGCTTAAAAGCTCCGAGACCGGCAGCTCCTGACAGCGCGCTGAAAAACGCTCCACGAGCTCAATAAACCGTTTGGCCTTCGTGTTTTTAAAAATCTCGTCGTCGATCGTCTGTAACAGCGCGCTGTAAAGCGTACAGCCGTTTTCCGCCGCGTAATCCTGCAGGAACTTTATGCGTCGCTGCCCGATATTGCGTTTGGGCACGTTGACGACACGCATGAAAGACAGATCCTCCTTATAGACAACGAGCCGCATATAGGAGAGCGCGTCCTTGATCTCCATCCGGCCAAAAAACTGGACGCCGCTGAATATCATATACGGCACCTGTTCTTCCAGGAAGACCTCTTCCAATACCCGCGAAATATAATGTGCGCGGTACAAAACGGCAATGTCGGCGAGCGGGACGCCGCCGGCGGCCAGCTCTTTGACTTGATAAGCGATCCAGCGGGCCTCGTCTTCCGTCGTGCCGGCGTGATGATAAACGGCGTTCACGCCGTCCGGCATCGTTGGGATGAGGTCTTTTTTAACGCGGTTTATGTTTTTATTTATAAGAGAATTGGCCGCTGCTATGATCTGCGGCGTCGATCGGTAATTGCGCATCATCATGATGGTGCGCACATTTGGAAACTCCTTGTCGAAGTCCAGCAGATAACGGACGCTCGCGCCGCGCCAGGTGTAGATCGTCTGATCCGGGTCACCTACAATGAACAGGTTTTTATGATGATCGGCGAGGACGCGCATGAGCCGGTACTGAAGCGCGTCAATGTCCTGAAACTCATCGACCATGATATATTCCAGCCGTTTTTGCCACTTAAGCCGGATATCGTCATTTATATCAAAAATATGTAGCACATATTTGATCAGGTCGTTATAGTCGAGACCGAAGCATTTTTTCTCCTGATAAAGGTAGCCCCAGAAAATGATGTCGTCGGCGGCTGAGGCGCTTTCGTATTTGGCCCGCAGCGCGTCGAGCGGCAGGGCGATCATATGCTCGTAGTATTCGGGCTCCTTGAAGAGCTTCCGGATCTCGATCATATCGCGCGCTTTGGAAAAAGTCTTGTCACGGAGCGTCAGCCCGCGCTCCTCATAGATGATCTTAAGCATCGCGTCGATGTCGGGATTGTCCAGCACAAAGAAGTTTTTAGGGTACCCTACGGCGGAAATGTCCTCCTGCAGCACGGATACGCAGAAGCTGTGGAACGTCGAGATGTAGCCCGTATCGCTGTCGCCGGTCATGCGCCGGATGCGCTTTTTCATCTCGGCGGCCGATTTGTTCGTGAACGTGAGGCACAGGATGTGCTCCGGGAGAATGCCGATTTCGGTAACGAGATAGGAAAAGCGGTGCGCGAGCGCACGCGTCTTCCCGGAGCCGGCCCCCGCAATAACGCGAAAACAGCCCTCCGTCGCCGTAACGGCCTCACGCTGTTCTTCATTCAGCCCGTCAAGTATGCTGCTCATCCGATCACCGCCCACCGTTACTGATAATATTAATGTATCATCAAATCAATATTATTTCAAAGAAAAAGTGCAGCTTGCTGTCCCGGTTATCGAACATCAAACCATGCGTGAGGCGCGGTCTTTGCTTATTGTTTTATGTCGTATGCCTGGCAGTGTGCCGAATAATAAAATTCAATAGGTATCTGGCTACAAAAAATCATCTGTGCTATAATCAGCATAGAAAACAATATCTGATAAAGGAGAATCGTGATGTTCCAGTTTGCTCCCGTAACCGATCGCATCCGGCGCATCCGCGCTAAAAAAGATGCTTTCACCAGCGGCAAGAATATGACGCTCAATACCGAACGCACGAAAATCTATACCGACTACTGCCGGGCGCATGACAACGAGTACCCCATATTAAAGCGCGCCGGCGCTTTAAAAACCTGGTGCGCACAAAAAGAAACAAATGTTTTTGACGACGATATTTTCGTCGGGACGCCCGGCCCCGACGCTCAGTCTCTCAGTCCGTTTGTCGACTGGAGCTGCGATTGGATCCCCGGCGTCGTCGACGATACGGACGAGAATTTCAAACGCGCCTGGCAGGCCTCCGACGCCATCCGCATGAGCGATGCGCAGCGCGAGATTTTCCGCGACGCCTACGATTACTGGAAAGACAAGACGCTGGCTAAAATGATCGAAGGCGCTTTGACCGACGATTTCTGGGACGCGTTCGGCAACGGCTGTATCTTAAACGGCATGCGCATAGGAAGCCGCGTCATGACGACCGTCTCGGGCATGCCGCAGGGCCACTATATCGCCAATTTCAACAAGGTCGTGAACACGGGCTTCGCCGCCGTTAAGAAAGAGGCCCTCGCGCGTATCGCGGCGCAAAAAGGCAGGGTTTTCGGCGACAAAGCCGGGTCGCACGTTTTTTATCACGCTGTCGTACGCGTTTGCGACGGTGCGATGCTTTTGTCGAAACGCTATGCCGCGGCCTGCCGTAAAAAGTCGGAGACTGCCGAAGCGGCACGCCGGGACGAACTGCTTTCTATGGCTGATTCGCTCGACTGGATCATGGAAAACCCGGCGCGCACCTATTGGGAAGGCCTGCAGGCCATTCTCCTTTATGAGCTCCTGCTTATCACCGACGCCCAGCAGCATGGCCAGTCCATGGGCCGCGTCGATAAATACGTCGGCCACCTGCTCCAAAAACAGCTGGACGAAGGGACAATCACAATCGAACAGGCGCAGGAATACTCCGACGCCTTCATCCTCCGCATCTACGACTTCATCGCACTGCCCGGCTTTTTCATCAACAACGAGCGTCTGATCAAGATCAATGAAAGCGGCGGAAACCTCTTTACTTCCATCTACGACGGCATGACCGCCACCGCCGGCATTGCGCTGACGCTTGGCGGCTCGACGCCGGATGGAAAAGACGACACGACCCCCGCCACCGCACTTTTGCTGCAAACGTATGGCCGCATGACCCTGCCCGATCCCACGGTAGCCCTTCGGATCAATAAAAATACGCCGGATGATATTTGGCGGCTGGGCCTCGAGTCCAGCAAGGTCTGCGGCGGTATCCCGCAGCTCCAAAACGACGAAGTCATCACCCAGGGCCTGATAGATACCGGAATGGCGGAAGCCGATGCCTATAACTACAGCATCGTCGGCTGCGTAGAGCCGGCCGGCACCGGCTGTGAGTGGCCGGCCTGCGGTATGACGGGCCGCGAATCCATATGGAACATGATGGACGTCATTCAGCTTACGATCAACGGCGGGGTCAACCCCCGCTCCGGGAAAACGGCGGTGCCCTGTAAAAAGCTATACGAATATGACAGCTTCGAGGAATTCAAAGAAGTTTTTAAAACCGAGATGCAATTCGTTTTAGATTGGACGGTATCCTATTCTAATATGTTTGAAATGGTCTATTCGCACTATTTCCCGTGCATCGCCGCCTCTTCCATGATGGAAGGCTGCCTCGAAAACGGAAAAGACGTCACGGCCGGCGGCGCTAAATACAACCGCACGGGCCTCACCGCCTGCGGGACGGGAAATGTAGGCGACAGCCTGATGACGATTAAAAAACTCTGCTTTGACGACAAGACGGTACCGCTTAAAGCGCTTTACGATGCACTCGAAAAAAACTGGGAAGGCTACGAGGACCTTCGCCAGACGATCATCAACGATGTGCCGCATTACGGCAACGATATCGAAGAAGTCGACGAACTGGCATCCTGGGCGCTCGGCCTCTTCGCCAATATCATGTCAAAGGAAACCGGACCGAGAGGCCGTTACTCCGGCGGCACGTTCACCATGACCGCCAATATCTACATGGGCCAGATGCTCGGGGCCACGCCGGACGGCCGGATGGCAGGCGAGCCGATCGCCGACGCCATATCCTCGCGTCAGGGCTATGACAAAAACGGTCCCACCGCATATCTCAGGAGCGCCGCCAAGCTGCCGCACCGCGCACTGACGAACGGCGATCAGCTGAACATCAAGTTCACACCGACATCCGTTGAAGGAGACAGGGGCGCCACTAAGCTCCGGCAGCTTATTGAAACATACTTCTCATTGGGCGGTATGCAGGTGCAGTTCAACGTCGTGAGTACCAAGGCATTGAAGCAAGCGCAGAAAAACCCCGACGAATACAAAAATCTAGTCGTTCGCATCGCAGGCTTTTCCACGTATTTCGTCACACTTAACCAAATGACTCAAGACGATTTCATACGCCGGACGGAACAAGCCATCTGATACCGTTTCCATCCGGCAAAAGAAAAGCCCCGGCAAATGCCGGGGCAATTCTCTGGTCTTTGGTATTAAACTCAAGCGGTGCAGTCATTCTGATCGGTATCTATGTAAATCTCCTCCGCTTTTTTTTGCGATTCCATCAGTGTGAACATTGCAAAACCGAAGTTTTGACGTTCCATATCCCTGACAGCGTCCGTGATGCCGTTAAACAATACCAAATACATCTTCTCGTAGTTGACCATTCTTACCTCCATAAAATATAATCCAATGTTCGAAAAGCCGGTTTCGGGCCAATGCGACTCCGGCCGATCATTGTAAAAAACGGTTTCATTTGTTTTACGGCATTTCGTTTATATACACGCGAAGGACAAGCGTATTTCATGCCGGTCAAACAGCCTGTTTAACAGGGTTTTTCTTTTTTTATTGAAAGGGCACCTAATATTAACTCATTTGGTATTAATTTGCAATGGTAATATTCTACATTATTTCAGTTGTTTCAATGTTATTTTGCATAAAATTTACATTATTTAGCATTGGTTAAACTCAAAGTTATTGATTACTTGATTTGATTAATCTTTTTCTGCACAGATTGTATCGATTTCAGGTTATACCGGGAAAGGACGGCCATGAAAATAAAACGGATCATTTTCTTTATCGTTGTACTCGTCTTTGAGCTGGCGCTTTTATTGCATGGCGGCAAATTTGAGGTTTTGTTTATTGAGATGTTTCTGCTCTTCTTAGGAATTATGTACGTCTACTCCGGTCTGACAAAAGATCCGTGGCTCTGGGATACGATCACGACAAAAAGCATGGTTACGCACTTCGGCGTCATCGGTACGCGAATATTTGAACTCGTAGGCGGCGTCGGCATTATCGTTTTTGTCGTTTTTATGGTGATACGGCTATAAGGGCCAAAAATCCCTGATAAGCGCGCAAAAAGACACTGATCCTTCTTTGGATCAGTGTCTTTTTCAATGTTATCGTATCTCGGCTCCGACTGAAACAATTTCCGTTTCGGAAATTCACCCGCAAGTACCGGGCCGTTTCCCAGTCCGGGTTTCACCGGCGCATTTTTTTAAAATTCGGCGCTGAAAACCGCCCGAGGTATTTTTTGTTACAGACCAGAAGCCATATAAAAAATATAACAAAACCGGCAAGTACAATAACGGCGGCCCTGTTTAAATCTTCGTTGTTCTGAATATGCGGGACAGTAAAGGAAAAAACTATGAAGCTCAGGCCAAATATCACATACGGCGCAAAGATCGATTTCTGATACTTCTTCCGTGTCTCTTCATCCGTATCCTCGACGATATGCCTGTGGACCACGAACCGGCTTGAGTACCCTTTCAGATTTCCAAAACCAACGCCGATAAATAAAAGTCCGCAAAGCGCAGACGCAATCTGCTGCCACATCATAGTAGTACACCTTCCTAAACTCCGATTGTGTGTCATTGTATCGCAAACCCATCGCGCCGTCAACTCAGTCAATTTATCTTTTCCGCCCCCCACCAAAACGGTATGGGCTTCAGCGACGGGCAAGGCTTTTACCGGTGTGGAAAATTTGTTGATAACAGGGGCATTCTGGGATATAATGTTAGCAAGTTTATTTGACAATAATGGCCTATCTGCTGCAATAATCTCTGCATAAAATGTTTTACAACCAACCGTTTTTATTTCATACATAGGAGCATCCCTTGAAAAACAAACAAACTAAACCGGTGCATATAAAAAAGCCCCGGCTGGAGTCCCACATGTACGAGCCGCCGGACCTATTGAGTCTGCTCAAAGCACATCAGAAATCCGACGAGGACATCTATCATGTGCATATCAAAAACGCCTGCCTGGAGGACCAGTTTTTCAGCGGCCTGGAGTTTAACGGCGTCCTCTTTGAAAACTGCACGTTTACAAACGTCGCCATCAAAAACGCGTCGTTTGACAACACCTTGTTCAATGCCTGCGATTTTACAAAATGCAATTTCTCCGACAGCTGGTTTACCCGCTGCGAATTCAAGACGGTTAAAAATGCCGGGGCGGACTTCAGAAACAGCAAATTGTTCGACGTGACGATTGACGACAGTCATTTCAGATACTCAAACTTTTCCGCGTCCGGGTTCAATACCTGCGCCATTCTAAACAGCGACATGAGCGATACTTTTTTCGCGGAATGCATTTTTAAGTCTGTGGTGCTGGATACCTCCAAGTTCATCCGGACAGATTTTTTCAAAACGCCGCTGAAAACGCTGGATTTTTCAACGTGCGTTCTCGAGTCCATTTGCATTTCAGATGAATATAAGGAGCTTAAGGGCGTGATCGTCAATACCTTTCAGGCAACCGAGCTGGCTAAATTCCTGGGTATCATTATTAAAGACGACTAGCCTGCAGCACTAAAAACCAACGGCAGACATTTCTTGTGTCTGCCGCTTTTTTTATGGAATTTTTTCAGTTCCAGCCGTATTGTCCCACAAGCTCGACGAATCGCACCCACTCCAGGTCTTTCATGTCGATCTCGCCGGTTTTTCAAACCAGCGCTAATCATTATCGGGAAAATAGCCTGAAACTACATCTAAAAACAGCTTTGCGCTCGGATTCCCCATGTTTTTCCTCCAGGCGCACACGTATACGATCTCTGCCCCGGGGAAATTCAGCGGAATAATATCCACAGTATCCGATAAAAACGCTTTTGTTAAACCCATCGGCAGAATCGAGACCCCGAGTCCTGAACCGACGGATAACAGGACAGATTCTGCTCTGTCGTAGCGTTGAACGACCTTCGGCACGGTGTGCTGCGCCGCGAATATATCCATGATCTGACTGTGCAGCTGCGGACTTTCCGGCTGCGAGATCATGATGAACCGCTCATTGAAAAGCGAGGATAAATCAGAATTTTCACCTGCCGCTTTATGGCCTTTGGGAACAACAAGCACCAACTTGTCCGTATGCGTCACAATATAGTCCATTCGTCCGTCATCCGGAACCATTGAGAGATGAGCAAAGTGAAAATCATAGTGGTTTTCAAGCATGGCCTGCGCCTGTGCGCTTCCTGTATTCTGCGTTATATCAACAAGGATCTCCGGATATTTCTGCGCAAAGACGGACAAACAGCCGGTCAGGGTATATCCTGTCGTTGAAAGTGTCGCAATCGATAAATACCCCGTGCGCCCGCTATGTATCTGCTCTACGATGAACGAAGCCTTCTGCAGTGTTTTCAGCACATCTACGGCATATGGCAAATAAGTCGCGCCTTCCCGCGTCATGAAAACATCCCGCTTTGTTCTGGAAAACAATTGCACACCAAGCTCAGTTTCCAATTCCAGTATACTCCTGCTGACCTTTGGTTGCGGCACGCCGTTCAGCCGTGCCGCTTCTGAAAAATTCAGGGTATGCGCAACCGAAACGAAATACTTGAGATGATTAAAATCCATAGGCCGCCTCCATCGGACAGTCTTTTTATTCATATATAGTATTAAAATATATCCATTTTGAATTATAGCATTTATATATATCTTTTTCAACAATCTAAATTTCTTCTGTATATTTTGTATGTTGACTTATACCAGCGTGTTTAATATAATTCAATAATGGTATTACGTTATATTATTTTTAAATAAGTGTATATTGATATTCATTTTACCAATATACACCAGCGTAACACACACCTAAACAATTACCCTTATTAAGGAGCCTGCAATGAGCCGTTTTATCAGACCTGTATATTTCAAACGTCTTTTTATCTATTGTCTGGGATTATTTATCTTGGCAACGGGTGTTTCGTTTTCAGTAATCTCCGACCTTGGTGTCTCTCCTGTCAACTCAGTACCCAAGGTTCTAAGCGAAATCTTCACCCGGCTGAGTATGGGGACATGGACAACGATTATTTTTTGCTGCTTTATTTTGATTCAGCTTCTCATCCTGAAACGTGAATTTAATCCGTCCCGCTTTCTTCAGATATTATGTTCGTTCATATTTGGCTTTTTTGTCGACCTGAGCAATTGGCTTACCGCTCTTTTTGTGCCGGATCCAGGAACTTATATGCTCCGCTTGATTTATCTGGTCATCAGCATGGCGCTGATCGGACTGGGTATCCTGTTTTATCTGGAACCGAAACTGCTGCCGTTACCGGGCGAGGGCGTTATGCTGGCGATCTCCGCAAAATACAACATCCCGCTGCATAAGTGCAAAATAGGTTTTGATACGGCGGTCGTCGTCATCGCCGTTGTCACATCACTCGTTTTTTTCCATTACTTAAACGGCGTACGCGAGGGCACTGTCCTGGCCGCCTTAGGCGTCGGTAAATTCCTCGGCGTCTTCACCAGACTGTTCCAGCCAAAACTCCGCCGTTTTCTGGAATTCGGTCCGTCCGCCGGTCGGGAAAACGCTTCACCTTCCAAGCCAAAAGCCCCGGACTTATTGTCCGCGCCGCCAATGTCACGCAGTAAGGCAGCTGCAGGCGGTCCGTTGCTCATACCGGAAAATATCGTGACAGAATAATCAAATAATAAAATATTCGGGTTTCTTGCTCGAGCAGAAATTTATACCAAGCTCGTGGTCACGGCGCTCGTCCTGTTCCACAAAACCGCAAATATGCGTGAAATGATCATGCCTTTCATGGTCGTTTTACGTCAAAACCTTAAAAACGAAAGGCATAAACATATTATGAACCATATTCGCAATATAAAGCTACTTTTCGCCGTTTTACTCAACGGCATTTTGATGGCAGTTACCTTCACCGTAATTTTTAAACTTGCCGACCTCCTGCTGTTGTCCATTCTTCTTCCCACACTGACACATATTTCGGTGTGCGGCTCTTTAATTTATTTCATTTACATCTCGCCTGCGAAAAAAAAGAAACCTGCGGAAAGTGATTGCAGCGCTATGAGCTATTTCGCGGTTCCTGTATCAAAATAGCGGCAGCCTGCTGCGGCCAATTCCCCGTAAACGCGGTTTGGGGAGGCGGGACAGTTTTGCATCCTGATAAGCCTCAAGGCACAGCTTATGCCTTGAGGCACTTTTTTGGTTTATAGCCTGTTGTATCGGAATAACCTGGTAAAGCATTACTTGCCAAGGGCGTTAGCGGCGTTTTAGCCGGATGTTTTATTTGCCGAACCGTTCATTCCGTGGTATATTTATATGGAAAGGAGCTGTTCGTATGGATGTTTTTGAAGCGATTGAAAAACGGGAGAGCATTCGCTCTTTTAAAGATACGCAGATCACGGATGAGGAACTTCAGGCGATACTCCACGCCGCGGAACGCGGACCGCGTATCGGCGGATTGGACATTGTCGTCCTTCAGGATAAAAAAAAGATTAAAACCATATCGGATACCGCCAAGTTTGAAATGATCCGCGGCGGCGGCTGGAATCAGTCGCGGGCGATGACGCCGGGCTACAACCCGCTCTATTCGGCGCCGACCGTCATTATGATATGCGGCAGGAGCGGCAATTCGTTTGAGCAGGTCACAACGGGCATTGCCGTCGGCATGATGATACTGGCCGCGACGGCTCTGGGGCTCGGCAGTGTGACGGTTTCTTCCATCCGGCACGCTTTCTCAAGTCCGGAAGGCCCCGCACTCAAAAAACTGATCGGCCTGTCACATAATGACGATATCTTACTGTCGCTGGCTGTCGGTTATACCGACGATCCGAAAGCGCACGAGATGAAAGGCGCATCGCGCAATAACGTTCGGTACATAAAGTAACTGTTTAGCAAAAGCATAAGCGGCCTGTTGACTATTTATTAATTCTCTCCCTGCGGGACTCGTAAAAGCAAAGCTTCCGGGAAATAAATCCCCGGAAGCTTTTTTATAGTATTTATTACCGGTTAGGCAACAAGAAACGACTGTTCTCATGCTTTCACTTTCTAATCACAATAAACCGGCGGCTTGATTTATGCTCCGCAGAGGCAAACTCTTTTAAGTCCGAGTATTTCGGCTGCTCCGGCAATAGTGGTACCAAAGAAAACGACGGGCTTGCCTATATCTATATATTGCACGATAGAACCGTTGCTGAGCGTGCTGCCCGTACACAAAACGAGCTCCGCCCAGTCGAGCACGACTTCCTTGTAATCCTCCACGCCGTTTTCCACAAGCTTCCCGTATTTAACTTTGCCGATGTTGTCCGGATTTAAATCCAACACCCTCAATTCAAAACGGGGCGCCAGCCTTTCTAAAAGCGCGGGCTGGAACCCGACGAGCGCAATCTTCAGCTTCCCGTAGTTGTTTTCGATATAGTCGGCGAATTTGCCGGCGCATATTTCCGGTTCATCGTTCTTGCAGTGTATCGTGCCTTCCGCCAAACCCAGATGCCGCATGACGGCATTGAGCGAGGCGACAAATAAACTCCGCGCGTGCACATCGCCTACGATATCAAGCTGCAGTACCTCCTCCAGCGTACCGCTGAACTCGGCGGGCGAATCGGTAAAGACCTGGCCGAGCGCGCCCATATATTCGGCCTGAAGCATCGTCTCCTTACCGGTTATGATCGGGAAGTCCCGGCGCTCGGTAATGCCGATAGCTTCCTCGGGGGTCAGCGATTTTGAGCGAATATCTATCCTGTCTGCCGCCAGGTCGCGTTCCCGGATGAGCTTTACAAACCCTTCCTTCAGTTTTGAATACAGCTTATCCGCCGTCATTTCAGAGGTAGTCATAAAAATCTCCCTTTTCCATATTTGGTATGTCGTCCGAGCCGAATATGCGCATCATGGTATTGTCTTTTATTATGCCGATTCGGTCGGCAAAAAACAAGGCCTCCTCAATATCGTGCGTAACATGTATCACCATAGGGGAAAACTGACGGTGCACCTGCTTGATCGAGTTTTTTACACTCTGCTTCGTCACGTAATCGAGCGAGCTCAACGGCTCGTCCAGCAGCAAAAGCCTCGGTGACAGGACCAGCGACCGCCCGATCGCCGTCCTTTGCTTTTCACCGCCGCTCAGCGTACCCGTATAGTTTTTCTTAACGTGACCCAAAGATAAAATCTCCAGCATCTCCTGCGATTTGGCCTTTTGTTCTTTTTTGGAGTAGCCCTTGTATCTCAGTCCGAAGGCGATATTCTGCTCAACGCTCATAAACGGAAAAAGCTCGTAATTCTGATACACGAAACCGATGTTCCTTTGTTCGGGAAGCAGGGCGGACACATCCTGTCCGTCTATTTCGATTTTGCCGGCGCCCAGCCGGTACCGTCCGGCTATCGTCTCCAAAAGCAGCGTTTTGCCGGCGCCGCTGGCGCCCAGAATGACAAAATACTCGCCGTCCGCGATTTCAAGATTCACGTTTTTGAGCTCAAAATCCCCGACCCGGACAAGAAGCTCTGATATTTTCATCATATCGGCGACCTCCTTATCTCTTTTTCCTGGGCCTTGTAGGCATGAACAGCTCAAACAGCAGCAAACACGACAGGGAGATGATGATCAATATGACGGATATTCCGGATGCCAGTTCCAAATCGCCCGTTGCCATGTTCAGATAGATTGCCGTCGGGAGTATTTCGGTTTTCAGCCGTGTCATCCCGGCTACCATTATAACGGCGCCGAACTCGCCGAGAGCCCTCGACCACGTCATGACGATGGTCGAGATCAGCGTCCGGCTGATCGTTGGCAGCGTTATGCGGAAAAAAGCCTGCGTTTCGTTGCAGCCGAGCGTCCTGGCTACGAAGACCATTTTCCTGCTGCTGTCCTCAAGCGTCGTTAAAATCATATTGATCGCAAAGGGCAGGTTGACAAATACCAGCGCTAATACAATGCCGCTCGGCGCAAAAATAAAATCAATATGGAAGGTGTTGTATAAAAATTCTCCGATGCCTCTTCTCCCGAACAGCAGCAAGAGGGCCATACCGGAGACAAGGTGCGGGAGCGACATCGGCAGATACAGGACGTTCGTCATGATCCTCTGGAAAATGCCGCCGCCGACATAGAGCCTGTAGCTTGTCGGAATGGCAAACAATACGCAGATCAGCGTCGCTATGACGGTCGTTTTCAAACTGAGCAGAATTGCCGTAACGACTTCTTCCGAGGCCAGAGAGGGCGCAATGTAATTTACGCCCTCTTTGATCAGAATAAGAAGCGGCACAATCAGAAACAACGATGTCAGAAGCAGGATCAGGTATTGAAACGCCTTGAATATCTTGTTTCCCATAACGGCAACACGCCCTCTCTGTGTTCTAAAACACCGGTTGTTTTGAATCTGCGATAAACGAAATACGGTTATTCAACCGGCTTGAAGCCGTTGTTGTTAAAAATTTCTTTGCCTGCGTCTGAGATAATGAAATCAACAAACGCCTGCGCTTCATCCGCGATTTTGGACGTTGTCAGCGTACAGGCCGGAATGATCTGGTCGATATTCTGTTCGCCGGGTATTTCGATGATTTCAATGTCGGCGTTGCTGTGTACGTTATCGATCGTCACGATACCGGCGTCGGCTTGACCGCTGGCAATCTGTATGACGATCTCGTTGACCGTGGCTGCCTGCGAGACCGTATTGTCGTTAATCCCGTTCAGTCCGGTCTTCTGGATGATCTTCTGCGCCGTCTGCCCGATGGCGTTGGCTTCCGGGTCTCCGAGAATGACCGTGATCCCTTCTTGTGCCAGATCTTCGAGGCAGGTGATCCCCTTCGGGTTCCCGGTTCCGACGGCGATGCATGGCGTATGGTGCGCCACCTGATAACAGGTCTCGCTGGCATATCCGTCTTCTTTTGCCGCTTTATAAGCGTTCTCGGAACCAACGATGAACACGTCGCCTTTTCCGGACAGCTCGATCTGAGAGATAAGCTGGGTCGATCCTGCATAAACGTATGTAATGGTCACATTGTGCTCTGCTTCATAAGCGGTCTTGATGTCTTCCATAGCGTTTTTTAGTCCCGCGCCGGAATAGACAAGCAATTCGACCGGTTCGGTCGTTTGACCCCCTGATGTTTCGGTGCTTTTAGCGCAGCCGGTCATTAAGAGCCCAAGCGTCAAAAGCGCGGCAAGGGTTATTGCGATGGTTTTTCTTCTTTTGGTCAGCATTTTAAAACCTTCTTTCCAGATTTCGGCAAGGCCGATAATATTGAAAACAGTCTGTCTTGCCAAGGGCAAAACAGACTGTCCAATAAGATCGTATCCATACTGACCGGCTGTTTTGTCCCCTTTTCAAACACGGAAGGCGATATCGTTTCCAATATAACCCTGTGAGTAAAATTACTCAGGCATTCCGGTCATGAACAAATGTTTTTAGACCGAAAGCTCGGAGACAGATGTTTTGTAAAATTATAATTTATTAAACCAGCGTTGTCAATAACGGCATTATGAAATTAAGGAAAGTGGCGGCAAGCACGGCGCATATTGACAAGTGTAAATATATATGCTATTTTTTGATTAATATTCAAAAAGCTGTGACGAAGACGGTTGGGCCGTCCTTTTCCCAGAGAGCCGGCAAATGGTGAAAAGCCGGTATCAGGGCCGCCCGCAGACTATCCCTTCCGAGCCGGGGTCCGAACGCATGAGATTATGCCAGTAGACGCCTCCCGTATGGCTGCGTTAAAGCCAGAGGCCTGTCAGGGCCTTTAAAGTGGTGTGTGCAGCACAATTTGAGTGGTACCGCGGATTTTTCCGTCTCAAGGATCATGTATCTTTGAGACGGTTTTATATTCAGGGCGTGCCGTTCCCGTCATCACGTGAATCATTATATAAAAACCGGCGGTCAGCCGGAGAAAAGGAAGGTTCGTATGGCTCAGAAAGAACAAACGAATACTGCGCTGTTAGAGGTTGCCGAGCGTATCCGCGAGCTGCGCGATATCATTGGATTTACTCAGGAAGAGATGGCCGTCAAAACGGATGTTTCCGAAAAAACGTATGCCTCGTATGAGTCCGGCAGTATCGATTTGCCGTTTACCTTTATTCATAAATGCGCGCAGCTTTTCGGCGTCGAGCTGACAGAACTTCTGCAGGGCAGCAGCGCGCATCTTAAGTCCTATACGGTCACCCGGAAGGGCAAAGGCCGGATGACGGCCCATGAACCCGGGATCGAGATCCGGGACTTGGCGCCGCTTTTCCGGCATAAAATCGTCGAGCCTTTCTGGGTAACATATTCATATTCGGAAGAGCAGCAGAACCGGCCCATAAAGCTTGCAAAGCATGCCGGACAGGAATTTGACTTTATTTTAAGCGGCAGGCTCAAGGTCCAGATCGGCGAACATACCGAAATCCTGTCCAAAGGCGACAGCATCTACTACAACAGCTCTACGCCCCACGGTATGATTGCCGTCGACGGCGGAGACTGCGTTTTCTGCGCGGTCGTCATCCCCACGGAGCAGGAGGACAAGCAGGAGCCGGCTGAGATCATAGAGCCGGTCGTAGAAACGAAACCCCTTGTTTTCGAGGACTTTATCACGCCCGTTGAAGACCGGCACGGCGCGCTTTTGTCCATTTCATTTAAAAATGAAAAGCGCTTCAATTTTGCGTTTGATATTGTGGATAAACTCGCCGAAAGAAAACCCGAAAAGCTGGCGATGCTGCATATCGACCGCAACAAAGTCGAGCGCCGCTTTACCTTCAACGACATCAGCAAGATGTCCTCCCGAGCGGCCAATTACTTCAAGTCCCTCGGGATCAAAAAGGGTGACCGCGTTATGCTCGTTTTAAAACGCAACTACCAGTTCTGGATCTCGATCATCGCGCTTAATAAGCTGGGCGCCGTCGCCATCCCCGCGACGGATCAGCTTCTGGAGAAAGATTTCGTTTATCGCTTTAACAAGGCGGACATAAGCGCAATCATCTGCACCGTCGAGTCGGGCGCGCCCCAGGAAGCCGAGCAGGCAATGGCCCAGTGCCCGCAGGTCGCCGTGCGGATCATCGCCTCCGGCACGCGTGAAGGCTGGCATCACTTCGACAGTGAATATGAGATGTTCCGCAGCTCGTTCGCCCGTTCGGAAGACACCGCCTGCGGAGACGATCCGATGCTGATGTATTTCACATCGGGCACGACCGGCTACCCGAAGATCGCTCTGCATTCCTGCACCTATCCGCTCGGTCACTTTATCACGGCAAAATACTGGCACTGCGTCGACCCCGACGGTATCCACTTCACCATTTCGGACACCGGCTGGGGCAAAGCGGTCTGGGGTAAGCTGTATGGCCAGTGGCTGTGCGAAGCCGCCGTTTTCACATATGATTTTGACCGGTTCGACCCGGGCGACATCCTGCCGATGTTCCGTGAATATAACATCACGACCTTCTGCGCGCCGCCGACGATATACAGATTCTTGATCAAGGAGGACCTCTCCGGATACGACCTGTCGACCATCAAACACGCCACAACAGCGGGCGAAGCCTTAAATCCCGAGGTCTTCAACCAGTTTAAAAAGGCCACCGGCCTGTCCGTCATGGAAGGTTTCGGCCAGACGGAGACGACGCTCGCGCTCGGCAGCCTCGTCGGCATGACGCCGAGGGTCGGTTCGATGGGCAAGCCGACGCCGCTTTTCGACATCGACGTCGTAGACGGCGACGGCAACCCTGCCGGCGTCGGCGAGACCGGCGAGATCATCGTCCGGACGGACAAGGGCACCCCCTGCGGGCTGTTTGCCGGTTACTACCGGGACGAGGAACGGACAAATGCCGCCTGGCATGACGGACTTTATCATACGGGAGACACGGCGTGGAAAGACGAGGAAGGCTATTACTGGTTTGTCGGGCGTGTGGACGACGTCATCAAGTCCTCCGGCTACCGTATCGGGCCGTTCGAGGTCGAGAGTGTCATCATGGAGCTGCCGTATGTCCTGGAGTGCGCCGTTTCCCCCGCGCCCGATGATATCCGGGGACAGGTGGTCAAGGCCAGCATCGTTCTTACAAAAGGTGCCGAACCGACGGAAGAACTCAAAAAAGAGATCCAGGAATATGTAAAAGCGCACACCGCGCCGTATAAATATCCGCGCATCGTCGTCTTCCGCGATTCGCTCCCGAAGACCATCAGCGGCAAGATACAGAGAAACAAGCTGTAATATGACGCTAAAAGGGGCTGTAGCAATGTTTTCGTTTTGCTACAGCCCCTTTTTTAGTATTATGATCTTACATCGTTTGTGACTCAAAACCCGGATTAAAGACCTCATTAGTACAGACACCGTGTCTTACAGCGTTATCCTTCAGCGATGTATACATTCCCGCCAGCGTCGCTGCGCGATAGGGATGCACAAAAAAGACACCGACGCCAAAACAAAGAAACCCAAGCAGATACCAGCCGATGAAAGACAGCTCCAGAACAAAGATTTCCATCTTAAATCCCTTCGTCATTGCCATACTGAGCTTGAGCGCTCTGTCATATCCGATATGCGGGTTATCCGCGAGGATATACGGAACCAGATAATACGCATAATACTTAATGATTCCAGGGATTATGAACAAGAGTGTCCATAAAAATTGAAACAGCATGCTCCAGGCCATAGCGCCGACTATTTTGAAATAGCGCTACTCACGGAAGGCATAAAATAACTCCGAAATCTCTCCCTGTCTCTTTCGATTATTAATGAAATACTTTGCAGAACCTACTGCCATCATATTTCCAATAAAAATATTATATAACAGGCTCAGCAGTGACGCAGAGGTTGAAAACGACAGCAGCCCCAATACAACAGGCCCGGGCACAAAATCAGTAAACGCGCTAATTCTATAAATAAAATTGGCAATACTCTGCGGATAACTTAAAAGGTTGATGATTACAATCGAAATCAGGCAGACAAGAAAGGCATACCAGTATCGGCCACGTAGTGCTTCTTTGGCATCAGCCTTCAGTTTTGGACGATCAAACCCATAATTGTTTTGAGCCCCGGGAATCGGATGAAAGGTTTCGTGCCCGGGTGCATCCGCACCGCAGCTCGGGCAAAAGGTGTTATAAATGGGTATATCAGCACCGCATTTATCACATTTCATGTTGTTTCTCCTTATATTTTGTATATCATCCTATATAATACCATCTTATAAACGGGAGTACAACACAATTACCCATATCTTCCATACTGACCGCGCCGTATAAATATCCGCGCATCGTCGTCTTCCGCGATTCGCTCCCGAAGACCATCAGCGGCAAGATACAGCGGAACAAGCTGTAATTCACAGCTGAGCGGTCACACGTAAAAAGAAAAACGCAGGCTTTCGCATCCGGGGTGCGTGTAAGCCTGCGTTTTATACGATCATTATGTATCAGCTGCCTAAGGCGGCTGTTTCCTCTTCCGGCTGCTTTGCCTTATATCGGCCATACAGCGGCTTTGCGATAAACTTTTTGACAGCGGCGATGAGCAGCGTAATCAGGATGGCGGTCACAATGACCATGACCATAAAAACAAGCGCGTCTTTCCATGTCATTGGCTTGAAGGTTCCGCCTGACCCGTACCCGCCCGTATCCGCAAAAAACTGCGAGAGCATCTTGGCAAAACCCGATTTTCCGTATATCATCCCGAACTTCATCTTGAGATTAAGATAGTAGCTGACGACGGGTATATGGCACAAATACATCGTCAGCGTAATGCTGCCCGCGCGGCGCCAGAGGGGACCGAGCTTGTTCAGCCCTTTTGAAATAAAATCTATATTCAGAAAAGACAGAAGCACAATGAGCAGGATATAAACCATTCTGCGGTAATTGTCAAGCCCCAGCGGCTGAAACAGCGTCAGAGCAAAAAACCTGTAGATGGCATACAACTCCAGAAGCGTGAGAACGATCTGCCAGACGATACCGAGTTTTTTCTTTGAGATATATTCGTATAGATAGAACATCGACATGCCGAAGCTCATCTCCGCGATACCCCGTATCATCCCGGCATTGAAAAAACCCATCGGAATGTAGAAATCGAGGATCTTCTCCGCGTTCAGCGCAAAGAAGATATAAAAGAATATTCCGATCGCGGGCGCAGCGAACTTAATAAAATCATAGTTTTTATATATCGCGTATGTATAGATATAGCCGACCACAAGCAGCACGGTCAGAAACCATATCGGTACAAGCGGTGCATTGCCGTCGTTGAATCCGAAAGGCGTCCCGACAAGCAGGAGCCATTCCCACTCGGTATTTATCGCCATCTCGAGCTTGCTGCCGCTTTGCATGAACATAAAGGAGGGCGCAGCCAGCCAGAGGATCATAACGGCAATCAAAATCGGGTAGATAACCTTTAATTTTTTTTTGACGAATTCGACGGCCTTGGCACTCGCTTCCCGCACCGATACCGGTTCGGTCCGGCCCGCGAGGCTTCTCTTTGCCGACATGGCCATCGTGAAGCCTGCCAATACAAAGAAGAATTCGACTGCGCTTGAGCCCGACGGAAAATAGGTTTGATTGCCAAGGTAAATTTCCAGATGGTACAAACAAACGATAACTGTAAAGAAGAACCGCCAAAACTCTGCGGACATGACTCTCTGGCTTTTTGACGGCGCGAGCGTTGCCGATTGGGTAGCCATGGGATTCCTCCTTTTAACATACCGTGCGCCGGAGTCCCTTTTTAACATCGGCGCCTGTAGGCTTCATTTGGTGTTTATCATAACATAAAATCCGCCCCTGCGATATGATTTTTCACATTTTCAGCATGCGTAAAAACTATCCAGTATGTCATAAATGATAAAAATCCTGCAGTCCTGCCGCCCATCTTCATTTTGTCAAGCCCGCACACTTTATAAAATCGCTGTTGACAGCGTCGGCAAAGTCTGATATAGTGCATTACACTAGTAATGTACTATTGTACCAAAAGGCGGTGACGGGATGCAACTGTACGGTGACAAGCTGTCGCCAATTTACGTGCAGATCGCGCAATGGCTGGAAGACTGTATCATTGACGGTACGCTCAGCGAGGATGAGCGTGTCTATTCTCAGTACCAGCTCGCGGAGATGTTCAACATCAACCCCGCGACGGCGGCCAAGGGCCTGAGCATTCTGGTCGGCGACGGGACCATTTACAAAAAACGCGGCCTCGGCATGTTTGTTTCGCCGGATTCCAGGGCGATCATTATCAAGAAAAGAAAAGCTGAGGTGTTTGAGCAGATGACCCGCCAGCTAGTCGCCGAAGCCAGGAAGCTGGATATCGGCAAGCAGCAGCTGCTCGATGCGATCAATCAGAGCTATGATAGTGAGGGATAATTTTGGACATTGTCAAAACAAGCGGCCTGGTAAAGGCCTTCGGGAGCATAAAGGCCATAGACAACCTGACTTTGGGTATCGAGGAAAACAAGATAACCGGCCTGATCGGCCGAAACGGCGCGGGCAAAACGACGCTGCTAAAGCTGCTGGCCGGGTATTTAAGGCCGTCGGACGGCACGGTCGCCGTCTTCGGGGAAAACCCCTTTAAAAGCCTGTCCGTATCAAGTAATCTGATCTTTGTCGACGACGACATGCGGTTTCCCCAATCGATGAACTTAAGCGATATCCTCACGGAGATGAAGCGGTTTTACCGCTCTTTCGACGCTGCGCTGGCCGGCAGGCTGCTGAAATATTTTGGGATTAATCCAAAAAACCGCACGTCTAAGCTTTCTAAAGGCATGCGCAGCACCTTTTTCGCCGCGCTCGGTATAGCCGCGCGCGTGCCCCTGACGATATTTGACGAGCCAACGACCGGGATGGACGCGGCCGTCCGCCGTGACTTTTACCGCGCGCTGCTCAAGGAATACATCGCGCACCCCCGGACGGTCATTCTGTCGAGCCATCTGCTGGGCGAGCTGTCGGATCTGCTGGAGGATATCGTGCTTCTCGACGGCGGACGGCTCGTTAAAAAGCTCACGTCCGACGAGGCCGGGACATACGCCGTAGGCCTGCGGGGGCCGGAGGCCGCCGCCGATAAGCTCATCGGCGGCCGGGACATCCTGCACCGCGAGGAACTCGCACCGGGCATCGTATTCGTCGCGGCCAAAGCGCCACTGAGTGCCGAAGAAACGCTTTCGGCGCGCGAGCTCGGCCTGGAGCTGCTGCCCGTGAAGGCCGACGAGCTGTGCATTTATCTGACGCAAAACGGCAGGGGAGGTATCGATAATGTCATCCGGCAATAACGCACATAACTTCATTAAACTCACGGCCAAGCAGTACCGTTATAAGCTGCGGGCGAATTCGGGCTATCTGGCCGCTCTGGTTCTCGCGCAGATACTCGGCATGGTATTGGGTTGTTCCGGTTCCGGCTCCGGCTCAACAGGCGGCAGCACGTTTCACCTCACTACGCATATCTACTCGGCCAAACTCATCGTTATTTTCTCCGTCATATGGAGCTTTGCGCTGGCGATTTTAGTATCCTCGCGCGGGAGCAAGGATGCGCCCTTCTCCCTTCTGGGCAACAGGAATACGGACAGCCTGTCCGATATCGTCTTTCTTCTGACGGGCTGCCTGTTCGGCGCTGTGACGACGGCTCTTTCCGGCGCTGCGCTCCGCGTCGTCCTGCTTCCGTTTATCCACGGACAGATTATAGCCGACGGATTTTATCCCGCGTTTGGACAATTAGGGATCGTCGCTTTTGCGACCTTTATGTACATGCTGCTTTTTTCCGCGGCCGGCTACTTCTCAGGAACCCTGATCCGGATCAGCAAATTATTCATTATCCCAATCGGCGTTTTTATAATCTTCCTAATTTTTTACAGCAACACCTATTCCGACAGCCTTTCGTTTCTGGATGCGTCCGAGCAGTCGTACAAAAGCGGCCTGCCAACACCGTTCATCTGGATTATGCTGGGTATCTTCGCTGTGCTGTATGTCCTCAGCGCCGTCATTTCAAGCCGCATGGAGGTGAAAAAATAATGACCGTCGCAATATTGGCAAATCTTATCATCCTGGCCGGCATCACCGGTATCGCAGGCCTCATATTCGGGCTGTTCGTCAGGCGCGGGCTGAGCATAAAAGTCAATTTTATTCTCATCGGCTGCTATCTCGCGCTCCTGGCCGTGCTGACGGGCTTGTGTTATATCATCCCCTCAAGTCGGCTGGTAGCGGCGGCCGATCCGGAAAAGGCGTGGCGGAATTTCAATAACGGAGAGTCCGCGATCAAGCAAAGCATCATTGACGGCAGCTTCGATCCGCCCGAGGATTTTTATAAGGCGGAATACAGCTTCGACCTGCCCGGCGACGATATCCGCATCACCGCAGACCCTCAATTATTTAATACAATCTATGTCGGCACCAAGGGCGCGGACGCGCCCGACAACGGCAGGAAGACGATCGATATTTATAGTTATATCGGCGGCAACGCCACTTTTAACGGGGAATATTACAACATCCTGACCAACGACCACCCCGTGATCAAGCTCATAAACAAAACCCTGACGATCAGGCCGGTGACGGATATCAGGCTTGATTTTCACAGATTTGACGATAAAGACGCCGTACCGTTTTTCTTTGAAGACTGGAATCCTGATTATTACTTCAGCGGAACGAGCGGCTTTCAATGCGTCATCGTGCTGCTCCCGCCCGGCGTGTCGTATACCGGCGACAGGGCCGAACCCTTATCCGCCTTTTTAAGCCCGGGCGTCTGATGCAAACCTGGACGGATGTAAAACGAAGACAGCGCGCGGCGCTGTCTTCGTTTTGCTGTCCATCTTCCGATTGATACGGGAAGGGATACTATCGTCTGTATTGAGTTAAGGCAGACCGCCGCTCAGTGCACGCCGATATCCTTTGAAACCGTATAGGCCGCGGTCGTGGCAGCGGTGATGTTCTTTGGGATGTTGCAGTCGCCGATCTGGTAAAACGCCGGCGCGCAGCAGCGCAGGGCGCTGGCTTCCTCATAAAGCGGCTTCTGCCCGATCGCATATATGACGGTGTCGGACTCAAACAACTTTTCGCCGTCCGGCCCTTTACCGAGGACGCCCTTTTCGTTGATCTCGACGGCTTTCGTATTCAGATTGATCCCGATATTGTACTTAGCAATCTCGACCTCGAGACCAATCATATGCATAAAGTTGCCGCCGTCGTTCAGATGATCGAGCATTTCGACGACAGACACTTCCCGGCCCATCTGCGCCAGATAAATGCCGAGCTCCACACCGACGAGTCCGCCGCCTAAAATAGTGACGCGTTTCCCAACGTTTTCGGGATTAATATATGCGTCTTCAGCGCCCATGACGTTTTTACCGTCGATGCCCTTGATGTTCGGTACGACAGGCCGGGCGCCGAGCGCCGCGATAATGACGTCGGGGGCGATTTCTTCTGCCAGCTCCTGCGTCACTTCGGTGTTCAGCCGGACGTCAACGGCGGCCTTCCCGATCGCCCGGATCTGGTATTCGATGTAGTCGTCAAGTTTTTTCTTAAACGGCACCTTTTCCTCACAGCGAAGCGCACCGCCCAGCCGGGCGTTCTTTTCGCACAGGATCACGTCGTGACCGCGCCCGGCGCATGTGATCGCCGCCTGCATACCGCCGATGCCGCCGCCGGCGATCAGGACGGTCTTCTTTTCCCGGACGGGCTGCTCATATCTGCAGTCGAGTTCGCGGCTCGTCTCCGGATTGATCGCGCAGAGAAACTGACCGTTGGTCAAAAGCGCTGAGAAGCAGGACAGGCAGCGCATACACTTTTTGATTTCGTCATCGCGGCCGGCCCGAGCCTTGTTCGGCAGGTCCGGCTCGGCGAGGAGCCCGCGGGCGATTGCGACGACGTCGGCTTTCCCCGACGCGATAATCTCCTCCATAAGCGCCGGGTCGCTGAGCGCGCCGACGGTCGCCACCGGCGTCTTGACATGCTTTTTGATCTCGGCTGCGTACTTGACGTTGACGCCGTCTTCCAAAAACATGCTCGGATGCGTCACGGTGAAAACCTCCCGGACCTCATGGCTTCCAGCCGAGACGTGTATAAGGTCGACGTGTCCGTCCAGCTGTTTGGCGAACGCGACGCCTTCATCGATGCCGTAACCGGCTTCGTGGCACTCTGATCCGCTGATGCGTATCTCAACGGGGAACCCCTGTCCGCACTTTTTGTGGATGGCGTCCGCGATGGCAACCGGCAAACGCGCACGGTTTTCAACGCTGCCGCCCCATTTATCGGTCCGCGTGTTAACAAGCGGCGAGACAAACTGGGTGATCAGCCAGCCGTGTCCTCCGTGGATAGTGACCATACCGAAACCGCACTGCTTGGCAAAGAGCGCGGCAGCGGCAAACGCCTCGATCGTCTCTTCGATGATTTCATCGGTCATGGGCAGAATATGCCGGCCGTCTATCTCGCATTCCACAGGGCCGTATGCCAGGCCCGCTGTTGTGCCGCCGTTCAGAGCGAAGGCCGTCCCCCGGTTGGCGTACATGCCGGCATGCTGCAGCTCGACGGAGGCTATGGCGCCATGGCGCGTTATGGCGTCCGTCAGGTTAAAAAGCGAATGGGAGGACATCGGATCGTCCAGTATGGTGTGCGTGGTGCCGCTCTTCCCATACCGGGAGTCCACAACCCCTTCGCCGATCGTAACGGCGGCGGCGCCGCCGATCGCTTTGCGTTCATAATAAGCCACGACATCCGACTTTGCGTATCCCTCCGGGGTCAGATCATGATGTCCTGTGGGTGCGGCAAATATCCGGTTACGAAACCAGGTCCCTCCGATGCGGATGGGTTCAAAGAGATGCGGGTACTTAAAGGTTTGCATAGGCTCAATACTGCGCGATATGCGCTGTCTCCTTTCTACGATTGATATATTTTATCATCTGACAAATTCATACCATTGTCAATGGACACACAGGTCCAAGAGACAGCTTTTCATGACCTATTTCGAGAGATATCGCCTGACGACCAATATCTAAACATCATCTTACGCCAATGTCCTTAGCGATCGTATACGCTGCGCTGGTAGCGGCGGTGATGTTCTTCGGAACGTTGCAGTCGCCGATCTGATAAAACGCCGGCGCACAGCTGCGCAGGGCGCTGGCTTCTTCATAAAGCGGCTTCTGCCCGATCGCGTATATGACGGTGTCAGCTTTAAATAACTTTTCACCGTCCGGGCCTTCGCCGAGGACGCCTTTTTCATTGATCTCGACGGCTTTTGTATTCAGGTTGGTCCCGATATTGTACTTAGCGATCTCGACCTCAAGGCTGATCATATGCAGGAAGTTGCCGCCGTCGCTCAGCTGATCCAGCATTTCGACAATGGACACCTCCCGGCCCAACTGCGCCAGGTAAATGCCGAGCTCTACGCCGACGAGCCCGCCGCCCAAAATAACAACGTGTTTACCGACTTTTTCAGGATTTATATAGGCGTCTTCAGCGCCTATGACGTTTTTACCGTCGATGCCCTTGATGTTCGGCACGACAGGCCGGGCACCGAGCGCCGCGATGATGACATCCGGAGCTATACGCTCGGCCAGTTCCTTCGTCACTTCCGTTTCCAGCCGGACGTCAACGGCAGCTTTCCCGATTTCCCGGATCTGATATTCGATATAGTCGTCGAGCCTCTTTTTAAACGGCACCTTTTCCTCGCACCGGAGCGTACCGCCCAGCCGCGCGGTTTTTTCGCAAAGAATGACGTCGTGTCCGCGCTGGGCGCATGTGATCGCCGCCTGCATGCCGCCAATGCCGCCGCCGGCGATTAAAACAGTCTTCTTTTCACGGACAGGCTCTTCGTACCGGCAGTCGAGCTCGCGGCTCGTCTCCGGATTGATGGCGCAGTAAAACTGGCCGTTGGTCAGAAGCGACGAGAAGCAGGCCAGGCACCGCATACATTTTTTAATGTCCTGATCGCGTCCGGCCCGCGCCTTGTTCGGCAGGTCCGGTTCGGCGATGAGCCCGCGGGCGATTTCAACGACGTCGGCCTTCCCGGACGCGATGATCTCTTCCATCAGAGCAGGGTCGCTGAGTGCGCCGACGGTCGCCACAGGCGTTTTGACATGATTTTTAATCTCAGCCGCGTACTTGACGTTGACGCCGTCCTCCAGGAACATGCTCGGATGTGTTACGGTAAAGACTTCCCGGACCTCATGGCTTCCCGCCGAGACGTGAATAAGGTCGACGTGGCCGTCAAGCTGCCCAGCGATTGCGATCCCCTCGTCGATGCCGTACCCGGCCGCGTGGCATTCCGACCCGCTGATACGTATCTCGACGGGGAATCCCCGTTCGCATTTTTTATGTATGGCATCCGCTATGGCGACCGGCAGCCGGCAGCGGTTTTCAACGCTCCCGCCCCATTTGTCGGTTCGCGTGTTGACAAACGGAGAGACGAACTGCGATATCAGCCAGCCGTGCCCTCCATGGATGGTTACCATACCGAAACCGCACTGCTTGGCAAAAAGCGCCGCGTTAGCAAAAGCCTCGATCGTCTCTTCGATGATCTCATCGGTCATGGGCAGGATATGCCGGCCGTCTATCTCGCATTCAACAGGACCGAAAGCCAGGCCTCTGGACTCCGCTCCATATACGGCCAGAGAACGGTTGGCAAACATACCGGCATGCTGAAGCTCAACGGAGGCCACAGCGCCGTGGCGCGTAACGGCGTCTGTCAGGCTGAAAAGCGAATGCGCGGCCATCGGATCGTCCAGCACGATATGATAAACGCCGCCTTTTCCGCGTACTGAATCCACAATGCCTTCGCCTACCGTGACGGCGGCGGCGCCGCCGATCGCTTTGCGCTCATAATAGGCTGCGACGTTCGGCTTGGCATAGCCCTCCGGCGTCAGATCCTGATGCCCGGTGGGCGCAGCGAATATTCTGTTTCTGAAATAAGTTCCTCCGATACGGATAGGATCAAAAAGATGTGGGTATTTGAAGGTTTGCATAGTCTTAACTTCGGCGCGCAGCACGCCTTTCTCCTTTCAACTGAATTCTAACAATTATCATACCTCTTCCGGCACAAAAGGGCAATGATTTGTAAGCGCCGTTCCGTAGCCTTTGATACGCAATTTATTCATAGTGTACCGGCTTTTTGGATGATATAAATAATAATAGTTAGCAGGTCTTGTTAAAAGCGCCTGGATTCAGGCTTATATAAAACCGGCCGTCGGAACGCAACTGGTTCCCAACGGCCGGAAAGCGTATTGTTTTATTTTTTTGCGTAAAATTCGCTGGAGTAGTAATAGAGTTCTTCAAGCGCCGCTTTCGTGATCTTCTCATCTTCGTTCATAAGCGGTCCGGAAATGACTTTTCCTCGGGGGGCGTATTTGTCAACAAACTTACGGATGAGTTCCCGGGCTTCTTTTTCGGACTTGGCCTCGATGATTTCCGGCTGCATGACGGTCAACGCGATTTTCTCGCCGTATTTGGCCGTCAGCATGTCCAGGTCATTGATCGGCTGGGGCGTCCACGCATCGAGGCCCATCTCAACAAACTCCTCGATGTACTGCTGCGTCAGGCCGCAGGAGTGCAGCTCGATAAACCTGCCCGAATCATGGACCCAATCCCAGCATCTCCGGGTATAGGGCATAATGAATTCGCGGAACATCTCGTTGGAAAAGAAGCCGGATCTCTGTGTGCCCCAGTCGTCGCCCCAGATGATATATTCAATAGGCGCATAGTGTTTGAACACAATATCCATAAGTTTAATTTTGTAATCGACCATCGCATCAAAAAACGCATGGACCTGTTCCGGTTCCGTGTACATGGCCACGAGTGTTTCATCCATTGGCATCAGTTCATGTAAACGCTCGAAAATACCTTCGACCACATGGAACAAATGCGCCCGCTCGGGATCGTAACGGGCAGTCTGAAGTTTAGCGTCCGCTTCCCAGTCAACTGCATCCAAATCAGGGAACCTGACTTCTTCCTGCCACTTTTCTATATCCGTAATGACCCGGTACCCCGGCGTCGGCATTTGGCCCTGGATGCCCGGTTCATACGTCCAATGCTGGCCCCACCAGTCGTAGCCGGTGCCTTCGAATGGGGCATGTTCATGATAAACATCCGGCCAGCAGTACTGGCTGTCCATCAGCCAGATCGGCATCCATGACGGTTTTTTTCCCCTGTATACACGAAGCAGGTTTTCCTTTGCGGTTATCGGCCTGTCTCCGGGATAAAGCGGCTTCGGCGGCTGCTGCTGCATCCACGGGAATGTCCCTTCCGGTTGCCGGGACGGCGGCATTTTGTCAAAATCAACCATATTGCCTGTTCCTTTCTCAGCATATAAACTTAATGCAAGTTTACAAAATAATCAGTTCACTGTCAACAATCACAAACAGCGGACGGGATTTTCATGTAATATACTGAAATCACCATAAATAATCCATGTATATACGGACAATGCGCCATGCGACTTAGGTTATGCACTTATAACCGAATTGTCATGACGGCCGCCGGACCCGCTCAAAGACGGGCGGCCAGAACGCCGCCCGTCTTCAGACAACTTTATTATTTTTCCCCGCCGATCACAACAACATTCTTGAGCGCGCCGCCGTGCTCTGCGTCATAAAACGCCTCGTTGAGCTGATCGAGTGTAAACCGGTTTGTCAGCATACTGTCAATGTCGATAATACCTTTGCGGTACATGTCCATGTATATGGGCAGATCACGCCGAAGGTTCAAGGCGCCCATGACGCTGCCCGTAAATTTCTTGCCGGTCAAAAACTCCATAGCTCCGAAATCGGCGAGCATCTCATCTTCCGGCCGTGCATGGCCGATGATGCATACCGTCCCCCAGGGCGCCGTCATATCCATGGCCTGGCGCTTGATGCCTTTGCCGGCAACGGCAATGATTGTGTAGTCGGTTCCGTATTTATAGATCTTCCGCACTTCTTCCACCGAATCGCTTTTTTTCGGGTTGATTGTGTGCGTAGCGCCGCATTTTTTAGCGAGCTCCAGCTTGCTGTCCACCGTATCGATGGCGATAATGGGGCATGCACCCGACACACGTGCGCCCTGAACGGCCGACAGGCCGACGCCGCCGCACCCGATGACGGCGACTTTTTCTCCGGGCTTCACCTGGCAGCGGTTCAATATCGCGCCGAAACCGGTAATAAATCCACAGGCCATTGCCGAGCCGACGGCATAAGGGATATCGTCGTCGAGCTTGCACAGTGCGGATTCATGGCAGTTGCAGTATTCGGCAAAGCCGGTTGCGGTAAGGTTCGTCTGGATCGGCACCCGGCCGTCGGCGCGTGTAAAAGGACCCGGCTGCCTGAAGCCCAGCTGCGGGAGGGTCTCGCAAAACCACGACCGGTCATGCAGGCAGGGATCGCAGTTGCCACATCCCTGACGGATGACGCAGCAGACAACCCGGTCACCCGGTTTGACGTATGTAACGCCGGGGCCAATGGCGTCAACGACGGCGGCGATCTCATGGCCTGCCGTCGCGCAGCCTTCAAACGGGCCGTGCTCACCGCGCACCCCGTGGATGTCGCTGTGGCAGATGGTGCATGTCATCACCTTAATCCGTACTTCTTGCTCTTTAGGCTCGGCCAGTTCCATCACCTCAATGGAAAAAGGCTGGCCCATTCCCTCAACGACAGCAACTCTGCATTTCATTAAAGATCATTCCTTTCGCATTCAATTATCGCATTGTCCCGCCGCCGTCGACGGATATGGTTTCTCCGGTCATATACAGTTTCTCCTGCGCAAGGAAAAGGATGAGTTTGGCCACGTCGACAGGCTGCCCGACCCTGCGGAGCGGCGACATGCGCGCAACCATATCGAAGTTTTCCTTCGGCGTCGTAGCGTGCATCGGTGTGTCGATCATACCGGGGCAAACGGTGTTGATGATAATATTATCCGGCCCGAACTGGCGGGCAAAAGCCTTTGTCTGGACGATGCTTCCAGCCTTGGAAGCCACATACGCGGCGCTCCCGACGCCGCCGTTATACGCGGTAACGGAACTGACGTTGACGATCCGCCCAAACTTGTTTTTCTGCATATGCGGAATGACTGCCCGCATGAAGTTGTAGTGGCCGATCAGATTGGTATCCAGCACTCTGTGGTATTGCTCGATCGACGTCTTCATCAGGATGTCCCCGCCCATTTGGCCGGGTTCCCTGTCCGCCTCAATACCGGCGTTATTGACCATGATGTCAATCCGGCCGTACTTTTTAATGATTTCGTTGACCGTATTGAAAACACTTGTTTCGTCGCCGACGTCGCACACCATTGTGCACACGCTGGCCGAAAATTCCCTGATCTCCTTTTCCACCTCGCCGATGGATGCGATGCCGCGGCCAATCAGGATAACTGTGGCACCCTGCCTAGCCAGCTGGACGGAGGTCTCGCGCCCGATACCTTTGCCGGCGCCCGTTACTGCGGCTATTTTGCCGGAAATGCCGTAATCAATCATATGTAAAACTCCTTAATAATTATATACTTATGACTTACATTGCGGTTATGATTTTGCCGTCGGGCTGTTTAAACCCTATGAAGTCACCGCTTAAAACGACGTGCTCGCCCTCAAATTTCTCTACGTTAGCCCAATGGCCGACAAGCGGCTGGTCGAGCGGAACACCATCCTGAATCATCTCATCTCTGACGGCTGCGCCGTCTATCTGGCGCGGCGTTCGGCCATTTTTAAGGCACATCGCAGCAGCGATCCCGGCCGCTTGTCCCGTCCCCATGGACGGGGCAATGATACGGACGGCCGCCTGGGCATTGAATTCCGCAGATACGCATCTGCCCACAACAAGCAGATTGTCGATGATCATCGGCACAAGGGCCCTGTAGGGGATCTCACTATAACCCTTGGGATCGATACGCGCTTCCATGCCGGCCGGCCGGCCGAAGACATGCATGTCCTCCGAACACTGCGCCTGCCTGCACACGGCGCCATCCAGCGGCTCCGTCACATGGATATGGCGCAAAAAACCCAGTCTGCGGCTCGTCGGGTGGTGCGTATCGAAAAATTCAGGGAATCGTGCGATACCGTCGGGAAAGCGCGCCCCGGATGCCACATCTTTGTCGCTGAGTATATATTCTCCGGTGATACGCCTGGAGTCTCGCACACCATGCATATTGGCTATGCCAGTCACTCTGGCGCGTTCAAATCCGGGTACATATTTACGGAAAAATTTCTCCAGCCACTGCATTTGATTATGCTGTTCGAGGATCTGGCGTGTGAGGTCTTCCGTGTCAAGATTCCGCGTATAGAAACTGTGCGTCGTCATGACGGTGATGTCCGCGTCCGTGATTTCGGTATTCGGCACCTGATAGATGAGCGCCGTCGGGAACACGACAAAGGGCAGGTCGCCTTTATCCACAGCCTGCTCTTCCAGGTCCTGCAGAAGTCCAAAGGATTTGGTAAGCTTATCGCGCCCCGCTTTATCGCGCCAGTCCATGTTCGCTGCCGTGTATGTCTTAAGATCAACGTTCGCCATCCGGAAAGCCAGCGTTGTCGACATGTTGAGCCCCGCGTAATGGGCGCTCCCGACTTCGTATGGAGCGCCGGCCAAAGCCGCGACGTCCCCGTCGCCCGTACCGTCAATAACAATTTTCGCCGAAATCTCAAGCCGGCCCGATTTGCTGTGGCAGACAACGCCTTTGATCACGCCGTCCTCAACGATCGCGCCGATTGCGGTCGCGCCATAGAGTATCCGGCAGCCCGACTCGACCATCATATGCTCAAGCATAAGCTTGCCTTTTTCCGGATCGATGATCGGAAGGTGTGGGCGTGTAACCGCGTCTCCGGCCGCCTCAAGCCGATCAACCCATTCTTTGCAGACACCCTCGTTGACGCCCGCGATCCCGGTAACATAGCCGTTTGTCGCAAGTCCGCCCATTGACTGGGCGCTGTCGACGATCATCGTCCTGACGCCTTTGCGCGCGGTCGTAATAGCCGCCGAGGCTCCGGCGACACCGCCTCCTACAACCAGTACATCCACAAAAAACTTACTGGTATTAATCATCGGTGTATTCCTCCTTTTCGCCATCATATCTATCTGCAGTCATTTTATCATGATGACACCCCATGTCAAGAAGCGTAGCGTACGACTTATTACGGACTTTTATGGTCTTAAAGACCGAAATAACAGTGAATCCGGTCACATTTGACCGGATTCATCAATGATATTCTTTTTAAGAATCAGCGCATAACCCGGCTCAGTGGATAATGACGGGCAGCCCCATGTCTTCAAGCTGTTTCTTCCGGGCCTCCATAAGCTCGTCGGACGGCGGCGCGGCTTCCAAAACCGGCTTATCCCTCTGGAGCCTTTCCCATTTGGTGACGCCGAGCGCGTGATAAGGCAGTAGCTGAACGACCTCAACGGAATCTCCGAGTTCCTTAATGAATTTGCCGTACTTTTCAAAGTCTTCCACGGAATCATTGTACATTGGAATGACGGGGATTCGCAGCTGGAACCTGCCGCCTGCTTCTGCGATCTTGCGGGCGTTTTCCAAAATCAGTTCGTTCGGCACGCCGGTGCCCCGCTTATGCATCTCGCTGTCCATATGCTTTAAGTCATATAGGAACAAATCGGTATATGGCAGAACTTGTTCGATCCATTTCCAGTCGGCAAAGCCTGTTGTATCGACCGCCGTGTGTATCCCTTCCGCCTTGCAGCGCTTTAAAAGCTCCAGTGTGAATTCCGGCTGACTGAGGCATTCGCCGCCGGAGACGGTCACGCCGCCGCCGGACTTGTTGAAAAACGGAACGTCTCTTCTGACCCGCTCCATGATTTCGTCAACTGTATAGTCGGTACCGCACATATAAAGTGCCTTTGACGTGCAGACTTCGGCGCATTTCCCGCAGTTGTCACACATTGAACGGTCTACAGTGACGAGCGTAATCTCTTCGTCACTCGTCAGGGATTTCTTTTTCTTGCCGGGCGTAATCGCGTCGTGCGGACAAACTGTCAGGCAATTGCCGCATTTTTCTATGCCGACGCATTTTATCTCCATCCAGTTGAGTTCCGTATAAAATTCCTGCGATTCCGGGCTGTGGCACCACAGGCACCTTAGGGGGCAGCCTTTCATAAACAATGTCAGGCGGATACCGGGGCCGTCATGTACGGAAAAGCCCTGTATATCGTAGAATTTCCCGGTAAGTTCTTTTTGTGCCATTTTTTCCTCCGTGATTATTTCTTTTCCCCTATTCTAAACGAAAAAAAGCCGTGCGTAAAGTTCCATTTTCGTATGTGGTTATAAACAATCTGTATTACGCATCCTGCCCGCCCTGCCGGATATCCCTGAATTGTTCAATAAAAATGGGAACGGCGGAATTGCCGGTGCGCTTCTTCCACATGACGATTTCAACTTCTTCAGTATATTCCGGCAGCGAGATAAACTTCAGATTCGGGTTAAACCGCAGGGAATGATTTCCATTGAGAGCGAATATCCCGTATCCCGCTTCTAGCCATAACGCCAGCGTACCGATATTCGGCGCTTCCAATGTGCGGGGTTTGAACGCGACCTTTTCCAAACGTTCCGGAAAACGCGCAATATAAGGGGATTCATCTTCCGGCAGCGTCAGAAACGTATCGTCCCTGAAATCAATGAGCCGGAGGTTCTCTTTTGACGCCAGCGGATGATCTTTTTGTATAACAAGCATTGTCTGGGCTTTTCCGACGGCAATATAATCAAGCTTATCTTCGTCGTTAAAATTGAACAGGGACGTAAACGCAACATCGATCTCGCCGTTTAAAATGGCGTTTCGCATACCCGCCATCGTATGGCGGGACAGGTTGACGCGGACGTCCGGATACGCCTCTCGGAAGCTGTCAAGCGCAGTCGAATAAGGCGGGCAAATCAACTGCCCTTCCACCATGCCGATATTCAGGCTTCCCGCATAGCCCATATGGATAGCCTTGGCTTTATCAACAAGTGTCTGATATGCTTCCGAAAGCCTGCCGAGGCCTTCGGCCATGATCTCACCTGCGGGAGACAGCCGGATTGTCTTTTTTTCGCGTATGAAGAGCTCCATGCCGAGTTCACTCTCCATTGCCGCAATCTGGCGGCTGAGGACCGGCTGCGATATATACAGCTTGTCGGCGGCGCGCGTAAAACTCAGGCACTCCGCCGCAGTCAAAAAGCACTTAATCTGAGAAAAATTCATGCCGATTCCTCCGTCATAAATCAAGAATCCTCTGAATTAGCAACTGTTATCAGTGTATCATATGTCTGATTAATTTAAAACACCAACGTGCTTTGTGCCGTCAGCCGGAATATATCTGAATGTTAATAACGCTTGACCCATGTAATACAATATAAATGTTAAACGATGGAAGTTCTGTTTTATGCACTTAACACGACCGTCATAAAAGCCGCTCAGGACCGAAAAGGAGGCGTAAAATATGCCGTATCATATCAAAGCCGAAGAAATAACACTTGACGGATTGAAAGCCAGAATCATAGAAACAGATCTGGTGCCAAGCCGGAAAATGCTGCTCGATGATATCGATGAGAATTTCAGTAAACTTGAACGCTCCGGGTTAAAAACAATGGCAGATTTCAGAAAGGCTGCTAAAACTAAAAAAAGCACAGACGCGTTGTATAAACAAACTGCCATCGGCGTCGAATATCTGACATTGCTGCGCAGGGAGGTCGAAAGCTACTTCCCGAAAGCGTTTCCCCTCAGCGATTTTACATGGCTCGACCCCGAAGGGATTGCACAGCTTATTGAAAGCGGCTATAAAAACACAGCGCTGCTTTTTGAGGCTATTGAGGCTTCCGGTAAGGATGCGGTACTCAAAGCTGCCCGGACCGAACCCGCGTTCGCGGCTGAACTGCATTCACTCGTCTGTCTCACGCGGATACAATGGGTCAGTCCGCTCACGGCAAAAATGCTGTTTGAGGCCGGTTATCCGGATGTTAAGTCGATAGCCGAAGCCGATGCCGAAAAATTGTCCGCAACGATTGATGCCGTTAACACCGCCAATAAATACTTCAAAGGGAAAATCGGGCTCCGGGACGTTAATCGGCTTGTGAAATCAGCGGGATATATTTCACAGTAATCGTATATGAACGACACCGGCATGCCTTGCACGCTGCAAGGGATTTCGTTTCATATTTATGTGTATGAAATCATTAGAATTTTGCATAATCAAACCACGTAGTTAACCGAAAAACACATGTAAAATCCAATGTTCTAATGCTATAATGATATTATCGGGCACAAATAGGAAGATGCTGAACACAATTTAGTTGGTTTACTTTATTGACGTATAAATATTTTTACTATAAACGGGAGGTCCGCCATGTATACCTTAAACCCCATAACGGAACGTGTTAAAAAAATGCGGGAAAAATACCGCACGACACAACCGGAAATATGCACGGCGAGATACCGGCTGATAACGGAGTTCTATATGCAAAACCCCGATATTACCGGTATACTCAAACGCGCAAAAAACTTAAGAAATATTTTGGAGAATATCCCCGTGCGCATAGACGACGGAGAAGTGATCGTCGGCGCTCAGTCGGGCACATACCGCGCCACGGCGCTGTATCCCGAAAACTCCGTCGACTGGCTCAAGGAAGAAGTGGAAAGCCGTTATATCTCAACGAGAAATATCGACCCGTACATCCTTGCCGAAGAAGACCGGGATTATATCCTGTCCACCGTTGATTTCTGGATGAAAGAATGCATGAGCGCCAAAGCCGACGCGAACATGCTCGACGAGTATAAAGACATCGCCGGCAACGGCGTCACGCAGTTCGGTCCGAGCGGTCACAGCCCGCAGCCCGTCGGGCATTTCTGCACCGGCTACGACACCGCCGTCAGAAAGGGTTTCGGCGCTATCAAAGAGGAAGCCGAACAGAAAATGAAAGAACTGGTCGACACGGCCCTGCCCGGCAAAACGATCAACCAGTACAATTTCTACCGCGCCGTATCCATCGTATGCGACGGCATCATCACGCTGACAAAGCGGTATGCCAGGCTGGCCGAGGAAAAATGGGCCGCCGAAACGGATCCCGCGCGCAAAAAAGAACTGGCAATGATGGCCGACACACTGGGCTGGACCGTTGAAAAACCGGCGCGCAACTTTGTCGACGCTGTTCAGTGCCTGTTTATGTACCAGACGGCGCTGTGTCTGGACGCCAATATGCACGGTATGAGCTTTGGCCGCATCGACCAGTATCTCGGCGATTTTTACGACAACGATATTAAAAACGGCGTCATAACGCCGGAATACGCACAGGAGATCATGGATCTCTTCTTCCTGAAAATCGCTGAGATGAACAAGCCCTGGAGCTACGGCGCAACGCAGGCCAATCCCGGTTATACGAGCGGTCAGCTCATGACGCTGGGCGGCGTCGACAAGGACGGGAACGACGCCACGAACGCTGTCACCTACATGATGCTCCAGACGGCCGGGCGTCTTGTCCTGCACTCTCCGCCGCAGGCGCTTCGCATCCACAAGAACACACCGCCCGAGCTGTGGGAAGCGGCGATCGAAACAACGAAGATCGCAGGCGGCGTACCGACGTTTGAAAACGACGAAGTCATCATCCCCGCCCTCATGAGCCGAGGCCTGTCGCTTGAGGACGCGCGCAACTGCTGCCTCATCGGCTGTGTCGAACCCGCCGGCTGCGGGACGGAATGGCCGGCGTGCGGCGGCACCGGCACCGAAAGCTATATGAATCTTGCCAACGCCCTGATTTTGGCCATCAACAACGGCTCTCTGTTTGCGCCGATGCTCAATTCGTTTATGCCGGCGCCTGAAGGCACACCGAACAAACAAGTCGGTCCCGCGACCGGTTACCTGTATGACATGACGTCGATCGAAGAAGTCATGGCCGCTTATAAAAAGCAGGTCGAGACCTTCGTCCGCTGGCACATCATGAACATTAATTCTTTCGAGTATGTCTCACGCGAGGTTATACCGAATCCGCTCGTCTCGTCCACGATGGCCGGCTGTATGGAAAACGGCGCGGATGTCATGCACGGCGGCGCAAAATACAACTCCACCGGCGACTCGGGCGTCGGCATCGGCAACGTCGCCGACTCCTTGAATATCATCAACCACTGCGTTTTTGAAAAGAAGATCTGTACGGCCCGCGAGATGTATGACGCGATCAAAAACAACTGGGAAGGCTATGAAGCGCTGCACCGCTATGTCCTCAACGAAGCCCCTCACTTCGGCAACGGCATCCCGGAATGTGATCGGTTCGCAACGTTCGCTGCAAAATGTTTTGCCGACGCCGTCAATACGCTCACCGGCCCGCGCGGACGTTACAGCGCAGGGCTTTACCCCGTTACAACCAACGTCATGTTTGGAATGGCCACGTCGGCAACGCCCGACGGACGTTACAAGGGCGAACCGCTGGCCGACGGCATCGCAGCGCCGCAGCAGATGGATAAAAACGGCCCGACCGGCGTCATCGCATCCGTATCCGCCATCAAACAGGATGAATTCCCGAATGGAACGCTCATGAATCTCAAGTTCCATCCCACGGCGCTTTCCGGTGAAGGCGGCTGGGTTAAGCTCGCCGAGCTTATGCAGACCTATTTCGATATGGGCGGCATGGAGCTTCAGATCAACGTCATCGGCACCGACACGCTTAAAAAAGCGCAGAAGGATCCCGAGAAGTATAAAGACCTCGTTGTCCGCGTGGCGGGCTTCTCGGCATACTTCGTCGAGCTGCACGAAACCGGCCAGAACGACCTGATCCGCCGCACGGAGCTGGCCATGTAGCGCCGGACAAATACAATACGGCACAAAAACGCCCCGCCATCCGGCCAATGTCAATAAGATGAGAGTTTATGCAAAGAAACAGCACAGCAGAGCCAGGTATCATAAGGTACCCGGCTCTTTTTTTAGCCTTGACTTTATATGACATATGTGATATATGTTATATATCACATAACATAGTGTGAAACTATATACAAAAAACATCCTGAAAACGGCCGTTATACGGCAGGCAGAAAGGCGAAATCATGTCTTTAAAATACACGATCCTGGGATTTATTAAAAAAAGCCCAAAAACGGGATACGACCTGCAGAAAAAGATCGAAACGACCATATCGCATTTCTGGCCGTCTACGCAGAGCCAGATTTACCGGCTGCTGAACGAAATGGCAGCGGACGGGCTGATCGTTTCGGAAATACAGTATCAGGACGACAAACCGAATAAAAAAGTCTATACGATCACAGAAAAGGGAATTGAGGAACTGATATGCTGGCTGTCCGAGCCGGTCGAGATCCCCGGTCACCGCAACCAGATTCTTGTCCAGCTGTTCTTTTCAAAAGACATAAAAAAAGAATGGATACTGGCGAATTTGCGGCATTACAAGGCAGAGATGGAAAGCAGGCTGAGCTTTCTCAACAGCGGTCCGGCGGTCTCCATGCTTGACATGTCGGAAGACGCCCTGGAAAAAACGCTTTACCGGATTATTTACAATAACGGGATTGAGGTGCTCGGCAGCGAGATCAATTGGGCGGAAGAATCGATCCGCCTGCTGGAAAATACAGAGGAGGCGTAATAAATGGATGAAATAAGGTTTTGCGATACAAAAAAGGGCAGCGTGGAGTATCTGCTGAAGGGAGAGGGCCCGACTGTTTTGTTTGTACACGGCGGGCATGGCAGCTGTCTCGGCGAATTTGGCCAGCAATCGCTCATAGATAACGGATTTTCCGTTTTGATACCAACCCGTCCGGGGTACAGGGGCACACCGATAGGGTCCGGGGAGACGGTCTACGCGACCGCCGACCTGTTCGCAGCGCTGCTTGACGCGCTGGAGATTGAAAAAGTCACCGTCGTCGGTATTTCCGCCGGCGGCCCGACGGCCCTGGTATTTGCCGGGCGGTATCCGGAATTGACGGAAAAACTGATACTGGAATCCGCCGTTGTCAAGCCGTGGATGCACAGGCTGACGGTCCAGTATTATGCGGCCAGAGTAATCTTTCATCCCAAACGACAGGAGGAATTCTGGCGACGGCTCCGGGAAAAGCTGCGTAAGGACGAGAAAAAAACGCTGGTTAAGAACTTAAAACGCTTTACAAGGCTGAAACCGGACGACATGCTGTCCCGCCTCAGCGGCGAGGAACTGCGTACTTTAAAGGAAGGCCTCGTGACGGGCAACGACTCCGGCTGCGGCTTCGTACACGATATGGAGCACCGGTCCGGCGATATCAGGAAGATATCCTGCCCCACGTTGATCATTCATTCGCAAAACGACGGCTGCCTTCCGATTTCCCACGCGGAGTACGCACACAAAATGATCCGCGAATCTCAGCTTTATCACGCGCCGACCGATTCGCATTTCATATACATAGGTCCCGGTTCGCGCGAAGTGCTGGAAAAAAGGCTTTCGTTCCTGTCGGAAAGGAGCTGTGTTTATGAAAACACTGGTACTTGATGCCTGTGCTGAACACCGCTCGGAGGTCGACGCGCTTCTTGCAGGGCTTCGCTCCGGACTTTTATGAATGTTTTCTAGTCCCGCCGGCTGACCAATGTCATTATATAAACGTTCAGGTAAAGAAGCAGCACAGTAGAGCCAGGTATCATAAGGTACCCGGCTCTTTCATAAGTAATAACTTGAAGAAAAGCACTTGACAAATAGGGATAAAAATGCAGCGCCATGAGTTTGCTTAAGCAATCGCACGGCGCGCTCCTGTTTTGTTAATTCTCAACAGACCTCGCCCTTAACTCAATGACATTGGCCATCCGGCGGGGCGTTGTTATGCCGCTAATATCACTGAAAGGCGCGCAGGCCGTTCGTCGATATCTTTTCAATGAACGTCGTGAGCTCCTTCGGGCTTTCCTTCATGCCTTTTTGAACCCAGTTTTCAATGATGGCAACGCAGCCGTTCGCGTAAAACATATAGAGCATTTCAAGCTGCTCTTCTTTTGCCGACGGCAGTATCCGCTTCCATTCGGCAATACTTCTGTCACGTGCAATAAACATAATGCGCCTTAAAAAAGCCTTGTCGCCGTATTCGCTGAACAATACGCTGCACAAATCGCTGTTGTTTATGATCGACTCAAAAATATCCGCCAAAAGGGCGGATATCGTCTCGGCCTGCAACGACGTCTCGACGTATTGCAGTATCTCATTGAACAGCTCGTCCTCGATCTGGGCCAAAAGATCATAGGAATCGGAATAATGCGCATAAAACGTGCCCCTGTTGATATCCGCTTTTTCGCAGATGTCCTTGACGGTGATTTTCTCAATGGGTTTATGGCGCATCAGTTCCAGAAGGCTTTGCTTTAAAGCCATCTTCGTATACCGGACCCTTCTGTCGTTTTTACGTTCCATCTGAAAAACCTGCCCGTTTACAAATTGTTTACATAAATACTAGACATTAAGTCGGCGCCTGTTCATTATCAGCCAGATGTCAGGAATCTGATTATTGATAATATACACAGTGTTATTATAATTAAATTGTGATAAATAATCAACATCGTGTTTTGTAATTTGGAGAAATTTTCATGAACGTAAAATATTTGATTACGGGCGCGGCCGGCCATCTGGGCAGCGCGGTCGTCAATGAATTGAAAGAAACCGGACGCCGGAATATCCGCGTTCTTGTTATGCCCGGCGATAAAACCGCCGAGAAGCTGCCCGATGATATCGAAAAAGTCGAAGGCGATATTCTGGACATATCGGCCCTGAATACTTTTTTTGACGTCGATGACGGCACCCGGCTTGTCGTCATTCACTGCGCGGGGATCGTCACGACCTCGATGAAGTTTTCACGAAAAGTCTACGACGTCAACGTCAACGGGACGCGCAACATCGTCGATCAGTGCCTTTTTAATAACGTCTCAAAGCTCATTTACGTCAGTTCCATCCATGCCATGCCGACGCTCCCGGACGGCCAGACCATGAAGGAAATCGAGCATTTCGACCCTTCAAGGGTCGTCGGGCCGTATGCCAAAACAAAAGCGGAAGCAACGGCATATGTCCGCGAGGCCGTCTACCACGGGCTGGACGCGACGATCGTTTATCCGTGCGGCATTGTAGGACCGTACGATCAGGGAAAAACAAACAATATAACGGAACTCATCATAGAATTCTGCAAAGGTAAGATGCCGATCGGCATCAAGAGCCGCTTCGATTTCGTCGATGTACGCGACGTGGCCCGCGGCATTGTCGCCGCAGCGCATCTGGGCCGCAAAGGCGAAGGCTATATCCTCGGCAACCGTCAGGTCTCCGTTCCTGAGATGTTCGAGCTGCTGCATAAGGAAACCGGGAAAAAGCGTACGCGCTTTTTTGCCCCGATGTGGCTCGCCCGTGCCGGCCTGCCGTTTTCCGCGCTGTTTTACAAGCTCAAACGGCGCAAACCGCTCTTCTGTTCGTATTCGCTTCACACGCTAGGGAGCAATTCGCTGTACTCGCATGAAAAGGCCTCCCGCGAGCTCGGCTATAAGCCGCGCCCCTTTACGGAAACGATTCGCGACACCATCGCATGGCTCAGGGGACAGGGGAAGATATAAAATGCCCGGCGTTCATTTTAGACTGCTAATACTAGATGAGAAATGCCCCGTGTGAATATTCATCACTCAGGGCATTTGATTTATTTGAAATACGCGATAATCTCGTCAATATTTGTTTCGTCAATTATTGTCACGGTTATACCGACGACATAACCATCCTGAATGCGTATCAGGTAATACTGTGCCAGTCCCTGATTAACCTCTTCGGCACGCACCGCTAAATACGCCTTGCCGCCGATTGTCGTTTTATAGGGTTCGTCAAAAGTGTATTGATACTGCTCCATGCCGGTTAATAACTGCTTGGTCATCTCCAGATAGTCCTCCTCGGAAAGCCCTTCGGCGCCGCCCATCACCGATAGATTCCCGAAATAAATCAAAACATTATTGCCTCTTTCCGGATCCTGTGCAAGCGCGTCATACATTGCCGCCTGTTCCGCCGCTTCAAGAATCCATTGCTGGTCATCCTCAAGACTATCGGCCGCAATGCCCATAAGAGAAGCCAGTTCCTCATCGGTCGCGGCGACCCATCCCTCCGGTAATTCAAAACTAATCCCGGAGAAATCGTTTGTATAGACGCCGTCATTCCAGCCGCCCTTTGTCAGCGCCGTACTCGCGTCCGTGTCTGCCGGAGCACTTTCTCCTTCAGGCGGCTGTGAAGAAACTGCAGAATCCGACGTTTCTGCGGTTTCCTCCTGCGGCGGCACGGTTTTGCAGGCAGTGAAAAATGCAGCGATCAGACATAGTACAAAAAAAGCGGTTAATGTTTTTTTCAGCATGTTGAGCATCTCCTGACAATAATAGCAGCCTATACGCTGCTTTAATGCTGCCACGATCTGACACGCAGCACATCTTTTTTATCTTGCCCGGGAAAAAATGTTTTATTTTAGATGCGCTTAAAAGAGACGTACGTTTAAGTATGCGCGTCCTGTTGCAAAAAAACGTCAATAGCTGTATTGTTATAAAAGTGCCGCTGCACTAATACCGCCATTATAACAGCAAAACTTGAGGAGTTTTATGAGTAAACCGGAATATCAGGGTTTCGAGATCGGCCCAATACGCCCGCCGAGCGAGCATGCCAGTCTGCTTTTGCGGGTAACACGGAACTGCCCGTGGAACAGATGTAAATTCTGCACTTTATATAAAGGCACGACGTTCAGCGTACGCAGCAAAGAAGATGTCATGGCAGACCTGGACGCCGTACGGTTATGTATCTCTGCATTTGAGAAGATGACGGGCCGGACGGCAAGCGAGAAAGAAGCGGTATATGCGTCTTTGATGTCTCAGCTTGGATCAAACGGGCCATATGCATACCAATCCGCGGCAGCCTGGTATTATTCAGGCATGGAATCCGTGTTCTTGCAGGACGCAAATACAATGGTTGTGAAGCCGGATGATTTGGTTGCAATTTTGGAATATCTGCGAGCTTTGTTCCCCGAAGTCAAGCGCGTTACGTCATACGGGCGCTCTCATACCATCGCGCGTATTTCCGACGACAACTTAAAGCGAATAGCAGAAGCGGGACTTAACAGGATTCATATTGGCATGGAATCCGGCTCGGACCGGATACTGGACCTTATTGACAAGGGCGTGGACAAACAGACGCATATCACTGCCGGGCAAAAGGTTAAGGCAGCGGGCATCGCGCTGTCGGAGTACTTCATACCCGGCCTGGGCGGCCGGGAGTATTCGCAGGAGAACGCGCTTGAAACAGCCGATGCGCTGAGCCAAATCAATCCGGATTTCATCAGGATCCGTACGCTTTCGGTCCCGCGCAGAGCGCTTCTTTACAAAGACTATGAAGACGGCGTCTTCACCCGGACAAATGACACGGATGTCGTAAAGGAACTGTTGCTGTTCACCCAAAATTTAAACGGGATTACCAGCGTTATCAAAAGCGATCACATGGTAAATCTGATTCAGGAGCTTGACGGGAAATTGCCGGAAGATAAAGAAAAGATGCTCGGCGCGCTGAACTGGTATCTGGATTTGCCGGAAGCGGACAAGCTTCTTTTCAGAGTCGGACGGCGCACGGGGTATATAAACAGCATAGACGATTTTTTTAACAACGATATAAAGGAAGCCGTCACCCGAATATGTGCGCAAAACGATATTAATCCGGGTAATATTGAAGACGTTATACGAAAATTGATAAACAGGTTCCGTTAAGCCAAAACAAAAAGAGGGCAAAAAGAAAATCTTTTTGCCCTCTTTTTTTGGTACGCCCGACAGGATTCGAACCTGCGACCTTGTGAGTCGGAGTCACACGCGCTATCCAACTGCGCCACGGGCGCTTATACCCGGCTGCTCTTTGTTTCCCGCCGTCATAAGTGCGAAAGTCATTATACCAGAAACGAATCGTCGTGTAAAGTTTGATTTACGCCTGTGCGCGTATGCCGGCAATAGTAGCCCATATCCCCAAAAAATTAATAATTTTCGGGCGGGGACAATATATATAGTATTGAAATGACGCCGGTATCCGGCGCACCTGAGGCGACGCGGCCAATTCAACATACTAGTCCCGCAGCCTCCCCAAACGGAAAGGATGTAGCATATGGCATACGAGGAAAAATTCAAGACGGTCGAACTGCCGCACAACGTCATCATGGAAAGCCGGAAAAAAACTTCCGTATCCGGCGTAGACGACGTTGAAAGCTTTGACGAGAACGAGATCGTCATGAGCACGTCTCAGGGCATCCTGATCGTCCGCGGCAGAGACCTTCGAATCGAAAAGCTGAGCCTGGACAGCGGAGACGTCGTACTGGAAGGCACGATCGAAAAACTGGAATATGAGGATGACGTCAAAGTGACCGGCGGCCTTTTCTCCCGTCTTTTCAAGTAAACGATGGGGGTTTCGATCTCTGACCAGCTGATTCAGGCGGCTTCTTCCCTTGTTCTGGGGGCAGCCGCCGGATTCTTATACGACTTTTTCCGTGTGGTCCGTCAGCGGGCGCATTGGAAAACCGTTACGGCTGCGACGGATTTTCTGTTCTGGCTTATTACGGGCCTGGCCGTTTTCCTGCTTGGCTTGTCCCTTGGCGGCGGACGTCAGCGTATATTTATGAATATTTTGACCATTTTGGGCGCTGTCTTGTATTTCTGCACGCTCAGCCGTTTTTCGCTGACTTTATGCAATGCAATCGCCGATGCAGTTGCTTTTTTGCTTTATTGTTTTACGAGGCCGTTTGTATGGGTGTATGCGATCTATAAAAAAATAAGGATTTTTCTAAAAAATATCTTTCATTATGCGTTTAAATGGTATAAAATATATGCCGATAATACCCTGCGGCCCCGACACGGGAAGAAGCGAAGGAACCCGCATGGGAAAGGAGTCATTCATGAAACTGAAAAGAGCCGGTATTATTACGAAGATCGTCATATTCGCTCTGATCGTATACGCATCGGTGACTCTTATCAATCTGAGGACTCAAATCGACGACGCCCGTTCGCAGCAGCAAGCCTTAAAACAGCAAGTAGAGGAAATAGAGACGTCAAACGCCGAACTCAAATACGAAATCGAGCACAGCGATGACGAGGACACCATCGCGGACGTGGCACGAGATGATCTCGGTCTTGTTGCCCCAGGCGAAAAAGTATTTTACGATACTGGAAATTAGCTTGATATCTTACATTACAATGAGAGGGTTTTACTTTTCGTATGGAGTTTGAAGTAGGCTCAATATTAACGGGAAAGGTAACCGGGATTACAAAGTTCGGCGCTTTTATTACTTTAGCGCCGGGCAAATCAGGGCTTGTGCACATTTCTGAAATAGCCAACACATATGTCAATGACATCCGAGAGCACCTGACGGAAGGTCAGGAAGTCACCGTTAAAGTGATCAGCATGGATCAGAGCGGAAGGATTAACCTCTCGATCAAAGCGGTATTGCCGCCTGTTGTTAAGGAAAAAAAATATCCTGACCGCCGAAGCGCACCTGCCTCGGTTATAAAGCGGATGCCGGAATCTCAGGCCCCAGCCGGCCAAACTGTCGGCGAAACGTCTTTTGAGGACAAACTCAAGCGGTTTATGCAGGATTCCGACAGCAAGATATCCGGACTGCGTCAGTACGCGGATAAAAAGGGCTCCCGCCGCAAAGGCGGCAGATGACTTTATGGGCAGACGGTTATAAGCCCACACGCCGTCAACGCCATACGCTTGTTTAAATTAAAGCGCAAGGCTTTTGCCTTGCGCTTGCTTATGTGTATATATAACAGCAGATCATCCGGCATAATACGTTAAGGTGAATAGTTTTATGCTCAAATACTTAATCCCTTATTTAATCCTGATAAATTTCATAGGCTTTTGGAGTATGCGGCAGGATAAATTCAGAGCCATAACGCACAGTCCGAGGACGCCGGAACGGCGTCTGTTTCTGTACGCGATGCTTGGCGGCAGCATCGGCAGTCTGTGGGGCATGCACGTCCACAGGCACAAAACGAAGCACGCATCTTTTACGGTCGGAATGCCCGTGATCCTGTGCCTTCAAATCGCACTTGTCATCTCCGGTTATATTCTTTTATAAATGTCCGGCGAGCTGTCGCTCACCTGTTGGCTTTTGGAATTTTAATCGTCAGGATGATCTCCTGCTCCGTTTCATCCCGTCCATATTTGGCATTGATGCCGGACTTCTGCATCATGTTCATACCGCGCGTGACCGTGTTCAGGAAGAGCCGTACATCTTTTAAGACGTAGACGGATCTGCTCTGCGCTTTTTTTTGCTCTTTTTTCTGAAGATACATGTCGATCAGCTCTTCGGTTGCCGCCACATTGAGGTTTTTCTTGATGATCTGGTCTAACGCGCTCGTCCGTTCCTCTTCCTCTTCCAGCCTTAACAGCGCCCGCGCATGGCGTTCCGTCAGGCCAACGTCCCGAAGCATATATAAGAAATCGGTAGGAAGTTTTAAGAGCCGCAGCTTGTTCGAAACGGCCGACTGGGACAGCCCGACGAGCCGAGCGATCTCTTCTTGTTTATATCCATGCTGGCCGGCGAGCCGGCTTAGCCCTTCCGCCTCCTCGACAAAATTGAGGTCTTTCCTCTGCAGGTTCTCAACAAGCGCCAAAATCGAGGATTTTTGCGAATCGACATCCATAATGATACACGGGATTTCTTTCAGACCAACCAGTTTGGCCGCCCTGAGTCGCCGTTCTCCGGATACCAGCTCATAGCCGGCGGAAAGCCGCCGGACGGACAGCGGCTGGAGGATACCGTACCGCGCAATACTTCCGGCCAGTTCCCGTATGGCGTTCGGTTCGAAGTCGCGTCGCGGCTGCGCGGGATTCGGCAGGATCTCACCTGTCGGCAGATAGACAATCCGGCTTGCCTCAAAAAGTCCGCGTTTCTTCGTCCGCATCATGTGCACCACATCCAATCATATATATAGTATTATTAATGCTATAATACACCACATATAGTGCAAAAAACGCTGAAAAAAGGCGGGAAAAGATTTCCCGCCTTTTTTTCGTCATGTTATTCTTCTGTTTTGTTTGTAAGGGCGATGCCCAGCTCGTCAAGCTGTTTTTTATCCACCGCGTCGGGGCAGGCGGTCATCAGCTCGGACGCGTTTTGCACCTTCGGGAAAGCGATGACGTCCCGGATGCTGCCGGCGCCGACCAAAAGCATCACGAGCCTGTCCAGCCCGTAAGCAAGCCCGCCGTGCGGCGGCGCGCCATACTTGAAAGCGCCTATAAGATGCCCGAAGCGCACCTCGGCGTCTTCCTCGGTGAAGCCGAGCGCACGGAACATGGTCCTTTGCATTTCGGGTGTCGAGATACGGATGGAGCCGCCGCCGAGCTCCGTACCGTTGAGTACGATATCGTACGCCTTGGCGCGGCAGTTTTCCTTATCCGTCTCAAGCATCGAGACATCCTCGTCCATCGGCGCGGTGAACGGGTGATGCATGGCGACAAAGCGGCCCTCCTCTTCGGAATATTCAAACATCGGGAATTCCGTGACCCAGAGGAATTTGAAATCGTCTTTCTTTAAGAGCCCCAGCCTTCTGGCGCATTCGCATCGCAGCGCGCCAAGCGCAGAGAAAACCGTTTTATCATTGCCGTCCGCCACAATCAGGATAAGGTCGCCCTTCTGGGCGCCGGTAAGCCCTTTAATCGCGTCGTTTTCATCATCCGTCATGAATTTGGCAAAAGACGAGCTCATACCGTCTTCTCCGAGCTTCATCCATGCGAGACCTTTAGCGCCGTACGTCTTGACAAACTCGACAAGCGCGTCTATCTGCTTTCTCGGGAACTGCTGAGCGCCGCCCGGCACGTTTATGGCGCGCACGCTGCCGCCCTTTGATACCGGCTCGGCAAAAACCTTAAAACCGCAGCCGCGGACGATATCGCTGATATCGCAAAGCTCCAGCCCGAACCGCAGGTCCGGCTTGTCCGAACCGTACCGCCTCATCGCTTCGGCATATGTCATGCGAAGGATCGGGGTTTCAATTTCGACATCCAGCACTTGTTTGAAAACGGTCTTTAAAAAGCCCTCGTTGATTTGGATGACATCGTCCGTATCCACAAAAGACATTTCCAGGTCTATCTGCGTGAACTCCGGTTGGCGGTCTGCGCGCAGGTCCTCGTCGCGGAAGCACCGGGCGATCTGAAAATACCGGTCGAATCCGGACAGCATTAAAAGCTGCTTGTACTGCTGAGGCGACTGCGGCAAAGCGTAAAATTTGCCGGGATGGACACGGCTGGGAACGAGATAGTCTCTTGCGCCCTCCGGCGTCGATTTCGTAAGCATCGGCGTCTCGATCTCAAAAAAGCCGTTTTCGTCGAAATAATCGCGCGCCGTTTTGACGACTTTATGCCGCAGTGCGATTGCGCGCTGCATTTCGGGCCGGCGCAGGTCGAGGAAGCGGTATTTAAGCCGGAGCGTATCGTTGACGTCTGTTTGATCCGTGATTTCAAAAGGCGGCGTCTCGGCCTCGGCCAAAATACGAAGCTCGGTCACTTCCAGTTCCACGTCCCCCGTGGGGATATCCTTGTTTTTAGCCGACCGCTCCCGAAGCGTTCCCCGGACGGCCAGCACGTATTCTGCCCGGATTGAAAAAGCCTTTTTGAAAATCTCCCGGTCGGTCGAATCGTCAAATGCCAGCTGGAGAATACCCGTACGGTCACGCAGGTCGATAAATATAAGCTGCCCCAGATCGCGCTGGCGCTGCACCCATCCGCAGACGGACAGCTGTTTCCCGACATCGTCCATCCGGACACCGCCGCAGTAAGACGTACGTTTGAAGCCATTGAGAGATTCCATTACAACACTCCTGATTTTATTGGGAGACACAGGCTAAGTCACTGCATCTCTATAAGTTATTTTATGACAAACAATCTGATCACTTCTTCGGTTCCCGGATCGGTACGCCCGACCGGATGCCGGGTATACTGTCCTTGAGCGCTGTCGTGATCATAGCCGCAGACGCCGTCGTCTGTTCACCGGACACCATATTTTTAACTGTTATCAGTCCTTTGGACAGCTCGTCCTCTCCCATGAAGACGACATATGGGATTTTCAGTTTGTCGGCGTAGGACAGTCTGGCCTTGAACTTCTTGTTCTCGGCATAAATCTGGACACGCAGCCCTTCCTGCCGCATAGCCGTCGCCAGAGAAACGGCCGGCCCCATATCGTCCGTCATCGGCAGGATCAAAACGTCGGCCGGCGCGGTCATTAAGGCATCGTTTAAATAACCCCCGTCCTCCAGCACAAAGAAAAGGCGGGTCAGGCCGATGGAGATGCCGACGCCGGGCAGTTTCCGGTTGGTATAATACTCGGCCAGATTGTCATACCGTCCACCGGAACAGATCGATCCGATCTCCGGATGCTCCGTCATGGTCGTTTCATAAACTGTTCCGGTATAGTAATCCAGCCCGCGAGCAATCGTCAGATCGATCTGAAAATGCGAATTCGGCACACCGAATTCGGCCATATGCTTAATAACGGCTTCCAGTTCAAAAAGCCCGGTGTCAAATGTTTCATTTTTTCCTTTGAGCGACGACAGCTTTTCGATCGGCTCCTCTCCCCGCTCCTGACAGGTGACGATGTCGAGGATCTGTTCCGCCTGGTCAGCGTCGACGCCGGCTTCGTTTTCGAGCATTTCCCTGACTTTGTTTATACCGATTTTCTCAAGCTTATCAATAATGCGCATCACATCGGCCGCTTTTTGGCCTACGCCCGTCAGCTCGAACAGGCCCGTGAGTACTTTCCGGTTGTTGACGCGGATAACAAATTTGGTAAGTCCCAGCGTTGTAAAGCTTCTGTAAATGATACTGGGAATCTCCGCTTCGTTCATAATATCGAGCGATCCGTCGCCGATTATATCGATGTCGGCCTGATAAAACTCCCGGAAACGGCCGCGCTGTGCGCGTTCGCCCCTGTAAACTTTGCCGATCTGATACCGCCGGAACGGAAACGTCAGCGCGCCTCCGTGCAGCGCCACATATTTAGCAAGCGGCACCGTGAGGTCAAACCGCAAAGCCAGATCGCTGTCTCCTTTGTTGAACCGGTAGATCTGTTTCTCCGTTTCGCCGCCGCCCTTGGCCAAAAGCACCTCAGCCGATTCTACGAGCGGCGTATCCAGCGGCGTGAAACCGTACAGAGAGAAGCTGCCGCGCAGCATTTCAGCCATTTTATCAAAAAGCACCTGCCGTCCAGGCAGAAGCTCCATAAAACCCGATAATGTGCGCGGACTGATTTTTTCCATTTGGCAGTCTCCTTAAAACTTAAATAAAGGCAAACAGGTATATCTCTTCACACACGGTCTTTGATAACCTGTCGATTTATTATAAATGTCCGATACCCGACAAATGAGGCGGGGGCATGCCCCCGCCCTGCAATTGTTCGTTCTTACTGTCAGTGTTTCGGGTTGACGATATCCCGCCAGTCCAGATCGCCGCGTTTTAAGCCCTGTATAAGGACTTCGGCCGTCGCGACGTTTGAGGCGAAAGGTACGTTATACTGGTCGCAAAGCCGCGCGATATCGTTGACGTTGCTTGTGGCATCAACTAAAGACGGATCGCAGAAAAACAAAACAAGATCGAGTTCATTATAGGCGATACGCGCCCCTATCTGCTGGTCTCCGCCCTGATTGCCCGATAAATACAGCGTTATGGGCAGACCTGTTGCTTCCGCTACAAGGCGGCCGGTGGTGTTTGTTGCACACAGAGAGTGTCCCGATAATATCCCGCAATAAGCGATACAAAATTGTACCATCAGTTCTTTTTTCCTGTCATGTGCCATAAGTGCAATATTCAAAACAGCCGCCTACTTTCTGAATCAATATTCCAGCCTGAATCATCTGGACCATTTTCCGGATAACGGGATACGTTCTCCCGTAATACGCTGTGCTATATGCAAAAATTCCAATGCCGCTTTTTTTGCTTCGTACAGGATAAGCGGCACTTCTGAGTTTGATGCGAGAAAAACCGCTTCATCCTCTTCAACGAGTCCGATGAGCTGCGCACCGACCGTGTCTATCACGTCGTCGACTGTTGCGCCGATTCGCTTGAAATTGCGTATGCTGACACGGTTGACGATCAGCCGCACTTCCTCGACGCCGATCGCGTTCAGTTCCTCCGCGACCCGCTGTCCGTCGCGCATGCTGGACAAGTCGCAGACGGTGACGACAAGCGCCATATCCGCATTCTGCGCGGCCAGGCGAAATCCCGGACCGATACCGGCGGGAGAATCGATGACACAATAATCGAAGCGTTCTTTGACCTGCATCATCAAATCGGACATGGCTTCCGGATCGATATCCTCCGGGCCCCTGAACGCGGGTGCGGGCAGGAAAAAAAGCCCGCTGATCTCGGGGTGTTCGGAACAAGCCTCGTCCAGACTGATGTGGCCTTCAAGCACATCGGAAAAATCTGTTACGACATATTCGGACATTCCGATTATAATATCAAGATTTCGAAGCCCCGCATCACAGTCGATACAGAGCGTTTGATGCCCCAAAGCGGCAAGACAGGAGGATATGGCCCCAACGGATGTCGTTTTGCCCGTGCCGCCTTTGCCGGAGGCAACGACGATAACCTTACCCATGTCTTTCTCCAATCTGCCCTGTTATTATTTTACCATTATATACAATGGAGATGGTATTGACAAGTCTCAATTCTGTACAAATCGGGCAGTTTTTTGTTTGGGTGGCATTCGCCGCTGTATATAACCGCCGCTGCTTAGTAACCAATGCGCAAATCGTGTTGGATGGATGAGCGAGCGTATTTTTCGTCAGTTCGTCTAAAAAACGCCGTCAATACTTTATGTATTAACGAGGCTTTTGGGGCGAAATGGCGGGAAATAATCCGTTCATACGCCGACATACGATTTGTGCATTGGTTACCTTACGGAAGGATTGCATTATCTTCCGAAACGGTGACCTCCGCTTTGTTTTTAAAATAGTAGTTCATGATATCCTCGGCGATTCCCATGATCGTACCGCCGGACGTACCCTTTTCGACGACAAGTGATATGGCAATTTCCGGATCATCGGCCGGCGCATAGCAGACAAAGACGCCGTCGTTTAAAATCTCGCTGTCCTGCGATGTCTGGACCGTACCGGTTTTTGCCGCGACGGAAACCGGATAATCTTTAAACAGGGAGGCCGTCCCGCCTTCAGAGGCCGCCATCTTCATCCCTTCTTGTATAATGCCTAAGTATTCGCTGCCCTCTATCATACCAAATGCCTCATTGTCTGCTTCTTTGACAACCGAGGTGAAGTCAGCGCTTCGGATATTGCTGAGGATCGTCAGGGAGTGAAGCGTACCGCCGTTGGCGATGGTAGCCACATAGTTTGCCATCTGGATGGGCGTGAAATAGTTATAGCCCTGGCCAATCGACATAATAATCGTGTCGGCAGCATACCACGCCTCCCCGAATTCTTCTGTTTTATACTCGGGCGTCGACACATTACCGGTCACTTCCGGCAGCTCTATGCCCGTTTTCGAGCCGAAACCGAAATCAAAAGCCGCCGAAGACAGAGCGTCCGCACCGTACGTTTCACGCAGCAGATCTCCCAGCCAGTAAAAAAAGTAGTTACAGGAGTCACGAAGCGCCGTGGCGACGTTTTCAACGCCGTGACCGCCGCCTGTAACGCCGTGAATCCAGCAGTAATAGGTGAACCCTTTATCTTCGTATTTTGTAAATTTCCCCGTGCATTCAACCGTTGAGCTGGCGTCGATCGTTCCGGTCCGAAGCCCTGCCAGCGCCGTCACCATCTTAAATGTCGAACCGGGATTGTACGTCCCCTGCGTCGCTCTGTTCCAGAGGGGCTTGCTTTTATTCTCCAGCAAATCGTTGAAGTTTTTGGTAAAGTTCGCCAAATCGTACGTCGGGTAGCTGCAGCTTGCCAAGACTTCTCCGGTGTTCACATCCAGTACGACGACGGCGCCGCCCGTGACCCTGTCTTCCTCCGTCCGCTCAGAATCCAGATTGATAAGGTCGATCTTTGCGGCCAGAGAATCCTCACAGACCTCCTGAAGCCCGATGTCAATCGATAAAAACACATTTTCTCCGGGCGACGGCTCTTCCGTCGTGGTAACGTCGATGACGGTGCCGTTGTCGCTCGTCGTGACTTCCTGCTCTCCGTCGGTACCGTGCAGATACTCTTCAAACGCAAGCTCCACCCCGCCTTTGCCGACGGTCGAGCTGTAGGAATAGCCGAGTTCTTTATAAACTTCATATTCTTCAGGACTTAAAAGGCCGATATACCCCAGAAGATGCGCGGCATATTTTGTATGATATACGCGCACGGCGGAAGTCTCTATATTGACGCCCGGCGGATTTTTTATCCTGAGGAGCGTTAAAAAATCTATACCGACATCACCGGCGAATATATAGGGGTTCATGCCGACGATGGGCCGCAGTTCCATTTCATAGCGCACGCCGATTATAAGCCGCGCGTCGGGCAGGCTCGTCGTGTAATCGAGACCGTAGTGATCTTTCATCCAAACGATGAGATCCGATGCGGAAATATTTTCATTCAGGTCATCAAAATAGTCGAAATAAGCTTTCAGGTTTTTTTCCTGCGTACTCGTCATGTCCGAAATGTAAGTAAACGGCGCGCCGGTAGTAACCGGGAACGTATCCGTATAATCGACATCCTGATCGACGGCGTCTTGAACGAGTTCGAGAATGATGTCGTTGATGTCGTCTCTGTCCAGTAGCGTTTCACGCGACAGCATGACATTATAAGCCGCGCGCGTCGTCACCAGCTTGACACCGTTGCGGTCGAGGATATCGCCGCGGTCGGCCGTGAGCGGCACGGTCTTCGTCGTTGTATTTTTCGCAAGCCACGCATCCTCATCTGCGGCCGTGTCAAAAATCTGGAGCTTATACAGCGCCGTCATGTAAACGGCGATAAGCAGCCCCATAACGACAAACAGCAGAACGATTCTGGACGGTTTGTAATACTTTTGCATGTATAATCCTTTCACATATGTCGATGCGGCATACGTCTAAGCCGTCACAACCCTGCGTCCGAGTGCGCGGACAACAAAGTATATCGGAAACGCAAACAGCATGGAATACAGTGTTTGTTTAAGTCCGATCATGATAAGCGCCGACATATCTACGCCTGAGAAAAACAATAATGAAAACATGGAAACAAAGCTCGTCAATATAAGCGCGCCGGCGCAGCACAGGAAAAAGGTCGGAAATCCCCGCGCCATAATCGTTTCGGACAATATGCCGATAAAAATCCCTATGAACGTCAGCATAACGGTCATAACGATCACCGGTTGATTAAACGAAATGTCGCAGAGCATTCCGGCTAACAGCCCGTAGCCGCCGCCGCGCGAACTGCCTTCGAACGTAGCGATCCCGACAACGGCGATTGGCAGAAGTATAGGTATGATACCGTCAATGGGTACATACGTAAAAACCATAGACTGAAAAATATAGACGACGAGAATAAACAGTATGTGCACGATCAGCACAATCGGTATCTTGATTTTTGATATGGACACTTTATTTTTTAACCTGTCATTCATCTTCCGCAACCTCAAAGCTTGTGATCAGATAGACATCAGCCAGACTCAAAAGATCGGCTGCCGGCTCGATCGTCGCATATCGCTGAAGGCCCGTATCGTATGTCAGCACTTCCTGTACCGTTCCTATAACGAGCCCGGCCGGCAGTTCGCCGCCCTTACCGGATGTGATGATAATATCGCCTGAAACAATCTCCATTTCGTCCTGTAATATTTCGAATTTTAGGAGTCCCTGCCTCATGAGCGAAAAATCGCCTATCGCAATTGACCGTTCTTCGGTACGTTCTATGTACGCGGCAACGGAAAAGGTCGTATCCAGCACGGTAATGACGTCCGAAGAATTAATACCCACTTCGCTGACGACACCAATCAGGGCGCCCGACTCCGTGATGACACAGTCGCCGACCTTAACATCTGAATTATACGAGCCCTTGCCGATCGTGAAGGACGACGACCAGTTGGAAGCGGCCCAGGATATGATGGACGCCGTGTCAAACTGCTCGTAATCGGGATAGCGCGAACTGAGCTCCAAAAGGTCGCGCAGCCGTTCGTTTTCATTCGAAACGTCAATATAGTCGCGGTATTCCTTCTGGAGCTGGGCGATCTCGGCGTTGAGCCGTTCGTTTTCCGCAACGACGTTCTCATATTCATAAAGATAGCCGTAAAAACTTTCAAACGTTTTCACAATCGATACGGTAAAGCTTCTCAACGGCTTGGACAGCGATGTCAGCGTATGGGTGATAACGCCGGCATTGCCGCGCGTATTGACCGTAATGAGCGTCACGGCGGCAACAACGACCGCAATGACCAAAAAGCCGAAAACTCTGAATCTAAAAAATCTTTTCATTCAAACCTCCCGTGCGCGCGCATAAAGCGGGGAGCTCAACGCTGAAACGGCGCAGCATTGTTACCAGGCTGCACAGCGGCAGTCCCATCACATTGAAAAAATCCCCTTCAATGCGTTCGATAAACGCCGCGCCGAGCCCCTGTGCCGCGTATGCGCCCGCCTTGTCCATCGGTTCACCGGTTTTGATATAAGCGTTAATTTCATCTTCGGACAATTCCCGGAAGAAAACCCGCGTCTTCTCGAAAAATGTCACTTCCCTGCCGTCGAGACTCAACGCCACGCCCGTATAGACCGCGTGCCCGGCGCCGGAAAGATGCCGAAGCATATCCTGAGCATCTGAAGCACTCTTCGGTTTGCCCAGCGCTTCACCGTCTGAAAACACAAGCGTATCGGCGGCAATGATCAAATCGTTCCCACGGCAGTTTTCCGCCGTTTTCCGAGCTTTTTGGAGCGCGATGTGCCGGACCGATTCTTCCGGCGTCATTTCCGGGATATCCTCATCCACATCCGCCGGCAGGATCTTGAAATCCTTAAAGCCAAGCATTCTGAGAAGCTCGCGGCGGCGCGGCGAAGCTGAAGCGAGCACAAGGTTCATCATTCAACCCCCCTGAAATAAAGCCCCCGCGTATATCCTCCAGGCGCATAGTCGCCCTGACCGAGATATCGCTTCATCACGGAAACGCATTCAACAGCGTTTTCGGTCGTATACATCAGACGCTGTGCCCATAGTCCCAGCCTGGCTGTTACGTTTTTTTTATCCGCTAAAAACAGTTTTTTAGAGTTTAAAACGACATTCCTGCATTTGTATTCAGGCACAACGGGAAAGGATGCGCCCTGCCTGTCCTTCAATCCGGAAAAATTATCGCATGCACATACGCCCATACTGCTTTTAATAATACAGTTTTCCGTCAGCATCAGCGGCAGACGGCCATATACAATGAGTTCCGTATCGATTGGTTTTGAGAGGTCTCTCACCTGCTCAAGACGCAGTTCAAACGACAGGGTCGCCGACATGCAGCCCAAATCCTTGAGCGCCTTGAGCGTTTGAGAGTTGAACACGTTCAGTCCGAAATCCCCTCTGGGGACAAAACCCATGCTCTTAACGAACTGCAGGTGTCCGAGGTTCCCGACGAGCGCGTCACGGATACCCATCTTTTCAGCCGCTCGCAGAAGCGACGTGACTTCTTCCTTTTCACTGTCAAAAATGACCCTCGGCAACCGTACGGCTACCGTGATATCGGGGTCTGCTAAAAATGGTTCCAAATCCCGAGCGCCTTTTTGAAGCTCATCCGCCGGGACATACAACAGGCGCGGTTTGAGGGCCGCCATCTCCCTCGAAAGCTGCGCGGCCTTCAACACCGATACCGTGATGACAGGCTTGTCCTCCCGGTTGAGCAAATGATACCCCGGGACATACTCGCCTTCTTTTCGGGGTTCAAGGGCTTTGCGCTTTTCCATCAACTCAGCCAGCACATCCCGCCGCATTTCATTGATCGCCGCCGTCGGAAGCGACAGGCCGCGGTCGATAACGCTTTTGACGCCGATACAGTGAAACGGCGTGCCGCCCGTTTTGTGCAGCTGCGTCTGGAGTGTCGTAGCTGTTATTTCTTTATGGAATGCAGGCTCCGGCGTCAACCCTTCCGTGGCGGCGCTGTTGCCGTTATCGTCGACGGCCGCCAGCTTAGCCGGCTCACCTTGACGTATAACGCCTGCAAACCGGACCGGCACCCGCTGATACTCGCCGTTTAAGTAGTTTTTGCGCGCCGTGGAGAATATGACCTTGTCGCCGGCCGTTTCCTCTTCATGTACCCCGAACATTTGGGGCCCTTTTTGGGCGGTGTAATATCCATCCGTAAATCCCTGTCTGGAAAACGCTCTGGACAGCGCGCGCATGTCGTCGGCCGTCGGCGCTTTTTTGTCTTTTACGGCCCGTGAATATATACCCGTGACAATCGCCGTGTACTCCGGCCTTTTCATTCGCCCTTCAATTTTAATGCTGGCCACGCCGATTCTTTCCAGATCTCCGATATATTCAATAAGGCAGTTGTCTTTCAGGCTTAAAAGATACTCGGCGGCATGTCCGCCTGTGCTGTAGTTGAGCCTGCAAGGCTGTGCACACAGGCCTCGGTTGCCGCTGCGCCTGCCGATCACACTGCTCATATAGCACTGCCCGGAATAGCTCATGCACAGCGCTCCGTGCACAAAAACCTCCGTTTCGATCGGTGCGTTCTTGCATATATACGCGATGTCCTCTCCGGGCAGTTCTCGGGCCAGAACAACGCGTTTAAGCCCCATTGCCGCAGCCAGCCGGACACCCTCCAGATTGTTGATGCTCATTTGAGTGCTTGCATGCACGTCCACATCAGGCGCCGCCTGACGGACCGCCTTCATAACCCCGAGATCCTGGACAATAAACGCGTCGGCGCCCAGGCGGCAGGCGATCTTCGCCTGTTCGGCAACTTCCGGCAGTTCCCTGTCGGAACACAGTGTATTGAGCGTAACATATATTTTGACACCGCGTACGCGGCAATACTCGGCTGCTTTCTTAAAATCTTCAAGCGTAAAATTCTTCGCGTTTCTGCGGGCGTTAAAGTCTCCAAGTCCTACATAGACGGCGTCGGCGCCGTTTTGAACGGCAGCAATGATCCCTTCAGGCGAACCTGCAGGGGACAATATTTCCATCATTTTCCCATCTGCCTTTCACAGGGCTGTTATCTGTCTTATTGCATGACGGCGCATTTAAAGCCCGAGGCCGTTAATTTTGCAATCGTAACTATTAATTATATCAGAAGCAAGCCGCCTGTTCAACTACCGGACAAACTATAAAAACAGCCATTTTAAAGCAGCCGTCAGGCGGTACGTGTTCGGCTTCCGTAACCTTACGATATCATATCACAACGCAATGTCAACCATAACCAAACACCCGGCAAAACGCTGTATATACAATATCTATAAGCGAATGTATATGGCGCCGCCGCACACTTGGAGGTTATTAAACAAAATCACTAAATAATTTTGACAATTTTATCATGATTTAATCTTCTGTTTCATTGCCCCGCTTGAGAATAACTGTTATAATCAGTCCAAGCAATACGGCCGGCTTAAGCGATTTTTTCGGGCTGAAATATATTAAAGGCTTGCAGAAAGGGGGAGACATCATGGCGGATATGAGATATGTCCTGCCGGGATCGGACACTATAACGCTCAGCGGTCAGACAGCCGATAAGCTTATCCGGACCGGCAACGGCGACGCCGCACTTTTATATCTGTATGCCCTGAGGACCGGCGGTTTTGTCTCCCTGCGTCAGGCGGCCGAGATATTCAGCAGAAGCGAGGAAGAGCTTTCCATGTCGATGGAACAGCTGAACAAACTGGGCCTTTTAAAGTACGAGGAAACAGCAGCGCCGGCGGCACCGGCTGTAAAAGACGAGCTGCCGGAGTATACGGCTGCCGACATCAAGCAGGAAATTGAAAACGGCAGCGTTTTCGCGGCGCTCGTACAGGAGATCCAGAAGCGCCTGGGAAAAATGCTCTCGTCCAGCGACCTAATAAAACTGTTTGGGATATACGACTATCTCGGCATGCCGCCGGAGGTCATTTTACAGCTCGTCACATACTGCATTCACGAAAACAAGCGGCCTGACGGCTCGGCGCGGATTCCTACGCTGCGGTATATCGAAAAAGCTGCCTATACATGGGAGCGCGAAGGCATTTTGTCCCTCGAACTTGCGGAACAATACATAAAAACGCTGGAAGAAAAGCGCAGCCTTATCGGCAGGATCAAGCGTGTGCTTCAGATTAACGGCCGGGCGCTTTCCTCAAGCGAACGTAAATATATCGAATCCTGGATTACGCGCGGTTTTTCGCCCGGGGCAATAGAGCTCGCCTATGACCGAACGGTACTTAAAACCGGCAAACTGGCCTGGAGCTATATGGATTCCATCATCGGCAGCTGGCATTCCAAAGGCCTTTATACGGCGGACGAAATTCAGGCAAAAGACGGCAAGGGCACGTCGGCGGCTAAGAAGAAAAACGAGACGAAACCGTCCGGCGCTTCCAAGCCTTCTCCGTCGGAACTTGAACATATGCGAAAATTTCTGGAAAAGCTGAGGGAGGAGTAACCGTGTCCATAGACGGCAGGATCCTGGCCAGAGCAAAAGCAATTCTGGAAGAACAAAAAATTAACCATGCCAAACAGCATGAGCAGCGGCTCCGGGATGTTTATGCCAAGTCCCCGCGCATCGTTTCGCTTGACCGCGAAATCCGGGGCACCGTTATCGACGTGGTCGGCCTGGCGCTTAAGAAAGGACAGGACACAAGCGAAGCCGTAGCCGAACTGGCCGATAAAAATATGGATTTACAGTCGGAACGCATTCAGGCTCTTATAAAAGCGGGCTTCCCGCCGGATTATCTCGACGACGAATACCTGTGCCCCCGCTGTCACGATACGGGCTATGTCGGCACGGAAATATGCTCGTGTCTCATGCAGCTATATAAAAAAGAACTCAAAGCGTCCCTGAGCAGTCTTTTGAAGCTTGGAAACGAGACATTCGACAGCTTTGACCTCAGCTGGTATGACGCCACCTATGATCCTGAACTCGGCATGTCCCCCAGAGACCATATGGAGGGCGTTTGCGAGATGTGTTACCGGTACGCCAACAAATTCAACGGCAAATCCACAAATCTGTTTTTAAACGGCAGCACAGGCTTGGGGAAAACTTTTTTGTCGGCGAGCATTGCCCGGGTGGTGGCCGAAAAGGGTTTTTCCGTCGTTTACGAAATGGCCGGGTCCATTTTTTCTGTGTTTGAGGAAGAGAAGTTTTCAAAAAGCGGAAATACGACCTCTTTGCGCGACGATCTTCGGCGGTTCCTTGAATGCGATCTTTTGATCATTGACGACCTTGGAACGGAGATGACGACGTCTTTTACGCTCAGCGCTCTGTATGAACTAATAAACTCAAGACTTTTAAGCTTCAGAAAAACGATCATAAACTCTAATCTCACGATTGATGCGATCAACCAAAGGTATTCTCCGCAAATAGCGTCGCGCATCCGGGGGGAATACCACAACCTGAAATTCTACGGCAGCGACATCCGTCTGTTGAAAAACGGCTTATAGCAGTATGCATTCAGAAGGCGGCGCCATGCATAATTATTTGTTAATATTTCCCACCGGAAATATTCGTTGCAAATGCTCGAGTTTTACACATTATCCACAGACTTTTCCACATGCATTATGTTTACACGACCGTCAAAATACTCACAATAATTTTCAGATTTACGATCTTTTTTGTATAAATTGGTGTAAAATTAGCCGCTTGAGAATATAGTTAACTGCTGAATGTCAATAATTTGGTATGAATAAGCATAAAACGCCGACAAAGCCTTTTTTATGCTTAAAATCAAAGGTGGTACGGTTTTGTCAGATACAACAAAACAAACATATATGCGTGGTGCTGCGATCCTGGCCGCCACGGCGGTTATATCAAAGATCATCAGCGGTCTTTACAAAATCCCGCTGCTCAGTATGCTCGACGACGAGACGGCCGGTTACTACCAGGTTGCATATACAGTTTATATGCTGCTCATCGCCATTTCCACAGCCGGTATCCCCGTCGCCCTGTCCCGACTGGTGTCTTCGGCAAACGCGCTGGGCAACAGGAATCTGGCCCGGCGGTATTTCAACGTGGCTTTGCCGGCGTTTGCGCTGCTTGGCCTTGTGCTGTCGCTGATCGTTTACCGCTTTGCCGACACGATCGCCGCCGATATCCTCTCTACGCCGGCCGCAGCCGCAGGTATACGCGTTTTGTCGCCTGCTATTTTCTTCGGCTGTGTCGTCGGGGTCTATCGCGGTTACACGCAGGGGCACAATCAAATGCTCCCCACCGCCGTATCCCAGCTGATTGAGGTCATCAGCAAAGCCGGTTTAGGCCTGTTGCTGGCCTGGTATTTGATATCCAGCGGTTTCGGCAACCCGGTTGTTTCCGCCGGCGCGAATGCCGGCATCGCCATCGGTCTTGGCATCGGCATTCCCGTATTGATTTATTTCAAGCGCAAAACCGACCGGACGTTCCGGCTGGACTGCGCGCCGTATTCGGGCGGCTTGATGCGTCGGAAGGCTGTGTTGAAACAGATCATCCAAGTGAGTGTCCCGATTGCGCTCAGCTCGACCTTTATCAGCCTGATGACGACGATCGACACAGCAATCGTCAAAGGGCGTCTTATGTATGCAGCCGGCTTCAGCCAGGATGACGCGGACGCACTATACGGTATATACTCCAAGGGACTGTCCCTTTTGAATCTCTCATCGGCGCTGATCATGCCAATTGCCATTAGCATCATTCCCGTCATCGCTGCCGCCATCACAAAGCGTCAGCATGCGTCGGCGCGGAATGTGACGGACTCTTCCCTGAAAATCACTAACATATTAGCAATGCCGGCCGGTATCGGCATTTCGGTTTTGGCTTATCCGATATACACATTGCTGTTTGCAACCAGTGAGGAAACTGCCGCCATCGGCTCGACGATTTTGTCACTGTTCGGCATCGCCTCATACTTCATCTGTATGCAGCTGCTCACAACGGCTCTTCTCCAGGCGCACGGACACGAGCGCGTACCGATTTTATCATTTGCTGTCGGCGGTCTCGGACAAATTATCGTCGACTATATTTTAGTCGGAAACCCCAGCATCAATATTCTCGGTTCCCCGGTCGGGACATTGACGTGTTACGTGACAATTACGCTGGTCAATCTGCTGTTCATTGTCTTTAAAGTTAAAAGTAAACCGAATTTTATAAAGACCTTCATCAAGCCGCTGCTCTGTACGGCGGTAATGGGCGTCGCGGCCAGGGCGGTTTATGAGCTGCTGCACAAAATCGGTTCGGATGTCCTTGGCAGCGGCCGTCTGGCTATGGCGCTGTGTATGATCGCCGCTATTGTCATTGCGGTTATCGTATACGGCATCCTGATCATCGCCACCAAAACAGTCACACAGGATGATATGCGGTACGTCCCCAAGGGAGATAAGCTGGCTAAATTTCTAAAAATCAAGTAATTTCAGTGTTTTTTTGAAAAAAAGTTGATAAATTGCTTGCGGAACAGGGGAAAGTATGGTAAATTTTGATAACAAAGAGCATTATAACGTATATGATTTGAAAAAGATCGTTTCAACGCTTCGCGGGCCGGGCGGCTGCCCTTGGGATGCTGAACAGACACACGAGAGCATTCGGCGTAATTTCCTCGAGGAAGCTTATGAAGCCGTCGAGGCGATTGACGAGGGCGACCCGGTACATTTATGCGAAGAGCTCGGCGACGTTTTAATGCAGGTCATATTTCATTCGGATATTGAGGAAGACGCCGGCCGGTTTGATTTGGACGATGTCGCCGACATGTCCGTAAAAAAGCTTATTACCCGTCATCCGCATGTTTTTGGAAACACATCCGTAACCGGAAGCGATGAAGTCCTGGAAAACTGGGACGTTATAAAACGCGCGGAGAAAAATCATGAAACCGTTGCCGATTCCCTATCCGCCGTAGCAAAAAGCCTGCCAGGTTTATGGCGCGCTGAAAAGCTCCAGAAAAAAGCCGCGAAAGTCGGTTTTGACTGGCCGGATATCACAGGGGCAACGGACAAGCTTTACGAAGAATTTGACGAACTTAAGCAGGCGGCAGAAACGAACGGCGATGTGGAAGAAGAACTGGGTGATCTCCTTTTCTCGGCCGTAAACGTCGCGCGCTTTTTAAAAATTGATCCCGAACAGGCGCTCCATCGTTCCTGCGACAAATTTATTCAGCGGTTTAAGCTTCTTGAGGAAACATCCGCCCGCAGGGGGCAAAACATAGAAGATCTGACGCTTGGTGAACTGGACAAGCTCTACGAAGAAGCCAAAAAGCGATTAAAGAATAAAACCGACAGCTGATGTCGTGTTTATTCTTTAAAATAAAAAAATAAAAGCAGATATTTAGGAGGACAGTACAAATGAATAAAGCAGATCTTATCAGTAAAATCTCAGCAAATGCCGGCTTATCAAAAAAGGACAGTGAAAAAGCGCTCGCGGCTGCTATTGATGCGATCACAACTTCTCTCAAAGCCGGTGAAAAAGTCCAGCTCGTTGGTTTTGGTATTTTTGATGTTAAGGAACGGGCCGCTCGGACGGGCCGCAACCCGAAAACAAAGGAAGTTATCAAAATCCCCGCTTCCAGAACACCTCAGTTTAAGGCCGGCAAAGCTCTTAAGGACGCTGTCGCTAAATAAGTTGCTTAGTGCGTCTGCACACTATACAAATTTTATATGATGTATTTTTTGCAGTGATATAATAACGGCGCGGAGTTATTCGTGCCGTTATTTTCATGTCGAAGCATGAAGGTTGGTATGTTTATGAGACTTGACAAATATCTGAAAATATCACGCTTGATAAAGCGCCGGTCCGTAGCCAACGAAGCGTGCGACAGCGCGCATGTGGCCGTTAACGGCCGTCCGGCCAAGGCCTCTTACAACGTTAAGCCCGGCGACGTTATAGAAATTCGTTTCGGCCAGCGTACGCTCAAGGTCGAGGTGACGGCGATTTCTGATAACGTTTCGAAGGCCGACGCTGCCGCTATGTATCGCGAGATCGTATAGGCTCGGGGCATCTTATATTCTATTTATTGATTTCAATCCGGTATGCCTGTTAAAGTCCGGCCGGAAAACAACCGCGAAGGAGCGCCGCAAATAACTATGACAGGAACACTAAAAGCCTTTATACGAAAGCTAACGGATTTCATAAAAAGCCCGCGCGGTGAAACGGCCCGGTATATCGTCATCGGCGGCTGTACGACGGTCGTCGATTATGCGTCTTTTTATCTTATGGATGGGATACTGCATCTCGACATAACCTTCAGCAATGTTACAAGTACGGCGCTTGCCATCCTTTTTGCGTATGTGACAAATAAAATTTATGTCTTCCAGTGCCGCACGAACGGCATTTCGGAATTCCTCGTTGAATTTATCAAGTTCATCGGTTCCCGCCTGTTTACAATGGCCGTAGAGATCGGCGGCGTCCAGTTGTTCGTCGTTATCCTCGGGCAAAACAGCATGCTGGGAAAAGCGGAAGCGATCGTTATCGTGATTATTCTCAATTACATCTTCAGCAAATTCCTGGTGTTCCGAAAAAAACGGGAAGAACAATAAGCAATAATCCCCGCGCCGACGGCGCGGGGATTTCCTTTCGCTGAAAACGTCAAATCTTACCCGTCGGAAATTCGTTTTTCGACGAAATTGATTACGGCCGCCGGCCGGTATTGATGCCGGCCCGCCGCGCCTGCGCGTGCTGATACCGCCGCTCGATCGTATACAGCTTGCCGTCTTTTTTAAACCGGTATCCCGTCTGCTTGAACGTAAACGGCACGCCTGCGTCGATGCACTGTCGCCGGATATCCAGCACCCAGTCATAGTCGCATATTCTGGCATTGCCGCCGGACTCTCCGCCGACAACGACGCCTTCCACCCACGCACCTAAATAGTTCGAGAGTTCCAGCCGTTCAAGAAGCGGCTCACATACAATCCCCTTGTGCCGGATCGGCGCGCTGATATGAAGCGGCAGACGGTAGTCGGCCATCACCTGATTTTCAACCGTTGAATAGACCGCAACGTTTTCATATCCGCGGCCCCAGTCGTCGGGAAGCGACTCATAAAACCGGTTAATCCTCTTTGTTATGATAAGAAAATGCAGGTCCGGCCGCTTCTTGATCATCATCCAGGCATCGTTTCTCCATTTGTCGGCATCCTCAATGAAAAAATCAGATGTAAAACAGGTATAGACGGTTTCACCGGATGGGATCTTATAGACGCCCCGGCGGTCTTTCCGGACAGGAAGGTCAAAATTCTTTGTTTTCACGACAAGGCTGCTGTCACGTCCGTAGCGCGCATCGCTGCGGTAAACATAACAATTCTTGCAGCCGGGCGAGGTTTTTCTGCAGCCGTGCCATAAATTCCACATCAAGAGCAGCACCCCCTTGGATTTGTTTATATAAAAACGCAGCTTAAGCAACAGCATAAAAGCCGCTGTTTAATTAATAAACAACTCTGTTCGCATGCGTAAAACCGTACATTTACAAATTGTTCAACCATTGTAAATAAAAGTGTAATATGATAGGATTATATTGTATAAATACTGCGTTAGTAATGACAGGTTTAATTAATAAAGCAAGTTTAGGGGGTATAAAATATGCCTAAAAAGGTACTCGTTATTGAAGACGACATAAATATCGCCGAACTCTTGCGGCTGTATCTTGAGAAAGACGGTTTTGAGGTATATATAGCCGATAACGGCGGCAAAGGCGTATCCGAGTTTGAACGGCTGACTCCCGATCTTGTGCTGCTTGATATCATGCTTCCTGTTCTGGACGGCTGGGGCGTCTGCCGAGAAATCAGAAGTCTGTCGAAAGTACCGATCATAATGCTAACGGCAAAAGGCGAAACATTCGATAAAGTCTCGGGACTGGAAATGGGCGCCGACGACTATATCGTCAAGCCGTTTGAAGTCAAGGAACTGCTGGCCCGCGTACACGCCGTCATGCGCCGTTATGAGACGGATGCAGGCGAACAGTCAAAAAAACTTGTCTTTGATAAACTTGTCGTCAATATGGATTCCTTTGAGCTTATTGTCGACGGAAAGAAAGTGGACGCGCCCCCTAAAGAAATGGAACTGCTGTTTCACCTTGCTTCTACGCCGAACCGGGTCTATACGCGCAACCAGCTCTTGGACGAGGTCTGGGGTTTTGATTATTTCGGAGACTCCCGCACCGTCGATGTGCATGTCAAACGTCTGCGCGAGAAGCTGGAAAATGTCAGCAATAAATGGTCTCTCAAAACAGTATGGGGCGTTGGTTATAAATTTGAGTTGAACGAAACATGAAACACAGTATCTATATCCGCAATTTTTATATGACGGCCGGGATCGTCTTCCTGAGCTTCCTGATCCTCGGCAGCATGTTTTTTCTCTGGAGCTATCGTCTTGTCATCAATCAAAAACAGGAGGCCATGTACGAAACAGCCTGCGAGACCACCCGTTTTATTTCCGCTTATGATCAGGAGTGGGCGCTGGGCGGCCTGGAAATGCGGTTGATGATCACGCTGATCTCCAATTCCTCCGGATATCATATCCTCGTGGCGAACACGGACGGCTTTATCGTATCCAGTTCAGACAAAGCGGTCGTGTCCGAGTATATCGGAAAATCAATCCCAAATAAAATACTGTCTCAGGTCGCGCCCGGCTGCAGCTTCAGCAAAAACACCGATCTGGGCGGCCTGTACAAAGAGCTGCGCTATGTGATGGGCGTACCGCTGACAAGCGGCACGGATTCAACTACCGTCGGCTATGTCTTTTTATCCAGCAGGACGGGTGAGATCTACATGATCTGGCGTCAGTTCGCAGCCGTATTCCTGCTGATTTCCGTGAGCGTTTTGTTTTTGACCTTCGTGATCTCATTTATCACAACCAAACGTCAGGCCGAACCGCTTAAAGAGATGTCGCTCGCAGCCAGGCGTTTTGCCAGAGGCGATTTTTCCGTCCGTGTCGAAGATACCGGCCGTGTCGACGAGATCGGGCAGCTGACGGACGCGTTCAACATGATGGCCGATTCGCTTGAACGTTCGGAAAACCTGCGCCGCGATTTCATAGCCAATGTATCGCATGAGCTGAAGACGCCGATGACGGTCATTTCCGGCTTTTCCGACGGCATCCTGGACGGAACAGTCCCAACGGTACAGGAGCGTAAATACCTGGAGGTCATTTCTTCGGAGACAAAACGCCTGTCACGGCTTGTCCGGAACATGCTGGATATGTCGCGTATCCAGTCCACATCCACAGAAACGCTGCTGAGCGGGCAGTTCGACATCTCGGAGGTCATTCGCCTGACTTTGCTCGGCCTTGGCGGAAAGATCGAAGTTAAAGACCTGGACGTCGGCGCCGAGCTGCCGGAAGAACCTATCATCACGCGCGGCGAAAAGGATTCCATCACACAGGTCGTTTATAACCTCATCGATAATGCCATCAAGTTTGCTGAAGAAGGCTCCACGATACGCATAAGTCTTTGGAAACAGGGCATGAAGGCCTATATCTCGGTCGAAAACCAGGGCGAAACAATCCCGGCAGATGAAATGCCGCTGATATTCGACCGGTTCCATAAAACGGATCGTTCCCGCAGCGAGAACCGCGACGGCACCGGTTTAGGCCTATACATCGTCAAGACGATCCTTGATAATCACAATGAAGATATCTTTGTAGCAAGCAGCGAAGGGCATACAACGTTCACGTTTACGCTGACAGTAATCAGTCAGAAAAACATATCGGGAAGCTGACGCGCCGCGCTGCACCGCTTCATGTATTATGGGTGTGACTTGGCCGATTCTAATTAACAAATTATTAAAATTCTATTCACACAAAAAACTTATTTTAGGATTATATTAAAGACATTGAAACGATCATTACAGGCCCAGCAAACTTCTTAACAATTACTCCAGATGTCCCTACTATTCACCGTACTATCCTCCCCCCCTCTTCGGCTGTAATGAACGCTTCGATTTATCCCGAATAACTCCCTCTCTTTTCGAGAAGCCTCCGACCAAGTCGGAGGCTTTTCGATTCAGCTTTTATGAAGTCGTTAAGGCTCTTTTTTAAAATTGCAACCCGGATACTCCGCCCGGCCGGATTACAACGTGTTATTTCTGCGGCGCATGTCCCCGGGAAATGTCCGGTTTAATTTTATGCCGTACACGGCGTAAGCTCCGGCGAGGATTTTCAGGCAAAAATCTTTGTAAACCCATATGTCAAACCCACAACAAGGATTCCCGCTATGACGACGCCCGACGCGATGGCGGGGATCGCTGCTTTAAGACGTATATTCAAAAAGGCTGCTATAAGTGACCCCGTCCACGCACCGGTACCCGGAAGCGGAATCGCAACAATAAGTATCAGCCCGATGATCTCGCCTTTGTAAATGATATCGCCTTTGGAATAAGCTTTTTTCTCCAGCCGCTCGGCAATACGGGCAAGCCGGCTGCTTTTCGTTTTCATCCATTCCAGAATACGGCGTATGAAGAGGATGATAAACGGCACGGGCAACATATTCCCCACGAGGCTGACGATCATGCATGTTATGGGGTCAAGTCCCAAAGACACACCGAGCGGGATAGATCCGCGCAGTTCAAGAACCGGCAGCATCGAGACAAAAAACGTGATGGCTATCTTTCCGATTTCGGATGTTTGCAGCAATTCCAGTATGTTCAACGACCCAACTCCTATGCCGTAATTTTTCAAAAGTGCAATAGGATATAACCTATTGCTCACCCCGGAGCTTTATGATCCGGTCTCGCAGGACGGCAGCATATTCAAATTCAAGCATCTTCGCCGCGTGCTGCATCTCTTTTTCAAGTTTTAAAACCGCCGCTTCCCGCTCGCGACGCGTCATCCTGACCGTGCCGCCGTCGCCTTTAACAGAGACGTCTTCTTCCATGGATATCTCAAGCAGATTCCGCACACTTTTAACGATCGTTTTAGGAACAATGCCGTGCGCTTCGTTGAAAGCCGCCTGCTTTGCCCGCCGGCGCTCCGTCTCGTCAATGGCAGCGCGCATGGATCGTGTGACCGTGTCGGCATACATTATGACGGCGCCCTCCGCGTTGCGGGCAGCGCGCCCGATCGTTTGGACAAGGGCGGTCTCGCTTCTTAAAAAACCTTCCTTGTCGGCGTCCAGGATCGCCACGAGCGACACTTCGGGCAAATCCAGTCCTTCCCGAAGGAGATTGATTCCAACGAGCGCGTCGAATTCCCCCAGACGCAGGTCGCGGATGATCTCCATACGCTCGATGGTCGATATGTCATGGTGCATATACCGCACGCGTATGCCCGTATTGGTCAGATATCCGGTGAGGTCTTCCGCCATTTTCTTGGTAAGCGTCGTAACGAGCGTCCGCTCGTTCTTTTTTGTCCTTGCGTTGATCTCTCCGATCAGGTCGTCGATCTGCCCTTCGACAGGCCGGACGCAAATCACCGGGTCTAAAAGACCGGTCGGACGGATAATCTGTTCAACAACCTGAGACGAGCGGGATCTTTCATACTCGCCCGGCGTTGCGGAAACGTACATAAACTGTTTGACGCGTTCGTTGAATTCGTCAAACTTCAAAGGCCTGTTGTCAAATGCCGACGGCAGACGGAAGCCGTATTCCACGAGGCTTTCTTTCCGCGCACGGTCGCCGTTGTACATCGCGCGCACCTGCGGCAGCGTCACGTGGCTCTCATCGACAAAGAGGATAAAATCCTTTGGGAAATAATCGATCAGCGTCATCGGCGCCGAACCGGCCGGCCGGCCCGTGATGATGCGGGAGTAGTTTTCAATGCCCGTACAGTAACCGAGCTCGCGCATCATCTCGATATCGTACATGGTGCGCTGATGGATGCGCTGCGCCTCGACCAGCTTGTTCTCACGTTCAAAATGCTCGATGCGCGCCTTCAGTTCTTCCTGTATCTCGTGGACGGCGCGTTCCATTTTTTCTTCCGTCGTGACGTAGTGCGAAGCCGGATAGATCGCCACATGGGACAGGTTCCTTACCGGTACCCCCGTAACGACGCTGATCTCGCTGATACGTTCGATCTCATCGCCGAAAAACTCCACCCGCACGGCATTATCACGTGCATAAACCGGATAGATCTCCACCGTATCGCCGCGTACGCGGAACATGTTGCGCTCAAACGCGATATCGTTGCGGCCGTATCGGATCTCCACAAGCTTTTTTAACAGCGTGTCCCGGTTCCGATTCTGCCCTACGCGCAACGAAATGACCATGTTCGCGTAGTCGATCGGGTCGCCGAGACCGTATATGCAGCTGACGGACGACACGACAATAACGTCCCGCCTTTCAAACAGCGCCGACGTCGCGGAGTGCCGCAGACGTTCGATCTCGTCATTGATGGAACTGTCTTTCTCTATATACGTGTCCGTATGCGGGATATACGCTTCCGGCTGATAATAGTCATAGTAGGACACAAAAAATTCCACGGCGTTTTCCGGGAAAAACTCCTTGAATTCGCTGCACAGCTGCGCCGCCAGCGTTTTGTTGTGCGCTAAAACAAGCGTCGGCCGCTGGAGCTTCTCGATGATCTTTGCCATCGTATAAGTCTTTCCGGAACCGGTGACGCCCAGAAGCGTTTGCTCCTCAAATCCCAGCTCCACGCCCCGTGCGAGCGCTTCGATCGCTTCCGGCTGGTCGCCGGAGGGTGTATATTCGCTTATGACTTTAAAATCCGGCATATCTGTCCTCAATGCAGTTTTTAACAATAACGTATCCGGCGGCCAGCCGCGCGCATGGAATCATCTGAAAAATCCGTTGTCCGCCATTGAAATAAAATCGTCTTCGGCGACAATGATATGATCGGTCATAACGATATCAACGGCGCGCAGCGCACTTTCAATACGCCGCGTCGTTATCTTGTCCTCATGCGACGGCAGCGCGATCCCGCTTGTATGGTTGTGCGCGATGATAACGCTCGTCGAGTTATAAAGAAGTGCGTTTTCGACGATTTTCCGGATGCTGACATTAGCGGAATTGACGCTTCCGCGAAACAGGCGCTTACAGTTGAGCACCTTGCATTTGGCGTCCAGACAAATCATGTATACAATCTCGTCTCGTTCGGCAAAAAAACGCGGCAGAAGATACCGTCCTGCTTTTTCAGTGGAATCCAGAATGTCCTCAAAACTGCAGCGTGATATCAAATACCGGCGGCTGGCCTGCGGGATCAGCTTAATGAACATCGCGGAATTGGCGCTGATCCCGGAGACTTTGGTCAGTTCATCGATCGGCGCGTCGAATACCCCGGCCAACGAACCGAAGCTTTCGATCAGTTTATGGGCAATCGGATTCACGTCCGTGCGCGGCAGGGCATAAAACAATAAAAGCTCCAGTACGCTGTGGTCGTCAAAATTTTCAAGTCCGTGCTCTAAAAACCGTTTCTTCATTCGATCTCTGTGGCCGTCGTGAATATTCATTACTTCACCTAATTCGCACCGTATTCGGCAAGGTATTCCTCCATTTTAGCCTTTTTTTCATCTGTGTCCGGTAACGCGTTGATAATTTCCCGGACGGTTATAATCGGATAAACCCGGATACCAAGGGACGTGCGCAGCTCGTCAAGGGCCGACAGGTTCCCGGTGCCCCGTTCCATTCTGTCTACCGAAACGAACAGCGCCGTTATAGTGACCGATGCGATTTTTGTCAGAAGCGCGATACTTTCACGTACAGCCGTACCGGCTGTGACCACGTCTTCTATTATAACCAGCCGGTTACCGTCCTTCGGTCGATAGCCGACAAGGGCGCCGCCTTCCCCATGATCTTTGATTTCCTTACGGTTGAAACAATATGGGACATCGATCCCGTGGTTGCGGTAAAGTGCGGAAGCAGCCGCGACCGACAGCGGAATGCCTTTATATGCCGGACCGAAAAGCGCATCAAATTTTTCCCCGCTTTGGGCAATGCTGTCGGCGTAATAATCGCCGAGCCGCGAGATTTGAGAACCGGTTCTGTAATTGCCCGTATTGATAAAGTACGGCGTTTTCCGACCGCTTTTTGTCGTAAAGTCCCCAAAGGTCAAAACGCCTGCGCCCGACATAAAATCAACAAATTCGCTCGTTCGGTTCATAAAATGTCCCTTCCAGTTTTTTTACATCAATGATGATTATATCATTAACCCCTATCGGCGTTCAATGGTTTTTACCAAAACAAATCCTTTTAAATTGTTGAATTATGCTCTGCCGGAATGTATAATATACTTTAACGCATATTGCGTCGGCTTTCTTTTTAAGAGAACGTTTGACACTATGCCGCTTAAAGTCCGCGGCCAAACCAAACGCGTTACACATTAAACCATTGTGGGATTTTATTTCCAAAGGTGAACTTATGAGTTTTAGAATCGGAATTGATATCGGCAGCACAACGGTCAAAACCGTTGTGCTAGACGAGCAGGACACTATAATCTTCCGCGCGTACGAACGGCACTACTCCAAGGTGCGCAAGAAGGCGGCCGAGCAGCTGCGTTCAGCGGCCGGGACTCTGGCGGGGCAAAAAGTCCGCACCGTCATCACGGGTTCCGCCGGACTTGGCGTTGCCAAGGCGTCCGGCATGACCTTCGTTCAGGAGGTCTATGCCACGGCTTCCGCCGTCCGTGCATATTTCCCCGGCACGGACGCCGTCATTGAGCTGGGCGGCGAGGATGCAAAGATCATCTTTTTCGGCGGCGGTCTCGAGGAACGCATGAACGGCTCATGTGCCGGCGGCACCGGATCTTTTATTGACCAGATGGCAACGCTGCTAAACGTCAGCATCACGGAACTGGACGAACTGTCGCTGCGCCACGAAATAATTTATCCGATTGCCTCGCGCTGCGGGGTTTTCGCTAAATCCGATATCCAGCCGATCCTCAATCAGGGGGGGCGCCGCGAAGATGTCGCGGCTTCGATTTTCCAGGCTGTCGTCGACCAGACGGTCACCGGACTGACACAAGGCCGCGAGCTGACCGGCAAAATTGTGTTTCTGGGCGGCCCGCTGACCTTCTTTAAAGGGCTGCGCCAGCGTTTTGTGGAAACGCTTGAGCTCGACAACGAACACGCCGTTTTCCCTGAAAACGCCGACTGCTTCGCCGCGCTCGGCGCCGCGCTCACGGCGGACGCCGGTAACGACTCTTCTTTTGAAGACATGCTGGCACTGTTGGAGCATGCTGTGGACGCGTCGCTTTTAACAGACGTAATGGAGCCGCTGTTTAACACACAGGCAGATTTTGACGCGTTCAAAGAGCGCCACAACAGGGCGACGCCCGTCACAGTCGACGCGGACGCCTATGAAGGCGACGCGTATCTTGGGATAGACGCGGGCAGCACGACAACAAAACTCGTACTCATCACCCCGGACGGCGGGATACTGTACAGCTACTATGCTTCAAACCGGGGCGACCCCGTATCGATCGTCCGGCAGCAGCTTCAGGAGATATACGTGAAATTCGGCAGCCGGGTCAAAATCCGCTCGAGCGCCGTAGCCGGCTACGGGAGGATCTCATCAAAAACGCATTCGGGGTCGACATCGGCCTCGTCGAGACGATGGCGCATTTCAGGGCCGCGCGCCATTTTGATAATAAAGTCGATTTCATAATCGATATCGGCGGCCAGGACGTCAAATGCTTTAAGATCCGCGGCGGCGCGGTGGACAGCATCATGCTCAACGAAGCCTGTTCGTCCGGCTGCGGCAGCTTTATCGAGACGTTTGCCATTGCTTTAGGCTATGACATTGCCAGGTTTTCAAAGTTGGGACTGTTCGATAAGGGGCCTGTCAATCTTGGATCGCGGTGCACTGTTTTCATGAACTCCAGCGTCAAGCAGGCGCAGAAGGAAGGCGCATCCGTCGAAGCCATTTCGGCGGGACTGTCCATCTCCATCGTCAAAAACGCCGTGTATAAGGTCATCCGGGCGGCCAGCGCAGACGACCTGGGCCGGCATATCGTCGTACAGGGCGGCACGTTTTTAAACGACGCCGTTTTAAGGGGCTTTGAGCGCGAGATCGGCCGGGACGTCACGCGGCCGACCATTGCCGGTCTCATGGGCGCTTACGGCGCGGCGCTCACCGCAATGGACGCGGGAATGCCGGTCACTGCTCTTCTGGATGAAGACGCGCTCGGACGCTTCACGCATACGTCCAAACCCGTGACATGCAACGGCTGCACCAACCACTGCAGCCTGACGATCAACACCTTTGACGGCGGCCGCCGGTTTATTTCCGGCAACCGCTGCTCGAAACCTTTAGGCATTGAGAAATCATCAGAACCGAATCTGATGAAATACAAATATGATAAGCTCCGCGCGTTAAACGGCGTCGGCTCCGGCAACGGCTCACGCGGAAAGATCGGCATTCCTTTTGGGCTCAACATGTATGAAAACCTGCCCTTCTGGTTTGAGTTCTTCACAAAGCTTGATTTTGAGGTCGTGCTTTCACCGGAGTCGTCACGGTCGGTTTATGTCAAAGGCCAGCGCACCATCCCGTCGGACACGGTTTGTTACCCGGCCAAACTCATGCACGGTCACATCGAGCATCTTTGCGACCTGGGCGTTGACGCGGTTTTTTATCCGTGTATGCCATACAACTTCAACGAAGGCATCAGCGACAATAATTATAACTGCCCGGTCGTGGCTTATTATCCCGAGCTTCTTGCGGCCAATATGCCAAGGCTGAAAGCGGTCCGCTATTTAGCCCCGTACTTTGGGCTGCACAAGAAAAAAGGCTTTGTGCAAAAGGCGGGCGAATACTTCCAGGAGCAGTTCGGCATCCCGAAAAGCGAAACGAAAAAAGCCGCCCTCAGCGCCTATATCGCTTACGAGGCCTATAAAAAAGATATCGTCCGCGAGGGTGAAAAATATATCAATTACGCACGCGAAAACGGCAAGCGGATCATCGTCGCTGCCGGCCGTCCATATCATATTGACCCGGAGATCAACCACGGCATCGACGCGCTTATAACCTCGTACGGGCTCGTCCTCATAACCGAGGATGCCGTTTCGCACATTCTGGAAAAAGACAGCCGGAAGGTACTCAACCAGTGGACATATCAGGCGCGCATGTATAACGCCGCGCGCTACGTGACGGCTCAGCCGGACATGCAGATGATACAGCTCGTCTCCTTCGGCTGCGGCACGGACGCCATCACGACCGATGAGCTGCGAAGCATTTTGGAATCCGCCGGCAAACTCTATACCCAGATCAAAATCGACGATATCAACAACCTCGGCGCCGTCCGTATACGGATCCGGAGCCTGATCGCTGCGATACAGTCGCGCGAAAAGGAAACGGCATAGGGAATAATGAATTATGGCTAAACTTACATATGACAAGAACGGGCGTCTCCTTTTCACAAAGGAGATGAAAAGAGAATATACACTCCTGATGCCGCAGATGCTGCCCGTCACGTTCACCATGCTCAAAAAAGTCTTCGAGCTGGACGGCTATAAGATCGACATGCTCGAAACGACGCACCGCGGCATTGTGGACACGGGGCTTAAATATGTGCACAACGACACATGTTACCCGGCGCTTTTAGTCATCGGGCAGCTTATCGAGGCGGTGAACAGCGGCAAGTACGACAAGCACAAGGTCGGCCTTCTCATAACGCAGACAGGCGGCGGATGCCGCGCCTCCAACTACATCCACCTGCTGCGCAAAGCGCTCGACAAGGCCGGCTTGGCGTATATCCCCGTCGTCTCCGTCAATCTGTCGGGCCTTGAGAAAAACCCCGGTTTTTCCATCCCTTTGGGAACGCTGCGCCGGCTGGCAACAGCAATGATTTACGGAGATCTGCTCGTATGGCTTAAAAACCAGTGCCTGCCGTATGAGGTCACAAAAGGCACGACCGACAAACTCACGATCCACTGGACGGATCGGCTCGTTTCCATGTTCGGCGAAGGCCGGGGCATGAGCAAAAAAGACATGCGCGGCATTATGACGCAAATCGCCGCCGATTACGCGAAGGTCGAACGGCAGGGGACCCAAAAAACGCGCGTCGGCATTGTCGGTGAGATCTACGTGAAATTCTCGCCACTCGGCAACAATGGCCTGGAGGAGTTTCTTATTGGCGAGGGCTGCGAACCGGTCGTGCCCGGCCTGACGGACTTCATGATCTTCAAGATCAACAACCGCGTAGTGGACGTCGATCTGTATAAGGGCTATAAGCTGAAAAAACTGTTGGCAGGTATCTTCCAAAAATATATCGAAGACCTGCAGGATATCATGATAGAGGCCGTGAAGACACAGCCGTCGTTTCGGCCAATGGGCCGCTTTGCCGACCTGCAGCGCCTTATAAAGGGCTACCTCGGCTACGGCAACAAGATGGGCGAGGGATGGCTTTTAACCGCCGAGATGCTGGAGCTCATCCACACCGGTGCGAAAAATATCGTCTGCGCACAGCCGTTCGGCTGCCTCCCGAACCATGTCGTCGGGAAAGGTATGATCCGCCGACTCAAGGACGATTATCCCGACTCCAACATCGTCGCCATCGATTATGACCCCGGCGCGACTAAAATCAATCAGGAAAACCGTATAAAACTTATGATCGCCAACGCCGGCCGGATTGACGCGTCTGTCGGCAGTGAAGAAAACCCAGTCCAAAAGGCGAAAACCTGTCCGCCCGCGCAGCGAACGGGTAAACCATCATTGGATTTTTGGAATTGAATTTCAAGCATAAAAGCTTAATGAGGAATATTTAAATGCGTGACAACATTTATATAAAAGGCGCCAGAGAGAACAACTTAAAAAATATCGACATAGAAATCCCTCGGGACAAGCTCGTTATCATGACGGGCATCTCCGGCAGCGGCAAATCCTCTCTGGCATTCGACACGATATACGCCGAGGGGCAGCGCCGCTATGTAGAATCATTGTCGGCATACGCGCGGCAGTTTCTGGGCCAGATGGAGAAACCGGACGTTGATTACATCGAAGGCCTTTCCCCCGCCATCTCCATCGACCAGAAGACAACAAGCCGGAATCCGCGCTCAACCGTCGGCACGGCCACGGAAATATACGACTACCTGCGCCTTTTATGGGCGCGTATCGGCGTGCCGCACTGCCCCAACTGCGGGAAGGAAATCAAGCAGCAAACCATCGACCAGATTATCGATCAGGTGCTGACGCTCCCGCAGGCTACGCGCATTCAGGTGCTGGCGCCTGTCGTACGCGCGCGTAAAGGCGAATATCTGAAGGTTTTCGAGGACGCCCGCAAAAGCGGTTATGTCCGCGTTCGTGTAGACGGCAGCACCTATGACCTGACGGAAGAAATCCGTCTTGACAAAAATAAAAAGCATAATATCGAGATTATTGTGGACCGCCTCGTCATCAAGGATGATATCGCCCGTAGGCTTACCGACTCCGTCGAAACGGCAGCCGCCCTGGCAGGCGGCACGGTCATCATAGATATCGTCGGAGAGGATCGGGAGCTGCTGTTTAGCCAGAATTATGCGTGCGAAGACTGCGGCATATCGATCGAGGAGCTGACGCCGCGCCTGTTTTCCTTCAACAGCCCATACGGCGCGTGCCCGTCCTGTACGGGCCTCGGCACACAGCTGCGGGTCGACCCTGATATCATCATACCGAATTATGCGCTTTCGATCATGGAAGGCGGCATTTCCGCCTCCGGCTGGGGAAACATCAAAAACGACGGGATCTCCAGAATGTACTTCGAGGCGCTGGCGAAGAAATACAAATTCAATCTCAACACACCCATAAAGGACCTGCCGGAAGGCGTGCTCGACATCATCCTGTATGGCACGAACGGGGAAAAGCTCGTCCTTCATTATGATCAGCCGCGCGGCAAGGGGACGCTCAATCAGCCGTTTGAGGGCATCGTCAACAATTTAGAGCGCCGGTATAAAGAAACGCAAAGCATGTCCATGCGGTGGGAGCTCGAACAATACATGTCCGAGCATCCGTGTCCCGAATGCCTCGGACGCCGTCTTAAAAAAGAGGTGCTGGCCGTCACTGTCGGCGGGATCAACATTGTTGATTTTACGGATAAATCCATCGTACAGGGGCTGGACTTCATCGACCGCCTGAAGCTGACGGAAAAAGAAGCGATGATCGCCAACCGGATTTTCAAGGAAATCCGCGAGAGGCTTGGCTTCCTCAGGAGTGTCGGCCTGGAGTATCTTACACTCAGCCGTCAGGCCGGAAGCCTTTCCGGCGGAGAAAGCCAGCGCATCCGCCTGGCTACTCAGATCGGTTCGTCCTTAATGGGCGTCCTGTATATACTCGACGAGCCGTCTATCGGCCTGCATCAGCGCGACAACGCGCGGCTTTTAAAAACCCTCAAGCATCTCCGGGATCTCGGCAATACGCTTTTAGTCGTCGAACATGATGAGGAAACGATTAACGAAGCCGATTACATTGTGGATATAGGCCCGGGGGCCGGCGTCCACGGCGGCGAAGTAGTTGCCGCCGGATCGGTTGAGGAGATCCGGGCCTGTAAGGCTTCACTCACAGGGCAGTATCTGAGCGGCACAAAAAAAATACCCGTTCCGGAAAAACGCCGGAAAGGCACCGGTAAATCTCTCACGATCCGCAAAGCGGCCGAAAACAATCTGAAAAACATCGATGTCTCCATCCCGCTCGGCGTCATGACCTGCGTAACGGGCGTATCCGGCAGCGGAAAGTCGTCGCTTATCAACGAAGTTGTCTATAAGACGCTTGCGGCCGAACTCAATCGGGTCAAAGTAAGACCCGGAAAACATGACGTCATCGAAGGCATGGAGTATCTGGACAAGGTCATTGATATCGACCAGTCTCCCATCGGACGTACACCGCGCTCCAATCCCGCTACGTATACGGGCGTTTTCAGCGATATACGCGCGCTGTTTGCTTCGACACAGGACGCTAAGGCACGCGGTTATAACCAGGGCCGCTTTTCTTTCAATGTGCGGGGCGGCCGCTGCGAAGCCTGTGCGGGCGACGGGCTGATAAAAATTGAGATGCACTTTTTACCGGATATTTACGTCCCCTGTGAGGTCTGCAAAGGCAAGCGCTATAACAGAGAAACGCTTGAGGTGCACTATAAAGGGAAAAACATTTTCGAGGTCCTCGATATGACTGTGGACGAGGCGCTCAGTTTTTTTGAAAACATGCCGAAAATCAGGCAGAAGCTGCAGACGCTTGTCGACGTCGGCCTCGGTTACATCAAGCTGGGCCAACCGTCTACCACGCTTTCAGGCGGAGAGGCCCAGCGTGTCAAATTGTCCACAGAGCTGTCCAAACGCTCTACAGGCAGCACGTTTTATGTCCTTGATGAGCCGACGACGGGCCTGCACACCGCCGACGTACACCGCCTTATCGAAGTACTCGACCGGCTTACCGACGCCGGGAACACCGTCGTCGTCATCGAACATAATCTTGAAGTCATCAAGACGGCCGACTATATCATCGACCTGGGGCCCGAGGGCGGCGACAGCGGCGGCGAAGTCGTTTTTGCCGGAACGCCGGAGGAAATAATACACTGTGAGAAAAGTTATACCGGCCATTTCTTAAAACCGCTGCTCTAGCGTTTAAGTTCTTCCTATATAAAAAAGCGGCGTATACTATGCGTATTCGCCGCTTTATTACTGCTTTTTGTCTTCAGGGCTTGTCCGTTATTATAAAACGCTTTTTGCGCCGTACCAGACTCTTGTGTAATAATCGCTGTTAAGGTCTGAAATCACGAGGCCCACACTGGGACACGAGGCATGCACAAACTGACCGTCCCCTATGTAGATGCCGACATGCGTCACGCTGTAACCGCCGTTTGAAGAGAAGAACACCAGATCACCGGGCTGCAGCTCTGATTTTGAAACCTTTACGCCGTCGTTGGCATATTGTCTGGATGCCGTACGTGTCACATTGTAATCGAAATGATGGAACACATAATAAACAAGGCCCGAACAGTCAAATCCCTCGGAAGGAGACTCAGCGCCGTACACATAACTGTAGCCGACATACTGGAGGGCAAAATCAACTACCTGCTGCCGCAGCGACTTTTCTTCTGACGACATCTTCGATGTGCTCAGGCTCACGCTGCTGGATGGATCCGTAACCTCATCTTTAGTAATCGTAACAAAATCGGAACGGACATAACCCGTCACACCGTCAAATACTATTTTATACCAGCCGTTGTTGATTCCAACAACCTTGACAATCGTACCGTTGTCGCCATCGCCCAGGACCGCTCCCGCGGTCGACGGCTCATCGCGCATGCGGACATCGTCTCCTGTGAATTCGCCTACAGCGTCAAAGTTCTCAGCCGTAAGCACATCCTTTAGGTATAATGCAGCGACATAACCGACAACACCGTGATAATTGACGTGATACCAATCAGAATTCGTCTTCTCAAGTATGACCATACGTTCGTTGCTGCCCACAGTAAATACGACGTCATACGTCGTTTCGGGTCCGGAACGTATATTGAGGGACGTGGCGTCAACTGTCGCCGCGCCGTATGCAATGCTGCCTGCTGCGGATGTTATGTACTGTGCCGGGATTATAACCGCAACAATCGCAAGCACAACTAAAAGCTTCTTAAACATTCTCAATCGTATCACGCCTTTCGAAACGATTACTTAGCGTTCAGCGCTCTTTCAAGCCATACGGCGGCAACATCGACAGCCGCGTACAAACTTGTTTTTTCACTTTTTTTGACAACTCTGTCACGGGATTTCAGGTTTGGATCGGTCAGCTGGAGCTGCACGATGACCTTCGAAGCTACGTCCATATCTTTAACCTTTTTTGTTTCGGTTATCTGAATCATAATGATATATTTATCCGCCATGCTGCCGTAGTAAATGAGGTTGTCTTTCCGGCGCAGCGGATGGCCTTTATATTCCAATGCCAAATTTTTTTCAGATACAGTTACGGACATGATTTGCCCCCTAAAAATAATGTAACGAAATTGTAACACATTGTTTCCTCATTGTCAACAGTAAACTGGCAAAAATAGTAACAACATACAATAATATTATATAATACTGGATTTATCGGTGCGAATGCCCTAATTTTGACATATTCGACTAAATGTTGAAAATAATAATATCGCCGGCACAATATCATGTGTGCCGGCGATGCTGGTCAAATTAATCAGGCGAAACGACTCATTTCTCGAGATAGTATTTTACAAGCTCCTGCAGTAGTTCGTCCCGGTCGAGACGGCAAATAAGGCTGCGTGCGTTGTTATAATTTGTTATATAGGTGGGATCTTCAGATAAAATATATCCGACGATCTGATTGACGGGGTTATAGCCTTTCAGGCGCAATGATTCATAGACCGATGAGAGGATCTCGCGCGTTTCGGCCCTACTCGTTACCACATCAAATTTTCTTGTATAACCATCCATCACTCAGCCCTCCCCCCAGAATACCATTCCGGATTAACTGCTTGCTGATACTTAATATGCGTAGTCTTGCATCCTTTATTATAACAAATCTCCGGCATGTGTAAAGATTGATATATTACAATATCATGACAAATTATTACCGGGGTTTTTCTATCCGCCTTCAGTCCATGGACTGGGCGCTGAAAGGCTCCGGGAGCAGCGTGCCGAGCGGATAGCTTACATATCGCCCGTCTGCCCGGGCGCACAGCACCTCCATGCGCGGAGAGAACTCCCAAAGCACCTGCCGGCATGTACCGCAGGGAAAACAGTAGCTGCCGGATTCTGCATAAACGGCAATACGCTTAAAACTTTTATGTCCGGCGCTGACGGCGGCCGCCAATGCCGACCGTTCGGCGCATAATGTGCATTCAAGCGCGGCATTTTCTATTTTACTGCCGGCAAAAACCGTCCCGTCGTCACATTCCAGCGCAGCGCCGACCGGAAAACGCGAATATGGCGCATAGGCATTTTTTAAAGCTTCTTTTGCTTTTTCAATAAGGTTTCTGTCTGTCATAAAATCCCCCCGTTCCGGCGCGTGTCAAGCCGGTATCGCCGCCCTGTAAAGCAGGGCAGAAAAAACGAAGCCGGTTTGTTCAGATGATTAGCCGGAACTGTTAATTATTTGTGCGCTTTATTTGAAGTATCCGACACCGCTTTCAAATATCGGCTGATACTTGTTGCCGTATATGTTTTTAGCCACGTGCGCGCCTTCGCGTTCGCTGTGGCACATCTTCCCGAAAACTCTGCCGTCCGGACTTGTGATGCCCTCTATAGCCATGACGGAACCGTTCGGGTTCATACGGATATCGCTTGAAACGTTCCCCGACAAGTCACAGTACTGCGTGGCGAGCTGCCCGCCGGCCATCAATTTTTCAAGAACCTCGCCCGATGCGGCGAAGCGGCCTTCGCCGTGTGAAACAGGCAGAACGTGCACGTCGCCGACCGCGCACATGCTCAGCCACGGCGAGCGGACAGAGGCCACGCGCGTAGCGACATATCTGGATTGATGGCGTCCGATTAGATTATATGTCAGCGTCGGACAGGTCTCATCCATCGGCCGTATCTCTCCAAACGGCACAAGGCCAAGCTTCACGAGCGCCTGAAAACCGTTGCATATACCAAGCATCAAGCCGTCGCGCTTATAAAGCAGCTCGTGCACAGCGTCGGTAATACGCGGATTTCGGAAAAAGGCCGTAATGAACTTGGCTGAGCCGTCCGGCTCGTCTCCGCCTGAGAAACCGCCGGGAATGATGATGATCTGGCTTGACCGGATGGCGGCCTCAACGTCTGAAACGGATTGTTCCAGAGCCGACGGCGTCAAATTCCTGACAAGTTTGATTTCCGGCGCTCCGCCTGCTTTTTCTATGGACCTTGCGGTATCATATTCGCAGTTTGTGCCCGGAAACGCCGTAATAACGGCGCGCGGTCTGGCAAACCGTCCGGCAGACAGCGCCGTCGGCCGGGTAGTATAAGAAACGGTTTTGACCGGCTCCAAGTTCCCCGCTTTTGTGGGAAACACATCCTCCAGGACGTCTTCCCACAAATGCTCGAGTTCTTGTATGCCGACCGTCTCGCCGCCGAGGCATATTTCATAAGCGCCGGTCACTTGTCCGATGATGTGCGCTTCAGGTACAGGCCTCACGGCTTCGGCTATGATAGAGCCGGCCGGCGTTTCAAACAAGCTGTCCGGATCCACGTTTTCAGCCGACTTAAATCCCAGCCGATTTCCGAGTGCCATCTTGAAAATCCCCTCGGCGGCGGCGCCGTCCGTCACAGACCAGGCCGATACGACAGCGCCTTTTTCCGTCAATGCCCGAACGGTCTTCCACATCCGTTTGATCTCCGGCAGCGAACCCTCGGCTTTAAATAAAACAATATTATTACCGGGCGTTTTGAACTCAGGAGACAGAATAAACCGCGCGTCACACGGCGCTATGGCAAAGGAGATAAGCGTCGGCGGCACATCCAGTTCGTTGAAAGAGCCGGACATGCTGTCTTTTCCGCCGATAGCGGCCAGCTGCAGACCAAGCTGCGCTTCCAGCGCGCCTAAAAGCGCCGAAAACGGTTTTCCCCAGCGCAGCGGGTCCTTCCTGAGGCGTTCGAAATACTCCTGAAAAGAGAGATAGACGCCGTCGGGGTCGCATCCGGCGGCAACCAGCTTACTCACCGACGATATGACGGCGGTCCTTGCGCCTTTGTAGGGATTACGGGCCGACAGATTCGGGTCAAATCCGAACGACATGACCGAACAGGTAGTTGTCTCGCCGTCCATGACGGGCAGCAGCGCGGCCATCGCCTGTGTCGGTGTTTTCTGATACTTTCCGCCGAAAGGCATGAGGACGCTTTTTGCGCCGATGGAGCTGTCAAACCGCTCGATCAGCCCGCGCTGAGAGCAATAACGCAGATCCCGGACCATCGCGCGCAGCCTTTCATCCGCCGGACGCGTGTCTTTCTCTTCAATATCTTTCGTTTTATCCGGTACTTTGGCCGCCGTGTGTTTTACAGCGCCGTTTGAGGACAGAAACTCCCGGCTTAAGTCGGCGACAACAGCCGCCTTATAGCGCATGACCATGCGCGGAGCCGACGTGATCTCCGCCACGACATACGCTTCCAGATTTTCATCCGTTGCTTTATTTATAAAAAATTCAACGTCATCGTCCGCGACAACGACAGCCATACGCTCCTGCGACTCGGAGATCGCGATCTCCGTCGCGTCAAGGCCTTCATATTTTTTACGTACACACGTAAGGTCGATGTCCAGCCCGTCGGCAAGCTCTCCGATGGCGACGGACACGCCGCCCGCGCCGAAATCGTTACAGCGCTTGATAATCACGGTCACTTCCGGATCCAAAAACAGCCGCTGTATCTTTCGCTCCTCCGGCGCATTGCCCTTTTGGACTTCCGAGGCCATGGTCTTTAGGGACGCATCGTTATGGGTCTTCGACGAGCCTGTGGCGCCGCCGATCCCGTCCCGTCCCGTCCGTCCGCCCAGAAGAATGACCTTGTCGCCCGGCGCGGGTACAAGCCGTTTTACGTTGGCGGCTTTGACGGCGCCGACAACTGCGCCGACTTCCATCCTTTTTGCAATATACCGGGGATGATATACTTCATGAACGAGCCCTGTGGCGAGTCCTATCTGGTTGCCGTATGAGGAATAGCCTTGCGCCGCCGTCACCGTAAGTTTCCGCTGCGGCAGCTTGCCCGGTATCGTCTCGTCGAGCATCACGCGCGGATCGCCCGCGCCCGTCACGCGCATGGCCTGATATACATAGGCCCTGCCGGACAGCGGATCTCGGATCGCGCCGCCGATACATGTCGCCGCACCGCCGAACGGCTCGATCTCCGTCGGGTGGTTGTGCGTCTCGTTTTTAAACATAACGAGCCAGTCTTCCTGCTGATCGTTTACCGCGGCATCGACATGGATGGAGCAGGCGTTGACCTCTTCGGATATATCGATATTTTTTAGAAGTCCCCGTTTCCTTAGGAGCTTTGCGGCAATAGTTGCGATATCCATCAGCGTCTGCGGCCGCTCGTTTGAAGCCTCCCCGTAAAGCTCACGGCGGGCGTCAAGATATAGCTGATACGCCTTCCTGACGTCTTCGTCTTCGATCTCAATGGAATCCAGATGCGTGCTGAACGTGGTATGGCGGCAATGATCCGACCAATATGTGTCTATAAGCTTGAGTTCCGTTACGGTCGGTTCGCGCTTTTCCGTATCCCGGAAATATACCTGCATAAACCGAAGATCGTCCATGTCCATTGCCAGGCCGAACCGGCTGTGGATATCTTCAAGCTTCTTGTCTCCCGCGCATATAAAGCCAGAGACATCACCAACAGGAGGCGGCTCGGCCGTTACGGTCAGGAGCGTCTCCGGTTTAATCGTTTCGGCCTGTTGTGTCTCAACAGGATTGATCAGGTAGTCCTGCAGCTTCTTCTTTTCGTCTGATGTCAGCGCGCCGAAAAACACGTAAAATTTTGCCGTTTTGACGCTGGGCCGCTCCCTGCATGTGAGCATCTGGATACACTGTGCGCAGGAATCCGCGCGCTGATCAAACTGGCCGGGGAGCGCTTCAACGCCTAATATCCAGTGTTCTTTTTCAAACGCCGGCATCGTTTCATCATAGCAATCGTCGGTCTGCGGTTCCGAAAAAACAGTTTGTAATGCTTGACTGTAGACGTTTTCCGCTATGCCCTCCGTGTCGTATCGGTTGAAAATACGCACATCGTCAAGGCATTTGATTCCGAGATAATCTTTCAGGTCGTGTTTAAGTCCCTGTGCCTCGACATCAAACCCGGGCCGTTTTTCCGTAAAGCATCTGTATACTTGCATATGGTTTTCCTTCCATCGGGGGTGCGCAGGGAAAAGCGCGGCCCGCCTCGTTCTTATCCATTATCGGCTGCTTTATTATCCGGCGTTATTGGCTGAGACTGATCGTCCAGTCGGTGAAATTATAAAAGAGGCTCGATTGCGTCGGCGTAAGACCGCCAACGGTATTCCGGTTCGTATGAACGGCGTATTGCCTGTAAAGCACGGGAATAATCGGCGCGTCTTCATAAGCGTATGCGCACAGCTGTCTGGCTGCCTCTTTTTCCGCATTTTCATCGTTTGCCGCGAGAAGCGCTTCCAAATAATACGAATAGGATGTATTCCCAATATGACCGTAGTCAATCGAGCCGTCCGGCGTCAGAAGCTGTGAGAGATCGTAGTCGTCCGGCAGGCTGACGTCCCCGTAATACATATCGAAATTGCCTATTTCCAAAGCCGTCTTATACGCCTCCCAGGAAAGCTGCGCGATTTCAACATCAATTCCAACCGTCTTCATGGATAAAGCGATTTCTTCGGCGGCGGCAACTTTATACTTATTATCACCGTTGACGATGAATTTCAGCGTGAATGGTGTATAGGTATAATCTTCATCCGGATATTCCAGATACCCGTCACTGTTCACATCGGACAAGCCAAGCGACGAGAAAATAGACGAAATCTCGGCCAGCGGGTCCGACACGTCGACCTCCCACGCCGTGTCGTAAAGCGGGTAATTGGGGTTCATTATCAGCGGGGCGGGATCGGCATGGTTTGTATAAAGCATATCCACGAGCGCATCTCTGTCAATAGTCAGTCCGAGCGCGCGTCTCATAGCAGCTTCGGATAAAACGTTATTCGCCGCATTAAACCCGACAAATTGTAGGATGTTTGTATGATAGTAGCGGACCTCATGATCGCTTAAAATGTTGATTTCCGATGAATCGGCGGGATCGTCCCAGAAAATATCCACCGCTTGGGATGAAAATTCCACCGAAAGTTCAATATTGCTACACTCTTTCAGATAAACAGTCTGCACGGGCAGACTGTCGTAATCGCGGTGGGCTGAAAACGCGGAAAGACGCGGGTGCCCCGTTCCCTGATAATAATAGGGGCCCGTCCCCGGAGGATGGTTGTAATCAATGGAATTTGCCTTGATGATAGGTACATCTAAAATTACCGGCAGTTTGTAGCTGGCTGTTTTAAGTGTTATTTCAACCGTCAGCTCGTCCACTGCGGTAACGCTGTCGATATTATGCAGCCGTCCCGAGAACCGGCCGCCCTCCATGGCGCGCTCCAGCGTATATCGGACATCCATGGCGGTGAGCGTCGAGCCGTCGCTCATGGCGATATCAGATTTCAAATGGAATGTGTAGGTAAGTCCGCCGTCCGTCGTCTCATAGCTTTCACACAAAACGGGCTGCGGCGTCCAGTTCTCATCCAGCACGAACAGCCCTTCGTATAAAAGCGGAATAAGCGCCATGTTGTCGGGGTTCGTGCCGGTTATGGGATTAAACGAGTAGCTGGAATTGTACCGGGCTGTGAACACCCTGTCGGCATACGTGTAGACATCGGCTGAAGCAGCCGGCTGGACGTCCGCACTGACGTCAGCTTGTTCGGTTGTGACTTCGCTGTCGCATGAGCTGAGTATAAAAAGCAGCATCATGACAGTTAACAACACTGCGGCGAAGCGTTTTAATAACCGGTTCAATGTGGTTTTCCTTTCAATGTGATCACAGCTGCCTGGCTGCCGCGTCTTCCTTTTGTAACACGGTGAGACCAATATTTATCATTTAAACATGACGTGCATTCGGGAGAAACTTCAATATTTTCTCTTTTCAGTCCCGCACGTTCCATCAGCAATGCGTTGATGCCTTTTAAATCAACCATATACTTATCGCCGCGTAGAACGGCGTATCGGGGCGATTCATCGCCTAAAACGTGTTCTAAGGCGTCTTTGACGTCGTTGCCGGTTTCAAAACAGCACTTTGAGATACACGGCCCGATCGCCGCGCGGATGTCCGCCGGCCGGCATCCGAACGCGCGCGTCATTTTCCCGACGGCGGTACCGACGATATCCCTGACGGTCCCGCGCCATCCTGCGTGAACGGCGCCGACGGCGCCGCGTACAGGGTCATGAAGGAGAACAGGCGTGCAGTCGGCCGTAAAAATGATCAGCGGCAGATCAGCTTCCATCGTTATGAGGCCGTCGGCTTCATACGGGATCGGCGCATACGGTGCCCGACGGTCGTTTTTTTCGGCAACGCGCACCGCATCGCTGTGGACCTGACGGGAAAACACAAGGCCTTCCGGGTCAAACCCCAGCGCCGCGCCCAAAAGCGCGTAATTACGGCAGACGTTTTTCGGGTCGTCGCCCTCTTTATATCCGAGGTTCAAGGATGCGTAAACGCCGCTCGAAACACCGCCGAGCCGCGTTGTAAAGGCATGCGCGGCTGTGATATTGGATGCGGTCATTAACAGCAGATCGCCTGTCCTTGTTTCTGTAAAAGGCATTTTTAAGCGTCTCTGCCGCAGCAGTCCTTATACTTCATCGGGAGTCCGTTCGGGCGCTTTTTGCCGCAGGGGCACGGGTCGTTGCGTCCGATCTTCTTTCCTGTCTTCACGGGCTGTTTCTTAACGGTATTATCGCCGCCTACATTGTTAACGGCATTTTGATTTTTCGCAACGCTCTTGCGCTCAAGCGCCTGTTCCTTCTTCACGCGCGCGATGAAGACGCGCCGGACGACTTCTTCCTTTATTCCATTGATCATCGCTTCGAACATATCAAACCCTTCACGCTTATACTCGTCAACGGGATTGATCTGGCCGTAAGCGCGCAAACGGACGCCGTCCCGGAGTTCTTCCATGGCGTCGATATGCTCCGTCCAGTATTCGTCGACGACGCGGAGCATGATAACGCGTTCAAGCTCGCGCATCAGCGGTGTCTCCGTGCCGGGCAAAAGCCCCAGCTCCTGCTCCTTTGTTTCGTATGCAGCTATGGCTTTCTCGTACAGATATTCCTGGAGTTCCGTCGGCGTGAGCGTGTTGGCGGACGATACCTTCGGCACGTCTTTTTTCTTCAGGAAAAGCTGCTCAAAGGGCTTAACTATTTCATCAAGGACAGTCTGGTCGGTCAGTTGTTCGTGTTCGGCCCCGGCCGAGAAAACCGTCGTCTGGATCACTTCACCGATCATTGACTGCAGGACCGGTTTTATGTTGTCACCGTCAAGAACCTTCCGGCGCTGCTCATAAATGATCTTACGCTGGGTATTCATGACATCATCGTATTGCAGGACATTTTTACGGACCTGGAAGTTGCGGCTTTCAACTTTCTTCTGCGCCTGCTCGATCGCGTTGGACAGGATCTTCTGGTCGATCGGCGTGTCTTCATCCAGGCCGAGCGAATTCATCATACCCATAATGCGTTCGGAGCCGAAAAGCCGCATGATATCATCCGACATCGCTATAAAAAACCGCGATTCGCCGGGATCTCCCTGCCGTCCGGAGCGGCCTCTGAGCTGGTTGTCTATACGGCGGGACTCATGCCGCTCGGTGCCGAGGATGTATAAACCGCCCGCCTGCTTCACTTTTTCCGCCTCGGCGGACGTCACAGCCTTATGTTTTTCCATACATTCGGCAAACAGGCTCCGGGCTTCAAGTATCTCCTCGTCGTCCGTATCGGCAAATCCGGTCGCCTCGACGATGATCTCGTCGGAAACTTCGGCTTTTTTCAAATCGTTTTTCGCCAGGTATTCTGCGTTGCCGCCCAGCATGATATCGGTGCCGCGCCCGGCCATGTTCGTGGCGATCGTCACCGCACCGAGCTTGCCGGCCTGCGCAACGATCTCGGCTTCCTTCTCATGGTGTTTGGCGTTCAGGACGTTATGCGGAACGCCGCGCTTTTTGAGAAGGGACGCTAAAAGCTCGCTCTTCTCTATTGAAACGGTACCGACCAGAACAGGCTGCCCTTTTTCATGGCACGCTTCAATCTGATCGAGGATGGCTCTGAATTTGCCGTTTTCCGTTTTGTAGATGACGTCCGCGTTGTCGATTCGTATGAGCGGCTTATTTGTCGGGATCTCAATGATGTCCAGATTATAGATGGACCCGAACTCCTCTTCCTCCGTCAGGGCCGTACCGGTCATGCCGGAGAGCTTGTCGTAAAGGCGAAAATAATTCTGGAAAGTGATCGTGGCGAGTGTTTTGCTCTCACGCGCGACTTCAACATGCTCTTTGGCTTCTATGGCCTGATGCAGACCCTCGTTGTACCGGCGGCCGAACATAAGGCGGCCGGTAAATTCGTCGACAATGATGATTTCTCCATCTTTGATGACGTAGTCGACATCCCGCTGCATGACGCCGTGCGCCCGGACGGCCTGGTTGATATGGTGCGACAGCGTGTTGTTTTCAAGATCCGCGAGGTTTTCAAGTCCGAAATATTCCTCAGCCTTTCTGATACCGCGTTCCGTCAGCGTCGCGGTGCGGGCTTTTTCGTCCACGACATAGTCGGCGTCGATGTCTTCTTCTTCCTGCTCCTTGTCGTCAATGGTGGCATAAACTTTCTTTTTAAGTCGGCTTACAAACGCGTCCACTTTCGTATACATTTCCGTAGATTCGTCGCCCTGACCGGAAATAATCAGAGGCGTCCTTGCTTCGTCGATCAGGATCGAGTCAACCTCGTCGACAATGGCGAACGAATGACCGCGCTGGACCATATTGGCGCTGTACAGCGCCATGTTGTCACGCAGGTAGTCAAACCCCATCTCGTTGTTTGTGCCGTATGTGATGTCGGCATTATAGGCGGCGCGCCGTTCGGCGCTTGTCAGGCCGTGGACGATGAGGCCTACGGTCAGGCCCATGAAGTGATGGACCTTGCCCATCCATTCGCTGTCCCGGCGTGCCAGATAATCATTGACCGTTACGATATGAACGCCATTGCCGGACAGCGCGTTTAAGTAAGCGGGCAAAACGGCGACGAGCGTCTTGCCTTCACCGGTTTTCATTTCAGCGATACGCCCCTGATGCAGAACGATACCGCCGATGAGCTGGACCTTGTACGGCCGCATACCTAAAACGCGGTCGGCAGCTTCGCGCACGGCCGCAAATGCCTCCGGGAGAATATCATCGAGCGTCTCGCCCGCTCCAAGGCGTTTTTTAAATTCCGATGTCTTGTCTTTCAGCGCCTCGTCGGAAAGCTTCTTATAGCCTTCTTCAAAAGATTCGATCTTGCTCACAATCGGGGCGACAGTCTTCAGCTCCCTTTGGCTGTGGGTGCCGAAAACTTTTGTAACAACTTCTTTTAACATATTAACCTCCAATGCGCTCCGCGCATAAACAGCAATAAAAGATTCCTCCCGATCCGGAGGTTTTTGTCCACAAATTTGGATTGTGCTGAAGCGGCCGGAAACATGGATGTCATCTAATCGTATGTTCTTATTACACAATCGGCTTTCATGTTTCTTGTCGTCAATTATCAATCAAAGTATTATAGCACAATAATATGAATATTAAAAGATACGCGTTTTAAAAAAAGCGGCAAAAGGAATGCCGGTACAAAGAGGTTCCCGGACACAAAAGTATGTATTTATCCGGACCGCAGGGCAAGGAGCGGACCAGGTGTTATACTGTTCATTATCCCTGCCTTTGTTATAAAATATCTTATGCATAATTTTTATATTGACAATGCCCCGCGGGTTTGCTATGATTATTTTCACTGACGGCAAAGGGCACGCTGGTGTAGCTCAGCCGGTAGAGCAGCTGATTTGTAATCAGCAGGTCGGGGGTTCGAATCCGTCCACCAGCTCCAATCGCCTTCGGCCGGAATTAAATACGGAGGAGTTCCCGAGTGGCCAAAGGGGGCAGACTGTAAATCTGTTGTCAGTGACTTCGGTGGTTCGAATCCACCCTCCTCCACCAAAAAAGGACTCGACTGTTGATACAATGGTCGAGTCCTTTTATTTTTTGTCAACGTCTTAAAGCCATTGATATTGCACGATTGTAAAGAAAAACGCCGCAAATGAATGTTGGTAACGGATGGCATTTTTCTTCTAAGTTTATTAATGTCAATTATGAAAATGCACCCATTTTCGCTATCGTTCAAGAATACGGTTTATCGTTTAGTAATGGGCATCTTATATTCTCCAAGCAATTGTAATCTTATCACTTTTATGATAAGATTTTGGAAATACTCGAAGTATGAAAGGACCGTTTTTTACATGATGAAAAAACTCATTTCAACACTTCTCTTGCTCAGTTTGGCTCTCGGTTTCTCCGTCAGCACATCTGCCGCATCAGATATAGCCGTAACCATTGACGGAGAAAAAGTAATCTTTAGCAGTGACAGCGGCAGCCCGTTTATTGACAGCAACGGCCGTTCTCTGGTTCCGCTTCGGATCACCACGGAAACCTACGGCTGCAGCGTCTATTGGGATAATGAAAACCGAAATGCCATTGTATATAAAGATGGTGTCACAGTAGTCTGTCCTATTGATGAGAGCTATATCGAGATTAACGGGGAGCGGGTGGAAATTGACACCGCTGCGGTGATCAAAGACGGAAGGACCTATCTGCCCATCCGCTGCGTATTAGAGGCAATGGGCGCTGCCGTCGGTTGGGAAAACGCATCCAAAACAGTCCTTGTAACCCGCGGGGAAACCGGTGTGTCCAGACATCAGGAAGCATATATAGAGCGGGCACTGGCTGCCGTTGAAGCCAATAAGAACCTAAGCGATGAAGCGGCGATCGAAATCTCTGCCGCGGCAAGGTATTTTCTCGAGTCTGTGCCCGTGACGGAAGCACAAATAACAAAAATCTGTGCCCGGCTGCAAAATCTGATATTCAAGGTGGAGAATTCCGGCAACGCGGGCCAGGCGATACGCAATAGCAGCACCTCCTATACGGTCACGTTGCTCCCCGTATTGTGGGAAAGCGCGCTGCTCAGCAGAAAAATCAATCCGAATGGTGTGTCCGGAACCATTGTTCACGAGCTGAACCACGTATACAGCGAATCGCCCAGCACGGAATGGTTTCAGGAAGGCATGGCGGGCGCCATCAATCTTGAGGTGTGCGCCAAATATAAAATAACGAATTACGAGGCATATGAGCGGATTTGCTTCCTTGTTATGGAACTCTGCGGGGCGGATGAGGTGCTCGCTTGCTTCTTTACCGGGGATGAAACGCCTCTTTGCGATATGCTGAACCAATATGCCGGTGTCAGCGATTCCAAGATCCTACTGAATAACTTATCGTTGACCATGCAAAATGCTTGTGATAACGGCTTACATGGAGCAAGCGAACCCGAGAAGGAGGCCTGTCAGGAAGCCTATCTGAGCGCCGCGGCGGAAGTCACCGTACTTTTCGAAAAAGCCTATGAAGGAAAATACGGGACCAGTATCCATGACGACGCCCTCTGTGAGGTCTACCTCACGTGGCTCAACACATGGGCAAGCCTGTTTCGGATCAAATCAGGCGGCGATTTTACCTGCTCCACCGAAACCCCGCCATTCTACTACAATTTGAAAAACTACCATAGTGTGATTGTTATTAAGGATAACAATCACCTGATGAGCGAGGACGGAGAATTCATGTATTACCGGTATTAAACCAATTGCATCGTTCGACTGTAAAAGCAGTCGTGTCGTTAGACATAAAAACCGAATGATGAAAACACAAAACTCACAATTTTTAGTCCCTAACATAAAAAACGCCGTTCGTGATCCGTAATCACGAACGGCGTTTTTTTACCGCAAGCATTTATTCAGGCAATTTGCTTTCTGCTTGGGGTTCTTCATAATCGTGCTTTATGCGTTCAATAAAAACCTGGATATATGGATTTGCATTGTCCTCGCGCCATGCGGCAGCCTCGATCTGATATCCGATATCCGGCACCTGCAAGAACTTCACATGAGACGCGTTGCGCAGCGTATGCCATGCGTCAAGCACTGTAATGCCGGCTCCCATCTCTAAGAGCATAGTAAGCGTCCCAACCGTCGGCACAACATGCTGCTTAGGCGTAAATCCGGCTGCCTGGCAAATCTCCATATGCTGTTTGGCCAATACTTCGGAGTCGCTTTCCGCAAGCACAAGGAAGATCTCATCCTTAAAGTCCTGAAGCGTCGGGTTTTCAGCATTGGCTTTTGAATGGCTCGACGGAACAATCAGGCAGCATTTTTCCATATGGCTGCGCGTAAACGCTACACCCGGAAGCCGTTCAGCTTCAGCCTCAGGCATAATGGCTATATCCAGCTCTCCCTCAACAAGCGCCTTGCACAGATCGGAAATTGAGTAATAGCTCATCTTGATTTTGACGTTCGGACGGGTGCTCCAAACGTAATTCAAGACGTTTTCGTAGCATAATCCAACAAGCTGCCCTTCAATAGCCCCGATAATGATCGAGCCCTGTTCCAAGCGTTGCGCCATTGTAAGCTGATTGAGCATCTTCTGGAAATCTTCTGTTATCCGGCTGAAATGCTCGACACAAATCGCCCCGGCTGCCGTCAGCCGAACCGGGCTTTTCCCGCGTTCAAAAAGCTCGACGCCCAGCTCGCGTTCCATCGCGGAGATTTGTCTGCTGAGCCCCGGCTGCGACAAATGCATACGTTCAGCCGCTTTGGTAAAATTAAGACATTCCGCCGCCGCTAAAAAGCAGTTCATCTGAGACGTATTCATGTTTCCCCACTCCATACACGCGCTTCTTACATTTATAATACAGGCTCGATAATTCCCTGGATATAATATTTATAATTATAGCATATTTTTTGTCAAATTGCCATATTTTGAGCGCTCTGAGGCCTTTCTACTTTTTTTAAGCACCTTCCCTTGTGGGGATTAACTTCACCTGTACGGTCCCGACCATCTGCAGCGATTTTTAACTTTGGATGTATTATTAATCCGGCATAATTAAAGCGCATGGCGTGATGCAAAACCGGCAGTGTACATAAGTTTAGTTATTTAGTATATTGGTATAAACGGCCGCATATGGATAATTGGAATATTAATCCGTGCAAGCGGTATGGCTTTAAGTCGCAATTGTATAGCTTTTTAAAAGGAGTAGAACCTGATGAAAATTGAGCAATCAAACATAGCTGAAAAAAATGCAACCGACAGCCGCGAACTGCATGATCTCCTCCTGCTCCGCTTTGAGCCCATCGCAATCAAGATGATTGAAAACGAGGCGGATATCCCTGAAAACGCCATCCGGCCATTACGAGATATCGGCAAGCACATGGCGCTTTGTCAGGCGTTTTCAATGACCCGCCGGCAGAAAAAAACCGTCTATTTGGACAAGGAAACGCACTGGTGCTGGAACCCGCTTATAGGACTCGGCCATGTTGACTGCAGCGTTGGTTCCGAGTCGTTTGAGGTTGTTTGCAGCGTTTTAGGGGTCGAAAACATTGATGAGGCACGGGCCTTTTTCGCCAAATTCCCGAGATTTGAATTGGGAAAATACCAGGGTATAGTGACCGCGCCCCTATGTAGCTGCACATTTGAACCCGATGTTGTTCTGATTTATTCAAACAACGCGCAGCTGCGCAGCATGCTTTGGGGTATCAAATATAAAACTGGAAAACTGATCGCGACAGATATGGACGCTATTGATTCGTGCATCTATGAAATCGTCGTGCCGATGCAAACGGGCGAATACCGCGTGACGCTGCCGGACATCGGTGAATTTGAACGCGCCGCGCCCGGAGAAGACGAAATAACCCTGTCTGTCCCAAAAGGCCGTATGAGCGAGCTCATTGAAGGCCTGCATTATTTTGAGGATATAGTGAAAATGGGTTATACCCAGCTTATACGCGAACTTGATCTTGATTATACGCGTCCGCCGTTTTATAACACGCTGTATAAAATTTGGGGTCTCGATCAAGGAAAGGATTGGGATCGTTCTTAAGCCGATTTAGACATCGCCAATCCTGAAAATCAGGTAAAATGTTTTTTACATATACAAAAACAGATTACGGAAAACCAAATCAAGAATCAGCGAAAGCGCGCGCTCTTAATCCCAAAAGGAGAATAAAAATAAAGGAGAATAAAAATGAAAAAAGTACTATCGATTTCGCTGGCACTGTTTCTGTTACTCGCACTGTTCGCATGTAATAAAACGACACCGGAAACAAACGACGAGCCTTCTGCCCAGGAAAGCGCCGCCGCCAGCGCGCCTGAAGAAAGCGCCCCGCCGGCAGAAAGCGCCGCGCCTGAAGAAAGCGCCGCACCGGCAGAAATGATCGACATCACAAAGAACGCCGATAAGGTCGGCTTTTTTGAAAGCGGCGTTGATCCGCAGTCCAGGGATACATATAACATTGTCCATATGTACCCGTTCACCCTGCTTTTGTACGAAAATATTACGGAATGTTTCAGAGTATACGGTGAGCAGCTCAACTGCAACATTACGCCGTCGACCTCAGAAGGAGACTATGATAAATTCATCCAGAATATCGAAGTTTTCGCCGCTCAGGGCGAGACGGACGGCCTCATCGTCGTTATCGATGCGGATACAGCCGTTCGCATCAAAGAGGTTCTGGACGAATCCGGGATGACTTATATCGCTTGGTGTAACTCTGTCCGTGACGAAAACGGCAGCGAGATCGTCCCGTGTGTCGGGCTGGGACAATACGACTCCGGCGCGACGACCGTCCAATGGCTGCACGATAATTATTCGACGTATTGGGGCGATATCGACGCATCTAAAATCGCACTGATGAATACAAACGCGTCATCCAATTTCGACCTCAATGACCGCGCACTGGCCGCCGAAGATAAGTTTCTGGAGCTCTTCCCCGACAACGCCGGTATCTTCAACATAGATCTGATCAATGATTTCACGCAGGATGCCGCTTATAATCAGGCGGCCGCGACATTCTCAGCCAATCCCGATATCGAATACTGGTTCGTCACAAATACGGTTGAGATGTATTCGCAGGGCGTTGCCCGCGCCGTTGAGTCCCTGCAGATCGACGACAAAGTCCTTATTACCGACGTCGGTATGGATATACTGTGTTCCGAATGGGAAAGCGGATATGACGGAAGTTGGGTCTCATGTCTGGCCATGTCAAATTATCTGTACGCGGCGCCCGCTATCTGCGGTCTCGTGGCCCTGCTCGACGGCACGGCGACCTGGGATACCCTGTGGACCGACAGAAGAGATCCGGGCGATCTGTATACGTTCTACGGCGTCGACAGCACGATGATCACGAAGGACACCTATAAGGAGTACTTCAATTCATATGCCGAATTAGCCGGCGCGCCGATCCCGTATCCCGACTGATATTGCGCCCTTTCATAAAGACAAAAAATGCCGGGACAGGAGTCCCGGCATTTTTTTCATGACCATTGGGTTGTTTTCACACACGGCGCAAGCAAAAATTCAAAAAGGACGCGCTAGTCGGGCAAGGCAAAAAAACATTTGAAATACGATATATAATAAGTTATAATACCATCCGGCAGTATCTTCATGAACTGTACAAGCGGCAGCATCCCTGTGAGCTGCACGTGAATGAGGTTTTTGTCCCGGCAACTTACAATCTGCTTTGATCCTTTGTGACAGAGACAGCGCATTTAATTATGAACTATACTATGTCTTTTTCGTCTGTCGAAGGAGGCCTGCTTCTTTGCGAGCGGCCAAACAGGTGAAAAGGACATTTTTATTTATTGTTTCTATTCTCAGGCCCGGGAACCTCAGCCGCCTGAACGCTTGTATAAATCGAATAACTGCACACATTATACCGGAGTGATGCTTATGGAAATCGGATTTATCGGCGCAGGCAAGGTGGGTAAGGCTCTCGGGCTTTATTTTAAAGCGCACGGCCTGAAAATCGCGGGTTATTACAGCAGAACGTCAGAATCAGCGGCGCAGGCGGCTGCGATGACCTTCTCGAAAGCTTTTGCGGCGCTTAAAGCCCTGGCCGATTCAAGCGACGTCGTATTTATCGCCGTCCCGGATCAGTCTTTAGCTGAAATCGACAGTAAAATTTCAGACTTGATGCAGGACCGCTCAATCGATACTGAAAACATATGGATTCATGTCAGCGGGGCGCATCCGTCGGATTGTCTCGCCGGAATCAAATCCGCAGGCAGCGCGGTCGGGAGCATGCATCCGCTCCAGAGTTTCGGCGACCCACGGACCTCAGCCGCCAAACTTGACAGAACATGGTTCACGCTCGAGGGTACCGGCAAGGCCGTCGTGGCCATAAAAGAGATTTTGGATAAAACCGGAGGCAAATACAGCCTTATTAACGTTGAAAGCAAGCCTTTATATCATGCCGGCGCGTGTGTGGTATCAAACTTTCTGACAACGCTTTTAGAAAGCGGCATCCGTTTTTTTGAAGCGTCGGGAATGGACCGCAAAAAAATATTTAATGCGATTGAGCCGCTTATTGACGCAACGCTGGCCAACATGCGGGAAAAAGGACCGATTGAAGCCCTGACCGGGCCGATTGTCCGCGGAGACTATAACACGATAACCGTTCATTTGAAGGCCATGGAAGCTCATCTGCCGTCAGAGCTTGACTTTTACAGCGCGATGGCGCTCAAGACGGTCCGAATGCTTGAGGACAGAAGGCTGACCCACACGCAGGCCGAAGAATTTCGACACATTTTGGAGGAAACGGATCATGTCTGATAAATTTACGACACAATCATTTTTAGAGGCAAAAAACACAAATAAGAAAATTACGATGCTCACCGGTTACGACTATTCTATGGCTCAGATCATAGACGGCTGCGGCATCGACGCAATCCTTGTCGGCGACTCGCTCGGCATGGTGGTACAGGGCAGAGACTCCACCGTGGAGGTCACTATAGACGAAATGCTCTATCACTGTAAATGCGTAGCTAGAGGCGCCAAAAACGCCCTGCTAGTCGGCGATATGCCGTTTCTCACGTATCACATAAGCGCCGAGGAAGCGGTCCGCAACGCCGGGCGTTTCATTCAGGAAGCTGGAATGAACGCCGTTAAACTGGAAGGCGGCACAAGCATGGCGGATACGGTGAAAGCCATTGTCCGTGCGCAAATCCCCGTAATGGGCCATATCGGTTTGACGCCGCAGTCGGTCAACATGTTCGGCGGCTTTAAGGTGCAGGGCAGGGAAGAACACGCGGCAAAAGCCCTCATTGAGGATGCGCTGGCGCTTGAGGACGCGGGCACCTTTGCCATTGTTCTGGAGGCTGTTCCTGAACCGCTTGCTCAGATCATCACCGAAAAAGTCAAAATACCAACGATCGGTATCGGAGCCGGCAGATACTGCGACGGGCAGGTACTTGTCTTGAATGATCTGCTTGGTATGTATTCCGACTTCACGCCTAAGTTTGCCAAAAAATATGCCGACTTGAAAAGCGCGATCACGGACGCTGTTTGCGGCTATATAGATGACGTCGTAAAACAGCAGTTCCCCGAAAAACAGCATACCTTCTCGATGAACGACGACGTCCTGAAGAAGCTATATTGATCCGGGGGCGGGTGAAAAATGAGTTTAGTCAAAACTGTTCCCGAACTGGAAGCCTGGTTTGTCCGTTCAGGCCGCCGCGATAAAACGCTGGGTTTCGTACCGACGATGGGATATCTGCATGACGGTCATTTATCTCTGATTAAAGAAGCAAAAGCTCAAAACGACCTTGTGGCGGTGAGCGTTTTTGTAAATCCCACGCAATTCGCGCCCGGCGAAGATCTTGAGAGCTATCCGAGGGACATCGAACGTGATTATAAGCTGGCGCTGGACGCCGGCGCCGACGTCGTTTTTAATCCCGAACCGGATGAGATTTATATCCCCGGCGCTTCAACGGCGGTCGAGGTAACGGGGAATATCACAAAAAAGCTTTGCGGCGCATCCAGGCCGACGCATTTTAAGGGCGTAACGACGGTCGTAAACATCCTGTTTAACATCGTCCGGCCCGACAAGGCCTACTTCGGCCAAAAGGATGCCCAGCAGGCGCTGATCATCAAAAAAATGGTCCGGGATCTCCATATGCCGGTCGCGGTGCATGTTTGCCCAATCGTCAGAGAGCCGGACGGCCTGGCCATGAGCTCAAGAAATGTCTACTTAAGCGCCGAAGAGCGGCATCAGGCAGCCTGCCTGAACAGCGCGCTTCATATGGCCGAGGATTATCTTAAAACCGGAGCCGGCGACAGCGACAGCGTTACGAAATTAAATGAAATCATAACGCGCCACATTCAAAGCCGGGAACTTGCCGATATTGACTATGTCCAGATTCTCGACGGGGAAACGCTTGACGACATCGAGCGTATAGCGCCGGGGAAAACCGCGCTGGCCGCCGTAGCTGTAAAATTCGGTAAAACAAGATTAATCGACAACCGCGTGTTGTCGCTGTGAAACGAGGTCATTATAAATGCTTTTAACCATGTTTAAAGGGAAGCTGCACCGGGCGACCGTAACGCAGGCTGATTTAAATTATGTCGGCAGTATAACGATAGACGATGCGCTTTTAGAGAAATCCGGTATACTGCCGGGAGAAAAGGTTCAGATCGTCAATCTCAACAACGGCGAACGATTTGAAACATATACGATCCGGGGCAAATCCGGCAGCGGTGTCATCTGTCTCAACGGCGCCGCCGCCAGGCGTGTTCAGGTCGGCGACAAAGTCATCATCATAGCGTACGCTCTGATGGATGAAAACGAGGCGAAGACATTCAAACCAACCGTACTTGTTCTGGATGAAAACAATAAGATAAAAGATATCAGGCACGAAGAAGTACACGGCAGGACCGAATAGGATGTGGTCGCAATAAAACACATACTTATAACGGCGGGGGGCACCGTTGAGGCGATTGACGGCGTGCGCAAAATCAGCAACGCCAGCACCGGAAGCTTATGCGCCCGTATCTATGAGGCCTTGTCGGATCATCTTGCTTCCGGCTCCTGTACGCATAAATGCTCAGAATTCAACGTACATTATGTGGTATCCTCAACCGCCCTAAGACCGGATGTAAAAGCGAACCTCCCGATATCGTTTTATCCGGTTACCGATGTCAGCAGCGTCGATTTTGTTCTTAAAAAGCTGATGACGGAATATAAGATCGACTATGTTATACACGGGATGGCTGTTTCTGATTTCACGAAGGATTATCTGATCGAGCGGGAAAAACTTATCTGCGAGCTGGCGAACACTTTGGAGTCCGCTATGGACGAATCCCGGCATAATCTGTCCGGAGAACCCCTCAAAAAGCTTATCCGGGATACGCTCGAACACCCGGCGCAAAAACTCGACGCCTCCTCAAAGATCAAGTCACAAGCAGATCTTATTCTCTCCTTGAAAAGGACGCCGAAGCTGATTGAAAAATTCAAAAAGCTGAATCCGGAGTGCTTTTTAGTTGGCTTCAAACTGCTCAAAAACGTATCCGAAGCAGAGCTGATCCGCGTCGCCTCGGCGCTGTCGGAAAAAAACTGCTGCGATCTGGTCTTGGCCAATGATATGAACACAATCAAAAACGGCAGGCACGAGGGGCTGCTGCTTAAAGGAAATGAAGTCGTCGGAAGATACAGCACAAAAGCGGAGATTGCCGGAGGCATTGCCTGCCATATGCTCGGCGACGTCTCTTGCGCTCAGACATACAACGATGGGAGCTGCTTATGAAGTCAATTGTAATCGGCGTATCCGGCGGCATTGCGTGCTATAAAGCGGCGGAAATTGTAAACGCGCTGGTCAAAAAAGGGCATTCTGTGGATGTCATTATGACTGAAAACGCCCAGAAGTTCGTCGCGCCGCTGACCTTTCAGACGCTGTCGCAGAACAAGGTGATCACCGATATGTTCGAGCTGACGGAGCATTGGGATGTACAGCATATATCGCTTGCGAAAAAAGCGGATGTGTTTGCCGTCGTCCCCGCGACGGCAAACGTGATCGGGAAAATCGCCGGCGGTATCGCGGACGACATGCTGACAACGACGATCATGGCCGCAAAATGCCGCAAGGTCATCGCGCCGGCCATGAATACCGCCATGTGGGAAAATCCGATCGTACAGGAAAATGCAAAAAAACTCAGGACCTTCGGCTATGAAGTTCTGGAAACCGGATCCGGCCGTCTTGCATGCGGGGATACCGGCAAAGGAAAGCTCCTGCCTTGGGAAGAGATCATTGAAATCATTTTGAAAGAGGATTAAAGGGTAACGACTATGCTGCTTGTGGCAGACGCGGGCAACACGAATATAAAGCTCGCCGTTTTTGACGCTGATAAAATGATAACTACAGCCCGTCTTGCAACGGATGATTCAAAGACGCCGGATGTGTATAAACGGGATGTCGCCGGTATCCTCGGTGAAAACGAAATCGACATCCATAAGATAAAAGCGGTCGCGGTGTCAACCGTCGTGCCGGAAGTTACTATAGCATTCCTGGAGGGCATGCGGAATCTGTTTGAGACGCAGCCGCTGGTCGTCGGCGGAGACACAAGAACAGGGATCGTGATCAAAACCGAAAATCCCGAAGGACTCGGCGCCGATCGTCTGGTGAATGCCTCGGCGGCGCTGCATGAATACGGCGGCCCGCTGTTGGTGATAGACTTCGGTACGGCGACCACCTATGACGTTATTACGGAAAACGGCGAATTCCTGGGCGGGGTCATCGCGCCCGGGCTTAAACTTTGTGCCGAGGCGTTGTGGGAGAAGACCGCCAAGCTGCCTGAGATCGCCATCGAAAAACCGGACCGCGTCATGGGACCTGATACGGTGAGCAGCATGCAGTCCGGCGTCTTTTACGGCGGTCTGGGTCAGCTTGAATATTTCGTCCGGATGCTGAAGGAAGAACTGGGAACCGACTTCAGGGTCGTGGCGACCGGCGGGTTTTCAAGCCTTTTTGAAGGCAGCACGGATACCATCGATATTTTTGATCCGGATCTGACGCTCAAGGGATTGCGTTATATTTATAAAATAAATCAATAAAGTAATTTGATTTTTCTTTTTGCGCGAAGAATATGGGACGATGCTATAAATGCATCGTCCCATTACTTTACACGCTTGTCTGGATAACGTTAATCAGACAGTTCGTTTGCCGTTTATTGGAATCCGGCGGCTGACACCATAATTAATAAAGCGCTTCAACCAAAGAGACAAATTCCATTTTGTACGAATCTCCCCCAAAGTTCAGATTCTCGAGAACGCCCAGCACGCTTTCGACGGTGCTTGTGCCCTTGTATTGACTGTCGCGCAGGAGCATGGCAAACTGGCAGACCGCTGCGGCAAACCGCCAGTCGGAAGAAGGCTCATCCGTAACATCACTGTTGCCGATCGTATATTCCAGCAGCGCGCTTTCGTCTTCGCCGGGCTGCTTATACCGGGTGCTGACGGTCATCCATTCATCGGATTCGGCAGCCTCTGTCAGCTCTGATGTCTGATATTTAAGCTCCGTTTCGTCAACCGCCGCTTCGGCATCTGCCGGAACGATCTCATATACGACCGTCAGGCAGCAGCCAGAACCGACCTCTCCGGCATCCACCGTATCATCGTCAAAATCCTCCGTCTGCAGCTGCCGGTTTTCATAACCAAGCTGCCGGTAGTTCTGCACATAAGTGGGGTTGAACTCAATCTGGAATTTTACATCCTCAGCCATCGTGATGAGGGTGGACACCAGATCGTGGCACAGCACTTTTTCCGCTTCCTCCGTGCAGTCGATATAATAGTAATTGCCGTTGCCGTTATCCGCCAGCGTCTCCATGCGGCTGTCGCTGTAGTTGCCTGTTCCAAAGCCGAGTACCGACAGGTAAACGCCGGATTCCCGTTTTTCGCTGACAAGGTCATACAGATCGCTTTGGCTGGTGATCCCGACATTCAGGTCACCGTCTGAGCACATGATGATGCGGTTGACGCCGCCGGGAATATAGTATTCCTCCGCCAGCGCATAGGCGTCCATAATGCCCGCGCTGCCGTTGGTGGAACCGCCCGCCTCCAAAGAATTGATTATGTTCTTGAGCGCATCACGATCATCGCCGTAAACGCCCCGCGCCAGCACGGACGACGCGCCGGAATAGGTTACAATGGAGATGCGGTCCGTGTCCCTGAGATTTTCAAGCAGACCGATTAATGATTCCTTGAGCAATTCAATCTTGTCGTCACTGTCCATCGAACCCGAGCTATCAATCAAAAATACGTAATTGCAGCCTCCGATGTCTTCGTAATTCACTTCCTCTGTGGTGATACCTAAAACGAGCAGAAGGTTTTCCGCATTCCATGGGCAGCCGCTGACGGCGGCTGTTATGCCAAAGGGCTCACCCGCCGCGGGCTCTGCGTAATCATATGTGAAGTAGTTGAGCATTTCTTCCGTACGTACTGCGCCGGTCGGAATGTCGCCGATACCATACCCGTCGTTGATCATTCTGCGCACATTGCAGTAGGATGCCGTGTCCACATCGGCTGAAAAAGTGGAGACGGGCGCGTTGGCTACGGAAATGAAGCGGTTTTCCGTCAGCGCGTCATACTCCTCCGTATTGAATTCGCCGGATGCCTCGGTTTCTTCAAAAACCTCATATGCGCCATCCGCCATGCTGTATTCCGGTGCGGCGGCGGCCGGCTGGCTGTTAAATGTGCCGCTGTCGGTTAGCTCTGTACTAAAGGTCTTTGAGCTGCAGCCGGTCAGGATGCTGAAGAAAAGCACAAGCGCCGTCATTATACCAAAAAGCCGTTTCATTTTTTGTCCTCCTTTTTATGATCGTGATTTCTCTAATTTTCTTGGCTTTATGGCTTTCTGACGCGGAATCAGAAGAAAATGTTCCATATGTTTTACGAAATTATTAATATTATATTAATTAAGTTTTAAATGTTATTAATAACTTGATCATAAACGCCAACCGGTAAAACAACCCTTACACAGCAATCAGCGCCCGCTGAAAGCCGGGCTGCTCGTTTTTGTCGGTCCTTCAACGGAACGTTCTTTTCATACAGGCACACCTCTGCTATACTAAATGTAAAGAACATTAAGGATGGTTACAAATATGTTATTACACAGAGAACATGCCATGAAAACGCTTAAAAAGCTGGACCTGTCCGCTGAAGAAGCACAGCTGCGGCTTGTAAAAAAACTCAGGGACACCGGAGACAAGCGCCATCAGCAGGAACTTGACAAACTGCACTGCATGATCGCCAAAAAGACGCTTGAATACTACTGCGAGGACGGCTATGCAGCGTTTTATGAGCGCTATCGCCTTGATGATATGACCGGCGACGGATACAAAGTCGCAGTCAGAAGCCATGAGATATCCATTACCAAAGAGACATCTTACGGCGTAATAACCGGCAGCGGTTCGATCTGGGACTATATCTCAGGCGACCTCAACGTATCCGCAAAACCGGCGGGTATGGATAAAAAAGAATATAACGCCGTCAAGCGGCGCATGGAGGAAATCCAGGAGTCGGAAAGGGTCGTCTACCCGTTCCATTCACTCCACCGGATCGCCAACGGGTATTTTGATACAAAAATCTGCATGTATAACGCACATAACCTTATAAAGGATTGCTGTACCGAAGATTAAAGCGCATCTACGCCGGTCAGCGTTTACTGCTGTCAACGCTGACCGGCGTTTTTTTGAAGCTGTAAGAAGCAGTCAGCCCGTTGGGCTGACTGCCTCATCATTGTTATTGTTTGAGGAATGCAAGCATGAGCTTGTTCACATCGGGTGCTTTTTCGACATTTATCAGGTGCCCCGAATCCAAAACGACGGTCTTGAGGTCCTTGATGCAGGATACATACTTTATGGCTTTTTCGGGACTGCCGACTAATTGGTCCTTATCCCCCAGTATTAAAAGCGTCGGCACGTCAATCAGCTCCAGATACTCTTTGGCCAGCGTACGCGGGCGGTAATATCTGCCGAGAACGCCTGCCAAAATGGTTTCAAAATAGTCTTTTGTGTCCCCGATCTCCGCAGTATCCCCCACAGCCCATTTGACCATAGGATCGGAGAAAATTCGGTACGGATAAAACGTGTACAACATCATCGTAAAGAGGACTTTAGGTACGCTTTCTGATATCCCCATCGGTCCGAGAAGCATGATGTCTTTAATCTGGTCCCCATAGTTTTTAGCATAATTGAGCGCAATGAATCCACCGTAGGAAGCGCCCGCCAGATGCGGGGTTACAATACCCAGTTTACTAAAAACGTCATGATACAAATCCACCATCTCTTTTTCGGTTTCGGGGTACTTGTTTACATCCGTCAGCCGGCTTTTATTGCCTTCTCCCAAAACATCTATCGCGTACAGATGATATGTCTCACCCAGCGCCTCGACATTCTTTATCCACGAAACGGCGCCGACCGAAGCCGCGTGCAGCAAAACCAGGTCCTCACCGTCCGGGTTGCCGCATTCAATGACATGGACTGTTCCATATTTATTTTCGATCATGTGAGAAGTATATTTAACAGGCCACTTACCCAGCGCTCTGTCGTACACCGCCATCAGCTTCGCTTCCGTTTCGGGGCGGAAATAGATAGTGGCCGACTTCTTATAAATATGCGCCTGCCGTATGGCCATACCAATCAAAACGGCCAGGATGAACAACACAACACCGATTGCAATAAACATGCGCTTTACCTCGTCGGCTTTAAACCGGATTTGTCCACGTCAGCACCCGCACCGTTGAAACAACGACCTTGAACAGGATCAGGCCGAACAGTACGGTGAACGTCTGCGCAGTCGTCGTTATGCCGAATATCGGGTACTTAAATATGAAATGTGCTGCCGCTATGACGGCAATTGTCAGTCCCGTTAATATAAGTATGATCGTATAGAGGTTGAATCCGGTCTTGAACAGATGAAACATACCGTGTCCGGTCGTTCCGAACGCGCACAGCAGGAATCCGAAAATGAGCAGGAACAAAACGGGTTGTTTGATATTACGGATGAGCGGGATCCCCAATTGAAAATAGTAATTTAGCGCCAGCAGAACAGTGAGCACACCGACAATAATAACACCGGGCAGAAAACTGTAAAATTTCATGATAAACCTCCTCAATAATCCTTGTTGTTGTTTATATCGTCAATCAACGGCTCAATATATTCAACTAAAACATTGTTGACGTATTTTTTCATTTCTTCTTTTTTCTCAGGGTCTTTTTCGACGAATGTTGAGGCGATCCACAGCATAAACTTATGAAAACCGGACATGCCTTTAACTTCACGTTTTCCGCCAAACTGGTACGTTTTCGTGCAGCCCATCAGGGCGGGATCCATACTGTCTTCAAAAACGCGCTCCAGTGTGGCGTCGCCGGGCTTAGCCCCGGATACCGAATAAAAGAACAGTTTTTTATTCCTGAGAAGCTCCGTTTTTACGCCGAGCCATTTTGCCAGAAACAGTTTATTCGCCAGAACCCACGAACCGATAACGACGATATCGGATTCAAGCAGCTCATCATCTGTAACATCCTTATAATTTACCTTCTTAAACGGGAGCCTTTCACTGATCCAAGCCGCATATTGTTCGGTGCTTCCATAACAGGACGCATAAATAATAATCCCTTTCATAGCTGCCTCCAAATATAAACGTTCGTTTGTTTGTCTCGCGTTAAAAAAATCTTGTTTCTGCCGTTTGATTTTTTTCTAGAAATCAAACGGCTTATTCATAATTTTAATCCAGAAATATTTAAGATGATCTTTCATCTTTTCGATGACAGGCGCCGTATCATTCCCCAGGCTCATCTGTATGGTGTATTCCTGTGTCAAACCAAACAGCGGATACTGGTACATCCTCGCCAGTATTATCGGTTCCTCCGGCAGCGCGTCTCCCCGGTTACTCAAATATTTAAATAATTCATATGTGATTTGTACCGGTTGGTCCAGATAGTATTTCAGGATGATATTGCCTGCTTTTTCGTTTCGGTACTGCTCGGTCGTTAAAACACGGATTATATCCAGATTCATATCGTTTATGGTTTGGGCTTCCAGTATCCGTATCCGGTGCGCCCACGCGGGCTTCCAATCGGGACGGTCGTACGCATCAATCAGCATTTGCCCTGTCGGCATTCCTTTTTCCAACTCCCTGACATGATTATCGAGGATTTCATCCAGTATATCTTTCTTTGAAGAAAAATGATTGTAGATCGATCCTTCCGTAATTCCTGCAGCCTTTGCGATCGTTCGGACCGAAACGCCATTGTATCCTTCCGTTGCAAACAATTCTGTTGCTCTTTGCAGTAATAGGTTTTTTGTCGTCATTGAAATCACCTTGTTTATTGTTAAACCAACAATAACAAACAATCGTTTGTTTGTCAAGTGTTTTTCAAATTTTTTTAAACACTGAATATCCGCTCTTTTCTATGACGCTTCATCTATATCAGAACGTGTTTTTTTCATGACAGCAGCGGCCCGGCCTATGTTATTATAATTATACAACGTATTAAATGAGCGGCCAAGCCGCCTTATATCATGTCAATAAGGAGCCTAACCATGAAATATCCGAGACCGTCCTATCTGCAGCCCGGTGTCAAGACCCAAAAGGCTGTGATGCTCTTTTCCGACAGTGAGGTTGAACTCCCGAAATTCGACTGCCCCATCACGCCGCTGGAAAATTTTCGCCGTTCCGTGTCGAGAAGCAACCCGCTTTGGGCCCCCAACACCACGACAGATTTTCAGAACCTGATGTTTCAGGATTTGGCCATTGGCGAACAGATCGGGGCGGATTTTCACCGTAAAGCGACGGAAGATTATAACTTTACCGACTGGTTCGGCGTCCCGCTCCGGTGGTGCGTAAGCGCAGGCGGCGCGACAAACCAGCCAAACACCCACCTGCTCGAGGACATAACGGACTGGGAGAAGGTCCTTAAGTTCCCCGTTTTAGACGACTGGGACTGGCAGACGAAAGCCGATACATTTATAAAAAACGATTACGACCCGTCAAAGGTGTTGCACATCGACCTGCACAACGGTTTAATCCAGCGGCTTATCGCGGTTTTGGGCGGGTATACGGAGGGCATGTTCGCCCTGTCGCTCGAGCCGGAGGCCGTACGGGCTTTTTTTGACCGCCTGGCAGACCATATGATCGAGCTGATCGATCTGCTTTGCAATCTGTACCCGGTTAACCTCATGACGATCCACGACGACTGGGGAACGGAGAAAGATACCTTTTTCTCCCCTAAAATGATGGAAGACCTGGTATTTGAGCCGACCAAATGCATTATCAGCCATATCAGGTCGAAGGACATCAACTTCATGCTGCACTCCTGCGGCAATATCACGCGGTTCATCCCGTATATGATCGACATGGGCGCCGAGCTGCTGCAGATCCAGCGGCGCGCTGTTGATATTCCGGCCATGAAAATCAAATACGGCAGTCAGATCGGCTTCAATACCGGCATAGAAGATATGCTGCCGGGCGTCGAATATACGCAGGACGAGGCCGCACATCTGGTACGTCAAACGGTCGAGTTATATGGACGGGGCGGTGGATTTACCGCGAATATCTTCGGCAGCGATCCGAAAACCGTCTGGTCCGCCGTCACGGAGCTTTACGCCTACAGCCGGGAATACTACGACGCCGAACAAGGGCGGCAGGAATTTTGATATAAACTGTATCAAGCTGAGATCATGGCGCCGGCCAGCTCTAAACAGCAATAAAGCCCCGAAATCTTTTGATTTCGGGGCTTTTGTCATGAACAATCGTACTGTACTAATGATTTTCCGGCCGCCCGTTTAAATATGCCTTGCGGTATATGTCGGTTTTGCATTTGTGCGCGGCTTTTTTGGACATATGGTTCAAGACCGCAGCCAACGGCCTCAATAAAACAGCCGGTATACGAATGGTCAGCAGCAGCTGTGCTTCCGGCGGTATCGGTTCGCCTTTTAAAACAGCGTCCAGCGCCATTGCAAATCCTTTGGTTATCTTTTCTCCGCGCTTACCAAGGTTTTCAAGAAGCGCGCCGTTCAGCATCGCGCCGCCGCCGTACCCCAGCCCTCCGCACCAACGCATTCCCGTTTCCTGTGAAAACAGTCGGCACATATTTAATAGGGGCGCGCAGCGCGTAACATCAGGAAAACCGCACTGAGCGACTGCAAAGAATCGTTTCCCGGCAAAATGCCGGTCGGAGTATTGCTGAAGATTTTCCAAAAACCAGATATCCGGGTATGGCAACGTATCGACATATAGCGGCGCAACCAGCACGACGATATCGCTTTGAGCGATTTTTTCCGCAGCGGCGTCCATTTCGTTCCGCCGGTCAAAATAATCGATAATATGCAGAAGCTCAGCCGTATTCCCCACTTCTTCCGCAAGGATTTTCAAAGTCCTCCCGAAGCTATACGAGGTTTTATTCTTTCGGGGACTCCCGTTAATAATAAGGAGCTTCTGGCTCATGACTTTCTCGCCTCCTCAAACGCGCGGCCGATCGCATTCCGGATTTTACCGACATCATCCGCCGGACTTAAAATCACAGTCTGATGACGGCTCCCGAAGTTGAGGGCATTGTTGGCGCTCAACAAACGGAAGCTTTCTTCCTGTTCCAGCAAGTCCTTTTCCGCAAGCCCAATAACAATAAGAGATTTTTCATCGTAGCGCATCGGATGGAGCAGATGCCCGCCTTTGACCATATAGAGCGGGAGCCCCAATACCATCAGCCTGTCAACGGCCTTCTTAAGTTCGGACCCATATCCGCCATATCTGATTGGCGTAAGAAAAACCATCGTGTCACAATCTGCAATATTTTTCAGGATATCAGGCATGTCGTCTTTTATTACGCATTCCCCCGGCGTCTTATGCTCACAGGAGCCGCAACATCTGCACGGGAGGATTTTCAAGTCTTTCAGCCTGAAATAAGCATGCTGTTCATCTTTCAGATACGCACACAGCGTTTCTGTTATCTGCAGACTGGTGTTTGTCCCGTCCAGTATAACTGTTTTCACAATAACGCCTCCATTATAATCGCAGTGTATCCCATGTTTTTCCGACTGCCGGCACAATCTTTTTACGGCCGAAAAGCCGTCTTATCACACTATACCGACATATCGGTAAACAAATCTTCTACCAGCAGATTCGTGGATATGGTAAGGTGCAGGATTTTTTCAGGGTCTTTAAAGTCAATGCCCGTCAATTCCCGGATCCTGTCCAGCCGGTAAACCATTGTGGCTCTGTGGATATATAGCTCTTTGGCTGTCTTTACCGCATTCATCTGATTTCTCAGGTAAACATTGAGCGTATGCAGGTAATTGCTGCTGTTGGCCTTATCGTATTGATGCAGGGCAAGGATTTCCGGCGCGCATAGGAAGCGGCCGTCAAGCTCCTCGGTCAGCTTCGACTCCATATAGTGCAGGCACATGTCTGAAAACTTAAAAAACCATCTTAACGGGAACTTCCTTTGCCCGGTTTTCAGGGCAATTTCGGCCTGCAGGTAGCTGCTGTTTAAATCCGTGATGTCTGTAAAAACATTGCTGAAGCCCACCCGGAAATCACCATCCCTGAACGTTTCCAGATAAGCTTCTGTGAATTCCTGCGAAGATGCGCCATAGAAACTGAGGTCCGCGACGCCGACAATGATGCCCTCATACTCAAAAAAGCAGCTGCCTTTGAAATCGCGGTTGAATATCTGGCAATAGTAGGGGATCGTACGCGTGTAGTAATCGCGTTGGCTCGGCAGGATCCTCAGGCACAAAAACGGGCCTTCCAGACGCCAGCCGCGCTGGGCCAGCCTGCTTTCAATCCGACGGGACACGACGGATTCTCCGTTAATAATGTCAACAAACATGTCGGCCATATGGTCGCGGGACAGTATATCGCTCTTTTCCGCCGACAGGTCGTAAATCAGCTGAACAAAGGCCGCAAAAAACCGCACAAGTCCTTCCTCATACCCCCGAAACGTGTTGACATCCTCAGCCAGCACGATCCGGCAGGCATATTCCCCATGGCGAAACACATTCATGCACATCGCGCGGCAGATGAAAATACTGCGTTCATATATAAACGGCTCCGTCAAGTTTTTAACCTGATTGAAAATAATGTCGTTTTTAAAAAACGTTACTGTTTCCGGCGCAAGAATGCCGTCGCTTCCCGGCTGGTTCATGCCGGAAATCTCATTCATATGCACGGTTTCGTTTGTTTTACCGATTAGCCTGTAATCATCGGTACAAACGATCATTTCATTGCCGTTCAGATACGGCGCCATGAGATCGACCATATGCTGTATGCTGCGCCCTTTGTTGATGCAGTCCTGAAGCTTCTGTTCCAGTGTGTTGTATTCAAAGAAGATGCGGTTTACCACATTGGACAGCTCGGTCAGGCTCGTGTCCCCGGCGAGCGCCAAAAGCCGAAGCGGCAATTTTGTATAAGCCTCGCCCGGCATGCCGATCGATATCAAAGCCGAACCGTCCTGTGCTGATATCTCATCCGGCAGCATATCCGCCCGGGCAATGTATAAAACGCCGGTGTTCAGGACGGGCCCGCCATTATAGATCTCGCAGCGTTCAAGTATAAACGGGTTGTCTGCACCCAAATAGTTTTTATACAGAACGGGGTATTCGAGTCCGTCCTCCACGATCCCCAGACAAAGCGTCATATGCAGCGCCTCCCATTTGTATAATACACATTGTATATGATAATGCCTAAAGAATCAATGTCATTGTATAATTTACGAATAATTGCATTGTCAAATATAATGGTCATACTTAAGAAAAGGCCAATGATGTTGCATAAAGACGTCAGGACTATATTCCTACAATGTTTATAAATGGGAGGCAACTATGGAAAACACAACTAAATCCCCGGAAACACTGTTTGACGAACGCGCGCAGCGGCTCAATGACGCGGTCGCTCTCAAGGAAACGGACAAAATCCCCTTCGCGCCTTTTTTTGCGTCTGTACTCCAGCGCCTGGGCGGTTCCAGCTACCGGGACATTTACTATGACTATCACCGCGCTGGCAAAGCGGCCGTAAAATTTTATGAAGAGCACCCGCTCTGTGACGCGCACAGCTTTTCAGGCTTTACAAGCGGCCGCTCCAACGAAATGGCCGGCTCAAGCATGATCGACTGGCCCGGACGTCCCGGGTCGATCGTATCGATTTACAGTTCCCATCAGGTCATCGAACACGAGTATATGCTTCCGGAAGAATATCCCGAGCTGCTCGGCGATTATACCGGCTTTATGCTCCGTAAATACATACCGCGTGCCTACAGCAACCTGCCCGGCTTTGCCGGCGTCGGCCTGACGCCGACCGTCGTATTGAGCACGTCGTTTCTCGCGCCGCTTTGCTCGCCCGATATGCTCCAGATGTATAAAACGCTGGAGGAAATTGCCAGGAGCGACGCCGAGGCCGCCGCAGTCGGCTCGGAGTACAGCAATCAGCTGGCCGCTCTCGGCATGCCGCCGCTGATGACGGGCATATCTGAAGCCCCGTACGATATCCTTGGCGACTACTTCCGGGGGACCGTCGGCATTATGATGGATCTTTTGGAGTACGAGGACGAAATCGAAGCAGCCTGCGATATGTTTGCCGATCAGCAGATCGCCGCGCTCCAATATTTCCGCGTTGTGCCGCTGCCGGTCAAACGTGTGTTCTTCCCGCTGCACAAGGGCATGGACGGCTTCATGAACCCGCGTCAGTATGAGAAGTTGTATTGGAAACCGCTTAAAAAGATAATGACGGCGCTCATCGACATGGACGTGACCCCGCTCATTTATACGGAAGGCAAATACAACACCCGGCTGGAGCAGCTGGCCGACGTCCCCAAGGGCAAAGTCATTTATCATTTCGAGGACGTCGACATGAAAGAAGCAAAACGGATTCTGGGCGGCACGGCTTGTATCACCGGCAATCTTCCCGCCGCGCTTTTGGAATACGGCAAAAAAGAGCAGGTCGTCGACTACTGCAAGTACCTCATCGACACATGCGCGCCGGGCGGCGGCTATATCTTTGATATGAATGCCTGCCTGGAAAACGCTAAAATCGAGAATCTGGACGCCATGTTCGAGACGTTTGAGGCATATAAATAAAGCCATCGCAGTATACATTATTCTTTGCCGGTTTGCGCACAGCGCCAAGCGCCGCAGAATTTATTCTGCGGCGCTTGGTTATTCATACTTTGGGTTATCGCGTTTTCACCGGTCAAGTCTCGGGGCGGCGCATACGGTGCGGGACAGCGCCTGTGAATAAAACAGGTTCAGCTGCGTACCGTACAGCTGCGAAAGCGCATCCTGTGTCAGGATCTCCTCACCCGGCCCGAAGCGCATTGAGCCGCTCCGGTCTATTATCGCCGCTTGCCCGCCCAGCAAAAGCGCGTGATCGGGGTTGTGTGTCGTGAGGAGTATCCCGTATCCTTCGTCGGCCATCTCCCGCACCGTCATGAGAACATTGACCTGATTGCCGCAGTCCAAATGCGCGATCGGCTCATCCATCAAAATAAACGACGGTCGCTGGGCAAGCGCGCGGGATATGGCAACCTGCTGACGTTCGCCGCCGCTGATATGCATATAGGAGCGTTCCGCCAGATGTTCGATCCCCATTTTCCGCAACGCCTTATACGCCGCGTCATAATGCTCCCTGCCGGGTCTTTCAAATATGTTCATATACGGCGCGCAGCCGGTCACAACGTAATCGATTACGGCAAACGCAAACGACGGCTCGATCAGCTGCGGAACATATCCGATTATCTGAGCGATTTCGCGCGGCTGCATTTCGTCCATGGGACGTCCGCCCAGGACGATTCGTCCGCTTTTTGGCTGCGCAAGATTGGCAAGGCAGTTTAAAAGCGTTGTTTTCCCGGCGCCGTTGGGGCCAAGTATACAGACGATTTGACCGGGCCGTACCGAAAAACGGATATTTGAAAACACCGTTTGGCATCCGGGATAGGCAAAGGAAATATCACAAACGTCAATCTTTATATCGGCATTACGGACAGCCTTATCCATGCTAAAGCACCTTCGCTTTCTGTTTCCAAAGCAGCCAGGCATATAAAGGCGCGCCAACCAGCCCCGTGAGAATGGATATCGGGATGTCAAGCGATGTCAATACGCGTGCAATCGTATCCATAATCAGAAGAAATTCAGCGCCCAGCAGCATGGTCACCGGGATGAGTTTCGTATTGTCCGAACCCATAATCAGGCGTCCCAAATGCGGGATAATCAGGCCAATCCAGTTGATGTTGCCGGTCAGGCAGACAGACGCCGCAGTCAAGAGGCTCGCGCCCACAACACAAACGACACGTAAAACTTTCAGGTTCAGTCCCAGCGTTTTTGCCTCCGCGTCGCCAAAGGACATGATATTCAGGCGCCAGGCAAGCAAAACCATTATTAGCCCGCTTGCGAATAAAACGGGGCTTATGGAAACAAGCGCTTTCATTTTTACGTTGGCCAGCGTCCCCATTTGCCAGTAAATGATCGAGGCAAGCTGTGTGTCTTCCTCGGCCACAAATTTTAAAAGCCCCAATACGGAGCTCATAAACGCACTGACAATAATGCCGGCCAGCACGATCATCAGGTTACTGTTCTTTTTTAATACCCTGGGGATGGCGATTGTAATCAATATCGCGAGCATGCCGACAGCAAACGCCAATACCTGCTGAAATACCATGGAAGCGCCCATTAAAATTGCAAGCGCAGCACCGACGCAGGCGCCGTTTGAAACGCCGAGGATATCCGGCGCGACCAGCGGATTTTTAAGTACGCTTTGATAGACGGCGCCGGCCAAAGACAGCGCGGCCCCGATGACGATTGACGCCAGTATGCGCGGTATTCGGATAACGAAAAGCACCGTTTCCATGGATTCGTCCGTAGTGTTTCCGGTGATTCGTCCGACAACTGCGTTCACGGCGTCAAGAGGATTGATAGAATACCGCCCGATGCACATGGCGATAAGGGTGGTAACCCCCAGCATGATGCATAGAAACAGCATCATGCTGAGGTATTTTTTTCTGGAATTCAAATTATGCTCTCCCGACCCCACCTGATTCGTTTATCCGACGCCAAGCTGTTCGGCCGTAAAGGTCTGTCCGTAAACAAGCGTATAGAAGCTGTCTACGTCGGCCATCATGTCGTCATATGAATACAGGTCGGGATAGAGGTTGGCTGCGGCCCAGGCAAGTCCGAGTACACAGCTGGCTGTCGGGTAGTCCCAGGGTTCCAGCACGCTCGGCATCATATAAACAGCGCCGTTCTGTACAGCCGTGAGGGTGCCGAAGGCTTCCTCGTTGAGTACATCGTCGACCGTATAATCTGCATATTGGGGGATCCAGATGATATCCGGATTCCAACCGACGATTTCTTCAGCGCTGACTTCCGCAAAATCGCCAAATACGTCGAGGCCCGTGACGGCGTTGACTGCGCCCGCCGCTTCCATGATCTCCGTCTGTATGAGCGAATCCGTGGCAACGCTTAACATTGAGCTGCTGCCTAAAAACATCACGGAGGGTTTGTCCGATTCGGCAACGTCGGCCGTAACCGCTTTAACGTCATCTATGATTCCCTGCATCAGGGAGACAATCTCCGCCGCTCTTTCTTCCTCATCCAGAACTTCGCCCATCAGCGTCAGAGAATTCATAAGACTCTCAAAGCCTTCTTCCGAAGAGAGCACGACGAGCGCATCGATACCGACCGCTTCAAACTCTTCCTTCAAAAACGCAAAACGTTCCGGAAGGATCGCCAGGTCCGGAGCAAGCGCAACAACGGTTTCATAATTGACGTTCTTGCCCTTCCCGATCTGTTCCACATCATTGGCCAGCTCGGGGAATACGATCGCATACAGCTCGTCGGCCATTGCCTTGTTGCCAAAGCCTTTTATGTATTTTCCGCCGCCGCCCATAATGACGGCAAGGTTCAAGGTCGGGTTGTGCGTGCCGACGACACTTGCAACAGGGGCGTCAAGCGTCAGCTCGTTCCCGAGCACGTCGGTGACTGTTTTGGGCCATTCAGGTTCTGCGGGCTCTTCGGACACTTCGACCGAAGGTTCTTCCGACGGCTCGCCGGCCGGTTCTGCCGAGGGTTCGGCGGACGGCTCGGCCGAAGCCGGTTGTGTTGACGGGGACTCTGATGCGGTGTTGCTGTTTGCCGCGCATGCGGTAAACGTAAACATCAGAATCAACACTAAAAATAATGATAGCTGTTTCTTCATTTTTCTCCTCCGTTATTTTTCTATAAAAATCACGGAACAAATTAAAGCGCCCCGTCAGACGCAAAAACACGAAATGAATAAGAAGCGCCCCGTCAGACGCAGTATTCATATTCATTCCATGATATTTATCTTGTTTCATACTTGGTGGCGTAGTCCCAAAAAGTACTAAAAACCATATATAAGCTAACACCAAATAATAATTCTGTCAATATTCATCCAAATAGCAGAAAACCATCCGAAACTTAAATCAATCGGTCTGTCCGAAGGCAAACAGCTTGATTGTCGAACGGCGTTATGCTAGTATGATTTTACCGAACCGAAATACAGGCAAAGACTACTGTCTCTGTTTATAAATGACACGGCTATGCGCCGGCGTTCGGACGATTTTATTTGGAGGTGCGTTATGTTCTGTAAAAATTGCGGGTACCAGCTGTCAGATGACGCGCTGTTTTGCAACAACTGCGGCGCCAGGCAAAATCAGGATGGTCCGGAACAGGCCGGTTCGTACAGTCCGCCCGTTTCTCAGCCGTCAAATCAGCCCGGCGCTTATTATCCGCCGCCGGGGCAGTATGCCGTGCCGGCCGCGCCTTATACCGGCGGCAACCCGCCGCCAAAAAACAATACTACAAAAATTATAATTATATCTTTGGCGTGTCTGTGCGTCGTCATAGCCGCCGTCTTGATTATCGTGCTGTTGAAACCGTTTTCCTCTTCCGGCAACAACGTCATAGAAGCGAACCTGCCGTCTTCGCTCCAGGATGGTTCGGGAAACGGGGGCACGGAGGATATTATACTGCCGGATGATAACGACGGAGAGATCGAGGACATTGACGAACTTTTCGGCGATCCGGAAGATGCGGGAGATTTAGAAGATACCGAACTGCCGGACAATACGGAACCGATAGAGACAGATCCAAGTCCAAGCGGGACGGGAAATCCGCTTTCGGTTTCCCCGGATGTCCAAACGGGCGCTATGGATGCCCTTGTGATGTTTGACGCGCCGGTCTGGTCGGCGGAACCTATTTATAAAACAATTGATCTGGGCGGCGTATGGACCAGCGTGGGCATCGCCTCAAATCCGGATCAGATCAGCGGGGAAGACGGCGTTTTTTATCTGAGCGATTTCGACGGTTGTATGTATTATTTTGAGTTTTTTGAAGATCTGACCTGGAATATTAAATACATCGAAGATGACTCCGGCATCGAATCACGTCTGTATGAGATCATGGATATCGAGTATTGCGTAACCTTTATGGACGACGACGGAGTCGGCTACCGTTTCTATAACGGCAATGACGGACGTCTTTATATGTGCTACTATGCCGACATGGGCGACGGCACATACCCGGATTTGTCAGATTTCGTCGTGTTTGAACGCAAGGGCGACAGCATAGACTGGGCTGCGGAAGCAAGCACATACTGACTACTTAACATTAAAAAAAAGGACGCGCCGAAAACGCAGTATAATGCGTTTCGGCGCGTCTTTATTCTTCGGCCGGACAATCAATCATCAATTATGCCAGCCGGGACTAACGAACGTCCCAAAACTGAAGTCCGCTGTTTTCCGTTACGATTTTCCCGATTTCCTTGACTTCGTCGGACGGCTGCGCATACAGCAGCTTTCGGCTGATCCAAGACGCACCCGACTTTTTAATGTCGGCCATCGACTCCGCCAGCTTAATGGCTTGACCGAGGACATCTGCAACAGGTACACCGTCTATTTCGGTCATACCGCTCGGATAATCGTCTTCAGCACCAGGCGCCAGTCGTATGGACGGGGACATAAGCGAGCAGCCGGGGATGATGACGTCCGCGCCGTCGGCAATGAGCTCTCTGGCTGTTTTCGAAAAAGCGCGGATCGTCTGTCGGGCATCGTTGAGGTCCGCTTCCTCCCCGGTATCCCAGTCGGCGATCGGCCGGATGCCCGCACAGCGTTCCGCCAATCCGTATGCATGCACATGCTCCATAGTTTCCGGGATGTTCAGCGGAGAAATATGTACGATCCCGAATTTATACCCCATCAAAGACGACATGAGCATGGTCGCCTCCCCGATGCCGACAACCGGGATATCAAGCGCCTGCCGGACTTCCCTCAGCATGGGATCGCCGAAGCAGTTGATGACGACGGCGTCAAAGCCCTCTTCTTTCGCGTGCTGAGCGGAGAAAAAAACCATCCGGGAAGCAAGATGATCCATATACCGGCAAAAGGCCATCTCGATGGGTCCCATCCCCCATTCGCAAAAACGGTATACGATTTCCGTGTCCTTTCGTTTTACCGGCTCAAGGTTCCTTTTCAGCAGCGGTACATAAGCATTTTTCGCAAATCCTCCGAACGCGCCGTCTTCCTTTCCGGTCGGGATGTTTACAAATAATATTTTCATAACGCGAACCTCCATTTTCATTCCTTGTATAATGCTTCATCGTTTCAGCCTTCATATAAAACGAGAAATACCGTTAAATCATTTCCTGTTAAAAACGCGTTGACGGCCTCGACCGCAGCCTCAAGCGCCTGTTTTTTTGGATAGCCGAATATACCGGAGGATATCAGCGGAAAACTGACGCTGCGGCAGCCCTGCTGCGCTGCCAGCGCAAGCGCGCTTTTATAACAGGATTTAAGCAGGTTTTCCTCATTAAAGCCGCCGCCCTGCCAGACCGGGCCGACGGTATGGATGATATATTCGGCCGGCAGGTCAAACCCGCCGGTTATTACAGCCGCGCCGACAGCGCAGTATCCAATCTCATCGCAGGCCTTCTGAAGCCTGTCGGCTCCGGATGCATTGAATATTGCGCCGCAAACCCCGCCGCCCCTCTGCAGGCGGCTGTTCGCAGCATTGACGACGGCATCGGTCCGCATTTTCGTAATGTCCCCGTGCATGATTTCAAGCGGCATATTTGTCCCCCTTTTTATTATAACGTCCGCTCCTGTTTTTCACATTATCAAACGTACCATATTTTTACTCAAAATTCAAAGTTTCTACGCCATCCGGCCTTATCTTTTCTGATTTCTTATTCGAATTAACAGATTGCAAATCTTTGCCCGGCAATGATATAATGGTTAGCAATAAACCATCAGATCTGAAAGGAAGAGATCAAATGAATTCCAAATATACGCATGTTTTCTCCCCAATCAGAATACGCGGCGTGGATTTTAAAAACCGCATCACTCTGGCCCCGCCTTCTCCCAACGTCGCCAGCCAGGACGGCACGATGACACGGGATTTTGTAGACTGGATGCGCCCCTTTGCCAGCGGCGGCACGTCGATCCTGTATGTGGGGAACGCCACTGTTGACAAGAATGAATGCCACGACGAAGAGACCCAGATCGACCTCGGCACGGACAAGTGTGTCCTGACGCTCAGCTGGTACGCCGAAATGGCCGCCCAGTACAACTGTCATGCATCGTTCGAGGTCAACCACAACGGCAAAGACACGGCGTTTGAAACGGTCGGACATGCCCCATACAGCGCGTCGGCCATCATCACCTCATCAGAGATAACCCGGGCTAAGCGCCTCGGCCGCGCGCCGATACCATCCATTGCGATGACGCACAAAAAGATCGCCGAGACGGTCGACAAATTTGCTATGGCGTGCTCCCGCATGCAGCAGGCGGGCATGGATATCGCCCTCATCCACGGCGGGCACGGCAACCTGATCAGCCAGTTCATGAGCCCCTTATACAACAAACGGGATGACGAATACGGCGGCTCAACAGAGAATCGGGCGCGCTTTGCCATCGAGGTCTGCGATGCCATCCGCAAAAAGGTCGGCGAAAACTTTGTCATAGAATTCCGCATCTCTGCCGATGAGATCGCTCCGGAGGGCATGCATTTCGACGAAACGCTGAAGATGATTGATTACCTGCAGGATCACATCGACATCCTCCACGTATCCGCCGGCCTGCACAGCGACTTTGACTTCAAATACTACCGCAACTGGTGCCAGAATTACCTGATGCCCAGGGGCTTCAACGTCCACTATGCCCGCGATGTTAAAAAAGCCTTCCCGAATCTGCTCGTAACCACCGTCGGCTCCATCACGAGCATCGACATGGCCGAGGAAATCATCTCCAAAGGCGAGGCCGATTTCGTGGCCATGTGCCGCCCGCTCATGGCCGACCCTGAAATGCCCAGGAAATACGCGCAGAACCGTCCTGAAGACCGCAGGCCCTGCCTGCGCTGCGACGCGTGCACCCGCTTCTTCCCGCCGCGGCCGTTAAACTGCGCCGTCAACCCCTATCCCGGCGTGTTCAAAGAAATCAAGGACGGCATTATCCCGAAAGCGCCCGTTAAGAAAAAGGTCGCCGTTGTAGGCGGCGGTCCGGCCGGCCTGTATGCCATAATGGCGCTGTGTGAGCGCGGCCACGACGTGACGCTTTACGAAAAAACGGATCATTTAGGCGGAAATGTTGTCCCTGCCGCATATCCGCCGTTTAAGGTCGACTGCCAGGATTACCTGAAATGGCTCCTCCGCGAGGCTCAAAAATATCCGGCAAATATTCTGTTGAACACGGAAGCCACAAAGGAAACGCTCGATAAAGAAGCGTACGACGCCCTCATCATCGCCGTAGGTTCAAAGCCGCTCGTACCCTCAAAAATCCCCGGCATCGATAAACCCCATGTCCATTGGGCGCCCGACTCCGAGATGGGCAAAACACCTGCAGGTGATAAGCTCGTCATCATCGGCGGCGGTGCCGTCGGGCTGGAGGCGGCTATGGACTTTAAGAAAATGGGCAAAGATGTCACCGTCGTCGAAATGCTCGATCCCGAGGCGCACGCCATGTCGCTCATGAAAAGTTCCAAGCATGCCGGCGCCGAAATGCTGTCCATCGTGAAAGAGATGGAGATCCCGCTCCTTCTGAATAACCGGCTGGAAGAGGTCTGTGACGACAAAGTCATATGCAAAGACCTGGTTACGGGCGCGCTTATCGAGTATCCGTGCGATACCGTCCTCCTGTCTCTGGGTATGGTCCCGCTTCATGACGTAGCCGATTCCCTGCGTCACTGCGCGCCGGAAACGGAAGTCTTCATCGTCGGCGACGCGCTGGCTGTCGGCAACATCTCGACGGCCACCAACGGCGGTTTTCAGGCGGCGATACACATTTAATGTGTCTGATACACAGCCGGTAACAATGTACATAAAAAGCGCCCCGGTAAAACCGGGGCGCTTTTTTATACGCGATTACTTTCCGAAAAGCTCCAGTGCCTTTTCCCCAACGCGTTTGCCGAACTGCACAAACAGGTCGCGGCTTTCTTCGATTTTTCCCTCTATTGCGACCGGACCGAAGTGGATGACGGGATGCCCGAAGGCATTGCCCGACGAGTAGGTCACCATCCCCTTGCAGAGCAGATGGTGCAAAATATCTTTCAGCGCGATGTCGCCGCCGCCATGGATATATCTCGCCGTAGAAAACGCAGCGCCCAGTTTCCCCGCAAGTTTGACGCTTTTGTCCGTATCAAACCATTTTTTAAGCTCCCAGCTCATCGTCGCAGCATATGTAGGCGTGCCGAAAATAACAGCGGCACTCTCCTGAATAAAATCGGTATCAACCGGTGTTTCGCCGTTTAGCTTGAAAAGTCTGACGTCCAGGTCTCCCGCCTGGCACAGCCCTTCTTTGATGTACCCGGCTGTTTTTTCAGTGTTCCCGGAACAACTGATGTATAAAATTGAAATTTTCATTAGTGCCCTCCCTTTGTTTGGTAACAAATAACATGTTATCCCGAATACCGGCATGTGTCAACATACCGGCAGTTTTTTGATGCTGAATACCGGCAAAACTATAAATAGTATTATTGTTTTTACAAAAAATATGGTAATATAAATTTAAATTTATGAAAACGATGCCTTTTAGTTTCTGCCTGATCCGGTGAGGTGATAACGTTGGGAAAAAAGAATGAAAAAGACTTTTCAGATTACAATCTGAAACCATCCGGAGCATATATTGACAGTCTTTCCGATTTTGCCGATCTTCTGGGCACAATCGATGAAGCGGAAAAGGCGGCAAATCAGATGCTTCTGGAAACCGGCGGAGCTTTGGAAAAAAACGCCCCGAAAACGTCCGCTGAGAACACGCCGGAAAAGCCGGATCTGCCGCAGCTGCTGGAACGGCTTGATTCTTTGGTTGGGCTTGAAAAGATCAAATCGAGCGTCAGAAGTCTTATAAACCTTGTAAAGGTGCGCAAGCTGCGGGAAGAAAACGGCCTGCGTGTCCCGCCCATCTCGCTGCATATGGTTTTCATGGGCAATCCGGGCACCGGGAAGACGACGGTGGCGCGCATTCTATCCGAGCTTTACGCCGCTATAGGCGTTTTGTCAAAAGGCCATCTTACCGAAGTGGACCGGTCCGGCCTCGTCGCCGGTTATGTCGGACAGACGGCGATTAAAACAAGCGGCGTCATCAAAAACGCGCTTGGCGGTATATTATTCATCGACGAAGCATACGCGCTGGTTTCAAACGACGGCGCCAACGATTTCGGGCACGAAGCTGTCGAAACGCTTTTAAAGGCGATGGAAGACCACCGGGACGACTTCATCGTTATCGTCGCCGGTTATGAAAACCCGATGCGGGGCTTCGTATCGTCCAATCCCGGTTTGGAATCACGTTTTAACCGGTACTTTTTCTTCGAGGACTATACAAGCGGCGAGCTTTTAAAAATCTTCGAGATGCTGTGCGAGAAAAACGAATACATTTTATCGGACGCGTCGATAGAATTTGCAGAAGATTACTTCCTTCTGCTCTATGAGTCCAGAGACGACAATTTCGGCAACGCCCGCGACGTCCGAAATTTCTTTGAAAACATCGTTTCCGTCCATTCCGACAGGGTCTCAGCCATTAAAAACCCGACGAGAAACGATTTGATGACCTTTACGAAAGACGATCTTGAAAAAGCGACGGCGCTGTGACGCACCGTTTTTTATGCATAATCGGACAAATTTGTATCAAACATAAAATAAACATTACGTTATACTGTTGACGTTTTGGGGCGACAGCGTTAAAATTAGTTGATATTTTCAAAGCAAGGCTTAGTGTTTAATATTGTTAACAACCCGTGCTCCTGCATGGTTTTTTCTTTTAGTAGATATTTTCTTTAACACTTTAAAAAGTTAATCTATTTATTTGGGTCAAAGCTTTATTTTGGTCTAAGACCAGACATGCCTGAAATCGCATGCCTGTCTTATGTATATGATGAAATTTGGAGGTAAAAAAATGAAAAAAATTCTCACTATTGCACTCGTAGTCATTCTGGCAGTCGGTTTGCTGGCAAGCTGCGGCAAAAAGGAAGCCGACACTATTAAAGTCGGCATACTCGGATGCCACACCGGCGAATATGCCCAGTACGGCCTTGCCGTCTTAAACGGCGCACAGCTGTATGTCGACAAGGTCAATGCCGACGGCGGCATCAACGGCAAGCAAGTCGAGTCCATTGTCTATGACGACAAGGGCGACGCAACGGAAGCCGTCAACGCATTCAGCCGTATGGTTGACAACGACGGGATCACCGCACTTTTAGGCTCCGTGCTCTCCGGCGCGACGATTGCCGTCGTGCAGGACGCCCCGAGCAACATGCCCATCATCACCGCTTCGGCAACGGCGGCGGAAGTCACCTATAACGAAGGCAAGGTCTACAGCAACGTTTTCCGCACATGCTTCATCGACCCGTTCCAGGGACAGAAAATGGCTCAGTACGCGGGTGAGCTATTGCAGGCAAAAACAGCGGCCGTTGTTTTTGAAACCGGTAACGATTACGCCGTTGGCCTCAAAGACGCTTTCATCGCGGAATGCGAAACGCTTGGCATCACGGTCGTAGCGGATGAAGGCTATTCCACAGGCGATAAAGACTTCAAGAGCCAGCTGACGAATATCAACTCAAAGGGCGCCGACGTCATATTCCTGCCGAACTATTACGAGGATAACGCGCTCATCGTCACACAGGCCCGCCAGATCGGCATCGACTCCGTATTCATGGGCGGCGACGGCTGGGCCAGCATCTCCAAATACGCGACTGCCGAAGACCTCGAAGGCAGCATCTACTGCTCGGCATACGCGGCCGGCTCGACCGACGAGATCAAGGATTTTGAAGCTACCTATACGGAAGAATTCGGCACGGACACGCTCAACATGTTCGCAGCGCTCGGTTATGACGCGGCCGTCGTCCTGCTCGACGCGCTCGCAGCTGCAGAGGACAAAGGCCTGGATACCGGCTCGGACGACTATAAAGACGCCGTCATCGATGCTATGAAGAACACGACTTCCGTCGGCATCACCAGCACGTATGCATTTGACGAATACAACAACCCGATCAAGGACGCCGTCATCATCAAGATAGAAGGCGGCAGCGAAAACTTCTCACTGATGTTCTAATACCTGCACAAAAACCATATCGGGGAGGCTCTGCCCTCCCCGGCATGGTTTCCTTTTCATATTGCCCAAAACAATTCGCAAAAAGCGTAATAATACCATTGTAACAGTATTGAATAAACTGATATAATACCTTTGTTTTTAGTGTTTTATGTCCGTTATACTTATTTTGAAAGAATGATAGAAGATGTCTGCTTTTTCTACCATAATCAGTCAGCTCTTCAACGGGCTGCAGTCCGGTTCCGTCTACGCCCTGATAGCGATAGGCTACAGTATGGTATACGGGATCATCATGCTCTTAAATTTCGCACATGGCGAAATTATTATGGTCGGCGCCTATGTGGCGTGGATCATGATGACGCTTCTCGGTTTGCCGCCCGTCGTCGGCGTCGTCGCAGCGATTGCCGGCTGCACGATTTTAGGCGTAACAATCGAAAAAGTCGCGTATGCCCCGCTGCGCAAATCCCCGCGTTTATCCTTGTTGATAACAGCCATCGGCATTTCGTTTTTCCTGCAAAACATCGCGCAGCTCATCATGGGCGCAGGCGCTAAAGCAATGCCCGTCATCGTCAGCGGCTCCAGCATTAAACTCGACGGCGTCAACATCAGCTTTGTCGCAATCGTCACGATCGTGGCCGCGCTCATTTCCATGGCGCTTTTATCGCTGCTTATACAAAAAACAAAAATGGGCAAGGCCATGCGCGCCGTTTCCGAGGATATGGGCGCGGCGCAGCTCATGGGTATCAGCGTTAACCGCACCATTTCGTTCACGTTCGCGCTCGGCTCCGGTCTGGCCGGGATCGGCGCTGTGCTTTACAGTTGTGCCTACCCGCAGGCCTCTCCTACAATGGGCGCCATGCTGGGGCTCAAGGCTTTTGTCGCGGCTGTTTTAGGCGGTATCGGCTCGATCCCAGGCGCAATGATCGGCGGTTTCGCTATAGGGCTTTTAGAAGCGCTTGTATCCGCCATCGGCCTTTCGGTCTGGAAAGACGGCGTCGTATTCGCTATTTTGATCATAGTACTGCTCGTTAAACCGACCGGTATTTTAGGGCGGCCGATGACGGAAAAGGTATAGGGGGTATCGCTGTGCAGACAAAACTAAAAAATATCCCCATGCCTGTTCGCTACCTTATAAATACGGCCGTATTCATCGTCTTTCTCGCCGTCGTTTTTATCCTGATCAATACGAAAACCATTTCAAATTATTATAATAAGGTCATAATGCTTATCGGCATCAATATCATTTTGGCCGTATCTCTGAATCTGGCGGCGGGATACCTTGGACAGCTGCCGCTGGGACACGCCGGGTTTATGGCCGTCGGAGCCTACGCGTCGGCCATATTCATGAAAGCCGCTTCATCGATGCCGCTTATCGTTTCATTGCCGCTCGGACTTCTGATCGGCGGAATCGTCGCGGGCATTTTCGGGTTTATTATCGGTATCCCGGCACTGCGCCTTCGGGGCGACTATCTGGCCATCATCACGCTCGGGTTCGGGGAGATTATCCGCGTCGTGCTGACCAACATAGACAGTGTGCTCGGCTTTGATTTTACCTACGGCGCGTCCAGCCTGAAAAACATCCCAAAAACCACAACTTTTCTCGGGACATTTATCTGTGTCGGCATTGTATGCTTTGCCATTCACGCAATGATGAAATCCCGTCACGGGCGGGCTGTCCTGTCCATCCGGGAAAACGAGATCGCTGCCGAATCCTGCGGCATCAGCACGACTTACTATAAAACCATGGCGTTTGTCATGTCCGCTTTTTTCGCAGGCGTCGCGGGTTCTCTATATGCCGGATACCTCGGCATCCTCAATCCGTCCGACTTTGACTTTATGAAATCGATCGAAATACTCGTCATGGTCGTTCTGGGCGGTATGGGCTCCATGATCGGCTCCGTGATCTCAGCGACCGTCCTTACAGCCCTGCCGGAGCTTTTACGCGCATTCTCCGAATATCGTATGGTTTTCTATTCGCTGCTGCTGGTCGTCGTCATGATCTTCAAGCCGACCGGACTCATGGGTACGTACGACTTTTCGCTTTCGCGCCTTTTGGGCAGGTCCGCGGACAGATTGCCCTCCCGAACACCCGCCTCAAAAAACGACAGCATGAACGGAGGTGGCCGCTGATGTCCATACACGACGTGCATGAAACACTGATCCCCGACCGGGACAAGGACAAGTCTCCGGCTATCGAATGTATCGGACTGGGCATCGACTTCGGCGGTCTGACGGCTGTTGACGATTTCAATTTTACGCTGGGGCGCACGGAAATCGCAGGCCTTATCGGGCCCAACGGCGCCGGCAAAACGACGGTCTTCAACCTCCTGACTAAGGTCTACCAGCCCACGCGCGGCCGGATGCTTCTGGAAGGCAAAGACACAAAAGATATGAATACCGCGCAGGCAAATAAAGCCGGCATCGCACGCACTTTCCAGAATATCCGCCTGTTCAAAAATCTAACCGTGATGGAAAACGTGCTTATCGGGCTGCATAACGAAATGAGCTACAATCTGGCGGAGGCGGTCTTTCGTCTGGGGCACTACTGGCGCGCAGAAAAAATCGCAAAAAATCGCGCGTTTGAACTACTGTCTATTTTCAACATGCAGGATATGGCTGAAAATAACGCCGGCAGTCTGCCGTACGGCGCGCAGCGCCGGCTGGAGATCGTCCGGGCGCTGGCCACAAATCCCACGCTGCTGCTGCTGGATGAGCCTGCGGCCGGCATGAACCCGTCCGAAACCGGCTCGCTGATGGAAAACATCCGTAAGATCCGCGATACCTTTGAGATTTCGATCCTTTTGATCGAGCACGATATGAATCTCGTCATGGGCATCTGTGAAGGCATCGCCGTCTTGAATTACGGTAAAATCATCGCAAAGGGGACGCCAGAGGAAATCAAGAACGACCCGGACGTTATCGAGGCGTATCTCGGAAAGAGAGGCGCTGACGCATGCTGAATGTTAATAATATAGACGTTTTTTATGGTCCCATACACGCCATTAAAGGCATATCATTCGAGGTCCATCCCGGAGAAGTCGTCGCGCTAATCGGCGCCAACGGCGCCGGCAAGTCAACGGTTTTAAAAACGATCTCAGGCCTGCTGCGTCCAAAAACCGGTAGCATCTTTTTTGACGGCAGCGATATTACAAAAACGGACGCCCATAAAATCGTCCGGGCGGGTCTGGCGCATGTCCCGGAGGGGCGCAGGATCTTCCTCCAGATGACCGTGATGGAAAATCTCGAAATGGGCGCATTTACGCAGAAAGCGGTTTCGACAGACGATCTGGATTCCATATTTGCGCGATTCCCCAGGCTCAAAGAACGCCGGAAACAGATCGCCGGAACGCTGTCGGGCGGCGAACAGCAAATGCTGTCCATGGGCCGCGCGCTCATGAGCAAGCCGAAGCTGATGATGCTCGACGAACCGTCGATGGGGTTGGCGCCTATCCTGGTCGAGCAGGTCTTCGAAATCATCGCCGAACTCAACAAGGCCGGCACGACGATCCTGCTCGTTGAGCAAAACGCGGGCATGGCGCTTGATGTAGCCGACCGCGCGTATGTTCTGGAAACAGGCAATATAACGCTTACGGGTACCGGCGAAGAGCTTTCATGCAGCGACGAGATTAAAAAAGCGTATCTGGGCGGCTGATACGGGCACACAGTATATAAAAACAAAACGCGAGCGGGAGATACCCGCTCGCGTTAAAATTTTTACTATCCGTTTGCCAGTTTCTTTTCGGCCTCTTCTTTTTCCAGAACCGTATAGGCGACTTTTCCAACAAGCGTTTTCGGAAGGGTGTCACGGTACTCAAATTCATACGGCATGGCGTATTTGGCGATATGCTTTTTGCAGTGCTCCATAATAGATGCTTTGATATCCCCGGTGGCTTCCGCATGGTCCCGAAGTACGACAAACGCTTTGATCTTTTGGATTTTATATGGATCCGGCACCCCGATGACGCAGCTTGTCAGCACCTTCTCATGCGCTTCAATCACGCTTTCGATCTGAGACGGATAAATGCTGTAGCCGGACGATACGATCATGCGCTTGATCCTCTGACGGAAGTAGACGAAACCCTCTTCATCCATTTTACCCAAATCGCCCGTGTGAAGCCAGACACGGTTGTCGTCATGCGTCTGCATCGCCTGTGCCGTTTCCTCCGGATTGTTGTCATATCCCTTCATCAGCGTCGGCCCCGTCAGGCAGATCTCGCCGTCTTCCCCGTAGGGGACCGTCTGCTGTGTTCCGGGCTTGACGATTTTATAATATGTATCGGGAAACGGAATGCCGATGCTGCCCTCAACATAAAAATCCGGTGGTGTCAGGCAGCTGGCCGTAACGCATTCCGTCAGGCCGTATCCTTCACGGATCTGCACCGACGCGCCGTGCGCCTCTAAAAATTCGTCGACCTTGCGTTTTAGCGCAATGGACAGCGAGTCTCCGCCGCTGAAAACGCCTTCCAGCTGCGACATATCCAGTTTTTCTAGTGTTTTGATGCGCAGAAGCGCCTCAAACAGGGTCGGTACGCCGGCAATATAATGGGGTCTGTATTTTTTCAGGAGGTCGGCATAAGATGAGACCGAAAACTGTGGCACCAGAATATCGGTACCGCCATGGATGAGCGCAGTGTGGATGCAGACGCCAAGTCCAAAGCCGTGGAACACCGGCATGATGGCAAGCATACCGTGTCCGGGGACGATGCAGTCGCCGGCGGCGGCTGTCTGCATGGCCAGCGCATTGAAATTAAGGTTTGTGAGCAGGATCCCTTTTGTCTTTCCAGACGTCCCGCCGCTGTACAGGATGGCTGCAAGGTCCCCACCTGTCCGTTTGACGGCATAATCCTTTGAAGTCCCGGAGCCCTTGGCGATCAGTTCCTTCCAGCGGACGATATGCCCGCTTGTTTTCATCCGTTTGATGCCCCGTCCTTTTGTCAGCCGATACCCTATTTTTTTGATGCCGGCAAGGCCGTCGTCTATGCCGGCAAGGATAAGCATGCGGAGATTGATCCGCTCTTTTATAGCTTCAAATTTCGGATAAAACTGGTCGAGCGTCAAAGCGGCCACGCTTTGACTGCTGTTTATATAAAAAACGATTTCTTCCTCGGCAGACAGCGGATGAATCATATTCGCTACGGCGCCGATCCTGTTGACGGCATAAAACATGATGATCGCCTGCGGCGTGTTCGGCATGCAGATCGTCACGCGCTCGTCCGTTTTTATCCCGGCGGCAGAGAGCGCGCGGGCACACGCTTCGATTTTCTCGGCAAACGCTTTGTACGTTGCTTTTGTTCCGAAAAAATCATACGCAATGATATCGGGGTATTCTTCGGCAGCTTTAAAAATAAGGTCTGCCATTGAACAATCCGGGTAATCAAGACTTCTGGGGATATTCCCGTAGTGCTTGAACCAGGGCGCATTTTGATCCATGATGCACCTCCAACAAAAAGTGTGGTATACCGCCTTTTTTGCAGTATACCACATATCGCCCGGCTTCAACAACATGAATGTGCCGGCCGGCGTTTACTTATAACAGACTAGACGACCAGTTTGCGCCGAATGGATCCGATGCTGTCGTCTCGTACGCCGCAGGCCGTGACATAGCCCGTTACGCCGCCGTATTCTTTTTCAAAATACCCAAGCAGACGCTGTATGTTTTTCGGGCTTGTCTTAAAGAACGGATCGGTGATACGGACGGTCTCATCCGGCCAATGCTCCAAATAAATGCGTATCAGGTCTTCATATACCGGCGTGAGATATACCTCGGAAACACAGTAATCCGCCGTAATGTCGTCATTTGAGACGCCGCAGAGCCCTAATAGAAGCGCCGATATCATGCCGGTCCTGTCTTTGCCTGTCGTACAGTTGATTATAACGCCCCCCGTGCTTTCCGATATCAGCTCAAGCGTACGGCGGACCCAGTCTTTGCAGCCATCCGCCATTTCAACATACTTCTCGCCCCAGTCCACATAAGACGTAACGGCAGGCCCCTGTTCTTTTTTCCTTGAACCGAAGGCCACCTGTTCGTTGAACGTCGGGCTCCTTAAATACCGGAGCCATTCAATATCCTTTAAAGAACTCGGCTGTCTCTCGACTTCCCTGTCGCCCCTGAAATCGATCGACGTTGTGATCCCGTATTCTCTTAAGAATTCAAGGTCTTTATCCGTTAGCTTCAGCGGCGCCTCGCTTCGGATAAGCGTATTGAATTTCGTGATCCTTCCGTCGTTTGTAGGGTACCCGCCCAGGTCTCTGGCGTTTAAAAGACCGGATATGGGCAGCCGGCGGTAACACTTTTCCATAATGATCTCCTCTTTTTCGGGTTGCGTTGCTGATCGTTCTCTGTTTCACGCATTGCGTTACTTAAAACGCATAGGTTTAGCGGTTTTTTATAACTGAGTAGTTGCAGCAACGATAGGATAACGGCAAATCATCAAACACCCATACCAGTATACCATCTGAAATCAACGATATAACAGCCGTTATGTCATAAAAACGCTTATAATCACATTGAACTGAGTAAGAATGCGTCTTCTTCCTCTTTTCGACAGCTTCCGACACAAGCAAATGGTAAAACGTGGATAATTCTGTGGGTTTGTTGATAACTCTCAGGAAGCGCCGATCAGCTTGTCCCTTCTTTTTTATTGAATAAATATCTCAATTACATTATAATATTATCTGGCGGATAATTCAAAAAGGTATCTGCAAAATAGTAATGGAAATCAAATCTTCCCGTATACGCGTTATAGTTACTTATAAAAAAATGCCCTGCATTCTGAAAACGCCGTGGTCACCTCGACGACCCGGTAAGAAAGAAGGTGTCCTGCCATATTGGAACGGAATAATCTGCGTTTGGCTGTTTTGATCGATGCGGAAAACGTGCCGCGCAACTGCATTAAAAATGTCATGGAGGAAATCGCCATATACGGCACGCCCACGATTAAGCGGATTTATGGCGACTGGACCAATCCGTCTATTGCCGGTTGGAAAGCGTCACTTCTGGAAAACGCCATTACCCCAATCCAGCAGTACAGCTACACAGTCGGTAAAAATTCCTCGGACTCGGCCATGATCATAGACGCGATGGATGTCCTCTATACAGAGAAAACGGACGGCTTTGTCATCGTTTCAAGCGACAGCGACTTTACGCGTCTGGCCATTCGGCTGCGTGAAGCCGGGCAGCGTGTCATCGGCATCGGTGAAATGAAAACGCCGAGCCCGTTTATCGCCGCCTGCGATAAATTTACCTACATTGAAGTCATCCGCGCCAACGCTCTGGACATCAAACAGGAAGAAGACGACACCAATCATAAATCGCCTGAAAAAAACAAGCCGAAACATCCCGTTCAAGTCAAAAACCGAAGCTTAAAAGTCCCCCGGGACGTGGTGCAGATTATCGCCGATTCGATATCCGACTTGTCCGGGGACGACGACTGGGTGTTTATGGGCGATCTCGGTAATCTCCTGCTAAAAAAACGGCCGGATTTTGATCAAAGAAATTACGGCTTCAAAAAACTGTCTTCTTTAATCAAATCGATAGACCGCTTTGAAGTCGATTTCCGGCACACCGCCGATAAAAACATAACGCATGTCTATGTGCGCGACAAAGAATCTTAAGCCCCGTGGGCATCGGCGACAGGCGGCTGAATGGTTGGTTGAATGAAAAAAGTTAAAACGGGACGTCCTGCCGGCTTGATTATCCTTCTTTTGATTATTTTACTTTTTCTTTTTCTGTTTTATGACAGCAATACGCGCATTGTGACGGACGACTATACGCTTTACTACGATAACCTGCCCGTCTCGTTCAACGGATACAGGATCGTTCAGTTGACCGATATCCACGCAGTCGAGTTCGGCGACGGCTATTCCAAACTGCTTGACGCCGTTAAAAAAGCGCGGGCGAATATCATCGTCATAACCGGCGACCTGATTGACTGCGCGGACGATATCGACATCGTTGAACCGCTTATCGAAAAGTTGCCCGGTATCGCGCCGGTATACTATGTGACCGGCAACCATGAATGGGCATCCGGCGCTTTAAGCGATCTGTTTGATATGCTGGATATATACGGGGTCACGGTTTTGAGAAACGACTACGTACGCCTTATGGTCGGGGATGAATCGATCGTGCTGGCGGGCGTTGACGACCCGAACGGCCCGAAGGATATGAAGACGCCGGAAGAACTCGTTTCTGAAATACGAAACAGGGATGGCGACCCTTTCATCGTACTGCTGGAACACCGCAACAATTTTCTTGACCGGTTTTCCGCACTGGGCGTCGATCTGGTGCTTTGCGGCCACGCGCACGGTGGCGTTATCCGGCTTCCGTTCGTGGCCGGACTGATCGGTCCGTCAATGGACTGGTTCCCGGATTACACAAGCGGCGTTTATTCCCAAAACGAAACAAACATGCTCGTATCCCGCGGAATCGGAAACCGAACGGGCATTCCCCGGTTTTTAAATAATCCCGAGGTGCTTGTCGCCGTACTCAGGACTTCTTAAAAATCCGGAACAAAACAACGTCTGCGTGCATATGATGATGTTAACAGCATTTTAGGAGTGATGTGTATGTTTTCATTCATCAGCAGGCTTTTTTGTGAACCAAAACCGGATATTGACGACCTTATTTTCGGCAATACCGGTACGATTCCAAGCGAACGATCCTTTTTACTCTGTTATGAGGTATAAAAAACATATAGCTCGGGGCCGGTGTGTGTTTACGGATGCATTTTGGCCCCGTGCTTTACAGCGGCGCAATTTCTCTGTATAATACAAATCGCCGAAACCACGGCCCGGTATGCTTGTTTGATTATAATAAATTACAAATGAAAGCGCGGTCTTCCATGATTGAATTTGACGATTACAAAGTAAAAATCAATGCGCTCAACCCTACACTTATTGATCTGGGCGCGGCGCTGAAGCTGGATGAAGCCGAAACCGAAATCAAACGTCTTGAGCATGAAAGCGCTCAGGACGGCTTCTGGAACGATCTGGACAATTCCCAGAAAGTTCTGCAGAAGATCAAGCAGCTTCAAAACAAAGTCGCCGGCTACAAAAAGCTCTCGTCCCAGTGGGACGATCTGATGGCTTTATGCCAGATGGCGATCGAGGAAAGTGACGAAAGCCTTCTGCCGGAGCTTGAAGAAGAATATAAAGCCTTTTCCCAGGACCTTGAAAACGCACGGCTGGCTACGCTCCTGTCCGGTGAATACGACAACTGTAACGCAATACTGTCGTTCCATGCGGGCGCGGGCGGGACCGAGGCTCAGGACTGGGCGGAAATGCTCTACAGAATGTATACGCGCTGGGCGGAACGCCATGGCATGAAATACAAAATTTTAGATTATCTTGACGGCGATGAGGCCGGCATTAAATCCGCTTCGATTGAGATCGAAGGCGAAAACGCTTACGGTTATTTAAAAAGCGAAAGCGGCATCCACCGCCTGGTCCGCATCTCTCCGTTTGACGCATCCGGCCGGCGGCATACGTCGTTTGCGGCCGTTGAGGTCACGCCGCTTATCTCGGACGATATCGAAGTCGAGATTAAAAGCGAAGACCTGAAGGTGGATACCTACCGCTCCTCCGGCGCCGGCGGCCAGCATGTCAACAAAACAGAAAGCGCCATACGCATCACACATATCCCGACCGGCATCATCGTTGCCTGCCAGATGGAACGCAGCCAGCATCAGAATCGAGAAGTCGCCATGCGCATGCTCCGCTCAAAACTCGTTGAGATCAAGGAGCGTGAGCATCTGGATAAAATCAGCGATATCAAGGGCGAACAGATGAAGATCGAGTGGGGCAGCCAGATCCGTTCATATGTCTTCATGCCATATACGCTTGCCAAGGATCATCGGACAAATTATGAAAACGGCAACATAAACGCCGTCATGGACGGCGATCTGGACGGTTTTATAAACGCGTACCTCTCCATGAAGGCCGGAAACAACGAGTAGCTTTGATAAAAACGTCCTTTGGAAAATCCACTTCGACAAAAGTAGTTAAAACAAGACAGTTTCCGCTATTTACACATCCTGTAAAATAGTGTATGATCACAGTACAGCTTATCCAATGGCATGAGGATGCCGCAGGTCTTTAAATGCTGCTGAAGCGGACATTTAGGACATAAGCTCATATCTTTATCCCACAACCCTTTCTTTGGCGAACCGCCCGGCGGTTCGCTCTTTTTTTGTTTTTTTGTGTGTTAATGCGATGATTTGCTAAATTAGTAAATATCGCGCTTGCCAAATAGGGTTTGTTCGTCGTATACTATTTGGTACGTGCTGAATCGTTTAAATGCGACAGCGACTGGTTTTTATCCTTGCAACGCGACAATAATACCGCTTTTTACAAGGTGTCCGGCAGGTGAATTTTCATATGACCAATTTCATACATCCGTTTGATAAAAGGATCCTGATTATCACCGGCCATTACGGGAGCGGTAAAACAGAATTCGCCGTCAGCTTTGCCCTGCTGACCGCCAACAGGATCGAAAAGTCTTATCCAAAAACCGCGTTGATCGATATGGATATCGCCAATCCGTATTTTCGGTCAAGGGAACGCCGGGACCTGCTCGAAAAGGCCGGCATTGACGTTTACGGCAGTATATACAAAACGGAAATAACCGCCGAACTGCCCGCCTTGTCTTCAAACATCCGAACGCCGCTTGAAGATGAATCCTGCTTTGTTATCATCGATGCGGGCGGTAACGACAGCGGTGCGCTCGTTTTGAACCAGTTTAAAAAGTACTTCACGCCGGACCAGACGGCGGCGGTTGCCGTCCTTAACGCAAACCGGCCTGAAACAAGCGACGTCCCCGGCGCGCTTGAACATTTAGCCGCTATAGAAGATGTCACCGGGCTGAACATAGAGGGCATCGTCAACAATACGCATCTGCTGCGGGAGACAACGCCGGAAACCATTGTCAAGGGACATGCGCTGTGTACGGATGTATGCATCGAAACCGGCAAGGAGCTTTGGTGCGACTGTTATCCGTCGCCGCTCATATCAAGAGAATCTATCACCGGCGTTTCCGACTACCTGATGCCGCTCGGCCTTTATATGCGGCCGACATGGCTGGACCGGTAAGGATAAAAATATCCAAGCTGTCGGATAACGGCTGTTAAGCAATATTACAGATATACCGAAAGGAGTAAATATATGGCGAAATACCAAGTCCGGTTCAACAGTGATAAATGCAAAGGCTGTGAACTGTGCCGTGCGTTCTGTCCCAAAGGGATTATTGTCATGAGCGCCGTCATCAACAATAAAGGTTACAGGCGCGCCTCTGTTTCCCGGCAGGAAGAATGCATTGGGTGCCAATCCTGTGCTCTTGTCTGCCCCGACGGCGCCATTGAGATATTCAGGGAGGAGGAAGCGCAATGACGGATAAAGTACTTATGAAAGGTAACGAGGCGTTTGCCGAAGCCGCGATCCGCGGCGGTGCGTGTTTTTATTTTGGTTATCCGATCACGCCGCAAAGCGAGATTGCCGAATATATTTCCCGGGAGCTGCCGAAACGCGGCGGAACATTCCTGCAGGCCGAAAGCGAACTGGGCGCTATCAATATGACCTACGGCGCCGGTGCGGCCGGCGGAAACGTCTTTATCTCATCTTCCTCGCCGGGCATCTCCCTGATGCAGGAAGGCATGAGCTTTTTATGCTCGGCGGAAGTCCCTGCCGTTGTTTTGAACGTCTCGCGCGGCGGCCCCGGTATCGGTGGTATCCAGCCCGGGCAGGCCGACTATTATCAGATGACACGCGGCGGCGGAAACGGCGACTATAAAATACCGACATTCGCGCCCTCCAGCATACAGGAGGCCATCGATCTCATATATGAAGCCGTACCGATGGCGGATGCGTGGCAGAACCCGATCGCCATCTTGGCCGACGGCATGCTGGGCCAGATGATGGAGCCTGTTATGCTCCCTGAGCCGCGTCCCTTTGTCAAAGAAGCGGACATCGCGTCAAATAAACCCTGGGCAATCGTCGGGTACGGGAATGACGACAGCAAAAGGAATATCGTCAAATCGCTGCGTATGCAGCCGGACGACCTTGAACGGCACGTAGAGAAACTCTTCAGGAAATACGAAATTGCCAAAAAAGAGCTCTGCCGCTGGGAGAGCGACGGCCTCGATGACGCCGACCTCGTTATCGTCGCATTCGGGACGGTGTCCCGTATCGCAAAAGAGGCCATTGATCTGCTGGCCGAACAAAATATCAAGGCCGGCCTGATCCGTCCGATATCGCTGTGGCCGTTTCCTTATGCCGCGTTTGACACACTCAGCAAAAAGACAAAAGTCGTCATATCTGCTGAGCTGTCAATGGGTCAGTTGATTGACGACGTCAAACTGGGCGTCAACGGCCGCTATCCCGTAAAGCTTGTTCACAGGACGGGCGGTATGGTCCCGACTTCGATCGAGCTTGCGGAAAAAGCGAAAGAAATCTACCTCGACACGCTCGGCGCCGGACAGGAGGGTTCGTAATGAAAGCTTTATTTACCAATACAAAAGGCATGACGCCGGTAGACACGAGCTATTGTCCCGGCTGTACGCACGGCGTCGCGCACCGGATCATCATGGAAACGCTGGATGAAATGGGAAAGCTCGGCGAAACCATAGGCGTATCGCCCATCGGCTGCAGCGTACAGGCGCATAAATTCATGAACATCGATATGTGCGAATCCGCGCACGGCCGCGCGCCGGCTGTGGCCGCCGGCATCAAGCGCGTACATCCGGATAATTTTGTGTTTACCTATCAGGGCGACGGAGACCTGGCGTCCATCGGGACGGCTGAAATCGTCCATACGGCGGTTCGGGGCGAGAAAATAAGCACATTTTTCATAAACAACTGCATTTACGGTATGACCGGCGGCCAGATGGCGCCGACGACGCTTATTGGCCAGCGCTCGACAACGTCGCAGGACGGGCGCACGAAGGAACAGGCGGGCTTGCCTATCAAAATGTGCGAGATGCTCTCGGCCGTAGACGGCGCCGTATATGTCGAACGTGTCGCGCTTGACACCCCGGCACATATCCGCCAGGCAAAAAAGGCCGTCCGCCGCGCGTTTGAAATTCAGGAGAAAAAACTCGGCTTTGCCTTCGTAGAGATCCTTTCAACCTGCCCGACCAACTGGGGGCTCACGCCGTATGAGGCCATGAAATGGCTTGGGGAAAACATGATTCCGTATTTCCCCCTGGGAATTTACAGAAAACCGGAGGGAATACAATGAGCACACACAAATTGTTTTTCGCCGGCTCCGGCGGTCAGGGTATCCTCCTCATGGGTCAGATGGTCACTTATGCGGCTATGCTGGAAGACAAGTCATCTACGTTCTTCCCGTCATACGGCCCCGAAATGCGCGGCGGCACCGCCAACTGTACCGTCGTCGTCTCGGACAAGCCGGTCAGCTGTCCGCTTATTTACGAAGCGGACGCGATTGTCGTCATGAACCTGCCGTCACTGATAAAATTCGAGCCCATGGTAAAGCCGGGCGGCATTATTCTGATTAACTCCTCGTTCATCACGCAACCCGCAAAACGGGAAGACATCACGGTCCATGAAGTTCCGGTCAACGACATCGCTATGGAGCTGGGCAATGAAAAAATCGCCAATATGGTCATGCTCGGCGCACTCGTGCGCTCAACAAATGTCGTATCCGAATCTTCTATCGAAAAAGTTATGAAAAAAACTTTTACAGGCAATAAAGCCAAGCTGATTGACCTGAACCTGAAGGCTTTTACCTACTATAAATAAAAAGGTCTTGTTAGCGGACCGGCCAGTCTGAAAGCGACCCGCTTAAACCCGGATCGTTTATATGAGCTGACTAATATAAAGGGAGTGTACGTTTTGGAAAAGAAAAACCTGGACTGGGCTAATCTTGATTTCAGCTATAATAAAACAGATAAGAGTTACGTGTCTAATTTCAAAAACGGCGCATGGGACGAAGGGTATATGACCGGTGACGGCACGATTACAATAAGCGAATGTGCCGGCGTTCTTCAATATTGCCAATCTTGTTTTGAAGGCCTCAAAGCCTATACAACGGCGGATGGACGTATCGCCGCATTTCGCCCTGATATGAACGCTGTGCGTATGGAGAATACCGCCAAACGGCTTGAAATGCCGGTGTTCCCTAAAGAAAGATTTATAGACGCAACCATTCAGACGATCAAAGCTAACGCTTCCTATGTCCCTCCGTACGGTTCGGGCGCTACGCTATATATACGTCCGTTTATGTTCGGAAGCGGCCCCGTCATCGGCGTTGCGCCGGCTACAGAATATCAATTTAGAATATTCACTACGCCGGTCGGCCCTTATTTTAAAGGCGGCGTCCGTTCTTTGACGCTCTGTGTCAGTGATTTCGACCGCGCGGCTCCAAATGGTACAGGCAATATAAAAGCGGGACTTAACTATGCCATGAGCCTTCATGCGATCGTGACCGCGCATAAGAACGGTTTTGACGAAAATATGTATCTGGACGCATCAACGCATACAAAGGTCGAGGAGACCGGCGGCGCGAACTTTATTTTCGTGACGAAGGACAACAAGGTCGTAACACCAAAGTCAGACAGCATCCTGCCGTCCATTACGCGCCTTTCTCTGATTCATATCGCCAAAGAATATCTTGGACTCGAGGTGGAGGAGCGAGAAATCGCGTTTACCGAGGTTAAAGATTTTGTTGAGTGCGGTCTGTGCGGTACGGCAGCCGTTATATCACCTGTCGGCAAAATCGTCGATCACGGCAGCGAAATCGTCATGTCAAACAGCGCCCAAGGGATGGGCCCGGTGACCAAGAAGCTCTACGATACGCTGACCGGTATTCAAATGGGCCGCATTGAGGCGCCAAAAGGCTGGATTCAGATCATTGAATAGTATAAGGCGCCGGACGCAGGATCCGCATTATCTATTGGCGGCCGTGTCCGGCGTCCTTGACTTCAACAGGAGGAGATGCCCGTGAAAGAAGTAAAAATTGTCGATATATCCCTGCGTGAAAGCGCTGAGCTTTTCGCATCGGGTCTCAGCTTCAAGCAGAAAATTGAAATGGCGAAACTCCTTGAAAAACTAAAAATCGACGCGATTGAGACCGGCTATGTGTCTGAAGCGCCGACCGACGCGGTGCTTGTCCGGACGCTTTCGACGATGCTGGATAACTGCGCGATCTGCGTTCCCGTTTCCCTGGACCGCGCCGGGATCGAACGCGCGTCTGCCGCCCTTTCTAAAGCAAAGCATCCCAGGCTCAATCTGATCGTTCCGACGTCAACCGTCCAAATGGAATATGTCTACCGCCTGAAAGCCGATTCGGTATTGAGCCAGGTTAAAGAAACCGTCGCATACTGCGCCTCTCTTTGTCCGTCCGTAGAATTTACTGCGGAGGACGCCACACGCAGCGAACCCGACTTTTTATCAGCCGTTATAGATACGGCCATTCAAAGCGGGGCTAAAATGATAACGCTGTGTGATTCCACCGGTGAAAAAACGCCGGATGAAATCATCGCTTTCATCGACGCGACGCTGGAAAGAACGCCCGCGCTTAAGGACGTCACCCTGTCGCTTCATTTAAGAGACAACCTTGGTCTGGCTGCGGCATCGGCTTTGGCTGCGGTCTCCTGCGGCATCGGGCAGTTCAAGGTGTCTTTCAGCGGAAATATGGACCACCTTTCGCTTGAACAGTTTTTAAACATTCTCAAAGTACGCGGAGAAGCGCTCGGGATCAATTTCGCTACAAACGTAACGGCGCTTTTCAGAACTTGCCGGCAACTCGATGCCATCACGGGAACCGGCCGTTCCGGACGGGCCGCGTCCGTTCCGGCGGCCGACGGCGCGCTGTCGTCAAAAACAGCGCTTAACGCGGATTCCGATATCGACGCTGTGGCAAAACGTATCGGGCAGCTGGGATATGACGTCAACAACGAGGATCTAAATGAAATCTTTCGGCTTTTCAAAGAAATCGCCGGCAGAAAAAAAGTGGACGATCGCGATATCGAAGCGCTCGTCGCCGAAGCGGCGGGACAGGCGCATCCCACTTATCAGCTGGATAACTACGTCATTAACAGCGGGAATGCCATCACAGCTACAGCCTTTGTCCGTGTGCTTAAGGAGGGCCGTCTGCTTCAGGCTATTTCTATCGGCGACGGTCCGATAGACGCGGCTTTCCTCGCGATCGAGCAGATGCTCGAACATCATTACGACCTGGACGAATTCCAGATCCAGGCCGTCACGGAAGGGCGGGAGGCCATGGGTGACGCGCTCGTCAAGCTGCGCCATGGCGGAAAACTTTTTTCTGGCCGCGGTCTCTCAACCGATATCGTCGGCGCCAGTATAAGAGCCTATCTCAGCGCCGTCAACAAGATCATAAGTGAGGAGCAGAGCCTATGAAACTGTCGTACTTCACTGGCACCTGGCCGGATTTATCCTGGAACGAGCATTGCGACCTGGCCGACATTATGGGGCTTGGCGGTCTGGAACTCAAGTTCTCGCCTGTCGACGCCCAGAAATTCCTTGACAGCGCCAGAACAGCTGAACGGGATCAGTTTTTACGTCGGCTCAGCGACAGGAAACTGATTGTTCCCTGTATAACTGTGGATACGCCATTATCTGACACCGATAGACAGACTGCTTTGAAAAATGCAGCCGACGGTATCCTTTTAGCTTCCGCGCTTTATGCGCCATACGTTTGTATGGATATGCTGATAGAGGATAAAGAGGACGAGGAACGCGCCGTCTCTATGATTACGGAGCTTCTGCCGCTGGCCGAATCGGAAGACATTGTGCTTCTCGTTGAAACGAAAGGCCTTTATTCTGACACGTCGGAGCTTTGCCGCCTTTTGGACCGCTTTGCCTGCGACCATTTGGCTGCGCTGTGGAACATCCATAATCCATACGTCTATGCGCGGGAATCGGCGGATACGACGATACAAAATCTCGGCGCCTACGTTAAATTCGTCCGCGTAAGCGATTCCGAACCGGCGGGCGAAACGTTCCGTCCGTGCCTCATCGGCGACGGAAGCGTTCCAATGATAGAAATGGCCGCTGCGCTACGTTCGATAGACTACAGCGGCACAATTTCCCTGGAATCCGTTTTGGACGACGCCGCCCTCAACGACCCGGATATCGTTCTGCCGCATTATGTAAACGTTATGAGCCGGTTTATCAAGATTCGCGAGCGCGGCGACAATTATTATGAAAACAAACGCAAGACCGGCAAATTTATATGGCCTAAAAACGAACTCATTGATTTGACCTTTTCCCAGATGCTCGACCGTGTTACGGAGGAATTCCCGGATCAGTACGCTTTCAGGTATACGACGCTCGACTATACGCGTACATATACGGAATTTCGCGAGGATGTGGACACTTTTGCCCGCAGCCTCATAGCGCTCGGCGTCAAAGCCGGCGATAAAGTCGCCATCTGGGCGACCAATGTTCCGCAATGGTACATCACGTTCTGGGCGTCTGTAAAAATCGGCGCCGTGCTCGTCACGATCAATACGGCTTATAAGATACGTGAGGCCGAGTATCTTCTTCGGCAGGCGGATGTCCATACGCTCGTCATGATCGACGGATACCGGGATTCCGATTACGTTTCTATTGTCAAAGAGCTCTGTCCGGAACTCGGTTATACGCCGTCGGACAAACCGCTTCACTGCAAACGCCTGCCGTTTCTGCGCCATGTCATAACTGTGACTTCAGCGCAAAAAGGCTGCCTGACATGGGACGAAGCCACAGCGCTTTCTGCGGGCGTCCCGCCCGAAGAGGTAAAACGGCGTGCATCCCTCGTCCATCAGGACGACGTATGTAATATGCAGTACACCTCAGGCACGACAGGCTTCCCGAAGGGCGTCATGCTCACGCACTATAACATCGTCAACAACGGAAAATGCATTGGCGACCGCATGGATCTGTCTACGGCCGACCGTATGCTGATCCATGTGCCGATGTTCCACTGCTTCGGCATGGTCCTTGCGATGACGGCAGCTGTCACGCACAGCGCTACGATATCCCCTCTGCCGTATTTTTCACCAAAATCGGCTTTGACCTGCATCAAACAGGAACGCATTACCTGCTTCCACGGCGTTCCCACGATGTTCATCGCCATGCTGGAGCACAAAGATTTCAATCCTGCCGACTTCACGTATATGCGCACAGGTATCATGGCCGGTTCGCCATGTCCTATATCCGTTATGCAGGACGTTGTCGATAAAATGAACATGTCTGAAATCACGATTGTATACGGACAGACAGAAGCGTCGCCCGGATGCACGATGAGTTCAACGGACGACCCGCTTGACGTGCGCGTGTCGACCGTCGGCAGCGCGCTCCCGCAGATTGAGTGCAAAATAGTCGACCCCGAGACCGGCGAGGACCTTCCCGATGATGTGACGGGCGAATTTGTGGCGCGCGGCTATAATATCATGAAAGGTTACTACAAAATGCCGGGCGCAACCTCGCAAGCCATCGATAAGGACGGCTGGCTCCACACAGGCGATCTGGCCTGTCGGACACCCGAGGGCAATTACCGGATCACGGGGCGGCTTAAGGATATGATCATCCGGGGCGGCGAAAATATCTATCCGAAAGAAATCGAAGAGTTTTTATACACACATGAAAAAATCAAGGATGTCCAGGTGATCGGCGTACCGTCAGTGGCTTACGGAGAAGAGATTATGGCCTGCATTGTTTTAAAAGACGGACAGTCGCTGACCGAGCAGGATGTAAAAGATTATGTCTACGCTAATATGGCAAAACACAAGGTACCGAGTTACGTCGATTTCGTAGATGAGTTCCCTATGAACGCCGCAGGCAAGATCTTAAAATACAAAATGCGCGATGACGCGGTAGAAAAACTCGGACTGCAAAAAGCCGCTTCCATAGAAACGGCTTAAGGCTGAATCCTGCACATATTTGAGTTAAAAAGACAGGGACGGACTTTTAGTCTCCCCTGTCTTTCTTATATGCTTTTATAGCCTCACGCGCATTGAAGCCTCCTGCTTTGCCTCAGATGGAAGGCATCATATCGATAAAGTCCAGCGCCTGTTTCGACACATCGTTCGTCCGCCATGCTATAACCGTATAAGGCGGATCCGGCAGCGGCGGCACCGGGAAAAATTTATAGTCTTTTGACAATGATTCCTCTTTGATATACCCCATAAGCGCCATCCCCATCCCCTGCTTAACGGCATGCAGGACAGACGGGAAATTAGGCAGATGAAGTATCTGCTTCGGCGTGAACCCGATCTGTATGCACCGCTCATATTCATTATGCTCCGTAAAGCTGGGCGAAACGAAATAAAATATCTCGTTGTTCAGTTCCGACATCGGCAGCGTATCACAAGCCGCCAGCGGGTGTTTGCCTGACATCATAATATACAGATCATGCCTCTCAAGATTCTTGTACGATATGTCTTTAAGCTGCTCCACGACAAAGTTTATGGTGTATATAAGATCCGCCTGTCCTGTCATAAGCGCGCTTCTGAGTTCTTTGAACTCATAAAGCTCTTCAACCACTGTTACCTCAGGATATTTGTTTTTATACATCTCAACCGTTTGTTCATATACACCTTTTTTTTCACCTGAAAACAGCGCTGTATGACTGGTGTGGCCGGCAATATGAAGGATCTTTTTTTGTGGAGTTGACATAAGCTGCGCATCTTTAAATACCTTGAGTATTTTGCTGTACAGCGGGTACAGTTCTCCGTAAAGATATTCGCCTTCCTTTGTAAGCTCTACGCCGTGGCTTTTCCGAACAAAAAGCGTCAGTCTGCTTACTCTTTCAAGCCTGCTGATGATTTTGCTCAAAGCAGGCTGCGATATATACATAACTTTTGCCGCTTCCGTAAAGCTTAAATATTCTGCTACTGTCAGAAATGCCACAATTTGCTGCAATGTAATATCCAACATTTATATCACATCCAGTTCCACACAACCGGGTTTGCCCGCAGTGTGTTTTTAATTAACACCTGATAAAAGCAGTATAACACATACGTCGAAGAACGCCAACAACCGTTTTCCCGCAGACATAAAGAACAACGCCGTCGGCAATCAGATTTTTTTCGTGTTTATTATCTGTTCATCCTGTATACGCTCAATAAATATTAACGGCAATCGTCTGACTTTATGATTTTGTTTTCAATTACACGGCGGATTTGATATAATGGAAAGCAAAGGATACCAGGCGTTATAAAGGAGGATAAATCATGCCCGTTATCACCATTTCAAGACAACTGTGCAGCTTTGGTGACGATATCGCAGCGGCCTTATCACGCAGGCTTGATTGGGCGTTCATCTCCAGGAAGGATTTATTCTCTCATTTTCCCGATATTGCCGTGAATCCGTACGATTTGAATATGCTTTCTGAAAGCGCTAAGTACTACTTAAAGCCCCGGGACGAAAACGGAACGTTTTTGGATAGCCTAAGGCAAAATCTGCAGGAATACCTTAAGGATAACTCTGCCGTCTTAACCGGCTTCGGTTCTCAGTTGATTTTTGCCGACTGGGAAGACGCGCTTCACATTCGGATCATGGCCTCTAAAAAGGTCCGGATCGCACGGGCAAAAAAACAGTATCACGTTTCCGATGAAGAAGCTGAAAAGATACTTGACCGAGCGGACAAAAAGCACCGGAGATTTGTTTCTACGGTATTTGGTGTCGATTTAACCGATCCGTCTTTATATCACCTTATTCTCAATACGTCCTCTTTATCGGTCGACGCGTGCGTATCTGCAGTAATAGCCTTGCTTCAGGAGCGTGAGCTTCTACAGCAAATGGGTATGCAGATTAAAAACTCGGACGCTTTAAACAATCTTTCTGAACGCCCGGAGCTTAAAAATCAGTCGGAGGAGGAATTCGCACGGCTTCTGGACATGTATCAGATCGAGTGGAAATACGAGCCGAAAACATTCCCGATCGAATGGGACGCCGAAGGCAACGTCACGATGGCCTTTACACCCGATTTCTATCTCGTTAAATTTGATACGTATATTGAACTTACAACAATGGATCAGAAATATGTAACGGCAAAAAATAAAAAAGTTAAAAAAGTACGCGCGCTTTATCCCGGCACAAACATTAAAGTCGTTTACAAAAAGGACTTTTATTCCCTGATCGAAAGGTTTAACTTAAGCAAAGGTGACTTATAAATGGAAAATAACGCCCCCAGGAAAATCGTCTTCAGCGAAGAAACCCTGAAAGAACGTGTCTGCGCGCTCGGGAAGGAAATCACAAATGATTATGCCGGCAAGGAGCTGATACTTGTGGGCGTTTTGAAAGGTTCAGTTTTTTTCTTGTGCGATCTTTCAAGGGCAATCGACCTGCCTATGCAAATCGATTTCATTTCTATTGGCGTTTTACCGAACGCCTCCGGAAGGACAGGCATTGTCCAAATCACAAAAGATCTGGAATACGATATCGCCGGCAAGCATGTGCTCGTAATTGAGGACATCATCCGTTCCGGGCTGACAACCGGCTATATCATGCAAAATTTTGAAAACAGAGGCGCCGCCAGCCTTAAGATCTGTACGCTTCTGCACTGTCCGGAAGAACAGCTTATCAATATGCCGATACCCTATGTCGGCTTCGAAATATCGAAGGCAAGGCTTCTGGGCTACGGTTTGGACGTTGATGAAAAGGGTCGGAATATTCCATATATCGAACAAATAACATAAACACAAAAAATATAGGCGGGGTTTTTAACCCCGCCTATATATAATAGCTCCAGCGAACCTTCTTAAACACATTTCTTCATGGTAACCCTTTGGCAAAAGTCTTTTAAATCTCACTTTCAAACTGCCATTCCCCTGCCAAACCAACACCTTGACTTTCGCCAACTTGCTTATCCGACACCGAAACTTTGTCCGTCCATTTGATCCACAATCCGCTTCACTTTCGTGCCGCCGCAACTGTTCTTTTGCTTTCCACGTAAACGTGGCGGTTCTCCAATCCGAATTACGTTTCTTCAGTATTCCCTGGAGCGTGTTTTCAGTATACTGTTTCGTTTAACAAACTTCAAAGGTAATATTCAGCCGTATTTGTCCATTATTTATAGTTTAGCGCCGCATTGCTGATGTTATCTAATTTTTTCTCCGTTTTAGAAAAACATATTCTATTTTTCGAGCGTATTTTGTGCACTATAACTAATGCTTGTACTTCTTTATGCGTAAAGAAACAGCGCCGGGTTAAAACCCGGCGCTGTCAATTCTATTCAGATGTTGAAGCCCGTTCTATTGCCAACACTAAGCCTTGATTTTCTTAACAGCTTCAGTCAAAGCCGGGAGAACTTGCTTAAGATTGCCGACGATACCGTAGTCCGCCACCTCAAAGATGGGTGCTTCGGCATCCCGGTTGATAGCAACAACAACGTCCGAGCCGGACATGCCGGCCAAGTGCTGAATCGCGCCGGAGATACCACAGGCGATATACAGCTTCGGGCTGACGGTCTTACCGGTCTGACCAACCTGCGTAACCTGGGCTATCCAGCCTGCGTCAACAGCCGCACGGGAAGCGCCGACTGCGCCGCCGAAGAGGTCCGCCAGCTCTTTAAGCATTGCGAAATTTTCGGCGCTGCCTACGCCGCGTCCGCCGGAAATGACAACCTCTGCGTCTTCCAGCTTGACGCCTTCACCGACTTCGGTGATCTTTTCAGCGATTGTTGTGCGGATCGTTCCGGCCGGCAATGCAATGTCTTCCTTAACGATTTCCGCTGTACGGGCCGTATCGGGTTCGCCGCATTTAAATACGCTGGCACGCACCGTTCCCATCTGGGGCCGTGCTTCCGGGCACTCGATAAGCGCAAGTTCATTTCCGCCGTATACGGGACGTGTCCACTGGACAACGCCTGTTGAAGCATCCATCTCGACTGCTACGCAGTCTGCCGTCAGGCCTGTCTTCAGGCGGGCGGCCACACGCGGCGCCAGGGCGCGGCCGGTGATGGTCGAACCCATGAGGATCGTCGAGGGTTTATACTTACCCACAAGCTGCTCAAACACGTAGGTATAAGCTTCCGCATTATAATCGGCAAAGTCGCCGCCTTCTACTACAAGGACCTGATCAGCGCCGTATGATACGGCGGATGCGACCGCATCGTCCGTACCGCTTCCGATAACGACGGCAACCAGTTTTTCGCCCATCGCGTCCGCCATCTGACGGCCGCCTACGAGCAGCTCAAGGCCGACTTTCTTAGCCTGACCTTTTTCCATTTCGATAAATGACCAAATATTCTTGTAATCGCTCATGTTCCGCTCCCCCTTAAATGACGCCGGCGTCACTGAGGAGCGCCACCAGCTTTTCAACGGATTCTTCAGCGGTTTCTTCTTCGATCTTTATGCCGCCTTGTTTCCGCTCAGGCACATATTCCTTGATGATTTTTGTTGGTGATCCGCCAGCGCCGGCAGCACCGGCATCGAGCTCAAGGTCTGCCGCTGTCAGAACAGGGATCTCGGCGCGATTGGCAGCCATTTTCGTCTTGACCGACGCATAGCGCGGCTCGTACGGTGTCTGGGACATCGTCACAACGACCGGAAGCTCAGCCGCTATCACATTGACGCCGTCATCCGATTGGCAGTTGGCCTTGATCTTGCCGCCCTCCACGGTCATCTCCATAGCGGATGTGACCTGCGGATAGCCCAGGTATTCCGCAAGCTGTGGCCCAACATGCCCTGTGTCGCCGTCGGCGGCCTGCTTGCCGCACATGATCATGTCAAACGATGCGCCCTCACGCGCCTCAATGGCCTTAACGGCAGCGCTCAGCACGTAGCTGGTCGCTAACGTGTCGGAATCGGCCAGCGCTTCGTCACAGATCATATAGGCCTTGTTAGCGCCGACAGAAAGACAGCTCTTAAGCGCGCTCTTTGTTTTTTCCGTACCCATTGTCACGACAACGACCTTCGTTTCCGGATCGGCGTCCTTGATCCGGACGGCCGTCTCCAGCGCGTAGGTGTCATATTGGTTGACTATGTCCGGCACGCCGTCCATAATCATTACGTTTTTGGCCGAATCGATTTTGATTTGCTCAATATCCGGCACCTGCTTGATGCATACAAGTATGTTCATCCGTTCTCTCTCCTTTGCTTATTTACCTAATACCTGTCCGGCAATAACCATTTGCTGGACCTGGGATGTGCCTTCAAAAATGGTCAGTACGCGTGCGTCGCGGTATAAACGCTCGATGGGATATTCTTTGATATAGCCATAGCCGCCAAACATCTGTAGGGCGTTGCTTACGACCTCCAGAGCTGTCTCGGTGGCGTAATATTTCGCCATGGAAGCTTCCTTTGTGACATCCTGCTTCATATCCATGAGATAAGCCGCGTTGTAAACGAGAAGACGCGCCGCATTCAGCTTCGCCTCCATATCGGCGATCGTAAACCGCAGGCCCTGGAAATCCGCCAGCCGCTTGCCGAACTGCTTGCGTTCCAGCATATACGGAACCGCCAGATCCATCGCACCCTGCGCTACGCCGATACCTTGACAGGAAACGCCGATACGACCGGTGTTCAGCGTCTTCATCGCCGTGATGAAGCCTCTGTCAATCTCACCAAGAATGCATTCCTTCGGTACACGGACATCCTCAAGAACGACATCGCTGGTGGCAACGCCGTGCAGGCCCATTTTTTCCTCGTTCTTGCCAAGGGAAACGCCGGGCAGGCTCATATCAACGATGAAGCTCGTAATGCCTTTAGCGCCTTTTTCCGGGTTTGTCTTGGCAAAAACAACGGTGTTCTGTGCAAACGGAGCGCCGGTGATAAAGCATTTGCGTCCATTGATGATATAGCTGTCGCCGTCTTCGACGGCTTTTGTCGTCATGGAGCCGGCGTCACTGCCCGCACCGGGTTCGGTAAGGCCGAAGGCCATAAACTCTTCACCGCTGCAGATTTTAGGAATGTACTTCTGCTTTTGCTCCTCTGTACCGGCCAGCAGCATCGGGGCCGTAGACAGCGAGTTGCAGGAAGACATCACGAGGCTGGCCGCAATGCTCACCTTGCAGATTTCCTCCATAACGCACACATACGAGCGCGTATCAAGGCCCAGGCCGCCATATTCTTCCGGAATCTTCAGGCCAAATAATCCCATTTCAGCCATCATATCGTAGATGTGCTGGGGCATTTCGTCGTTCTGGTCGATCTCGGAAGCGATAGGCGCGAGCTCTTTTTGGGCGAATTCCCTTGCCAGGTCGCGTATATCATTGTGGTCTTCGTTAAAAAACATATCTTTCCCTCCTATGATAATGAGTGATGTTCAGTATATTTTATCGTTACAGCTCGTACCGCTTTTATACACGGTCTTCGGCTTTGATAAAAACAATTAACAGCATTGGACTTTAAAAAGTATATGAATAATGGGCCTTATTAAGAATGTATCATTCGTCCATTGTGCCAAGGTGCTCGGGTATGATCAGCTTCGCATCTGTCGCGGCCTGTACGTCTTTGACGGTGCAGCCGGGTGCAATCTCTCTGAGTACGATCCCTTCTTCAGTGATGTCCATCACGCCCATCTCTGTGATGATCATCTTGACGACACCCACAGCCGTCAGCGGATATGAGCATTCTTTCATAATCTTGGGATTACCCTTGATCGTGTGCTCCATAGCGATTATGACTTTACGGGCGCCTACGACGAGATCCATCGCGCCGCCCATGCCGGGTACGCGCTTGCCGGGAACCATCCAGCTGGCAAGATTCCCCTTCTCGTCCACTTGGAGCGCGCCCAGGACCGTCACATCGACGTGCCCGCCGCGGATAATGCCGAACGACGCCGCACTGTCAAAAAAGCTTGCGCCGGGCAAGACCGTGATTATAAAACCGCCCGCGTTAATGATGTCCGGATCTTCCTTGCCGGGTTCCGGCATAGGTCCTGCCCCAAGTATACCGTTCTCGGCCTGAAGTGTTATGTGAACGTCTTCTGGTACGTAGTTTGCCACAAGTGTAGGGAGCCCTATACCAAGATTGACAACATCGCCGTCTTTGAGTTCCTGCGCTACACGCTTGGCAATAAAATTTTTCGTATCCATTTAAACATCCTCCGATTGTACGAGTGCATCGACAAAGATGCCGGGTACAGTTACAAGCTCCGGGTCAAGCTCGCCGACTTCGACAATTTTCTGGGCTTCCGCAATAACATAATCAGCATCCCGCGCCATGATCGCTCCAAAATTCTTTGTAGACTCGCGCATGTAGCAGTTGCCGAATTTATCGGCTACCGTAGCCTTTATTAATGCGATATTTCCCCATACCGCCGTCTCCAGAAGATACTCACGTCCGTTAAACGCGCGTTTTTCCTTTCCTTCTTCAACGATCGTCCCGACGCCGACCGGCGTATAAAAGCCCGCAATACCGGCCCCGCCGCAGCGGACCTTTTCCGCCAGCGTTCCCTGCGGATACAGCTCCACGCTCTTTGGATCGTTGATATACATCTGACCCGTCACCGAATTAGCACCGATGTAAGAAGCGAGCACCTTTGAAACGCGCCCTTGCTTCATAATGTTAATCGTATTTGTATCAGCCGTTCCGGTATCGTTGGATACGATTGTCAAATCTTTTGCCGTGCTTTTTTCCAAAAGGGCTGTCACTAAAGTTTCCGGGCTTCCAGACTGTAAAAAGCCGCCTACGAGAATGATGTCTCCGTCTTTTACTTTCTTGATAGCTTCTTCGGCGGTCGTCAATTTGCTCACAGTCACTCTCTCCTTGCCTTTTTATTTCGGGCTTAAATCAATACACTTTTATGCCATTGAACAAGGCCTGCAAAATTTTTTGCCTGTTGTTATATGTATCCAATGTGTGTATTGCGTACCGCTCCCGCATGATAGGCTGATTACTTGTACTCGTAAAACCCTTTTCCTGTTTTCTTTCCGAGCAGACCGCCCCGGACCATGTTCTTCAGCAGTACTGCCGGCCTGTACTTGGGGTCGCCCGTTTCATTGTACAGGATATTCATAATATGCAAAACAACGTCGTTACCGATAAGATCGGAAAGGGCAAGCGGGCCCATCGGGTGGTTCGCTCCCAGCTGCATCGCTTTGTCGATATCTTCGGCGGAAGCGATGCCTTCCTGCAGCACGACGACCGCTTCATTGATCATCGGGACAAGAATTTTATTGACGATGAAACCGGGACCGTCTTTGACTTCAACCGGATCTTTTCCAACGGCGACGGAGAGATCGTATATTGCTTTAAAAGTCTCGTCGGATGTAAATATTCCCCGGATGACTTCTACGAGCTTCATTACCGGCACGGGATTAAAAAAGTGCATACCGATGAACCTGTCCTGACGGCCTACAGCGGACGACAGTTCAGTGATTGACAAGGAAGATGTATTGGAGGCAAAAATTGTTTCCGGCTTACACAGGGCGTCCAGAGATTTAAATACATCCTTTTTGATCTTAACGTCTTCGATGATCGCTTCTATGACGAGATCCGTATCAGCCGTTTTCTCTAAATCCGTCGTGAACGTGATGTGCTGCATCATTTTCTGCTTATCTTCCGCAGAAAGTTTGCCTTTTTCAACAAGGCGGGAAACCGTCTTTTCAAGTTTAGCGCTGGACCTGGCGATAATCTCATCCGTAATGTCACGAACGATCACATCGAACCCCTTGCGCGCAAAAACCTGGGCGATATCAGTTCCCATGGTTCCGGCTCCGATAATACTTATTTTGTTCATATTATCCCCCCATGCGCTAAAGCGCAATAATTGTTATGCTTGCTCCCGATGCTTCTGCCTTAAGCCGGTATGTTCTTGGTCGTGTGAATAAATTCACACGACCAGTCATTTCCCGCACATTAGTTATTTGTTTTTAAACTCTGTGAGTTTACTTTTATTCAAGAATGCAGTCATCGCGTCTTTTTGATCCTCGGTTGAAAAGCAGACGGAAAAAGCCTGCGCTTCAAAATTAAGCCCTGTAAGTAGATCACACTGCATGCCGTTGTTGATCGCATCTTTACTCTGCCGGACGGCAATCTGCCCGTTGGCCGCAATCTTGTTTGCCATTTCAAGCGCAGTGTTCATCAGATCTTCCTGCTCGACGACTTTGCTGACGAGTCCAATCCGAAACGCTTCTTCCGCGTCGATAATCTCAGCGGTAAAAATCATTTCCTTGGCTTTTGAGGAACCGATGACCCGGGGAAGCCGCTGCGTCCCGCCGAAGCCCGGCGTGATCCCCAACCCGACTTCAGGCTGCCCGAATTTTGCTTTTGTACCCGCGATTCTGATATCGCAGGCCAACGCCAATTCACATCCTCCGCCCAGAGCATAGCCGTTTATAGCGGCTATGCTGGGCTTGGACATATAAGTTATTTTACTGAATAGAGCATTTGCGTATTCCGCGAAGGCTTTGGCTTCCACAGCGCTGAAATCTTTCATCTGTGAGATGTCCGCGCCGGCGACAAACGCTTTACCCGCGCCCGTAAACACGAGTACATAGGCGTTTTCATCAGCTTCTGCCTTGTTTACTGCCTGCACCAGATCTTGCAGAACGTTCGTGTTGAGCGCGTTGAGCGCTTCGGGCCTGTTGATAGTTAAGAGCGCAACATGCCCATTAACTTCGTAAGAGACGTTCATCGGTCAACATTCCCTTCGTTTTAATTCTGTTTATCTGTTCGGCTGATAACCAAGCTCAATGCCGGCGACAATGCCCATGTGGATATTTGACGTGCCTTCCAGCGTCTCAAACTGCTTGGAATCACGGAGCCATCTGCCGCAGGGATATTCGTCTGAATATCCATAGGAGCCATAGATCTTCATTGCCAGATTGGCGGCATGGACGGCCGCGTTGCACGCACACAGCTTCGCCATGGATGTTTCCTGCTGGCTCGGCATGTTGTTCTCTTTAAGCCATGCGGCTTTGTATAAGAGCCATTTTGCAGCTTCGTCTTCGAGTTTCATTTCGGCTATCTGGGATTGAATCATCTGGAATTTTCCGATCGGCTGACCGAACTGCGTACGCTCATTTGCATACTGCACAGCACCTTCAAGTGCTGCGGCCGACAAAGCGGCGGCGCCGGTGGCGCAGCCCATACGGGTGTTATTCAGCTGCCACATACACAGTTTAAAGCCTTTGTTCAATTCGCCGACAAGGTTTTCCTTCGGAATCTTCGCATCTTCGAAAACGAGTTCGGACGTCGGAGCCGGCCACATACCGACTTTCTTGTGGATCGGGATCCTCTCAACGCCTTCCGTTGTCTCATTGTAGTCGACGATGAAGCAGGAGATGCCCTTGGCGCCTGCGCTCGGGTCAGTCTTGGCGTAAACAAGGCCGACATCGCAGGTGTGTCCGCCGGAGATCCACATTTTGCTGCCGTTCAAGAGCCAGTGGTCACCCATATCCTTAGCCGTCATTTTCATGCTGGAAACGTCGGAACCGGAGTTGGCTTCGGTGATCGCGAAACTGCCGGCATATTCGCCGCTGCACAGGGGCGGGATATACTTTTGCTTTTGCTCTTCGGTGCCGTGGTGCAGGATCGTCATCGCGGGACCCCAGACATTACCACTGATGCTCAAGCGCCAGGATGTGTGAACCTTCGCGATCTCATACAGCGCTGCGACTGCTTCCATCCAGCCCAAGCCGTTTCCGCCATATTCCTCGGGAATATTGAAGCCCAGAAGACCGAGCTCACCCATTTGCGTAAGGATCTCTCTGCGAAAATGATGGTTTTCTTCGTCCTCATCGATATGCGGGGCGATTTCTTTCTGTGCAAAATCCCTTGCCAGGTCAGCTATCATTTCTTGTTCTTCTGAAAATGCGAAATCCATTAATAATTTCCTCCTTTAAAATACAGATATCCAAACTAATAACATGACAGAAGCAAAAACGTTTCATTGCAATACCCCTGTCTCGCCTTAAAGCCGTGAGACTGGGTTTTGCTCACGGCTTCATTTAAAGGTTTTATAAGAGAAACTGTCCCGTTAAATCGTCAGCCAAGGGTAACAACGACCGTGCCGGTTTCCAGTCCCGCGCCCTCAGACACGTGAATTTTTTTGACGGTGCCGGCGCCGGGTGCCACGATCTCATTTTCCATCTTCATGGCTTCAAAAATGAGAAGGACCTGTCCGGCTTTGACCTGATCGCCTTCCTTCACGGCTATGGAGAGGACCGTTCCGGCCAGAGGGGCCGTAACGTCACCCGCGGCGGCTTTCGCCGGCGCGGCTTTGGGTGCCGGAGCGGCAGCTTTTTTCGGCGCGGGCGCAGGGGCGGGTTTCGGCGCAGGAGCGGCTTTCGGCGCTTCCGCCTGTACAGCTTTTATCTCGGAGCCGCCTGTTTCCTCAACGCCGACATCATAAGTCTTACCGTTGATTGTAATCTTATAGTTTTTCATATTTTTGTCTGTCTCCATTTATTAAAATAATTTTATATGCTGCGAATCAGAGGATTTACAGCCGGGATATCGCTGGTGACCTGACGAATGGCTCGTACGCTGCGCACGAGCGGGTTGAAGCCCTCTCCTCCAAATTCCTGGAGTGCGGCTGTAATCACGGCGATGATCTCATCGCTCAAACCGTTTTCTTTTTCAATACGGCGCTCAAAGAATCCTTTGGCGACCTGCGGGAAAAGCGCATAGCTGAGGATATCTTCTTCAGAGCGCGCAAGGTCTCCGATTTCTTTCTTGAGCTCATCAAACTTGGGCTTGAGAAGATCGGCGGGCCTGCACTTTATGACTTCGTCGTCGCCGATAACCTTCTTCTGAACCTCGGGATCCACGGGAGCGGGCAACTGTCCGTATTCCCCGCGCAACAGCGCCTTGGATTCCTTTGTGACCATCTTGTACCGCTCGCCGGCCAGAACGTTCATGACTGCCTGCGTCCCGACGATCTGACTTGTCGGTGTAACGAGCGGCGGATATCCGAAGTCCTTGCGGACGACGGCGGTCTCTGCCAGCACTTCGTAGTACTTATCTTCCGCTTTGGCTTCTTTAAGCTGAGAAATGAGGTTGGACAGCATCCCGCCCGGGACCTGATACGTCAGTGTATTCGTATCGACCCTCAGTATCTTCGGATCTATTAAGCCTTCAGCGGAAAGCTTTTCGGCAACGCCTCTGAAGTGGGTTGCGGCTTCGCTGAGTTTTTCCAAATCGAGATTCGTATCTCTGTTATGCCCTTTGAGTGTGGCCACGAGCGGCTCGGTGGCCGGCTGCGCAGTGCCGTTTCCTAATGGAGACAACGCACAGTCAACAATATCCACGCCCGCGAGCGCCGCCATGAGATAGACCATGTCTCCGGTGCCGGTGGTGTTGTGCGTGTGCAGATGAATCGGCACCTTAACGCGTTCCTTAAGCTTCTCGATAAGGCTGTACGCGGCCATCGGCAAGAGAAGGTTTGCCATGTCCTTGATACAGATGACGTCCGCGCCCATATCCTCCAGCTTTAACGCCAGATCTACGAAATATTGCTCGTTGTGGATCGGGCTGATCGTATAGGACATTGAGGGCTCACAAAGCCCGCCGTACTCCTTGACGCATTTCATTGCCTTTTCCAGGTTCCTCGTGTCGTTGAGCGCGTCGAAAATCCTGACAACGTCGATCCCGTTTTCGATCGATTTCTTAACAAACCGGTCTAGGATATCGTCCGGATAATTCTTGTAGCCCAGGATGTTCTGCCCGCGCAGAAGCATTTGCAATTTTGTATTGGGGAGCGCTTTTCTAAGCGTCCGCAACCGCTCCCAGGGATCTTCGTCCAAAAACCGCATGCAGGAGTCGAACGTCGCGCCGCCCCACATTTCCAGCGACCAGTATCCGATGCTGTCGAGAATGGGGCAGGCGGGAAGCATGTCCTCTGTTCTCATGCGGGTAGCGGCCTGAGACTGGTGCGCATCCCGTAAAATCGTATCGGTTATAAGCAACGGTTTTTTATCGGTTGCGGTGATATTTACACCACTTGACATTTCTTCACCTCACAGATTTCTGATTATGCGTTCCATGTGTCCCAATCGCGGATCACGCGCGGCGTCAGCATCTGATGGAACGCGCACAGACCCTTTGGATTCTGATAGGACGCTCCGACAAAAGCACAGATATAGTTGCGGATCTCGTCCATGTTGACGATCTCATCCACAAAACCGACCTTTGCGCAGTAGCCGGGGCGGGACTTGTCGTAGTAATCCTGAATAGCCTTATTCATCTTGTCAATGGTGGGCTGGATGTCTTTTCCGGCATCCTGATCCTTAACGAGCCGGCGGGCGCTGAGGGCCGCTGCGGCCGTCTCGCCGTGCATGACGTAGATTTCGGTTGTGGCGGTGCCGAGCGAGAAGACGTTGGTGTCGTTGCCCTGGGGGCCGCCGATGACGTAGTGCGCAGCGGCGGTACCCTTCCTGAGGGTGATCTCCATCTGCGGGATCTTTGCGTTCTGTATGCTGAATATCAGCGACTGTCCCAGACCTAAAAGCTCGGCCTTCTCGGCGGGGTCACCGACATCGATGCCCGTCGTGTCCTGAATCCAGATAACCGGGATACGGTCTCTGGCGCACATCGTGATAAATTCGCTCATTTTGATGAGACCCTGCCGGTACAGCTTGCCGCCGACGCCCACGCTGCCTTCACGGTACTCGGGATAATTGGGAAGCATGCCCTGGAAGTTTGTTACGACGCCGCAAAGCAGGCCGTTGGCCTTGGCCAGACCGCAAACGATCTCCGGGCCGTAGCCGGCTTTAAATTCCATGAACTCGCTGCCGTCGAACAGGCAGCCCAAAACCTTGCGCACGTCGTAAGCGCGGCGCTGGTTGAACGGAATATGCGTATAAAGGTCGTCCGAGGGGTACAGTGGTTCTTTAGGCTCGTCCACGCGGTAGAAGTTTTCGTTATATGCGGGAATGGCGTCCATATATTTTTTGATCGCTTCCAGAACGCCCTCTTCCTGGGCATAGACCTCACGGAAGAAGCCTGTCTCGCCGTGATGGATCGAAACCGCTCCGGGAGGATCTTCTTTTTTAGCGTTTTTCGTCGCGTCGATGAGCGCCTGTGCGGTCTCTTTATCGACATAGCCCTTCGGGTTCATGCCGCCGACGATGCCGGCGCCGCCGACCGCCATGTTCGCCTTTTCATGGGCCAACAGGATAGTCGGGCTGATAGCATGATATCCGCCGCCGGCGGGATTTGTGCCGTATATACCGACGATAATCGGGATGCCGAGCTGCATCAGATCGGCATGGCGGAAGAACGGCGTACCGCCCGTGACACGGCCCGCGTACACCTTTTCCTGCTCGTCGAGCTTAACGCCGCTGCAGTTGAGGACATAAACGAGGGGAATGTTCAGCTGCTTGGCCATATCGGTAGCTCTCGTTAGTTTCAGCGCCTGACCGGCCACCCACGCCCCGGCAAGCTTTTTGTTGTCAGAGGCAATGATGACAGCCCATTTATCACGGATTTTGCCGAGTCCGGTTATGACGCCGGTGCTTCCGTCTTCATTGTCAGCTGGATTGTAAAGGCTGTTAAGCGGGAACCACGTCCCCTTATCCACCAGGATTTCAAGCCGCTGCATGGCCGTCATCTGTCCGGTCTTGTTGATTGCCTCGTCGCTCTTTCCAGCGGCCAGCACATCGGATATCTGTTTTTGGAGTTCTTCTTCGATTTTTTTCAGCTCAGCCTCGTTATCTACGTTTGGCGCGTCCAAGGGCGAGCCAATTGTAGCCATATTCTGAAAATAGCTGGGCATTGAGTAGCCAAATGTACTCATTCTGTTCCTCCTTCGTTATATATATATAAGGTATATTTTTCTTCATCTTTATAAAAGATGTTGTAAAGTAATTAGAAAGCCCCAAAAGCCTTAGTCTATAATTATACCACAATGTGTATATAATACAATAACAATTAGGTATTAATAATATGATTATTTTAGTAAAATACACATAAATAAATTATTTACTATATGGGTATTCGGTATAGTTTTTATGAGCCTTTCCAGTATGCAGTGTGCGCATACTGGTCAGATGTATGCAGTGTGCAAGCACCATACATAATATGGAAGCGACGTCGGCAAGAAGGGCTTTTCTGATCGACAAATATAAAACCCGTATAAAATACCGACAGCAGCTTTTTCAAACGGGCTTTAATCTTGTATCGCCGGATACGGACGCGCGCCGTCTTCCGCCGCCGACAAAAGCATCCGGTCGCTGATAGCCTGAAAAGCCTGTTTATTATAAACCTTGGGACCATACCAAAGTCAAGCATGCGGCCAATTTTTTATTTTTGCAGCCTCTGCTGACGGAGAAAATCAAAGCATGCTTATAAATAAACAACGCGACTGCAGCAGACCGTGTAAAATCATTCCTGATTTTTAGCAGAAAAATCACTTGCAGCATAAAAAAGCAAAAGGCTTGCAGACAAACACTGCAAGCCTTAGCTGTTGGCGGAGAGAGAGGGATTCGAATAATAATGATGGTATTCCGTCTTGTTTTAGCGTAGTGAAAACCGTGATAACAAGCTTTAGTCGTTTATTACATCCGGTATCATTGAATAATGAAAAATTTTTTGTTATGGGGTAAAGCCATCTAGTCAAATTGTTTATACCAGCTCGATTTTTGACACTTTTCAAGGCTTGGGAAAATCAGAGTTGCAGTCCGTTACGATTATTATACAGTCTAGTGTCGTACTGTGTCGTAGTAAAATGTAGGGCTGACTGTAATCTCAAAGTGATAATACACCTAGACTCCAGAAATACTACGCCATCTGGGGAACTTCAAAAAATACATTAGTGACAAGATTGTTTTCAAAAAATATTCTAAGATCAAAGTGAACGTCAAAATTCGTTCTATAGTAATCGTAACACCAATCTTCAATAGCACTATCCCAATTACCATCGGCTGTACCCATGTTCTCCAAAACCTCAGCACGGGTAGAATTTAAGTGAATGCCATAGGTTAATACCTTATCGCTTGTCAAATGTATGTCCGTAACATCACCTTTTGTCACACCTTCAATAGGAAAGCCGCCAGTATCCGTATATTGTGCCATGTTTGTTATCCAGACTGAAAAACCGTTATATTCCAATATTTCACTATCATTATATGCTGTTTGAACGGATAGCGGTTCTCCGAAATATGCTTTGACGAGATCGGTATTTTGACCGATAAGGCTGGAAAATATGTCTCCGTAGTCTTTCGTCTCATTGGTCTCAGCACTGTATCCTGTCGTTGTGTCGATCCAGATTATTTTGACATAGCCATCCCAATTGACGCCGAAGCTTATAGCCTATCCGACGTCACGAAGCTTGAAATAGTTATTTCCGTTTATGTTGTAGGCCTTCAGTTTAATCTTGATACCGTCAAGATAAACCGCTGACTCAGAGGGCAACGCATAGACTGCACTCGTGCCACCGGAACCGGTCAACTCACCTCCAACAGCTGTATACGGCTGTCCGGAGGTCAAAGTTATAGCTTTTGTCGCATCATCATATCCAACAGCAAACTGCTTGGCTGTTCCGTTGAGTACATATGCGAGATCACGGAGTTTGAAATAGTTATTATCATTTATATTGTAGGCCTGGAAAGCGACCGGCATATCATTGACAAGGACAGAGGATGATGTCGGGGCAGCTGACTCGTATGGCGCAGGCGCAGGCGCCGCCGCTGCGTTCTGTGTAATAAACGGGAAAACCGTTACCAATAGTAACAACGGCAATATAATACCGGCAATACGTTTCTTCATCATTTATGTGCGCTCCTATATTTTATTTTTAATTATAATCAGATATACAATCAGGCACCAGTTTACGGCAATTCGTCTTAGAAAACTAAAATTTAGTCACGGATGTAGGTGGCACTTTGTAATGTTCCATCTGTAACGTAATGACTCAGCGTCAAAATATTATCGCTAACATCATAATCATAATAATAACTATATAAGCTACTGAAGGACAGAACAAACGTTCCTTCATCAACAAACCAAGACCCCCGAATATCTTCTCCTTGTTCTGTTACGCTAACGACATATCCCTCCTTTTCACTATAGCCAAGCCACAATGATTCGGGAAGGGTACCGGGAACGCCGTTTTCGCCTTCCGGCGTCCATGTGCCAACAAGGTACTTTGCGGCCTCCTCCATCGTGGCAGTTGACTCGTCAAAATCTGCGGGAGCATAGTCTGTATGTGAACGGAACTCATCACTTCCCGGAATCTTATAGAAATAGTCCCATTCAAGAACCGGATTATCCTTCATAAAATAATTAGATACCATCAAATATTGGCCATTAATGTAAAAGAGATATTCTCTTATATCGTTTCCATAATATATAAAGGAAAGTTTGTTGCCGTCCACACTCCAAGTGCCTTCCCTCTTTCTTGTGTACTCTTCGGGCGTCGTCCAAACACCATCCTTTTCATATGAAACAGTTCCGTGTTCTGTAGCAAGTAAATAATCGCCTTGCAGCAGAAAATAAGAAATACCGGTATTATTTGTATTGCCTATTATCTGCCATTCTCCGTTTAAAGACTTTATCAGTTTTGAATACTCTTCAGATTCCGGCTGTATGTTTTCAAGTGTATTTAGATCGTCCGCATCAGGAACACGGGAATAGCTGAGAACCGCTATTTCCGTATCAGTTGATGAAGACATAAGTTTAAGCGTTGGTACACTTCCGTTCTCCACCTGATATCGGAAAGTTTCATTTGTATCACTGATAGTGACACATAGTTCGTCACCTTCGCAGCTCCAGGTTGCTTTTTGATCGTTATTCATGACGGCCTGCTGCTCATCACAAATGAGGATCGAATCAAAAGAACACTCATCCGATTCTCCTGAGAGTATCCACAATCCATTCAGCGTCGTCAATGCGCCCGCTGGTAAAGAATCTGCGGGACTGGTACTTTGGCTGCCTGCCGGACTGGAACTTTGATTGCCTGCCGGACTGGAACTTTGATTGCCTGCAGGACTGAAACGCTGGCTGCCTGCGCAACCAGAAAATAGAACCCCACTAAGCAGGAAAACTACCCCCAAAGATATAAATCGTTTACGAACCAACTGTGTCACGTTGTTATACCTCCATCTAAAGTAGAGCTTACATCAATTGCCCTTCACTGGCTATTACTCGGAATAAGGTTTGTCTGTTTCTATGTATATTCCGCTCTCGGCACTCCAGCCCACATTAAACCCAATGGCCTGGGCCAAGTCACGTAATTTGAAGAATGTATGTCCGCCGCCATTCTCATCAGTAATGACAATCCCCTCTAGCGGGACAGTAAACCCATCAAACAGGATCGGACTGGTATTCAGTTTGTAAGAACCGTCCGCTCCTGAAATAGGTTTTAGCTCTGTACCATTTTGAGTCGTGTAAGGCGCACTGAGACTGACCCTGATTGTGCTGTTTATCCAATCAACATTGCACTGCGCGTTTGTACCGTTTAGAAGCATGGCTATATCACGCAGCTTCACAAAAGTCACGTCGCCGCCGTTGCTGTCTGCCTTAAGAACATAGGCGTCCAGTTCAACAGGTTCACCATCCATAGTGATTGAAAACGCACTCTTTTCGCTTGTTTCTGCCGTAGAAGATAGAATCTGCCATTTGGCGTACAGTGTTAAACCGGTATACGCGCCATCGTCAAAATCCCATGGAATAGTACAGTCAGAATCTGTATACCACCCCGCGAAAGAGTATCCGTCACGTGTGGGGTTTGTTGGCGGTATGAGAGAATCTCCTGTAGCTGTCCAGAGCATAGTCACACCCGTACCGCCATTTAGCATCAAAGGCACACCTGTTGGAGCTTTAAAATCGCTCAGACATAGAGGAACTGTTTGGATAGGAAAAGTGTCGGTTCCAAAACCGTCAGTCAAACCAACTGTTACAGTTGCTGTCTGATTGCCTGTGCCGCCATTGCCCAGCTGACCATTCTGATTGCTTCCCCATACCCACACAGAACCATCGGTTTTTATTGCAAGCACATGATATCCTCCCGCGCTTACTGCAGTTACATTTTCCATTACCTTTGTGAACGCTTGTGATAAATTTGTTATGTAATTAGCGGAATCAATTGTGCTGCCATTGCCCAGCTGTCCACAATGATTCTCGCCCGCCGTCCATAACGAACCATCATTTTTAACAACAGCAAGACCGAAGTCCCCTAAACTAACGGCAGTCACATTGTCCATCAACCAAACGGGATCAAGACTCTGATCAGCATTTTCAGTATAAGCCCAAAGAGATCCGTCAGTTTTTATTACTGCATATGAGCAATCTGAAGAACAGACAGATACCACATCTTCCATAATTATTTGAGGTTTTTCAATATATCCTGTCCAATCAGATCTGATTACCCAAAGATTTCCATCCGATGTAATAGCTGCTACAGACTCTTCACCGGTGGAAAAGGCAATGACATCATCCATCACCCAAGTCGGCGTGGTAACACATTGCCCCCAATACCACAATGACGCGTCCGTCTTCAGTGCAGCAATCGGCCATTGACCCGCGCTGACGGCAGCTACATTCGTCATGACTTTCACCGGCGTATATGATTCACCTTCTTCTGTACCGTTTCCAAGCTGACCATACGAATTATCTCCCCAAACCCAGAGAGACCCGTCCGTTTTAACCGCAGCTGAATAATCGTAACCCAAACTGACAGAAGCAACGTTATCCATCACTTTTACAGGTGTTTTGCCGTCCCAATCTGTATCATCCGGATTATATCCCAACCGACCGTCATGATCTTCGCCCCACATCCATAGCGAACCGTTTTCGTCAATGACGGCGGAATGATTATATCCGGCGCTTACAATGTTGTTCTGTCCAATCTTTTCCGTGTCGTATGCTAATGAAGCAGGGGTCAGTGAACAAAGCAGTACAACGATTAAAATAAGGCTAATAAATCGTTTTCTCATAGTAATTCCTGTCCTTTATTTATAGTTGGAATTAATTGCAAGACTTCATAATTAATCAGGTGTATAGCTCTTGCTGCTATCAACAATGATTCTATTATTCACATCGTCCCAATCCACTTCAAAATCAAACAATTCGCCAATGTCGCGCAGTTTGAAGTAATTATTCCCTTCAATGTTGTAAGCGGTCAGATAGATTTCTCTGCCGTCCAGTAAAATTTTCGAGCTTGTATTCGTTGCCGTCTTGACCGCACCTTCTCCCTTGTATTCCAGTTCTCCGCCTACTTCCGTGTAACGTGTGTCCGATGTCAAAGCGATTGCGTTTTTATCCGCGTCCCAGCCGACCTCAAACTGTTTTTCACTGCCTCTAAGGACGAGCGCAAGATCGCGCAGCTTGAAATAGTTGTTTCCCCCAATGTTGTACGCGTCAAAACCTAACATTTGCCCGTCAATAATAACGGGTGAAACTGTCTGCGCAGCCTTGACGGTGCTGTCAATATGAAAGATTCCCCATTTGCCGTCCTTTTTCACCACGACATAATCATCAGGATCATACTTGCCAAAATCCTCATAAATAACAGAATCATATATAACAGGAAGGATAAAATTACCATAGGCATCAATAAGCCCTACTTTGCCATCCTTCCTCAGCATTGCATAGCCGTAATGGAAATAATCAATGTAGTCATAAATGACCGGGACAACCTCGTTTCCAGTTCTGTCAATAAACCCTACCAATCCATCCTTATAAACCCGTGCGATACCGTTTTCGAAATCACGGACACTATCATACTCCATCGGGATAACCAGCGTCCCGTTCCAGTCAATATAGCCACATTTGTAGCCTCTTTGTACGCATGCAAAGCCTTCGCTGAAAGGCCACATATAATATCCGCTTTCCAGCACCACCTCGCCGGCCGTTATATCAAAAACGCTCGACTGGCCATTTTTTGATGCCACCACAAAGCCATCTTCCGCAATCGTAATAAAGCTATATTCAACAGGGACAACCTCTTTGCCGCTCGTATCGATGCAACCCCGGTAATTCCCTTCTCTCACTTCCGCAAGACCGTTTTCAAACGAATGAGCCCCGTCATAGATCAGCGGAATCACGACGTTGCCCGATGTGTCGCAATAACCATACTTACCATCCTTCTCAATGCATGAAAGACCGTCATAAAAAGGACCGGCACTATCATATTCCAGAGGGATCATTACATTTCCTTTCATATCAATGAGCCCCCATTTGCCATCAAACCGAACCATCGAATATCCGTTAATAAACTCATATGCATAGTCATACTGAAGGGGTACGATGACCTTACCTGTCGTGTCAATAAAACCATTCTTACAACTATCAACACCGTTCTTCTGGACAGATATAAGTCCGTCTACGACCCTTCCTATGTGATCATAAACACCCTCAGGGATAATAACGTTTCCGTTGGCATCAAGAATACTATATTCTCCGTTATTTTCCACTCGAGCATATCCTTCGTACATTATCGCACTATCATACTGGATTGGAATAACCGTTTTTCCGGTTTTGTCGATCACGCCCCATTTGTCGCCAAGACACACCGAAGCATAGCCGCCGTAGAAATAGTCCGCGATTCCGTATTTGGCCGGAATAACCAGCTTGCCGGTTGTGTCAATATATCCGAATTTTCCGTCTTGTTCCACCATCGCAAGACCTTCACTGTACGAATAAATGTGCTTATAATCCAGCGAAAAATCGACAACCTTCTCAATCGTGGCCGCCGAGGCGCTCGCCGGCAATAAGCCGACCATTAAAACCAGAGCCAATAGGGTACCCACAATACGTTTTGTCATTTATATCACCTCATAGTGTTATTATTACATCTCTGATACTTGTGTAACTGCATTAGTTGTGTAACTGCATTAGTTCTGTTATTGTACAAAAACACCCTGTATATCTACAAGGCGTTTTCCAATAGCTTCTTGCTGTCATCGAATAAAAGTGCCTTGCAGTATCGCTTTGTATATTTAAGCAGATTTCTCAAAAACAATGTCAGAAAATAGCATATACCTCTATGTGAACAAAATCAACGACTTATTTGAAAATACAACATTACGAACTCATTAATTAACTAAGCTTGCTTGTTGATAATGCACTCGGTGCAAATTTTTAAAATACTGAAAAAAAAGAGACGTCATGGCTCCTTTACTCTTTCTCATACCTCATTATATCGATCAGATCACATTATTAAAACGTTACAAAGCAATTTGGGTCACGCAACCTCACCGTTTACTCTAGACGTTTACGGTCATGTCACAGAAGTGATGAAGACATTGAGCGCAGAGCGCATGGATCAATTTTTTATAGGAGTTAATACGGATTTGGGGTAGAACTTTGTGGTATTTGTGGTAAAAACGAAGATGAAAACCCCTGTAACCGTTGCGATTACAGGGATTCTTCTTGGCGGAGAGAGAGGGATTCGAACCCTCGAGACCTTTAAGGGGCCTACACGATTTCCAGTCGTGCGCCTTCGACCAACTCAGCCATCTCTCCGTGTTATTGAATTGTTCACTTCATTTTCGCATTGCCCACCTGAAATATCTAATCCTTTCAAGTCGTACACACGATGCCGCCCTGTATAACACACCTTCAGCACCTTAGCGCCGAACCTCAGGCTTAGTAATTATAGATTAAATGTTCTCATTAGTCAAGACGTATCCTCTGCATAGACTTTCTTTCTCAAATCATATATACTTTATTGAAAACAGACGGCAAAACTGCCGGTCATGGGAGGTACCCAACATGTTGTCGTGGGACGAATTGGAGAACACATGTATAAACTGTAAGAAATGCGCGCTTTATGAAACACGGACAAACGTCGTTTTCGGAATGGGCAATAAAAACGCGGATATCCTGTTCGTCGGCGAAGGTCCCGGCGAGCAGGAGGATTTGCAGGGAAAGCCTTTTGTCGGACGAGCCGGCGTTCTCCTGGACGACATGCTGAAGATTATAAACCTCGACCGGGAAAAAAACATCTACATAGCGAACATTATTAAATGCCGCCCGCCGAAAAACCGCGACCCCCTCAACACCGAGCAGGACGCCTGTATCGGATATCTGCGCATGCAGTACCAGCTCATCAAACCGAAAATCGTCGTCTGCCTGGGCCGGATCGCGGCGATGCGTCTCATTGACGGGAATTTTAAAATCACGCGGGAACACGGCAAATGGTTTTATAAGGAGGGCATCCGTTTCATGGCACTGTATCATCCGGCCGCGCTTTTGCGCGATCCGCGAAAAAGGCCGGAAACGTTCGTTGACTTAAAGGAACTTGAGCGCGCCATCAAGGAAACGTGCCCCGACACATATTCCGTTACATGACGCCCCGAGCACAAGAAGCCGCGCTTGAGGACGCACCTGCGCTCAAGGCGCTGTGGAAAACTGTTTTTGGCGATCCGGATAGTAATATTGAGCTTTTTTTTGATTTATATTTTTCACCGGAAAGAACACGCGTCGTCAAAGATGGCAAAACGCCCGTATCGGCCGCTTATATTCTTCCCGCAGGAAGCTTTGCGCTGCCGGACGGCATGCGGACAAACTGCGCTATGCTATATGCGATCGCCACGCTGCCCGGTTACAAAGGGCGCGGCTTCGGCAGCGCTGTTACTGAATCGGCAGCAGCGCACGCTTTGGAAGGCAGCTATTCCGCAGTCGTTTTAAAACCGGCGGACGCCGGTCTTTTCAAGTATTATGAAAAACGATTGGGTTTTTTGCCTTTCTTTGAAGCCGTTGAGACCACGTACGATTCGGATCAGCTGCCGGCAGCCAATCCCGGCTTTTATCTGTCGCCTGCCGACCCGGGCGAATACCGCCGCGTACGTCAAATCTTGCTAAACAGCTGCATTTATATCGACATAGACGAACGCGCCCTTTCTTATCAGCAGCAGCTTTGCCGCGCTTCAGGCGGCGATTTGTACATCATTAAGCACGGCGGAAATGATATTGGCTGCGCGGCCGTTGAACCGGAAGCCGGGAGCGTTCATGTCAAGGAGCTTCTGCTGTCAAACGGCGCTCAGACGAAGGATGCCGTCCGGCTGCTCGCCGGGCATCATCCCGCCAATCGGTATATTGTAAGATATCCGACAAATGTTTGCCCCGAAAACAGCCGTCCGTTCGGGATGATCCTCCCAATTGCGGGCTGTTTAAACAGTGATTCCATGCATTATGCAAAATGGTACGGTCCGGCTTTCGACTAGAATTCACAATAGTTTTTCCATATTGCATAAAAAAACATTAATTTTTTTTCAGTATTTAATAGTTTTGAAACATTTAGATGTATATTAGTTAACAAATGACTGTTATGATATTAAGCGTAGGGTTGCCAATTCCATCTTTTTATCTTTTTTCATTTTATTATCCTCATAACCTTTCGGCCAACGGGAGCTTCAGGCTCCCGTTGGTCGTTTTTTAGCTTGCACCCGCAGCGCTTTTATGCTATAAATTGGTTTTAAAGTAAAAACAATACAAGGAGCAACTGCAATATGCAAACTAAACTGTGTCTAAGGCAGGTCTTGTTCAGCGACCACGAACCATTACATACCGGAGAGAAAAGAGCGCGGATTGAATCATACGATATTCTGCGTGGTTTATCGATTTTATTTATGATCCTAATCCATGTAATGCATAACTATGGCACCCATGAATTTGAAAACAGCATTCCGGGGCTGCTCTTCGAAGTATTAGGCGGTCCCTTCGCTGCGCCGGTTTTCATGTTTGTCATGGGCCTGTTCTTTGTATACACAACCAACGGCTCGTTTAAAAAAGCAGTGAAACGAGGCCTTAATCTGATATTAGTGGGCTATGCGCTCAATCTCGTAAGAGGCATCATCCCTTACTTTGTTTACAATAGCGTATTAGAAAGTCCATGAGGCGCTCTGTCGGAGTATTATCAGATGGAGTTTTTGATTTTTGAAGTTGATATTCTTGTTTTTGCCGGCGCGGCCTATATATTAATGGCCCTGATCTACAAGGCCGTTAGAAAACCTGTGGTATGGCTTGCAGTCGCGTTTGTGATCTCATTGGCCTCCCCGTTAGTCTGGGGAATCGGGCTGGATATTCAAATAGCAAAATATCCGTTAAGCGTTCTTTGGGGTGACTATATAATTACGACTTTCCCGGTATTCCCCTGGCTGGCTTTCCCGCTTGTCGGCATGGCCGCAGGCAGCATGTTCAGCGCATATGAGGATCATAGACTTATTTTCAACCGGCTTGCACTATATGGGTTTATACCGCTCGCCGCCGGAATCACACTGCTTCTCATTAATGATGAATATCATTATCATCAATACAATCAAATGGGTTTTGGCGCTGTTTTAACCGGCATCGGCATTATTATGCTTTGGCAGTGGCTTATTGATAGAATATGCAGCACTTTCAAAAACAAAAAGAAAGTAGGCTTTTTCGCTTTTTTAAGCAGCAATATCCTCGTTATTTATTGTGTGCATTGGGTCATCATTAAATGGCTGTGGCCGTTTATTCCGCTCGACCATTATACACTGGACGGCGTTTTACTTATTGCGGCCTGCGTTACAATAACGGCAATGCTTCTGACGAAGCTATATATCAGCCTTAACAAACCTTATTATAAAAAAGCTAATTCACCGCTTGTTGAATAAAAAGGCTTGCTTTATGCAAGCCTTTTTGCCGCTGAAAATGTGTTTTAATTGCCGGGTTACTTTTTATGTTATATAATACTAAACCGAACGAACTAAAATTATTGAGGTATATTCAATGGCGGAAAACACATTTAAACAAAAATTCATTAAGGCGCGCCGGAAAGCGATAGCCCTTGAATTTATGCATTTGAACGATATGCAGCGTGAGGCTGTATTAACAACGGAGGGGGCGCTTTTGCTCCTTGCGGGCGCCGGAAGCGGAAAGACAACCGTCCTTATAAACCGGATCGTAAATTTGATGAAATACGGCCGCGGGTCCGATGCCGATTATGTGCCGGAAGGAACAACGGAAGAGGATCTGGCTTTTCTTTTGGACTACATCAAGAACCCTCTGCCGGAAAACAGCGCGCGGGCGGCGGCGCTTTGCGCTGTTGAACCGGTCGAGCCCTGGCGGCTCATCGCCATCACCTTTACGAACAAAGCTGCCGACGAACTGAAAGCCCGCCTATTAAACACATTGGGCGAGCGCGCCAATGATATCTGGGCAATGACGTTTCACTCCGCCTGCGTGCGGATACTCCGCCGTGATATCGACCGGCTCGGTTTCGACCGTTCGTTCACCATATACGACTCGTCGGACAGTCAATCCCTGATGAAACGGATTCTCAAAGAGCTGGATCTGGACGACCGGACATTCCCGTACCGGTCGGTGCTGAGCACTATCAGCCGTGCCAAAGGCGACAGGATCTCTGCGGAAGCATTTTATGAAGCCGCTGAAAAAAGCGGCGATATCCGGAAAAAACATATCGGCCGCGCTTATCTGGAATACTCAAACCGCCTGAAGGCCTCCAACGCGCTCGATTTCGACGACCTTATTTTATTCGCCGTTGAACTGCTCAGCGAATACGAAGACATTCTGGCACACTATCAGCGCAAATTTAAATATGTCCTGATCGACGAGTATCAGGATACGAACAAGCTGCAGTACCTTTTATCAAGCGCGCTTGCCGGCGGCCATAAAAACATCTGCGTCGTCGGTGACGACGACCAGAGCATCTATAAATTCCGAGGCGCGACGATCGAAAACATATTGAGTTTTGAAAGCCAGTATAAAAACGCACGGGTGATCCGCCTGGAGCAGAATTACCGCTCGACGAGCCATATCCTGGACGCGGCCAATTCCGTCATTGAGAACAATACCGGGCGAAAAGGTAAAAAGCTATGGACGGAGAAGGACTGCGGGGACAAGCTGACGCTCCATGTCGCGTCCGACGAGCGCGAAGAAGCGCAGTATGTGACCAATCAGATCATCTCGGGCGTATCTATGGGCGACAATTGGAGCGCTTATGCGGTTTTATACCGGATGAACGCACAGTCGAACCAGCTGGAATACGCTTTCAAGCGCAGCGGCGTCCCTTACCGCATCATCGGCGGCACGCGGTTTTTCGACCGCGCGGAAATCAAGGACATGCTTGCCTATCTGTGCGTCATTGCAAACCCGGCAGATGACCTGCGGCTCATGCGCATCGTCAACAATCCGCCGCGCGGGATCGGCCAGATCACGCTCGGCCGTGTCGCGGAACTGGCTGCGGCGCGGCAGCAAAGTGTTTTTGAAATCCTGAAAGAATCCGAGATACATGAAGATCTTCAAAAGTCAGCGGCGAAGCTGCATACGTTCGTCAGTCTGATCGAAGAGCTTCAGACGCTTAACGAAACGCTCCCACTTGACGAAATTTATGACGCGCTTTTAGAGCGGACAGGTTATATCCGGGCCCTGGAAACAAAAAAGACGGACGAAAACCTGACGCGGATCGAAAACGTGCAGGAACTTAAAAGTAACATATTAAGCTTCATGAAGGAGATGCCGGACGGTTCGCTGTTCGACTTCCTCAATGAAATCGCACTTTATACCGATCTGGACCAGTATGATAAAAGTTCCGACAGTGTCGTAATGATGACAATGCACAGCGCCAAGGGGCTTGAATTTCCGACGGTTTTCATCGTCGGCGCGGAAGAGGGTATTTTCCCCGGCCTGCGGACCATCGGCGAAGCGGAGGAGATGGAGGAGGAGCGGCGCCTGTGTTATGTGGCGATGACACGCGCAAAAAACAAGCTTTATTTCACCTGTGCCCGGCAGCGCATGCTGTTCGGCAAGACAACACCGGGCAAACCATCGCGATTTATTGAAGAAGTGTCAGACGAGCATATCGAAAAACCGGACATCCTTTCAGGCGGCTTTGACGCGGCTTTGGATGAAGGCGACCTGGAAGACCGGCGCGAGGGCGCGCGCAGGATACAAAGCCGTTACGGCGCGCCAAAGGCGGGCGTACGGCGAACCGGGAATCCGAAAAAACCGTTTATACCGGCGCGGCCGGCGACTGCTGCATCCCTGCCGGATTATAAAAAAGGCGATATGGTTATACACAAGGCCTTTGGTAAAGGGATGGTCACCGATGTGCAGCCGACGGGCGGCGACGCGCTTTTGGAAATCGCGTTTGATGCCGTCGGCACAAAACGGCTGATGGCAAAATCGGCCGCGGCCTATATGCATAAGGCCTAGAATAAATTTAACTTAGTAAACGAGGTCGTTTTGTGATACATAACAAGAAAGCATTAGGCAGGGGCGCTTTGTTTTTAGCGGCCTTAATCTGGGGCGTTTCTTTTGTCCTGATGGATGTTACGCTGGAGAGTGTTTCAACGCTGTATATCCTCGCCATCCGATTTTCCGGCGCCGCCCTCATTATGCTGATTGCAGGCATCCGAGAATTGAAAAAGCTTGACTGGCGCTATGTCGGCGGCGGGGTCTTGATGGGTGTCGTGCTGTTTTTAGCCTATGCGTTTCAGACATACGGCCTGGAGCGGACGACACCCGGGAAAAATGCTTTTTTAACGGCGGTTTACTGCATTATCGTTCCGTTTTTATATTGGTTCGTCAGTAAAAAAAAGCCGGACAGATTTAATATTTCGGCGGCTATAGTCGGCCTTGTCGGCGTCGGGCTCATTTCACTCAACGAGAATCTGACCCTTGGGCTTGGAGACGGGCTGACGCTTATATGCGGATTTCTGCTCGCCGTGCACATCATTGTCACGAACAAAGCGCTAGAAGGCCGCAGCGTCATCCTTCTGACAATGCTGCAGTTTGCTGCAGCCGGTATAATTTCCGGGATTCTGGCGTTCATTTTTGAACCCGCACCTATCAATGTGCCGCAGGGGACGGTTTGGATGCTCGTATTTATGACGGTTGTCAGTACGGCTTTGTGCATATTCCTACAGGTGTTCGGCCAAAAACACACGCCGCCTTCGCAGTCTTCCATAATCATGACGTTTGAGGCCGTATTCGGCGCAGCGTCATCTGTTATTTTCTGCAGCGAAGTGATTACAGGGAAGCTTCTGGCCGGATTTGTTTTGACTTTTACAGCCGTTTTCATCAGCGAAACGAAGCTTGGATTTTTCAGTCGAAGAAAACGCAAACCTCAAAAGGAGCTGATTAAATGAAATCCTACCGCAGCGAACTTCATTTCAATCTCCCGACGCGCCGGGGGCTCGTCAGCATTACGCGGCATGTCGAAGAGGCGCTCCGCGAAAGCGGTATACAGGAAGGGCTTGTGCTTATAAACCCAATGCACATCACGTCGAGTGTATTTATAAACGACGATGAGCACGGACTGCACCATGATTTCGAAGTGTGGCTTGAAAAGCTCGCGCCTGAAAAACCCTACAGCCAGTACCGTCATAACGGTTACGAAGACAATGCCGACGCCCACATCAAGCGCACGATCATGGGCCGCGAATCCGTCGTGGCCATAACCAGCGGCCGGCTCGATTTTGGCACTTGGGAACAGATCTTCTACTATGAATTTGACGGAAACCGGGATAAACGCGTTTTGATCAAAATCATCGGCGAATAAACGGCTGCGTCAATCATAACATAAACGCGCAAGCAATATGGTCACATATAAAAAAGCGGTGTATACAAACGTATACGCCGCTTTTTACTTGCAGTCTGTTCAGCTCTATGCGTTGTTTTTTTTCAGCTCCGCCTCAATGAAAGATGCAATTTCTCCGACTGTTTTATAGCCGTAGATGGACTCGTCCGTTATAACGAGACCGAATTCTTCCTCCAGCATCATGATCATTTCGACGACATCCAACGAATCGGCGCCAAGATCGTTTATGATATCCGTGTCCGCACTGATTTTGTCCATATCCATATCAAGCTGCGACGCCAAGAGTTCTTTCACCTTATCGACGACCATTTAATACTCCCCTTTTTCTCTGATGTTCAGCACCACTCCCTATATGTCGGCGTGGTTTTGGCCCCGTTTTTGCGTTCAAAGACAACAACAACGCGGCGGTTCGGTTCCGTGCCGATCGAATAGGTCGTGACGTTTTCATATTCCTGCAGGGCTGTGTGGATGATATGCCGCTCGTAGGAGTTCATCGGTTCAAGCGTCATGTTCCTTTTATACTTGACAGCTTTACCGGCAACTTTCTCGGCAAGGCGCTCTAAAGCTTCATTTCGCCGCTGCCTGTAGTTTTCCGTATCGATATTGACGCGAACGCGTCCGGATACGTTTCGGTTTACAACATAGTTCGTTAAATGCTGGATGGCGTCGAGTGTTTCCCCGCGCCTTCCGATAAGCATTCCCGGGTCTTCTCCCGTCAGATTGACGGAAACAACGCCTTCGTTTTCAGTAATTTCCGGCTTTGCATTAACGTCCATGCGCATAAACAGGCCGGTCAGAAAACCTTCAACACGCTCGGAATTAGACGTGACAGACTCATAGGTCACCTTGACGACAGCGGGTGTGCTTTTAAGCCCTAAAAACCCCGCTTTTGCCCGCTCAACAATTTCCACGGAGACTTCGTCCCGTCCAAGACCCAGCTGCTCCAGTGCCGTCTGGATGGCCTCATCTTCAGTTTTACCGGATACTTCAATCGATTTTAACATGCCATTCACCTCTTATATAAAGCCATGCTTCGTAAAATCGGCTTTAGTGATTATTCTTCTTAGTTGTCGGCTTCGTCCTCAGTATAAGCTTCTTCCGTACCGTCTGTTTCAGTCGGTTCTTCCTCCGTCCGGGTGTCGCTTGGCTCTTCCGAAGCCTCATTGGCAAAACGGTTCGGATCATACGCCCGTCCTCGGGCATATCGGCGCGTACCGATGCGAGCGGATTCTTCCTCGTCGTCATTATCGGGCTTATCCGAATGTTTCTTCTCCCATTCAACGGCCTTCTCGATCTGTTCCTGCCGCTCTGTCTTCATCTGTTTTTTCTTGGACGTATTCGGATTGCGCTGCGTATTGTTTTCAAGCTTTTTGCGTTCGGTTTCCAGTCGTTTTGCCTCTAGCTCCGCTTCCCTTATTCGCTGCTGTTCAAACTTGACCGCTTCTTCCGCTTCCAGTATTTTCGTGTAATGCTTTGTCAGGATGACTTCCTGCACAGCCTGGAACAGCATGCTCGCTATGATATAAACACCGATAGCGCCGGGCATTATGAATGCGAAATAGACGTTGATAAGCGGCATCATGAGCATCATGGATTTCATGGAATTTGCCTGCTGGTTATCCGGCTGCGCGTTCATCTTCATGGTGATCCTGGATGTCAAAAAGGCCAGAAGTCCCGAAACGATCGGGAGCAGGAACAATAAGAGCCCCGGACCCCAAACAGCGGGATCGCTCCATTCGGTCGTCCACAGGAAGTTAAACTGCGGTTGATGCCCCAAATTCATTCCCAAAAAACTGTAGTCAATCTGGTGCAATGCGCCGCCGATTTGGGCGTTAATATCAGAAAACTTATCAAAGTTATCTGATATAAACTGAGTCATTGATATCTGCTCATAGTTGGAGTTTAAGTTGTTGACCCAGCCTAATTCCGTCAGCCTGTTAAGAAGGTCTCCGCCTTCAGCTATAAGCTCTTTCGCCACGCCCATCATAATGGTTAGCGGCTGCCGGATTGCGGAAAACAGCGCGATAATGATTGGGAACGGAATCAGCGACCACAGACAACCCGACATGGGGTTGATGCCCTCCCGCTTATAGAGCTTTTGAACCTCTTCATTGTATTTCTGCTTGTTTGCACCGTGCTTCTTCTCTAACTCCTTGAGCTTCGGCTGCAGGCGGCTTGTTTTCATCATGCTGCGCTTTGATTTCATCTGGAACGGCAGCAAAATGATCTTCACGATCAGCGCGAACAGTATGACGGCAAGGCCATAGTTGTTGACAAACTCGTACAGCACCATTAAAAGCATGCCAAACGGTTTAGTGATAAATTCAAACAAGTTCATGTCTCCATTCTTAAAAGATCATACTCACGGTACGGGGTCATACCCGCCTTTGTGGAACGGATGGCATTTCAGAAACCTCCTGAGCGCCAGCCATGCGCCTTTCATGGCGCCATATTTTTCAATCGCCTCCAGTGCATACTCCGAGCAGGTCGGGCTAAACCGGCAACACGGTTTTCTCAAAGGCGATATTTCTTTCCTATAGAATTTAACAATTGCAATTAGTATCGATTTCATGATCTTTTACTGCAGATACCGAGCTTAGCGCAAAGTCTGAGAAAATCCGCCTCAAGCTCGTGATACCCGGAATATCTGCTTTTTGTCCGTGCGACTATGACGATATCGTAGCCGGGGTCAAATTTGTCTTCGTTCAGCCTGTAGATCTCCCTGTAGCGGCGGCGTATCCGGTTCCGCTGTACGGCTTTGCCGATTTTGGTGCTGACTGTGATACCAAGCTTGTTGGTTTGGTTTTTATTCTTACGGCAATAGACGGCGGCATACCGAGAAAAAGCGCTTCTGCCCTTTGAATAAAGGCGTCTGAATTCGTAGTTGTTTTTTAAGGATGTAGAAAACCTCAAGCGATGCACTCCCTGTCAAACAGCCATAGGGCGGATATACCGCCCTAAAAAACAGTTTCTCGCTTTACCTGATCCATTATGCGGAAAGCTTCGCTCTGCCCTTGGCGCGGCGTCGGGCAAGAACTTTACGTCCGTTTTTTGTCGACATTCTTTTACGGAAACCGTGCTCTTTTGAGCGCTGGCGTTTCTTGGGCTGATAAGTTCTGAGCATTGTGGCACCTCCTTAATAAACAGGCTTCCCGGATTAGCTTTAAATCCTGCCGGGCAGGCTTCTGTGCGCTGCCGGTCCGCCCGGAACGAACAATCATTAAAACCCGGTATGCATTGCATAACGGCTCGAGAATCGGTATGCTCCGATGCGGAAATTCATTATATAATACCCCGCCCGACCATGTCAACAAAAAATACCCGGGCAAACCTGAAACATACGGCGTCAAGGCTTTTTGATCCGCTGTCGGTCCATGTCTCTTTGTTTCCGCACAATCGACAGCTTCGGCGCCCGCGCCGGCAGCTTCATCTTAAATGTCATCATAGGATGCATGACCGCGTCAAGCTCCAGGCCGCCGTCGTCATAAATGCGCTCGGCGGTAAACTTAACCGGCGCGTCATCCGGTGTAAGAAGCTCGAGCGCTGCGCCCTTTAAAAAATAGTTCCTCTGGGTCAGGACGGCATTTCCGTCATTATCACAGTCTTCTACGACGGCAACGACGTCGCAGTCGGAAAAATACATGGCGTCTTCGTAGTACTGCCCCGGGCCCTCAGCGTCAAAATAAAAACCGGTCGAGTATTCCCGGTGGCTGACTTTGTTGACCTCGTCCAGCCATACCCGTGACAGTTTATCGCCGCATACCCCCGCGTCTATCGCGCGCCGGTATGCGTTTGTCACAACGGCGGCGTAATAAGAGGATTTCTGCCGTCCTTCGATCTTAAAACTGTCGATGCCGGCATCCATCAGCTCCGGCACATGCCCGATCATGCACAAGTCCCTGGAATTGAGCAGGAACGTTCCGCCGTCTTCGGTTATTTCGATTTGCTCTCCCGGCCGTTTCTCCTCAATGAGATGATACTTCCAGCGGCACGGCTGGGCGCACGCGCCTTTATTGGCGTCCCGTCCGGTAAGGTAGTTCGACAGCAGGCAGCGCCCTGAAAACGCCATACACATGCTCCCGTGGACAAACGCTTCCAGTTCAAGTCCCGGCGGCGTTTTTTCCCGTATCTCCCGGATCTCCCCAAGCGTCAGCTCGCGCGCGAGTATAACGCGGGACGCCCCCATGTCGAAGAATGCTCCGGCGCTTTCCGCGTTGGCGACACCGGCCTGCGTGCTGACATGCAGCTTCAGCTTCGGCGCGTGTCTCCTGGCAAGTGCCATTGCGCCGATATCCGTGACGATCACCGCGTCCGCACCGATATCCTGCAGCTGCTCCAGAAACGGCGGCAGCGCTTTGATATCCTCGCCGTGCATCACCGTGTTGCAGGCAACATACAGCCCTGCGCCGTACGCACTGCAGAGCGCGGCGGCCTTCTTCAATTCTTCGTGGCTGAAATTGTCCGCGCCGGCCCGCATCCCGAACTGACGCCCCGAAAGGTATACGGCGTCCGCGCCGTATCGTAGCGCCATCACAAGCCGCTCCATATCGCCGGCCGGCGATAAAAGCTCTGGTCTTCTATTCGCCATATCCGCCATATGCGTCACTTTTTATGAAGGCCTCAAAAGAATCCCAGTCGCTGAAGAAGTCGTGTGTTTTGCTCAGATTTCGCGCGTAATAGTAATAATTCGTATCTTCCGGATGCAGCGCCGCCTTGATGGACTCGATGCCCGGGTTGGCGATCGGCCCGGCGGGCAGGCCCGCGTATTTGTACGTGTTGTAGGGGCTGTCGTACTCCGTTGAGAACTTCTCGTCCGTGCCAGCTATGGCATAGAAGATGGTCGCGTCGATCTCCAGATACCTGTAGTCGCTGTTCAGTCGGTTATAGATGACGGACGCAATCAGGTCGCGCTCGGAATCGTCGCCGGCCTCTTTTTCGATCATGGACGCGATCGTAAGGATTTCCCGCACCGAGTAACCCATCTCTTCCGCGCGCGCGGCATAATCCTCGGTAAATTTCGCTTCGAAGTTGCTTAAAAGCTTAGCCAGTGCACGAGACGGCTTGTCTCCGACATAGAACGTGTAGGTGTCGGGGAATAGATAGCCTTCAAGCCGGAGCTTCTCGCCAAGCGTGCTCTCGTCAAGGAACGGGTAGTCGAAATCAAAATTTGCCGCCGTGTCCCAAAGGTCTTCCGCAGAGGCCACGCCGTTGGCGTCAAAGAGTTCGATGATCTGGCGGAGCGTATAACCTTCCGGTATCACCACATCGACCTCGGCGCGCTGTCCGCCTCCGGCCGTCATGCCCGAAACAAGAGCGCGGTAATCGTAGTTTTTATTGAGCTCATATGTCCCCGCGTCTATGGTCTCTTCCGCATGCGAGAAATCGGCAAAAAGCTTGAAGAGGAACTTATACTCAACAAGGTCATTCTCCTGAAGCATCTTTGCGACTTCATCGATCGTAAAGTCCTGAGGTACCGTGATCTGCACCATCTCATCTTCATTGCCGAGACCGAGCACATCCGTTGTCGCCAGCCACAGGAGCGACGCCAGAAGCAGGCAGATACATATGATAAAAACAGCATAAAGGATCCCGCCGAGGCATCCAGTTCTTTTTTCACGCCTCGGACGCAGCGGCCGGTTATCCGGCAGATCCCTGTATTCCCCGTCAAAATCAAAATTGACCTTGAAATCATCCGCTTTGGCCGCAAGCGCGTTTTCCTGTCCCGACTCCGGCTCGGCCGGCGGCGGGTTCTCATTCGGTTCATCGTCAGAATCCAGGATATCGTAATTATAAAAACGCTCGCCGTCATCCGTTTCGTTACTCATATAATCATAGCCGCCGTTTTCACTTTTATCCGGCCCGGATTGCAATGCATTAAGCAAGTCTTCGTTATAGTCGTCTCCTAGAAGCTCTTTCCAATATTCCGTATTGTCATCCATTTAATTCACTCCAATATTTCACCTGTATATGCATACAAAAACGCAGGTTTGTCCGTCTCTTAAGTTCCTTTTCAATATTGCGGGCAGTTGCGCCCGTTTTAAGATATTTCGATACTCCGGAATCCTTACATCGTTTCCAGCTGTCCATCCAGCTGCCGCATAACGCTGTTTACACCGCATCCAAACGGCTCAGATACGGATATCTGTCCCGCTTCTTTTTTAAAGTAACCCCGTCGCCGGAGACTGCATAGAATATCGCAGACGGTGGCAAAAGGATACATGTACCGTCCCCGCAAAAGACGATACGCCCTTATCAGATAACTGCGCGTGATAAGTGAGGATTATGAATTCAAATACGCCGTCGCGCAGCGGCAGAATGGAGTTAAATATGTTTGGTTTTGGAAATAATTCCTGTTGCTGGATCATAATTATCCTGCTTGTCCTTTGTTGCTGCTGCGGCTGTGGCGACAATCCCTGCTGCAACCGCTGACAAGCAAGTATACATACGATAAAGTCAGGGTATAAAGGCATCGGCGGGTATCACCTCAACCGGGTATCCGCCCCTCACGCGAGGCTCCGCCCAGGAGTCTCGCCTTTCTTTCCGTCACGACGCAGTCAACGGAAATATCATGCGCGTCCCTCGGCAGCGTGTCGCGTAAAAGGCGCTGTCTTGCAGCCCCCGCCGTAAAAGCCCCGGTCCTGCTTAAATACCGGTCATAGTAACCGCCGCCTCGGCCCAGCCTGTATCCGTCGAGGTCATACGTCAAGGCCGGAACGATAATGAAATCCAGTTCTTCGGGCAATATGACCCGCTCCGACGACAAGGGCTCAAGCAGGCCGAAGCCCGCTCGCGTCAGCTCCCCTACGTCTGAGATCGCACGGGCCTCCATCTCGCCGCCCTTAAAGCAAACGGGAAGCGTCACCGTTTTGCCCCGGCTCAGCGCGTATTCGATTATTCTCACAGTATCCGGTTCCCTTTCGATACTGTAATATGAAAAAATAACCCGCGCTTTTCTAAACGCCGGAAGGTCTGTCATCCGGCTGAATATGCCTTTGTCGCTCTCTGTAATATACCCGGCCGGCAGCGCATCGATTTCGGTCAGGATTTGCTTGCGGAGCGTTTTTTTATCCAAAATCATAAAAGCCGCCCCGACTGTGAAAGTATCGTATATATCTCTTCGTGGACCTCCTGTTCAGAACGTTCGTCTTTGCCCGAAAGGCACTGTATTTTATGCCAGCCGTAGAAATCGGCAGCTGAAATCCCGCATTTCCGGCATTCTTTCAAGTATTTTTCGTCGCGCTCATGGATGTCGCCGTCGGAGCCGGTTTCGGCTTCTCTTTTTTTCAGACGGGCAAGCGCGGCTTCGGCCGGTATGTCCATGTACAAGACGATGTCCGGCTCCGGAAGTTCCATCAGCCCAAATTCAAATGTGTACAGCCACTTAAAAAAGTCCGCCCGTTTATGCTCGGGCAGCTTGGCGCCCTGATGCAGCGCGTTGCTCGTCGTATAGCGGTCCGTCAGGATCAGGCCGCCGCTTTCATATTCATTCCGCCAGACTTTCATGAAAGAGGCAAACCGGTCTACGGCAAAAAACGTTGACGACGCGTATGGGTTGACGTCCTGTGGGTTTTCTCCGAATTCGCCGCCAAGATACATCTTGATAAGCGCCGAGGACGGTTCGTCATACTGCGGAAAATTCAGCTTTGTGAAACGGACACCTTCTTCCTCAAGGCGGCGGCAGATATGCTTAAACTGTGTTGATTTGCCGCTTCCGTCAATCCCTTCGAATACGATCAGTCCGCCCATAGTTATTTCCCCCTGATTCTCAGACCGATAACGGCAAAGAGGAACAGCGGCAGCTTAATCATGCGCGTTATTCTCCTTGGCTCCTTAACGAGCCTGAAAAGCCACTCCAGATGCAGCTTTTGCCAGGAAATCGGGGCGCGCGCCACAGTCCCGGCAAATACATCAAGCGAGCCGCCAAGCCCCGCCATGATACCGATATCCAGTTTCTCTTTATTGGACGCCATCCAGCATTCCTGTTTCGGCGCACCGAGGCACACCATCAAAAAATCCGGTTTAGCTTTGTTTATCTGATCAATAATCGGCCCGTCGTCCCTGAAGTATCCGTCCGCCGTGCCTGCAATAACAAGCCCTTTGTAGGTCTCTTTAAGTTTTTCCGCCGCTTTTTTGGCAACACCGGGTTTGGATCCAAACAGAAATACGCTTTTTCCCGATACCGACAACACTTCCATGAGCTTAGCGGCAAAGTCGATACCCGCGACCTTGCCCTTTAGGGGCCTGCCCAGTATTTTTGCCCCGTATACGACGCCGATGCCGTCGGGCAGGACCAGCCCCGCGCCGGTAAGCGCCTGTTTCAGCTCAGGTTCTTTACGGCAGCGCCACACGATCTCGGGGTTGGGCGTGACCACAAAATCGCTCCGGCGGTTTTCTATGCATTCGGTTGCAAAGGAAACCGCCTCATCTATTGTTAAATCGTCAAAACCGACGCCCAAGACATCCGTTCTCATTAGTCTATCCCTATTCTTCTCATTCCATTATTTAACATCGCAGTCTGATTCAAGTCATTTTACCACAACGCCTATGCCTTGTCCAGAGAACACCGCCCCCTAAAAGACGTCATGAAACGACGTTAACCCGCAGTCAAAAAACCGTTAACAGGCCCGCTCAGGCCGAAAGGAATACCTGTAAAGAAGAAGCCGTCAGCTATGAAAAACCGCACCCCTTACGTTTGCATGTTTATTCTGTCACATGTCAAACTTTTGGGGTGCAGTTCATAACGACGGTTTTATCGTATATGCCTATTGCTGCGCAGCCAGCGACTGGAGCTCCTTCTCCAAATCGATCCTCGGGAAGATGACGTTGCCTTTTGTGACCGCCGCCGCCTTTGAAAGCCGGCCGAATGCCCCGGCCGATTCCCATGTCGTTTCGTCCGCGCCGGCACCGATCTGAGTGAATATCTTTTCACTCGTTTCCGGCATGAACGGTTTGAGCAACACGGCGCAGATACGTATCGTTTCCAGGAGATTATACATAACGCGCGCGAGCCGGTTTTTTGCGCCTTCATCCTTGGCGAGCACCCAGGGCGTCGTTTCGTCGATATACTTGTTGGCTCTGGAAGTGACCTTGAAAACCTCGGTCAGCGCATTTTGAAACGCGTATTTTTCCATCTGGGTTTCGTATATGCCGGAAAGCGCACCCGCCTGCGCAATAAGCTCTTCATCCGCATTATCGCCCGCCTGCTCTTCCGGCAGCGTTCCTCCGAAGTATTTAACGACCATGGCGACCGTCCGCGAAACGAGGTTCCCGAGGGCGTTGGCTAAATCCGTGTTGATACGCGTAATGAGCAGTTCGTTTGAAAACGAGCCGTCCGAGCCGAACGGGAATTCGCGCAGAAGGAAATAACGCAGCGCGTCGACGCCGTACCTGTCCGCCAGAACAACGGGATCTACGACGTTGCCGGTCGACTTGCTCATTTTACCACCGCCCAGCAGCAGCCATCCGTGTCCGTAGATCTTCTTCGGCAGCGGCATATCCAGCGCCATAAGGAGCGCGGGCCAGATAATGGCATGAAACCGGACGATCTCTTTACCTACAAAGTGGACGTCCGCCGGCCAGTATTTGTCGACGTCGTCATATTTATCGTTCATATAGCCAAGCGCCGTCAGGTAATTGCTCAGCGCGTCGACCCAGACGTAGACAACGTGGCCGGGATCAAAGTCCACGGGCACGCCCCATTTGAATGTCGTGCGCGAGACGCAAAGGTCTTCAAGGCCGGGCTTCAGGAAGTTGTTGACCATTTCGTTCTTGCGTGAAACGGGCTCCAGAAAATCCGGCTGATTCTCATATAGATCCAATATTTTCTTTTCATATTTGGACAGCCGGAAGAAATACGCTTCTTCTTCGGCGTATTTGACCTCGCGCCCGCAGTCCGGGCATTTCCCGTCGACAAGCTGGCTGTCGGTCCAGAACGATTCGCACGGCGTACAGTACAGGCCCTTGTATGATCCCTTGTATATGTCGTCCTGGTCGTACAGCTTTTTGAAAATCTTCTGTACGGACTGTTCATGAAAATCATCCGTTGTCCGGATAAACCGGTCGTTTGAGATGTTCATAAGCTTCCACAGGTCGCGGATTCCGCCCGCACCTTCGATGATCGAGTCGACAAACTCCTTCGGCGTCATGCCTTCCGCCGCCGCCTTTTCCTCGATTTTCTGGCCATGCTCATCCGTACCTGTGAGGAACATCACATCATAGCCCCGCATTCGTTTATACCTCGCCATCGCATCCGTGGCCACGGTGCAATACGTGTGCCCGATATGAAGTTTGTCGGATGGATAGTAGATGGGCGTCGTGATGTAGAACGTTCCTTTGCTCATAGTGTCCTGTCCTTTCTGTAAGATGATTTATAAAAGCCGCCGGGCTTTAAATCAGTGAGGTAAAGAGGAGTATAGCATAAATAAGGTAAATATTGCAACCGCGTTTATGGCGGCGCCGCTAAGGTTTGAGTTCGACGACCTCATTTTCGTCCATCCGGAGACGCTGCTCAAAGTAAACGCGTTTCTCCCTTGGGATGAAGCCCCGGACGTTTGTAAGGGGATAAATCCACGTATACGGGCCGATATGCGTACCCGGCTGCGTAACGCAGTTGGCACCGATCCGGGAGGAATCTCCCAAAATGACACCGAAATAGGAATCGCCAAGATCATATTTCGTGCCGTCCAGCTTTAAGGCCGCGTTAGATTGGTTGAACTTCCGGTTTGCGGTGATGACGCCTGAACCGATTCGGGCGGACGCGCCGAGGACGCTGTCGCCGACAAACGCGAGGCTGGCGACTTTCGAGCCGCCGAACATGATGGTGTGTTTGACTTCGCTGCCGTGTCCGACCGAGCACCTGTCTCCGATGACGGTGTACGGACGGATAACGGCGCCCGGCATAATTTCGCAGTTGCTTCCGATATAAACCGGGCCGATGATTGTCACGTCTCCGTACAGGACCGTCCCTTCGCCGACGAAGAAATTGCCGGTCGTATTAAGGCTTCCGCACTTAAGCATTCCCCTGTTTTCTTTGACATCGGTTTCGACAAGTATATCGGTCAATAAGCTTTTAACCTTTTTTAAAAGCTCATCCGGCGTTTTGATTGCACTTAAAAAGCCGTCGATCGGGAACCGTTCGGGATGGGAAAAATAATAAGAAACATCTAAAGACATAATCTGCCTCCGTTTTATTATTTTAAATATGCGTATAATTATTAACCTTATGTTACATCTCCAGATTATACGCTTTCTTGTAACGCGTTACAACCTTAACCGACCAAATCGCTTTTTGGGGCTTACATTTGCATAGAAATTTTTACTGTTGACGAGCCGGTACTTCAAATTGTAAAATAACATGATAAGCAAATTGCGATGTCTGCCCGCTTTTGTGAACATTTACGATAATTCAGCAGTGCGCGACGGTCTTTATTTAATGCTATTATGTTATAATTATAATGTATGCGCAGCGCGTGCGTATAGAGCGCAGGTCCAGCGGAGGGTTTATGGATTTGAAAGAGGACAGCGGCACGCTTCATTTCGGCCCGGCCGGGGAAGATGCATATTCTCACGCGTATATCGTCTGGGGCGGCAGCGACGACGAGCGGTCCGCTTTTGTCCGCAGGCTCGCTTCGGCGATGGTCTGTCAAGGCCGCGGTGAAAAGCCCTGCCTCAAATGCGTTCACTGTGAAAAGGCGGCGCGCGGGATCCATCCCGATATAATAACGGTAGACTTCATTGAACAAAAACGCGAGATCATCGTCGATCAGGTCCGCGCCTTGCGTGAAGACGCATTTATCATGCCCAACGAAGCCGAAAGGAAAGCATATATCATCAACCACGCAGGTTCGATGAATGTTTCCGCACAGAACGCGCTTTTAAAAGTTCTGGAGGAGCCGCCCCGAAGCGCAAGCTTTATTTTGGCTGCCGAAACGACTGCGGGGCTTTTGCCCACCGTCCGCTCGCGCTGCACGTCTGTTTCGGCGGATATGCATATGGCGCAGGCGGAAAAAAACATTGACGGCATTGCCGCAGATTTTATTGAAGCGCTGCCGGACGCCTTGAAACTAACAGCTTTTTCTTTTAAGCTTGAAAAGCTGGATAAAGATTCTTTTATTAATTTTATCGAAGATGCCAAGACCCTGCTCGCGCGGAAACTCAAAGAAGGTTTTCAAAAAGAAGGCGCGCCGGGTGCGGATTATCTGATAAACGCCGTTAAGGTTTTAAACCGCGCGAAAGAGTATTTCTATTATAACGTCGGGCTCGGCCACATTGCGGGCATGTTATGCGCGGAGCTTTACATTCGAAATGAGGAACAACATGATTGAAGTAATCAGCGTTCGTTTTAAAAACAAAGGCAAAGTCTATTTTTTTGATCCGGCGGGACTCGCCGTCCTCTCCGGCGCACACGTTATTGTTGAAACGTCAAAAGGCCTCGAGTATGCCGAATGCACATACGGAAACCATAATGTCGAAGACAGCGCCATTATTCCCCCTCTGCGTCCGGTCGTCCGTGTCGCCACCTTGGAGGATAACAAGAAAGCAGAAGAAAATAAGCTGAAAGAAAAGGACGCGTTTATATTCTGCCAGAAAAAAATCGCCGAGCATGAACTCGATATGAAACTGGTAGACGTCGAATTCAGTTTTGAGGGAAGTAAAATCCTGTTTTTCTTCACCTCCGACGGGCGCGTCGATTTCCGGGAACTTGTAAAAGACCTTGCATCCGTCTTTAAAACGCGTATCGAACTGCGTCAGATCGGCGTCCGGGACGAAGCCAGAATGCTCGGCGGCCTGGGCATATGCGGAAAGCCTTTCTGCTGCACGCAATTTTTGGACGAGTTTCATCCGGTATCCATCAAGATGGCAAAAATGCAGGGGTTGTCGCTAAATCCTGTCAAAATCTCCGGTACATGCGGAAGGCTGATGTGCTGCCTTAAATATGAGGAAGCCGCTTATGAAGAGCTTGTGAAAAAAGCGCCGAAGGTTGATTCGTTTGTCGATACGCCTTACGGCAAAGGCTCCGTCACCAGCGTCAACCTCTTAAGAGGCAGCGCTAAAGTTCGTCTTGAAGACGGTATAGATACGACGCTTAAAACCTTTACGTTTGACGAACTGGACGTCCTGGGCGGCAAAGCCCGGCGCGCCGAGTATATCGCTGCAAAAGCGGAAGGCCGGCTTGAGGAAGCAGGTTTTTCAGAAGATCCTCCGGCTCGGCTAAAGGCGGCGCTGGAAACAAACGGTTCGCCGACGGCCGCAGAAAAGGGCGCTTCTCCAAAGCAGCCGTCCCAGAAAAAGCAGCCGTCTCAAAAAACCGCAAAAAAACGACATAAAGGGCCGGCGAAGCCATCTCCCAAGCCGGAAAAGAAACAAACTGTTCAAAAAAGCGAACCATCTTCTCCTGCCGAGAAAAAACCGGCCGCAAAACCGTCCAAACGTCGTCACAGGGGCGGTAAAGGGCGCAAAAAACCGGCCGGACAAAAACAGCCGGACAACCGACCGGACAATAAGCCGACCGGAATAAAGCTTGAATAACAAGCGCATCATCAATAACTAAACAGCTCAACGGGGAGCATGGTATTAAGGCCGGTCAATGGTGACCCGGTTTGATATTGTGCTGTCTTTTTAATATTAACCGGCCATTTAACGTTATTTCGCCGTATTCCGTTTTACTGAGCATTCTTTTATTTATGCAATTATGCAATTTTTAATTAAATAGCTTGCAAATTGTTTACACAAACCTTAAAATGTAGTACAATTCCCTGCTAAGCTTATTTATATCCTGACGGCGGCAATATTTTTTATTTATCGCGCAGGATCGTTATATGGCGCTTCCGGATAAGCCCATCCGGAAGCCGCTCGGCAATAATGTAAAATTTCCCTCCAGCGTACTGAAAGGAATGGTTATATGAATTGTAGTTACCCAGAAAAACAAGGGTTATACGACCCGCGTTTTGAACATGACGCCTGCGGCATCGGTTTTGTCGTGAACATAAAAGGAGAAAAATCAAATCAGATTTTGCGGCAGGCTCTGGCGACGGTAAAAAATCTCGCGCACAGGGGCGGCGTCGGCAGCGAACCGAATTCGGGCGACGGCGTCGGCATTCTGCTGCAGATTCCGGACGAATTCTATAAACAGGTCGTCAACCGGAAAATCGTTCTGCCGCCGGAGGGTGATTACGGAACGGGCATCGTTTTCCTTCCAAACAACCCGGTGCTTCGCGCCAAGTTTGAACGCGCTCTTGAAAAAGCAGTCATGGACGAAGGGCAGGTTTTGCTTGGTTGGCGCTATATGCCTACCGATCATTCCGGCCTTGGCAAAACGGCGAAAAACAGCATGCCGTTCATGCGTCAAATTTTTATTAGACGGAAATACGTCAATCAGGGGATTGATTTTGAACGGCGTCTTTATATCATCCGCAGACAGGCTGAAAAAGCTATTGCCGAAGCCTATCCGGACGAGACGTTTTATATCGCGAGCCTGTCGTCAAGAACGATCGTCTATAAGGGCATGCTTACAGCCGATCAGATCGACCGGTTTTATCCCGACCTGCGTGACGAGCGGGTCGTCACGGCGCTTGCCCTCGTACACTCACGCTACAGCACGAACACCTTTCCAAGCTGGGAACGTGCGCATCCGAACAGATGTATCATACACAACGGAGAGATCAACACGCTGCGCGGCAACGTTAACTTCATGAACTCCCGTGAATCCGTGCTGCATATAGATATATTCGGAAACGAGCTTCCCAAGGTCCTGCCGATCATTGACCGCGACGGAAGCGATTCCTCCATGTTTGACAACACGGCGGAATTCCTCATGCTTTCCGGCATGCCGCTTGAACGCGTCATGATGCTCATGATCCCGGAGCCCTGGACAAACCACGAGCATATGAGCGCGGATAAGAAGGCGTTTTACGAATTCAATTCCTGTCTGATGGAGCCGTGGGACGGCCCTGCCGCCATAGGCTTCACGGACGGAATCCGGGTCGGCGCCGTTTTAGACCGCAACGGCCTGCGCCCGTCACGTTACTATGTTACGGACGACGATATGGTCATACTGGCATCCGAAGTCGGCGTACTCGATATCCCTCAGGAAAAAATCGTTAAAAAAGAACGGCTGCGTCCCGGACGCATGCTGCTTATCGATACGGAGAGCCAGCGGATTATCGAGGATAAGGAAATCAAGGAAAACGCGGCGGCCGAGCACCCATACGCCCAATGGCTGAAGGAAAACATGGTCGATATAGACCAGCTGCTGTCTCCGGCCGATTTCAGCACGGTCAAGGAACAGCCCCTTCTGCGTGTCCAGAAGGCATTCGGTTACAGCTATGAGGATCTGCGGCTCCAGCTCGCTCCGATGGTCATAAACGGCGTCGATTCCGTGGGTTCTATGGGCAACGACACCCCGCTCGCCGTGCTTTCCACACGGCCGCAGCTTTTATATTATTATTTCAAACAACTTTTTGCACAGGTTACAAACCCGCCGATCGACGCGCTGCGCGAGGCGATCATCACCTCTTCCGTCGTTCTGCTCGGCTCTGAAAAAAACCTGCTCAAGCCGACTAAGGAAAGCTGCCGCAGGATCAAGCTGCACGCTCCGATAATAGACAACGACGAGCTGACTAAGCTCAAGGCGGTCAACAAGCCCGGCCTGAAAGCGGCAACGCTGCCGATCCTTTTTGAATCAGGCGGCGGCGGAGCAGCTCTGGACGCGGCGCTCGACACGCTGTTCGCCTCAGCCGAAGACGCCGTCCGGTCGGGAGCCACCATACTTATTCTTTCAGACCGTGAGATTGACGAAACGCATGCCGCCATACCGGCGCTTCTTGCCGTTTCCGGCCTGCACCAATATCTCATAAGAAAGGGCCTTCGCACGCAGACAAGCATCGTGCTCGAGTCCGGCGAACCGCGCGAAGTGCACCATTTCGCCTGCCTGCTCGGCTTCGGCGCGTCTGCTGTCAATCCATACGTGGCTCTGCGCTCCGTCGTCGACCTCGTAAACACCGGATACATCACCGATACGAATGAAATAGCCGCCGTTAAGAGTTATATCAAGGCCGCTTATAAAGGCGTCATCAAGATCCTGTCCAAGATGGGCATTTCCACCATCCAAAGCTACACGGGCGCCCAGATATTCGAGGCCCTTGGCCTAAGCTATGATGTCGTCGACAAATTCTTCACCTCCACGCCAGCACCGATCGGCGGGGCCGGCCTTGAGGAAATCGCAAAAGAGGCCGAAATACGCCACGCTGCGGCTTTTGAGGCGTTGGATGAAGAGGAAGAGCTCGACTCAACAGGCAACTTCCAGTACCGCCGCGACGGTGAGTATCATCTGTATAATCCGGAAACGATCGATAAGCTCCAACGGGCATGCCGAAACGGAGACTATGAGATCTTTAAAGAGTATTCAAAGCTTATTAACGAAAACAACGAACAGCACGCGACGCTGCGCTCCGTCATGCGGATCAAAGAAAGCGCGCAGCCTGTTCCGATCGAAGAGGTCGAGCCTGTTGAGGAGATCGTCCGCCGCTTCAAGACAGGCGCCATGTCATTTGGCTCCATCAGCAAGGAAACACACGAATCCATCGCGATTGCGATGAACCGGATCGGCGGCAAGAGCAACTCCGGCGAAGGCGGCGAGGATCCGGCAAGATATATCCCGGATTCAAACGGAGACTCCCGCTGCAGCGCGATCAAACAGGTGGCGTCCGGACGCTTCGGCGTGACAAGCGAATACCTTGTCAGCGCCAAGGAGCTGCAGATCAAGATGGCGCAGGGCGCCAAGCCCGGCGAAGGCGGCCAGCTGCCCGGTAAAAAGGTCTATCCCGAGGTCGCGAAGGTCCGCTATTCAACGCCCGGCGTCGGCCTGATTTCACCCCCGCCGCATCACGATATTTATTCCATCGAGGATTTGAAGGAACTGATTTACGACCTGAAAAACGCGAACCCCGAAGCGCGCATCAATGTCAAGCTCGTTTCGGAAGCGGGCGTCGGAACGGTCGCCGCCGGCGTTGCCAAGGGCTTTGCCGATGTCGTTTTGATCTCGGGTTATGACGGCGGAACCGGCGCATCGCCACGAAACGCCATGCGTCACGCCGGACTGCCCTGGGAGCTCGGCGTCGCCGAAACGCATCAGACACTCGTAATCAACAATCTCAGAAACCGGATCGTCGTCGAAGCAGACGGCAAACTGATGACGGGACGCGACGTTGCCGTCGCGGCGCTCCTCGGTGCGGAGGAATTTGGCTTTGCTACCGCCCCGCTTGTTACGCTGGGCTGTGTCATGATGCGCATATGCAATCTCGACACCTGCCCCGTCGGTATTGCGACAAACAACCCTGAGCTTCGGAAAAACTTCAGGGGCGATCCGCAGCATGTTGTCAACTTTATGCATTTTGTCGCGCAGGAACTGCGTGAATACATGGCGTCTATGGGCTTTCGCACCGTCAACGAAATGGTCGGCCGCTCCGATATGCTCGAGGTGGATCTGCCGGCGGCCTCCTGGAAGTCGGCGGGCCTGGACCTCTCTTCGATCCTTTATAAACCCGACGTGCCGGAGGGAACGAAGCTGCATCAGACAATTCCGCAGGATCACGGCCTTGAACGTACGCTCGATACGCGCGTTCTTCTCGGGATCTGCGAGCCCGCTCTCGAAAACGGAGAAAGCGTGGAGGCGGACCTCGACGTTCGCAATACCGACCGGGCCGTCGGAACCATCCTCGGCAGCCGCGTAACCCGCAAATACGGCAGTGCCGGGCTTCCCGACGACACGATCAAGCTCAACTTCACCGGCTCCTCCGGTCAGAGTTTCGGCGCGTTCTTGCCCAAGGGCATCACGCTGACCCTTACGGGCGACGCCAACGACTACACCGGAAAAGGTTTGTCCGGCGGACGCATCGTCGTCAAGCCGCCTGAGCAGGTCACCTTTACGCCGGAGGACAATATCATCATCGGCAACGTGGCCTTCTACGGAGCGACACGCGGCGAAGCCTATATCCGCGGCGCGGCCGGCGAACGTTTCTGCGTCAGGAACAGCGGCGTCAAGGCCGTTGTGGAGTCGGTCGGCGATCATGGATGCGAATATATGACGGGCGGCAGAGTAGCCGTCCTTGGACGGACCGGACGCAACTTCGCGGCGGGTATGTCCGGCGGCATCGCCTATATATACGACGAGGACGGCAGCTTCAGGGCCAACTGCAACACGGATATGGTCCAGCTGACGTATGTATCTGATGAGAACGCGGTTGAGCTCAAACAGATGGTCATCGACCACGAGCGCAATACGGGGAGCAAAAAAGCCGCAAAGCTCCTGAAAAACTGGGACAAGGCGCTTTCGAAATTCGTCTGCGTGCTCCCGCACGACTACAAGCGTATGATGCAGGCGATCAACAGGGCATATTCGGAGGGCTACTCCGGAGACGAGGCGCTAATGATCGCGTTTGAGGCAAACAACCGCGATCTGTCCAGACTGAGCGGCAATTAAGGGGGGTAACGTCAATGGCAAAACCGACAGGATTTTTAGAACACCAAAGAGAACAGCCTTCCGACAGGCCGATCAGCGAACGGATTAAGGATTGGAAGGACTTCCATACATCTATGACTCTGGAAAAGCAGCGCATCCAAAGCGCCCGCTGCATGGACTGCGGAACGGCGTTCTGTCAGATGGGCCTGATGATGGGCGGCGTGGCTTCCGGCTGCCCGCTGAACAACCTGATCCCCGAGTGGAATGAACTGCTTTATAAAGGCATGCTGGAAAAGGCCTTCAAACGCCTGATTAAAACGTCAAGCTTCCCTGAGTTCACGTCCCGTGTGTGCCCGGCGCTCTGCGAGGGCTCCTGTACGCTCGGGCTTAACGACGAAGCCGTCGCCACAAAGCAGAACGAGCGCACGATCATTGAATACGCTTTCGAGCACGGCTGGGTCAAGCCGCGGCCGCCGAAAGTGCGCACGGGCAAAAAGGTGGCTGTTGTGGGCGCCGGACCTTCGGGACTGGCCTGCGCGGACAAGCTCAACAGACTGGGCCACAACGTCACCGTCTTCGAAAAAGACGACAGGGTCGGCGGCCTGATGATGTACGGCATACCGAACATGAAGCTGGAGAAAAACATCATAGACCGCCGCATCGCGGTCATGGAAGCTGAAGGCGTCGTTTTCAAGACCGGCGTTGAGGTCGGCAAGGATATAACGGCAAAGACGCTGAAAAAAGATTATAACGCCGTCGTCTTGTGCATAGGCGCAAAACGCCCGCGCGACCTCAATGTCGAAGGGCGCGACTGTGCGGGCATCCACTTCGCCGTCGATTTTCTGGCAGCGAACACGAAAAGCCTACTCGATTCAGACCTGACGGACGGCAAAAACATCTCTGCCAAGGGCAAGGACGTCATTGTTATCGGCGGCGGCGATACCGGTACGGACTGCGTGGCAACATCGATCCGCCACGGGTGCAAAAGCATCACCCAGTTTGAGATCCTGCCCGCAGCTCCGGTCGACAGAACGGATAATAACCCCTGGCCGCAGTGGCCCAAGGTGTTCAAAACCGATTACGGACAGGAAGAAGCCATTGAGATTTTCGGAAAAGACCCGCGTAACTTCTGCCTGACGACGAAAAAAATCGACTGCGATAAAAACGGAAATGTCAAAGCCCTGCACACGGTCAATGTCGATTGGAGCACCGGAGCCATGAAAGAGGTGCCGGGCACCGAGAAAACCTGGCCCGCGCAGCTTGTTCTGATTGCCATGGGCTTTTTGGGGCCGGAAGAGGCAATCATCCGCGAGCTGTCCCTGAATCAGGACAAAAGAAGCAACATCGAAGCCCAGGAAGGCGCGTATGCAACGAACGTCTCCGGCATATTCGCAGCGGGAGACGCGCGGCGCGGGCAGAGCCTCGTCGTATGGGCAATCCGCGAGGGCCGGGATGCGGCCGAGGCCGTAAATAAATATCTTAATGACTAATAGGACGCGCAAACAGCCTCGTCGGTTAAACCGGCGAGGCTCTACTTATTTCTTTATTACACCGCACGCTATTTTCTTGCCCGCATTGCCGGACGGCTGCGTTGTGAAATCGTCCGGCCGTATGTGTACAATCAGCGTCTTACCGATAACATCTTTGACGGCGAACCGATCTGTCAAAACGACCATAAACGCGCGCCCATCTGCTTCAAAAAGCGGCGGTAAATCTCCTGCGTGATATGGGTGAGGGCAGTCATACGGATTAAAATGCCCGTCCGTATCGGCGAACGGGTCACGGTCATTCCCTGTGCACGAGGTACCTTCATGGATATGAAAACCGAAAACGCCGGCGCTGCACGGATCGTTTACCTGCGGAAGTCCGATAATTTCGACGCTAATGAGCACACCGTCTTTTGTCTGATAAAACTTGGCCGTCCCAACGATTTCCGGATACGCGCCGCCGCCCCGGATCAACGCCTTTGCGTCCGGTTGCCTGTCACATAATATGGTTATGTATTCTTTTGAATTTTGCGATAAAAACCAAATCATTTTTTTCTCCGTCCCGATGCGGCTAATTTTTTAATACCGCTCCTGCTTATCTTATGTTGAGCGGCATTATAATGGTTCATGCGCTTGCGCTGTCCTTTAATCACGGCAAAAACCGGACCGATTACCGAATTTGCTTACTTATAACATCAATTATATTGACACATATCTTATAATATGTTAGTATGCATTTTGTCATCAAAAAAAGGAGACATGTAAGCCAGAATTATTGACCTGCCCGAATTTCGGGTATAAGGCCGGACGGACAGCCGGGTCAAATGCCGATCGGCAACTTTTAGTTGCCTTATTGATTGAGCGCAGCGCTCAATTTTCTAAAGTTGGTTACTTAAAAACCATATACACTTGTGAAAAGATCAATAAGAGTAGTAAAAGTAATTCTTGCTATATAGACTCTGAACCTATCAAAGAATGAATAAATAAAACGAACTCGGTTCGAAATAAATAAAACATTTTTTGTATAAACACTCAAGTGTATTGTGGTAGTCGCCATAATAACTTGGGTTTTATTTTTTTCTGCTCACGGAGGCTGCTATGGAAAACAAACTGAAATTATACGGCTTCAACAATCTGACAAAATCGCTCAGCTTCAACATCTACGACGTGTGCTATGCCAAAACGGCGCGCGCGCAGAAGGATTATATCGCCTATATCGGCGAGCAGTATAATTCAGAGCGGCTGACGAACATTCTGTACCATTTGACGGAGATGATCGGCGCGACGGTTTTAAGCGTTTCCAAACAGGACTACGAACCGCAGGGCGCGAGCGTCACGTTTTTGATCGCCGAACCGTCCATGCTGGAACACAGCAGCGGCGACACCATCGTCGCGCATCTTGATAAAAGCCATGTCACCGTCCATACTTATCCGGAGTATCATCCCGATAACGCCATTGCCACATTCCGCGTCGATATCGACGTGGCGACCTGCGGCGCGATCACGCCGCTGTCCACGCTGGACTTTCTTATCGGCAGCTTTGATTCGGACATCATCACGATGGATTACAAGGTCCGCGGTTTTACGCGGAATATGGACGGACAGAAGCTGTTTATCGATCATTCGATCACGTCGATACAGGACTATATCAACAAGGAAACACTTGAAAAGTATGACACGGTGGATATCAACGTATACCAGGCGAATATTTTCCATACGAAAATGCTGATTAAGGAGATCGACCTGCAAAATTATCTTTTTAACGCGGATGTCTATGAACTGCCGCCGAAAACGCGGCTGCAGATCAACAACCTTCTGCGAAAAGAAATGATCGAGATTTTCAGCGCGATGAACGTGTATTAATAGGGTGACATTGAATCGGCGCCTTCTCAGGTGTTAGGTTTTCAGAAAGGACGGAACATTGCTGGATCAAAACAGAACACCGATACTTGAGGCGCTGGGTAACGTTAAAAAACAGCGTATTGTGCCGTTTGACGTCCCCGGACACAAACGCGGCCGAGGCAGTCCGGAACTGACGGACTTCCTGGGCGAAAAATGCCTGAGCGTTGACGTCAATTCCATGAAACAGCTTGACAACCTTTGCCATCCCGTTTCCGTCATCAGCGAAGCGGAAGCGCTCGCGGCCGAGGCGTTCGGCGCGCACCATGCTTTTTTTATAGTGAGCGGGACAACGTCGGCCGTGCAGGCGATGATTTTGTCCGTCTGTAAAAAAGGCGATAAGATTATACTGCCGAGAAATGTGCATACGAGCGTTATCAACGCGCTCATATTATGCGGTGCGACGCCAATTTATATAAACCCCCAGATCGACAAAAAGCTCGGCATCTCTCTGGGTATGTCGGTTGAAGATGTAAATAATGCTATTCGGGAAAACCCGGAAGCCAAAGCCGTCCTGGTTAACAACCCTACGTATTACGGCATCTGTTCCGATCTCGTGACTATAACGGAAACGGCGCACCAAAACGGCATGAAGGTTTTGGTCGACGAAGCCCACGGCACGCATTTTTATTTTGGCGGAGCGCTGCCCGTCTCCGCGATGGCGGCGGGCGCGGACATGGCCTCCGTCAGCATGCATAAATCCGGCGGCTCGCTAACGCAGAGCTCCATTCTGCTCATCGGCAAAAATATGAACGCCCATTATGTCCGGCAAATCATCAATCTGACCCAGACAACGAGCGGCTCCTATCTGCTTTTAACGAGTCTTGACATCTCACGCAAAAATCTGGCGCAAAACGGCCGGGGCATTTTCGCAAAGGTCATGGATATGGCGCAGTACGCCCGCGACGAAATCAACCGGATCGGGGATTATTACGCATATTCCAAGGAACTTGTTAACGGCGATACGATCTTTGATTTTGACGCTACAAAACTGTCCGTTCACACGCTGGGCATCGGTTTGGCCGGCATTGAGGTGTACGACATCCTGCGCGACGAGTATGATATTCAGGTCGAATTCGGAGACATCGGCAATTTCCTTGCGTATATCTCCGTCGGTGATACAATCAAGAATATAGAGCGGCTCGTAAGCGCGCTGACGGATATCCGCCGGCTTTACAAAAAGGACAGCGCGGGCATGCTCGATTACGAATACATCTCCCCCTCGGTTGTCATGACGCCGCAGGCGGCGTTTTACGCCGAAAAGAAATCCCTGCCGCTTGAAGCGTGCCTGGGCGAGATCTGTGCGGAAAACGTCATGAGCTATCCGCCCGGCATACCGATCCTCTCCCCGGGAGAGCAAATCACACGGAAAATTATCGACTATATCCTCTACGCAAAAGAAAAAGGCTGTTTTCTGACCGGCACGGAGGATCTCAATGTCGACCGTTTAAACGTCTTGACAGGCGGTGATTAAATGCAAAGCCTGATTAGAACACATACGGAAGAACTCCATCGCAATTTGTGCGCGGAACGCGCGGGAGGTTAAAATGGAACTGTGGTTTTCGGAAAAACACACGAAAAATGTGGAGTTTTCGATCCGGACAAATAAGCAGCTGTTTACGGAAGACAGCCCGTTTCAGCGCATCGACGTGTTCGAGTCCGCCGATTTCGGGCGTTTCCTAACGCTCGACGGCTATATGATGCTCACGGAAAAGGATGAATTTATATACCACGAAATGATCGTGCATCCTGCCATGGCCGTAAACCCCGATATCAAAGACGTGCTCGTCATCGGCGCCGGAGACGGCGGCGTAGCGCGCGAGCTGTCGCGGTATGAAACGATCCGGAAAATCGACGTCGTCGAGATTGACGAGATGGTCGTGTCCGTCTGCAAAAAATTCCTCCCTCAGACAGCCTGCGGCTTTGACGATCAGCGCGTGACCCTCATCTTTCAGGATGGACTGAAATATATCAGAAACTGTGACAACCAGTATGACCTGATCATTGTCGATTCAACCGACCCGTTCGGGCCCGGAGAGGGGCTTTTCACAAAGGAGTTTTACGGCAACTGCTTTAAGGCGCTCCGGGACGACGGCATCATGGTCAACCAGCACGAAAGCCCATTTTATGAAAACGACGCCATCGCCATGCAGCGCGCGCATAAGCGCATTGTTAAAAGTTTCCCGATCAGCCGCGTCTATCAGGCGCATATCCCGACGTACCCTTCCGGCCACTGGCTGTTCGGATTCGCCGCAAAGAAGCACCACCCGGTCGGCGACCTCGACGAGCGACGCTGGAATGAACTGAAAATTAAAACCGGATACTATAACACGAAGCTGCACGTCGGCGCTTTCGCGCTGCCCAATTATGTATGGGGGCTTTTAAAAGATGTTGAATAAAAATATTGAAACCTTCATCGGCTGCGACAGCGCCTACACCGAAGCCGGCATCGTTCTGTTCGGCGCGCCGTTTGACGCAACCGCCTCGTACCGGCCCGGCGCGCGCTTCGGCTGCCGGGAGATGCGGACGCAGTCCTTCGGGCTGGAGACATACAGCCCGTATCTGGACAAGGATTTGTGTGACGCCGCCGTATTCGACGGCGGGGATCTGGAGCTCAGCATCGGCGATGCATCCATGGCACTGAAGCAGATCCAGGACTTTACGGAGCAGATTTTAACGGACGGCAAGCTCCCCGTTATGATGGGCGGGGAACATCTTGTGACGCTGGGCGCTGTGCGGGCTCTTATAAAAAAATATCCAGACCTGCGTATTATCCACTTTGACGCGCACACCGACCTGCGCGACGATTATCTCGGCGTTAAGCTGTCGCACGCGACGGTGCTGCGCAGATGCTGGGACATCGTCGGCGACGGGCGGATATTCCAGTACGGCATCCGCTCCGGCGACCGAAGCGAATTTGAATTTGCCGCGGCGCATACGCATATGACGAAGTTTAATTTCAGCGGTCTTGAAAAGGCGGTCACAGCTTTAAAAGACAAACCCGTCTGCCTGACGGTCGATCTGGATGTACTCGACCCGTCGGTGTTTCCCGGTACGGGTACGCCGGAGGCTGGCGGCGTCGGTTTTTATGAGTTGACTACAGCGATTCGGGATGTCTGTGCATTGAATATCGTCGGCTGCGACCTTGTGGAACTCGCGCCGGCCTACGATCCGAGCGGCGTTTCGACGGCGACCGCCTGCAAAGTCCTGCGGGAACTTTTATTGTCCTTATAGGAGGTTTAAAATGGGAAAAGCGCTGATTATCGGATGCGGCGGCGTAGCGGGCGTCGCGATCCATAAATGCTGCCAAAACAGCGATGTTTTTGAAGAGATCATGATCGCCAGCCGCACAAAGAGCAAATGCGACGCCCTTCGCGACAAGCTCTCCGGCGGCAAAACGAAAATCCAAACGGCGCAGGCCGACGCCGATAATGTTAAAGAACTGACCGCGCTCATCGAGCGTTTCAAGCCGGACGTCGTCTTGAATCTGGCGCTTCCGTATCAGGATCTTTCGATCATGGACGCGTGCCTGGCAACAAAAACGGACTATGTCGACACCGCTAACTACGAACCTACCGACACGGCCAAGTTTGAATACAAGTGGCAGTGGGCGTATCGCGACCGGTTTGAAAAATCCGGTATCACGGCCCTTTTGGGCAGCGGGTTCGACCCCGGCGTCACGGGCGTCTTCTCCGCCTATGCGCAGAAGCACCACTTTGATGAGATTAACTATATAGACATCCTCGACGCAAACGCCGGCGACCACGGCTACCCCTTCGCAACGAATTTCAATCCGGAAATAAATATCCGCGAAGTCACTGCCAACGGCAGCTACTGGGAGGACGGACACCGGGTCGAAACAGCGCCGATGGAAATAAAGCGTGTTTATGATTTCCCGGAGATTGGCCCGAAGGATATGTACCTGCTCCACCACGAGGAGCTGGAGTCGCTCGCGCTCAACATCAACGGCATCCGGCGTATCCGGTTTTTCATGACGTTCGGCCAAAGTTACCTCACACATCTGAAATGCCTTGAAAACGTCGGCATGACCTCCATCGAGCCGATTGAATATAACGGCCAGATGATCGTCCCGCTCCAGTTTTTAAAGGCTGTTTTGCCCGATCCGGCCTCGCTCGGCCCGCGTACAAAGGGCAAAACGAATATCGGCTGTATCTTTACAGGCAAAAAGGACGGCAGAGACAAGACCTATTATCTTTACAATGTCTGCGACCACGAGGCCTGCTACCGGGAAGTCGGCTCTCAGGCCATTTCATACACGACGGGCGTTCCCGCCATGATCGGAGCGATGCTCGTTATGAACGGAACGTGGAAAAAGCCGGGCGTCTTCAATATAGAAGAATTTGACCCCGATCCGTTCATGGACGCCCTGAACAAGTGGGGCCTTCCCTGGCGGGAAAGCTTCTCTCCGGAGCTCGTGGGCTGATGGACTTGGGTTTTGATATAAACGCCGTAAAAACGCCGTACTATATCGTCGACGAGCGCCGGCTTATTCATAATCTCGAAATGCTGAAAAGCGTCATGGACAAGGCCGGCTGCAAAATCCTGCTGGCCCAGAAGGCCTTTTCGATGTATGCACTGTACCCGCTGATCGGACGGTATCTCGACGGCACGGCCGCGAGCGGCCTTCACGAGGCCCGGCTCGGGCATGCGGAAATGGGCGGGGAGACACACGTCTTCTCCGCCGCTTACCGTGATGATGAATTTGACGAACTCTCCGACTTGTGCGATCACATAATCTTCAATTCTTTTGCGCAGCTTGAGAAATTCAAAGACAAGGCCTTGTCCAAAGGTAAAAAAATCGGCCTGCGCATCAACCCCGAATATTCCACGCAGAGCCATGGGATCTATGACCCCTGCGCGGAAGGCTCGCGGCTTGGCGTTACGCTTAAGCACTTCCGCGGCGATCTTTTGGACGGCGTCAGCGGACTGCATTTCCACACGCTGTGCGAGCAGAACGCGGGCGCTTTGATCGCAACGCTTGACGCCGCTATAAAGAAATTCGAACAGTTTATCCACCGTATGGACTGGATGAATTTCGGCGGAGGGCACCACATCACCCGCCCGGACTACGACGTTGACGCGCTTGTCCGTACCGTACGTACTTTTAGGGACAAGTATGGCGTTGACGTCTATCTTGAGCCGGGAGAGGCCGTCGCGCTGGACGCCGGATATCTTGTGAGTACCGTTTTGGACATCGTGGAAAACGGCATGAAAATCGCCGTTTTGGACGCGTCCGCCGCCTGTCACATGCCGGACGTTTTGGAAATGCCGTACCGCCCGGAAATCATAGGTTCGGGCTTTCCTGCCAAAAAGCCTTTTAGTTACCGCCTTGCCGGGCCGACCTGTCTGGCCGGAGACATCATCGGCGACTACAGCTTCGACCGGCCGCTTGAGCCCGGGGACAAGCTCGTTTTCCGCGACATGGCCATTTATACGATGGTCAAGAACAACACGTTCAACGGTATTAACCTGCCGTCTATCGCGGTAGCAAAACAGGACGGCACTGTTTCCCTTATAAAAACATTTGGTTATGACGATTTCAAGATGCGCCTGTCATGAAGTTATACTAATATTCAATAGAAAGTTTTAATAAGTTCGGCGAGAATTTTTTGTGCAGGGCCAGGCGGAGGACGAAGGCGGGCTGGCGCCCGGCGAGGACGACAACGACGCCCGGCGCGAAAAAGACCGTCGAGAATTAAATGTTTCTATTGAATATTAGTATTAATAAAGTTAACCAACACCTGCTGTTTGCGGGTGTTTTGTTTCCTGACAGTCGCTTGATGCACATTTATTTCCATGTTATTATGGCTTTGATAACAAAACAGGAGGCCATCTTATGCTACGTATAGAACACCTCACGAAAACATACGGGGACAAGCGCGCGGTCGACGATCTATCACTCACCATCGCTCCGGGTGAGATCTGCGGTTTTATCGGCCATAACGGCGCGGGCAAAACGACGACGATCAAATCTGTATGCGGTATCCTTCAGTTTGACAGCGGCGAGATTACGGTAGGCGGCCATTCCATTAAAACCGAGCCGCTTCTATGCAAGCGGGACATTGCCTATATACCGGACAATCCCGATCTTTACGCGTTTTTATCCGGCATAAAATACCTAAATTTTATCGCCGACGTTTTCGGCGTCCCGGCCGACGTCCGGCAGGAGCGTATCCATCGATACGCCGACCTGTTCGAGCTGACGGACGATCTGGCACAGCCCGTATCCGCTTATTCGCACGGCATGAAACAGAAACTCGCCATTATATCAGCGCTCATCCACGAACCGAAGCTCATGATCTTAGACGAACCATTCGTCGGCCTCGACCCCGTGGCTTCGCATTCGCTTAAAACGCTCATGCGGCAGCTGTGCCAGGACGGCGGCGCGATTTTCTTTTCGACCCATGTGCTGGAGGTCGCCGAAAAGCTGTGCGACAAGGTCGCTATCATCCGACGAGGCAAGCTGGTCAAATCCGGCACCATGGAAGACGTTCGCGGCGATACGTCGCTTGAGTCAGTCTTTCTTGAACTGGAGGAAGAAAAATAATGACGACGCTGCTCCGAATCAATCTTCAGGCGCTTTTCACAGGCCTTTTTATGAAATCGCGATCGGCAAAAAAACGCAGCCCTGTCGTGACGGTGCTGATCGTATTGCTGGCCCTGTATGTTATCGGCACGTTCTTCTTCATGTCGGGCGTATTGTTTCAGCAGCTGTGCGCGCCGCTCGTTTACGCCGGGTACGGCTGGCTGTATTTTTCTTTGATGGGCATCACGGTTTTCGCCCTTTGTTTTGTCGGAAGCATCTTCGCCGCGCAGTCACAGTTGTTTTGCGCCCGGGACAACGATCTGCTGCTGTCCCTGCCGATCCGGCCTTTTTCCATCCTCATCAGCCGGGTTTTGGCACTGCTGCTTTTGGACTACCTGTTCGAGGCGTTTATCGTCATTCCGGCCGGCATTATATGGGTGGTCTATCAGCCCGTCACGGCCGTCGGCATCGTCTTTTTTGTAATCGCCGCTCTGGTTTTACCGCTGGCGGCATTGGCGGGCGCGTTATTTTTTGCGTGGCTGATTGCATTGGTCTCATCGCGGCTGCGAAATAAAAATATTATTACGATAATCCTGTCGTTTGCGTTTTTAGCAGCTTATTTCTGGGTTTATTCAAATATCTCCAAGTACATTCTGACGCTAATACAAAATGGGGCGCAGATCGGCGCCGCTATCCAAAAAGCTATCTTCCCGGCCTATCATCTTGGACTAGCACTCGCCGAAGGCAATATTCTGTGTATGCTGATTTTTGTAATCTGTGCTGTTGCACCGTTTATACTTGCGCTTTTGATCCTGTCGGCAAATTTCATTAAAATAGCCACTTCCAACCGCGGCGCAGTTAAAATCAAGTATACGGAAAAAACGTTGAAGGCAACCGGCGTTCGGATGGCCTTTGTAAAAAAAGAACTTCGTCATTTCCTGTCAAATCCAATGTATATTATGAATTCCGCTCTCGGGGTAGTCTTTATGCTCATCGGCGCTGTGCTCTTTGTGTTCAGACGCAATCTGGTGCTCGGTTACATCGTGGATTTGAACTCAACCGGTATAGAGCTGTCGCCGGCCATACTCATATGTGCGGCGCTGTGCGTCGTAGCAGCTTTGAATCTTGTTTCCGCACCATCCGTTTCTCTGGAGGGTAAAAACCTGTGGATCGCCAAAAGCCTTCCGGTCAAAGCCTTTGACGTTTTATTGGCAAAAGCCGGCATGCATATCCTCGTTTGCGGCGTGCCGACCCTTATTGCTTCGTTAATATTCGCGCTGTCTTTAGGCCCTGGCGCCGGGCAGTTTGTCCTCATCCTGCTCGTCCCGTTTCTTTATACGGTACTCACGGCATTTTTCGGCGTCACTATAAATCTTCAGTTTCCCAAGTTTGACTGGATCAACGAGATACAGCCAATCAAACAGGGCTTGAGCACAATCGTGAGCATGGCCGGATCGTTTGCGCTCATAGCCGGGATGATCGTCCTGTATATATTTATACTCAGTCCTTATATCGATGCCGAAACGTATATGTTTATGTGCGCGGCCTTGCTTGTTATATTGATCGCGGCGCTTTCTATGTATCTTAAAACGGGCGGCAGCCGCCGTTTTGAAGCGTTGGACAACTAAAGAGGAAACCATTGAGGAGCAGGGCAATATGATTTTTTATTTTTCCGCCATAGGCAATTCACAATACGCAGCCGAAAAAATTTCCGATGCGACAAATGCCCGGCTTGTTTCGATCGGCCGGTCGCTCCGGGACGAACAATTTGACTTTGATCTCACGCAGGATGACTATCTCGGCTTTGTCGTCCCGACGCTCGCCTGTACGCTGCCGGCCGCTGTTGAGCAGTTCGTCCACAAGCTGAATCTCGCCGGATACGCCGGACAGTATGTCTACGGCGTCTTCGCCGGCGGGGCCGGCTCCGGCAGCGAGTCCGCAGCTCTCGGGACGCTGCTGAGAGAGAAAAGCATAGGCTATAACGGCTCATTCGATCTCGTAATGCCCGGCAATTTTATCATCCGGCCCGACGTCCCGTCCCCGGCAAAGCTGGAAAGCATGCTGAACAATGTCGACAAACAGCTGGAGGGTATTATCGCGTCCATCCGAGCAAAAAAAGACGGTCTCTTCACTACACGCGCGCCTAAGGACCTGTGCACGCCGATGGAGGCGTCCAGCGCCTCCGAGAAAACGGGTACGTTTTACGCCACCGACGTCTGCACTGCCTGCGGCCTGTGTATGGGTATCTGCCCGACGCGCTGCATCCGGCCCGACGGCAACGGGCGCCCGTTGTGGGAGGGCGCGTGCATGTTTTGCCTGGCCTGTCTGCGCCACTGCCCGACGGAAGCAATCCAGTACAGCCGGAACAAACTGAATAAAAGACCGTATATCAACCCGAAGGTAAACATTTAAAAGACACATTTAAAATACCCCGCCTCAACGTGAACAGCACCCCAATTGTTAGACAGTATGATAAACTGATAACAATTGGGGTGATTTAATGCCAAAGGGAGTACCAAATAAAAGATACACAGCAGAATTTAAACAGCATGTAATCGAAACGATGCAAAAAGAAAGACTAAGCTATAGCGAAACAGCACGACAATTTGAGATAAATGACCATCACAGGATACAAGCATGGGAACGAATCTACTTGATAGAAGGGCCAGAGGGCTTTCAGATCGAGCGTCGTGGTCGAGGCAGCAAAGGTCGTCCTTTAAAGCTGCCAAAAGAAGTGGAAGAAGATTTGCTGTCAGAAGTACAGCGGCTTCGTGCGGAGAATGCATACCTAAAAAACTTGCAAGCCTTGGTTTTGGAAGAAGAGCGACACCAGTGCAAAAAACGCAGGTGATCCAAAAGCTGAGGCGAGACCATAAGTTTGCTTTGTTGCTGGATATCGCTCAATTACCAAGGGCAACATTTTACTACCACGCCAAGCGCATGACAAAGCCGGATAAATATGCGGATGTAAAAGCTGAGATTACAACAATCTATCATGAAAATCGGGGACGCTATGGCTACCGCCGGATTACTACAGAGCTACGTCGGCGCAATTTTGCCATCAATCACAAAACCGTACAGCGGATCATGAAAGAGCTCGGTCTGTTTTGTCGAGTGAGGATGAAAAAATACAAGTCATATAGCGGCGAGGTCGGAAGAATTGCACCAAACTTGTTGGAACGTAATTTTGATGCCGATCAACCAAATCAAAAATGGGTGACGGATGTCACCGAATTTAGTCTGTTTGGGCAAAAGCTCTATCTGTCGCCGATCCTTGATCTGTGTAGCCGGGACATTGTGAGCTATACCATCTCTGACAGGCCTGTGCTTTCCTTGGTGACAGAAATGCTGGATAAGGCATTCCTTCAAATACCAGATGGAACAAATCTGATTCTACATTCCGATCAAGGTTGGCAATACCAGCATAACCTTTACCGGAAAATGCTGAAGCATAAAGGTATCATACAGAGCATGAGCCGTAAAGGTAACTGTCTAGACAATGCAGTAATTGAAAACTTTTTTGGTTTGCTTAAAAGTGAACTGCTATACCTGCAAAAATTCGAATCCATGCAGCATTTTATTAATGAACTCATTGACTATCTTGATTACTATAACAACCGTCGCTGCAAGGCAAGACTAAAGGGCTTGCCGCCTGCCATTCACAGACTGCAAGCCCTCTCGGCTGCGTAAGAATAAATATTTGTCTAACTTTTTGGGGTCACTTCAACGATGAGGCGGGGTCAATCTATTTTTACGGGATCACTTCCACGAGTAAGCGAATAAAAAAGCGCAAGGCCGCTTTTCGTCCGGTCTCTTCTTCATGCCTGCGCGAACACTTCGCCGATTTTATCCGAAATCAGCAGATTGGCGTCGGAATCGTAAACGGTCGAGCCTTTATTGATCAGCACCAGCTTATTGCCCTCGTAATATTCAATAAGCCCGGCGGCGGGGTAGACGACGAGCGACGTGCCGCCGACAATCAAAACATCGGCCTCGCGGATACACCGGACGGCCTCATTTATAACGTCGGTATCGAGCCCTTCCTCGTATAATACGACATCCGGCCGGATAATACCGCCGCAGTCGCATCTCGGCACGCCCGGCGCTTTGCTGACCGCTTCGTATCCATAACGCTTACCGCATTTCATGCAGTAGTTCCTATACGTAGAGCCGTGCAGCTCCAGAACTTTTTGGCTGCCGGCCAGATGATGCAGCCCGTCTATATTCTGCGTTATGACCGCCTTGAGTTTTCCCTCCCGCTCGAGCCCGGCCAAACGTATATGCGCTTTGTTGGGCTTTACGCCCTCGATCAGTATCTTGTCGTGATAAAACTTATAGAATGCTTCGGGCTTGTTCATAAAAAACGAGTGACTCAGAATCGTCTCCGGCGGATAATCATATTTCTGATTGTACAGCCCGTCGACGCTTCTGAAATCCTGTATGCCGCTCTCGGTCGAGACGCCCGCGCCGCCGAAAAAGACAATGTTATCGCTGTCTTCAATCCATTTTTTAAGGGTTTTTATATTGTCGGTCATGATGTAGTCTCCCTGAAACATATTTAAAAAGCCGTCCCCTGGGGGAAGGTGGCCCAGAGGGCCGGATGAGGGATTTCCGGCTGTCTCTCTTTAGCTCGATTACAATTAAGTCATGACGCTCATCCGTCATCTTCGATAAGGCTTCCCCCTCATGGGGAAGCCTTATAACTCAAGACGTCTATATTCTTTCTTATTATACCATGCTCCGTCTCGTTTTCCAACGTTATCGTTCCGTCCTCATTCCATTGAATGGGAATAACATCATAATCGGTGTCGAACTGTTTTTTCATATCGTATGTTGAACACAACATTTTCAACGGAAGCTCCATGGGTTGGGAAAAATCATAAAATTCTGTATACCATAGCCCGGCCCAATAGCAGCCGTCTACAGCGATTAGGTTATTTCCCGGATTATATAATACTTTTGTCCATATAAAAGTCTCTTCGCCCCTATTAAAACTGGATTCCGGGACGTAATGAGCGTAGCGGTAATCACTCAAATCTAAAACGCTGTAACCGTATAAGTCAATCGAAAATATCAGATAATTTCGTCCATTGCTATGTTCAATAAATGTATAGAGTGCTTTTTCATATATGCTATCAAACTCAGCAACGCTACCTGCTTCGTTGCGTATTTCCAGCTTTGACGCTAGTGTACGATACGGTCTGACAATATTATTGTCGTCGATATACTTCGTTATTTTCAAAACGTGCCTTTTGTCAGGCAATACAATTTCATCCACATTACCGTTCTGATATTTTGGATCAAAGACAGCGCTATACTCTTCCCGATATTTCTCATACACTTTTGTATACGCAATATTCGGATCAACCATCGTAATCCCCTTAATCAAAACCACTAGTGAAACTAGTGGTATGCACAAGCCCTAGAAGGGCATGGTACCGGCAAACGTCTCAAGACGTACCGAATTGTCCGCCAACCGCATCATTTTTACAGGCCGCCGCTAAAGCGGCCTGTTTTTTTGCCTATGTATTCTTGCTACCCGTGAACGGGTCTATGTATTCCTTCATTGTTATCTGGTCGCTGGCAATGTCCTCTTGGAGCTGGTTTTTGATGTATTCCTTTATCGCCTTTTTGTTGCGGCCTACCGTGTCCACATAGTAGCCTCGACACCAGAAATGCCGGTTCCCGTACTTGTACTTCAGGTTCGCATGCCTGTCGAATATCATCAGACTACTCTTCCCTTTCAGGTATCCCATGAACTGCGCTACACTCAACTTCGGCGGTATCGTCACCAACATATGTATATGGTCGCTACATGCATTTGCTTCAATTATATTTACCCCCTTTTGCCCACATAGTTTTCGCAGTATTTCTCCAATGTCTTTTTTTATCTTCCCATATATTGCTTTCCGTCTATACTTCGGCGCAAATACTATATGATATTGGCATCGCCACTTTGAATGTGATAAACTTTGTATGTCGTTCATGCGACAAAACCTCCTTTTGCTCCAGATGCGGTTGGCAGACCACATCTATTCTAGCAAAAGGAGGTTTTCTTGCATCTAAAGATTTTTTATCCTCACCGGCAGAGCCGGTGGTTATCTTCACTAAAGCTTTTTAAAACAACAAAGGGCGGCTTCACGCCGCCCCTTGTCTATTTAGTTCCGATTGTGTTTTCCTTGAGCAGCACGTCGTGCGCCCCGCCTTCAACGATAGACGTCGCGGAAACGAGCGTGATCTTGGCTTTCTGCTGCAGCTCCGGGATCGTGACCGCGCCGCAGTTGCACATAGTGGAACGCACCTTGCTGAGCGTCAGCCCTACGCTGTCCTTCAGGCTTCCGGCGTACGGCACGTAGGAATCAACTCCCTCTTCAAACGATAGGCCCTTGTTCCCGCCCAGATCGTAGCGCTGCCAGTTCCGGGCCCTGACCGAGCCTTCGCCCCAATACTCTTTCATATAGCTGCCGCCGATACTGACTTTATTCGTCGGGCTCTCATCGAAGCGGGCGAAATACCGGCCCAGCATCAAAAAGTCCGCGCCCATCGCCAGCGCCAATGTGAAGTGATAATCGTGCACGATGCCGCCGTCGGAGCATATGGGGATATAGACGCCCGTTTTTTTATAGTATTCGTCACGCGCCTTGCTGACATCTATAAGCGCCGTTGCCTGACCGCGGCCGATACCTTTCTGCTCCCGCGTAATGCAGATGGAGCCGCCGCCGATGCCGACCTTGACGAAATCCGCCCCGCAGTCGGCCAGAAAACGAAACCCTTCTCCGTCTACGACGTTTCCGGCTCCGATCCTGACGGTATCCCCATATTTCTCACGGACCCACAAGAGCGTACGCTTCTGCCATTCCGTAAAGCCTTCCGAGGAGTCAATACAAAGAACATCGGCCCCGGCTTCTATGAGCGCCGGGATACGTTCTTCGTAATCGCGCGTATTGACGCCGGCGCCGACGACGTATTTCTTCCGGTCGTCCAAAAGCTCCAACGGATTTTCCTTATGGGAATCATAGTCCTTCCGGAACACGAACTGGGCAAGGCTGCCGTTTTTTTCAATAATAGGCAGTGCGTTAAGCTTGTGGTCCCAGATGATATCGTTGGCCTCGCTGAGCGTTGTCCCGGCCGGGGCCGTAATGAGCTTGTCGATCGGCGTCATAAAGCTGCTGACCGGTTCGTCGCCGGACATGCGGCTGACGCGGTAATCGCGGCTCGTAACGATGCCTACAAGCCTGCCGTTAGACGTTCCGTCTTTCGTGACGGCGACCGTCGAGTGGTCTGTTTTGCGCTTGAGCTCCAGGATATCCTTTAGCGTTGCGTCCGGCTTGATGTTGGAATCGCTTACAACAAATCCGGCCTTGTAGGCCTTTACCCTCGAAACCATAGATGCCTGACTTTCAATCGACTGTGAGCAGAAGATAAAAGAAACGCCGCCCTCTTTGGCAAGCGCAACGGCCATCTTGTCATCCGATACCGACTGCATGATCGCGGACGCAAGCGGAATATTCATTTTAAAGGACGGTATTTCCCCCTTGCTGTATTTAACGATCGGCGTTATAAGGCTGACATTGTAGGGGGTGCAGTTTGCGTCGGAATATCCGGGAACGAGCAGGTATTCGCTGAACGTGCGCGAAGGCTCGTTGAATATGAAGGCCATTTGGAGCCCCTTTCTCTGCGCGTCATTTTGTAATAACCCCTTTACCCGCCGCGCGCAGCCGACACCGGGAAAAAGACAACCTGTAAATATTCTTTTCGATGCTGACCTTTTTGCTGTTTTGCCTATTATAACACCCGTTTTTCCATTGTCAACCTTTAACTTTCATCTGGTCAGCTTCCGAACCCACTTATACCGGTTGCATCGGATGCCGTTCGGGATACATTTGAGCAGCTGATCCAGTTTCAGAAAGAAGAACGTATAGACCGGCGGCAGGTGAAACACGAATGCCGACAGCGCCGACAGCGGGATGGTGAAACCCCACATGGATATCATCTCAATGATAAAAGCGTATTTTGTATCGCCTCCGCCCTGAATAATTCCGGACGCGACAGGAAATTCATAGGCCGTGCCGACCATGGTAATGCTTAGGATAATGATAAATGCCGAAGACAGTTGGCGCGTTTCTTCCGATATGGAATAGATATCGATGATGGCGTCCTTTATGGCGAACAGTATCGCGCCGGAGACGATGCCGATCAGCACAAATAAAACCTGCATCGTTACGGTATAGGCCTTGACCTTGTCCAGCCTGTTTTCCCCGACCGTTTTCCCTATAATCACAGAGGAAGCGTTGGCCGAACTGACCGCAAAGACTGAAACGACCTGAAATATGACGGCGGCAATGGCGTTGGCGGCAATGGATGCCGCGCCCATATGACCAAGGATCGAGGTCTGCGCTGCTTGCGCAACGCCCCAGAAAGACCCGCTTAAAACAATGGGCAGCGATGTTTTGATATAGTCTCTGAGATATGAAAAGTCAAAGCTGAAGATCGATTTCAGCGTGGCTTTGAGCTTCTTGTCAATAAAGCGTATATAGACAAGTATGATGACAAGCTCGATTGTCCAGCAGGTCAGAGTAGCGATCGCCGCGCCACGGATACCCAGTTCCGGAAAGCCCAGATTACCGAAAATCAGGCAGTAATTCATCGCGATGTTGATGACCATCGTAATAGCCGCCATCAGCGTACCGATAAACGCCGTTTCCACACTGCGCAGCGACATGACAAGCGTATTTGATATGGCAAAAACGATACACGTGACGCTCATGATGCGCATATACTTAATGCCTTCATCTATAATATCTTGCTCGTTTGTCAAAAGCCGCAGCGTCTGCTGCGGAAAGAAAAACATCGCCGTGAAAAAGATCAGGCCGGCCAATATGGCAAACTTCATGCCGACACTGATGATGTGTTTGATCGGCTCCGTTTCGCTTTTTCCCCAGTATTGCGCGCCAAGCACGACAACGCCGCTGGCAATACCCCCGATAACCATCTGCAGAAGAAACTGGATCTGATTGGCAAGCGCCGCGCCCGACATGGCGGTTTCATCATAAATACCCAGCATGATGTTGTCGACAAGCGCCACGCCCAGCGATATCAGGCTTTGGAGGGAAATGACGATCAGCAATGAAAAAAAAGACTTGTAAAAGCTCTTATCCCGAACAAATAGCGACATATATTTTCCTCTTTTTATGTATAAATAAGCCGTTCAGGCCTTGATATTTCTGGCGTAATGGAACATATACTGCTGCGCGATCCCCGCGTATGGGCTGAATATGGCGGGATCAAACGTTTTCCCGTAGTTCTCCGAGATTGCTTTCCTGATCCACGTGTCTACAGGGAACGCGTCAAGCATATGAAGCCCGAATAAAACGGCGCAGCGGGCGACTTTGTCGCCGACGCCGTTTAGATTTTTGAGCGTTTTTACGGCGTCATCGGGTGTGCCCTCCGAGAGCGCGTCCAGATCAACGCTTCCTTCCGTCACGGCGCGCGCCGCCTCAAGAATGTACGGCGCCCTGTATCCGCAGCGGAGCGGCGTCAGTTCTTCCAGGGTCAAGCCGGCTGTTTTCTCTGCCGTCGGAAACGTATAGTATGTACCGCCGTCAAAAGATATCGGTTCACCATAAAGGCGGCAGAACCGTTCGACGATCTGCTTGATGCGCGGGATATTGTTGCATTGGGACAGGATGAACGTACAAAGCGCTTCCCATTTGTCCTGTTTCAATATGCGGATCCCGGCCCCGTGCCGTACGCACCGCGTCATATACGCATCGATACAGAGCGCGCGTCCGACCGATTCATAATCTCGGTCCAGATCGAAATACGTGCGCCAGACCGTGTTATACTCTTCCGGGGTTCCGGTGATAAAAATGCTGTCGCCGTCAAGGCGGATGCGTGCGGCTTTCCCGAGCGCGACGCCGATATACGCGCCGCTGCCGACGCTGTTCCAGCGGAAGCACTGGCCGCATTCAAATGTCTGCGCCAGATCGAAGCCGCTCAGCCCCTTGATTTCCGTTTCCCGTCCGTTTTGAAAATATAACATGAGTATTCCTGACAGCCGTCCGGTTTCCTGAGCGGCGATGATTATTATCCGTAGACGAACCCGCGTTTCGGATCTCTAAATTCCTCAAGCCGGAGCCGGTAGGCCTCCATAGCCGCCTCTTCGAAGACGAGCTGCCTTTCGGTCACGCCCAGAAGCTCCAGAATGTATCTGGCAAACAGCGGATTGAGGATGAGGAGCGGCCCCAGCACATAGGTCGCCATGAAATTGTTCTTACGGATGCCTTCCGGCATTATGTCCGGGTTTCTGCCGACGCCGCGTATCGTTTCAAAAAGCGCATCCACGCCGTTTCCGTAAACATGCGCAAACTGGCTTTTAAAGCCCACGATATCGATATCCCCGAAGCTGCCGAGGTAAAGTGAATTATGCCGCTTCATCATCCGTCGTTTTGCGGTAAAATCAAAAAGCCCCAGCATCTTTGTTTCACTGCCGTCATCATCTTCAATAGCGTTTATGAATATCTCCAGCGCGTTGCCGGTGATGAGAAAGATCGTGCCGTTATCAATCAGCGCCTCAATGCGCTCTTTATACGGGCGCAGCGCATCCGCCACGAGCGTCTGGGCCTTCTCCGTCATGGAACACAAATAGATCATATCCACATCGCCGCCCAGAAACGCCGGCGGCGTTTTCAGCGCCGTTTTTATGACCTCCGCTTCCGGAACACATCGGCACAGGTATTCGATATTCATCAGTTCGCCGAACAGATAGCATGTTTCGGGATACAGTATTTCGATTTTCATTGAGCGGCCACCTCCTGCGCCAGCTTTTTTGTCCGGCCCTGCACCTTATAAACAAGCTTCATCGCGTCTGTGCCGTAAAACAGGCAGACGCTCGAGCCTTTCTTATATTCAAGCAGTTCCGGCGCGTCCATTTCATGAAGCGCGCACCGGAGCTTTTCCTCCGGTATCCCCGCCATTAAAAGCCGCAGGAAGTAATCCCGCGCTCTCGGCCCTGTCGCGACGATGCGTGTGATATTGCTTTTATTTAAAAATTCAAAGTCGCAGTCATAAAGCCAGGTGACGTTTTCAGACCAATGCTGGTCGTCCGACAGGTTGTTCATCATCAGGATAATCTCTTTATCGCCCGGCAGGCCGGAGATATAGTCGAACGCGCGCGAACAGGCCAGCGCGTTTCGGTCTTTGGACATCTGCATGACGACTTTTACGTTCCCGGCTTCCTGCACATTGAATCGCGTCCCGACGATTTTTGTCTTTTCAAACCCGGCTTTTATCTCGTCGTGCGACAACCCGAACGCGCGCAGCGCCGCGATGACCGTTACCATATTGTAGATGTTAAAAATGCTGTCGCTCAGAAGAGCATAGCGCATGCGGCCGTCCTTGTCCGCTACCGTCATGGTCATCGCTTCAATATCGATATCCGTCCCCAGATAGTCACTTTCAGGCGACTTGAAGCCGCAGTCCCGGCAGTGCGCTTTTCCGATATGATGATAGCGCCGGAAATCGTAGGCCAGTTCGCCGGAGCACACGGGACAGACCTGCATATCGTTGATGAGGTTTATACATTCCGTCACATCCGTTTTCATCCGGTCCAATCCGAAATACACGCGCGGATTTTCCGGACTTATACCGGATGAAATGAGATCGTCGGCATTTAGGATAAGCTTCGTTGTTTCCGGCACCGCGCTTTCGATGATGCCCGCTATGTACTGCGGATGCGCATTGCGCATGATCGAGTCACGGAATAAATTCGTAATAATCAAGATATCCGGTTTTACATGGGGATATATCCGCCGCGAAGACCGCTCGTCCACTTCAAGGACAGCCGTTTCGTGTTTTGCCTTTCCGAAAAGGCCGCAGCCTATAAGCAGGCTTGTGGCAATGCCCGCCGCGACGTTGGAGCCCAGCTGATTGTTAAGTACGCGGTACCCGTTTTGTCTGAGCACATCGTTTATCAGGTTGGAAACCGTCGTCTTCCCGTTTGTCCCGGTGACCGCTATGATCTTCTTCGGCTTGCCGACGCGCGCGAGAAAATCCGGGCAAAGCTTTAACGCCACAAGCCCTGGAAAATATGTGGCGTTGCGTCTTAATATCCGGAGCGCTACCCGTCCGCATTTTGAAATCCACAATGCCAGAAGAAATCGGATCCTGCCCATCTGCATCTGCCTTCTTTAGTTTGTTTTATGCTTTAAGTTTAGCCACGCATCTGTTGATTGAGACGCCCTGTTCAAAAAACTTGAGCTCATAATCCGTCATAACGCCGACGGCGCCGTTACAATGAAGGTCACGCGTGACATCGGAAAGTACGAAGCCGCCCGCCTCAAACTGCTCTAACGAAAACTCGAACAATCCGTCGTTGTCCGTCTTTAAATGTATCTCTCCGCCGGGCATAAGGCTCTCTTTGTAATCCTTTAAAAAGTTCTCGTGCGTCAGCCGGCGCTTGCTGTGTCCTTTTTTCGGCCACGGGTCACAGAAATTCAGGTATATCCGACCGACCTCGCCGCTTTTAAATATTTCAGGAAGCCGGACGGCATCCGCATTGATAAACCGGATGTTCGGTATCCGGCCGTCGACGGTGCGCTCCATAGCCACAACTATGGCCTCCGGTATGCGCTCTATACCGATAAACAGCGTATCCGGCGTTTTAACTGCCGTTTCCGTTATAAAAAGCCCCTTGCCGCAGCCTAACTCAATATACAGCTTGTCATAGTCATTAAACCCGTCAAGCCACCGGCCCCTGTTGTTTTCAGGAGCCGTTATCAAAACGTCGGCGCATCGCTTCATACGATTATCTAAATTTGGTTTTTTTCTCATACGCATTGTGAAACCACCTTGCAGTATTTTAGCATAATACATTTAAATCCGCAAACAAAAAACCCCGCAAAAAGCGGGGCGAAAAATCATTAGTCGGTCGGCTGCACGGCGGCGGCTTTCACGGATTTTCTGCGGCTTCTGTATTGCGTCGCAAAGAGTAAAACAACGGCAATTACGAGCGCAAAAACCGCAACAAACTTAAATCGGAATACAGTCGATTCTCCGCCGATCGACATTGTCAGGTTTGTGAAGATGACCGGAGACAAAAAACTGCCTATGCCGGGACAAATACAGTTCACGATCGCCGTTGCCGTTGCAGAATTCGATGCATCCACGCGGTTTGATACTGAGAACAAGCACTGCGGTATCATAACACTTATCGACGCTCCGACAATAAAAACACCGACCATGTTCAGCGCCAGCGAAGCATGCCCCAGGCTTATGATCATGTAGCCCGCAAAGACGATGAGGAATGCCAGCGGCATCATATAGTCCTTTAATCTGTGCGACAGCTTGCTGAATAGCAAGCCGGATAACACGCCGCCCGCCATTTGGACAGCAATCGAAATTCCCGCTGTAGCCGTATTGCCCAGCTCGGCGGCTTTCAAATGATTTGAAATGTTGGTGGTGCAAACGGTAAAAACGAGCAAAAACACACTTGCGGCAAATCCGTAATAAAAGATATCCAGCGGAAGCTTTGTGTTGGCGGGCTTTTTGACATGCGCCGGAACTGCGTCCAGTACCTTCTTGTCGTTTGGAATCGTCCGTATGCAAATAATGATAACAGGCGCGGCAACGAGCAGCATCACATACCCGCCGTACCAAACGAGCGAAGCCAGGTATCCGCCGACAGCGCTTAACAAAATTCCGCCGAAATTGAGGACCGACGTCTGGACCCCAACGCTCATGCGCCGTTCTTTCTCGTTGAAATTGTCAAATATGATGCTTGCCGACGTCGAGATGTAAAGCCCCATACCGGTCCCGATCAGCACGCTGAATAAAATCAAGTGCCAGTACTGCGTATGCAAAAAGGCCGAGATCAAGCCCGTGAAGGCAAGCAGCGATATTCCGACAACTACACTTGTTTTTTTAGATATCCACCGTTTGCTTATGGCATATGCCGAAAGCAGAGAAAACCCTATGGAAATAAGGCTTGGCAGCATCATTACCGTCTGGATTGTGGACAAACTCATCTGCGGAAATACTTCGGACTGGATTTTAGCGATACCCGGCGTGAGCGCAAACTGCGCCTGCTGTAAGAGCGCCGTGATCATGATCGTAATAAATAAGCGCCGGTTGCGCTTGGACATTTTGGACATATCTTCCTCCCCAATAAAAGTACACAGCCGTGGCCGGAAAAATCCGGCCGGCTGTGTGTTTTGCTATAACCTTCTGTATCTATCGGCATAACAAAACGGTTAATTGAGGTTATTATAAGATATCTCACATCAAATAGCTATGTGTATTCAACCAGATTAAACCTCCGGGCATTGCGCATTATTGTCATTTTTGTTTGGGTCTTACATCATTGCGCTTCCGCCGAAACCGCCGCGTCGCGTTTCTGCCTGTAACGTGTGCTGAAAAAGAAGATAACGGCAAATACCAGGGCCAGAAATCCGATAAACTGATACCGGAACGCCGTCGATTCACCGCCGAGCGCTATTGTCAGCTTTGTCAGAATGAGCGGCGAAACAAACCCTCCGACGCCCGGCGCTATGCAGGCAATGACGGATGTCGCGGTCGACGAGTTTGACGCGTCGACATGACGCGAGGCAGAAAAGATACACTGCGGGAAAACCATGCTCAATGACAACCCTGCAATAAATATGCCGATAAAGTTCAAAAGCAAGACCGATTGCCCGAGATTCAGGATCGTGAAGCCGACGAACAGTGCCAGAAACGCCAAAACGATCGACATATCCTTAAATTTTGCGGACAGTTTACTGAAGAATATGCCGGAAAGAACACCGCCGCCCATCTGTACGGCGCTGGCGGCGCCGGCCATAGCCGGATCGCTGAACCCGGCGTCGGTCAGATGGGTAGAAATGTTCATGGCAATGGCCAGATAGATCATGAAGAATATAAATGTGATAAGCGCGTAATAAAAAACTACCAGCGGCACACTGAATTTGTTCCCGCCTTTTGCGCTCTCGTCGCGCGCCTTAGCTTGTTTCTTACCAGGAACCGCGATTATGACAAGAATGCCGACCAAAAGGGCCAGCGACACAAGCAGATAGCCGCCGTACCATACGGATGCTACCAGCGCTCCGCCCGCTACGCTGAAAAATATACCGCCGATGTTTACAGCAGCCGCCTGAATGCCGGACGCCAGCCGGCATTCTTTCTCATCGAAACTATCAAAAACTATACTCACCATAGTCGACACAAAAGAGCCTACGCCGATACCGACGCATGCGCTCAGCAGCCATAAATGCCAGTATTGCGTGTGCAGAACGAGCGCAAGCGGACCCGTTGCGCCCAGGATAAATAAGCCGCCGACGGTAACGGTCTTCTTGCTGAACACATTTTTCGCTATAAGGAACGCCGCCAGGAGCGCAGCTGCCATAACGCCTATATTCAAAACTGTTTGCGCCGCTTGGATCTCTGCCAATGATCTGCCGGGGAAAACGTGGTTTTTGATATATTCAATGGCCGGGCTCAATCCCATCTGCGGCATCTGTAAAAAAGACGTTCCGACGAACGTCAGAAGAATCAGCTTATGCGCTCTTGACATTTTGGACATATTTTTTCCTCCGTATGTTCAAAAAATAAAATGATTATTTCACCTGGCCGGCCAGCGTAAGGCCCGTATACGGTTGCTCTTTTAAGCCATATTTATGGCGGCTCATAAATCTCGGGCAATCCGTCAGAAAGAAATGCCGCCGGCCGGCAGCATTTCCTTTTAACGCCTTTATCGCATGATCACCGACTAGTTTTCCGGTGATGCAGCCATTATCTTTGTCCGGCGGCGTGTGTTGAAAAATATGAAAACAGCAAAGGCGAGCGATATGAATCCGACAAACTGGTATCTGAACTGCGTGGAATCGCCGCCGAGCCACATCGTCAGGTTTGTGAATACGATGGAGGACAAGAACCCTCCCACACCGGGCGCAATGCTTGAAAACAGCATCGTTGCCGTTGCGGAATTCGTTTGATCCACGCGTTTTGAAACATCAAACATGCACTGCGGGATGATCATGCTCATGGTAACGCCGATAATAAAAACGGCTATAAAATCCGCAATCAGGTAATTCTGAAACAGGTTCAATATTGTAAAACCAACGAAGAGAAGAACGAAAGACAACGTAATAATCTGGTCTTTAAAAATTTTTGAAATCCTACCGAAACCTATGCCCGCAAGGATTCCGCCCGTCATCATAACGGCGTTTGCGTAACCCGTTACCGCCGAATCTCCCAGATTGGCTTCAGCCAGATGCGAGGAAAGATTGCTGTTTGTAACCGTGTAGAACATGAGAAAAATAAACGCCAGCGCCGAATAGTAGTATACATCCTTATGAAGCTTGGTGCTTTTGCGCGGTTTCACAGTTTCCTGTTTTGACGGCATATTTTTTTTGTCATTCGGGATTGAAAAGAAGGCCATAATCAAAATGGGTACGGCAAGCAGCAGGAGGATATATCCGCCGTACCAGATCATCCGAATCAGCAGTCCGCCGACGATGCCTAAAAATATACATCCGGCTGCTACAAAGGAAAACTGGAGCCCGCTGATAAACTGACGTTCCTTTTCCTCGAAATTGTCGAACATGACGCTGACGGCGATTGGGATAAGAAAACCCTCGCCTGTTCCCAGCATAATGCTGAATAAAACGACCTGCCAGAATTCCGTATGAATAAAAATCGGTAGAATGCCGGTAAGGGCAAACAGCATTAATCCAAAAAGAACAGAGTTCCTCTTTGATATTTTGTGATACCTGGTCAGCAACGCGGCCAAAACCCCAAAAACCGCCACCAGAAGGCTTGGCAGCAGAATGACGGTCTGAATCGTCGTCAGGGAATGCGCCGGAAAGATTTTTTCGTGCAGCAGGTCAATCCCTGTCGTGAGCGCATACTGCGGCATTTGCAGCGACGTTATCATGAAAAACGTCCACATAAGAAATTTTCTCTCTTTTGCAACTTTAAACATAGCATCTCCCACATTCTTAAATTAGTTGGCATTAGGCAGCAAGGGCTTTTTCCTTTTTTGTCCTCCTGTGCGTTAAAAGCGCAATAGTCAGCCCAAATACCAGGACGACACCCGACAAAAACAGATATCTGAAAACCGTTGATTCGCCCGCAAGCGCAACTGTAAGATTTGTAAATACGATCGGCGACAGAAAGCCGCCCAAGCTTGGCGCTATGCTTGAAATAATGACCGTCGCCGTTGCCGAATTTGACTTGTCAACAAGCGTCGAAACCGAATAGATACATCTTGGAAGCATGATGCTCAGAGACGTCCCGGCCAAAAAGATACCGATTGTGATCATGACCAGCGAGGACGAGAACAGCCCGATAAACAAATACCCTATGAAGACGGCGGTGCAGGCAAAAACCATGACCATATCGCCGAACTTATCGCTAAGCCTGCCAAAAAACAAACCGGAAACAACACCGCCGCCCATCTGAACGGCCACCAGGATACCGGACGTGGCGGAATTTCCCAGTTTGTCTATATGCGTGGATATATTTGCGCCGCAGGCAGCATAAATCATCATAAATAAAAAAGCAATCGCTGCGTAATAAAAAATGCGGGGATTGAGCTTTGATTTTTCCGTATAGTCGCCGGATATTTTCGCCGACGGCGATTTGTAGTAGGGAACCGTGATAAAGGCGAGGACAGCGACCGGCAGGCCAAGCAGAAGGATCAGATAGCCGCCGTACCATATCATCGTGGCCAGTACGCCGCCCGCCAAACTGAACAGGATGCCGCCCAGATTGATGGACGACGTCTGATATCCCGCAACTTTCTGCCGTGTTTCATCATCAAAATTGTCAAATAACAATCCGAACGCATTTGTCACAAAACCGCCGCATGATATACCAAGAAGAACGCTCAGCGCGATAAGATTCCAGAAAAAAGTATGCTGCAGCAACGCAAAAATCCCGGTCACAAAAAGCAAGACCAGTCCGAAGACAACAGCGCCTTTTTTTGTGACTTTCCCTCGGTTGATGAGAAAAGCCACAACAATAGACGTAAGCGGCCAGACAAGATTCGACAATCCCATGACCGTCTGGACCTGCGCAAGCGTCTTTTCCGGAAATGCCTGTGTTTGAATGAGATGGATCGCCGGCGTGAGTGCAAGCGCCGGCATTTGCACGAGTGCGATGATCAGCATTGTCCACATGAGAACATTCTGTTTCTTTCTGTTCGCAATTCCTTTTAAATCATCGTTCACGAATTCCCCTCCAGATGAAAACGCTGCTCATGGTAAGTGCGCGCTGTTTTGTTAAACATTGTTATCCTGATTTAATACAACGCCGGTCTAGGCGTTGCCGGGGACGCTTTCAGCCTGGCCGGCTTTTTCCTTTATTGCCCGAAGCGTCGTAAATACCGCAAGAATCGCGGCAAAACCCAGCGCGACGAAAGCGACGAACTGGTATCTGAAGTTCGTCGAGCCTTCAACAATCGCATTCGTCAGGTTCGTATATATGACCGGGGACAAAAACGTGCCGACACCGGGGCCGATCCCGTTAATAAGGGACGAGGCAACAGCGGACGTTCGCACATCAACACAGTTGGATGTTGAAAAAGCACATTGGGGTCCCATCAAACTGATTGAAATCCCCACTAAAAGACGTCCACGTGACTATCTTTTTTGGGGCAATATCCTATATCCTCCCTATAGGTACGAAGCTACTTAATTAAACCTATTTTATTTTATATCCCGCGTGAATGCAATCCGTTGTTATTGGAATATTGCTCAAAAAAAAGCCCGCCCGGACGGCGGACTTTATAAGATACTCCTAAGTTTACATAATATTTGGGCAAAATACTGCGGTAATTCCGTTGTCAATTGGACGGTTTCACCAGTCCTCGGATGTTTAAATATCAGTTCTCTGGCGTGGAGGCATTGGCCGGCAAGTCCTTTTTCCGGTTTTTTTCGGCCGTATACGAGATCTCCCAATAACGGATGGCCAATATGTGCCATATGGACACGTATCTGATGTGTCCGGCCTGTTTCCAGGCGGCATCTGATATGGCAGTAACCGTTATACCGGCGGAGCACTTCGTAATGTGTCACCGCGTCGCGTGCGTTTTTATCTGTTACGGCCTGCCGTTTTCTGTCCTTTGGATGACGGCCGATCGGCGCTTTCACAGTACCGGTATCCTCTTTCAAATTCCCGATGACAACGGCCTCATAAATGCGAGACAGGCTGTGGTTTTTGAGCTGTGACGACAGTGCTCTGTGCGCCGTATCGTTTTTAGCGGCAATTATCAGTCCGGACGTATCTTTGTCGATCCTGTGGACGATGCCCGGGCGCTTTTCCCCGCCGATACCTGAAAGGCTGTCTCCGCAGTGTGAGAGCAGCGCGTTCACCAGCGTCCCTTCCGGATGTCCGGGCGCCGGGTGAACCACCATTCCGCGCGGTTTGTTGACAACGATGACATCCGCGTCCTCATAGACAATATCCAGCGGTATCTTCTGCGCCCGCGTTTCCGTCTCTACCGGCTCGGGAATCCGGACATCGTAGGATTCTCCGGTCAATACCCTGTGGTTTTTTGAAACGGGACCGCCGTCATGCGTAACAAATCCGCTTTCTATCAGTCTGGAAACGGCGCTTCGGCTCATTCCGACGAGTCTTTCGGCTAAAAAGACATCCAGCCGGATACCGTCCGCATCCGCCTTAAGTATGATCGGCTCCACTTTCGTCCTCCGCGGCCGAGGCTTCGGTTTCGTCACCGGCAGCGCCGGCCTCCTTCTTTTTGGTTTTTTCGGCGCTTCCTTTCCCCCACGAAAAATCTTTGATGATGTCGTCGCGGCTGAATAGGTAGTAGATACAGAACCCGATCCCGCCTACCGTGATAAATATATCCGCAACATTGAACACCGCAAACCAGCTGATAAACGCAAACTCGAAGAAATCCGCAACATAACCAAAAAAAGCGCGGTCTATCAAGTTCCCCACAGCGCCCCCGAGCACCGATGCCAGTGCGATTCGGCCGATCGGCTTCATTTTGCTGCCAAAACGAATCAGCAGCACGACCAGGAGGATAACCGCTATAGATGAAATGCTGATAAGCAGCCAGCGCATATCGCTTAAAAAGCTGAACGCCGCACCGGTATTCTCGACATAAATCATATTAATGACGCCAGGTATCAGCTGCACCGTCTCGCCGGGCGACAGCTGCAGTGATAAAAAGTATTTGCTAACCTGGTCGAGCAGGACGATCAGCGCCGAAATGATAAAATATATCAACAGGCTCCTCCTTTAGTATGATAGGGGGCATATTCACGCCCCCTATACACGTTCACTTGCTTATTCTGTTATTGCATCAAGGCATCTCGGGCACAGTTGCGGGTGCTCGCTGTTGTCACCTACATGTTCATCGTGCGTCCAGCATCGCGCACATTTTGGCTCTACGCTTGCATTGACTTCAATGGCCGCGCCTTTGAATTCCTGAGACATGTAGCCGCTGCCGCTGCCGTTTACAGCGGTTACTTTGGATACGATAAAGAGCTTCGTAAGATCCTCATCCTTAATCTGGCCGAAGGCTTCCGCGCCTTCTTCATCCAGATAAATCGTCACCTCCGCGTCTAAGGGCTTGCCGATGGTTTTCTCCGCACGCGCAAGCTCCAGCGCCTTGTTGACATCCGTTCGGAGCGCCAGGATCTTGTCCCATTTCGCTTCCTGTGTTTCGGTATATTTATACAGCGGATTGACATCCGGCATATCGTTGAAGAGTACGCTCGCGGCATCGTCGTTCTTCCGATGGGGCATGGCCGCCCAGATCTCCTCGGCCGTAAACGCAAGGATCGGCGCGAGCAGGCGGACAAGGCTGTCCAGGATTATATAGATAGCCGTTTGGGCGCTTTTGCGCGAATGGCTGTTCGTCCCGTCGCAGTAAAGACGGTCTTTTATGACATCCAGATAGAAGTTAGACATCTCGACCGTGCAAAAATTGTGAATGCCGTGATAAATGATATGGTATTCATATTGGTCATATGCCGCACGCACGCGCTCAATGAGCTTACCCAGCCGTATAACCGCCCATTTATCAAGCTCGGGCATATCCTCAAACAACACGGGTGCATCCGGGTCAAAGCCATTAAGGTTACCCAGGATATACCGCGCCGTATTTCTGATCTTCAGATAAATATCGGACAGCTGCTTGAGTATTTCCTTCGATATGCGCACGTCGGCCCTGTAATCGGACGAGGACACCCAGAGTCTCAGGATATCCGCGCCGTAGTCTTTTATGACCGATTCCGGCGCCACGGTGTTTCCAAGCGACTTATGCATCGCCTTACCCTCACCGTCCACCGTCCAGCCGTGCGTGATGATCTGCCTGTAAGGCGCCTGGCCTTTCGTTGCAATGCTGGTGAGCATCGACGACTGGAACCAGCCTCTGTACTGATCTCCGCCCTCCAGATAGATGTCTGCAGGCGAACGCAGTACGGCAAAAACATCCAGTACGGCCGCGTGGGTCGAACCGGAATCAAACCACCCGTCGAGCGTATCGGTCTCTTTTATAAAATGCGTACCGCCGCAGTGCGGGCAGGCAAAGCCTTCCGGCAGGAGCTTGGCGGCCTCCGTCTCGAACCAGGCGTTGGACCCCTTGTCAAGGAAGACATCGGAGACGGTTTCTATGCTTTCCGGCGTACAGACCGGTTTATGGCAGTCTTCACAGTAGAAGACGGGAATCGGCAGACCCCAGTGGCGCTGGCGTGAGATACACCAGTCGCTGCGCTCGCGGATCATGGCGATCATACGCTCCTTGCCCCATTCCGGATTCCACTTTATATCATCACAGGCTTCAATTGCCGTATCCTTAATGGCGTCGACAGAGGCAAACCACTGCTCGGTCGCCCGGTAGATGATCGGTTTCTTGCACCGCCAGCAATGCGGATACGAGTGAACGATCTTCTCATGTGCCAAAAGCGCCCCGCTCTTTTTCAAATCTTCAAAGATAGCATCGTTGGCCTTTGAATAATGAAGTCCCTGATACTGGAGAGCCTCTTCCGTCATGATCCCGCGCGCGTCAACAGGCGCCACAAACGGGATCTGCGGGTATTTTTTGCAGATGTTGAAGTCGTCAATACCAAAACCGGGGGCTGTGTGCACGCAGCCGCTTCCCGCGTCGATTGTGACATGGTCTCCGACGATGATGAGCGACTCCCGGTCATAAAACGGATGCTGGGCAATCATCAGCTCAAACGCTCTGCCCGGCAGTTTTTTGAGTATTTCATAATCCTCAATACCCGCTTTTTTCATTACAGTCTCGCACAGCTCGGCAGCAACGATATAGCATTCGCCCTGCGCTTTTACGATCACATATTCGAAATCGGGCCCAAGGCTGATGGCCAGATTGCCAGGCAGCGTCCATGTCGTCGTCGTCCAGATAATAAAGTACGTATTCTCCGGCGCGCAGACGCCGTCTAAGACACCCTTATCGTCCTTCACCCGGAATTTGACAAAAATAGCCTCGCACGGATCGTCCGCGTACTCTATTTCCGCTTCGGCGAGCGCCGTTTCGTCGGAAGGGCACCAGTATACGGGCTTGAGGCCCTTGTAGATATATCCTTTTTCATACATTTTCCCAAAGACGCGGACTTCTTTTGCCTCAAACGCCGGGTCCATGGTCCGATACGGATTGTCCCAGTCTCCAATGACGCCGAGCCGTTTGAACTCGTCTCTCTGCCGGTTAACAAAATCCTCGGCAAACGCATGACACGCATCACGGAATTCTGTTACGGACATCTTTTTCCTGTCAAGCTTGTTTTTTTTGATGATCGCGCTTTCGATCGGCATGCCATGATTGTCCCAGCCGGGCACATACGGAGACTTGAATCCCGTCATGTTCTTATGGCGGACGATGAAATCCTTCAGTATTTTATTCATGGCCGTACCGATATGGATATCTCCGTTTGAAAACGGGGGGCCGTCATGAAGAATAAACAACGGTTTATCGCTGTTTTTCTTCATCAGTTCTCCGTAGATATCTTTTTCATAAAACGACGCAAGCATTTCCGGTTCCCGCTTCGGGAGTCCGGCGCGCATGGGAAATTCGGTTTTCGGCAGGTTTATTGTCGCGTTGTAATCGGTTGGCATGACGATAACTCCTCTGTCTGTATACATTCTTTATGTCTATACTGCCTGCTTTATTTTTAAATACGCATAGCTTATATGCAGGGCATGATGCCGGCGGGCACATGCGGAATACTTTTAATATGCTTAAAGCAGGCGTGTGATATTTAAAATTCCCCGCGTATGAGGCGGGGAAACGGGCCGCTTTTTCAAGGTCGACCCGTCTTCTGCGTTATATTGCGGGATACACTTTATTCACCGGTATAGTTCGTTCCGAACTTAAGGTTGTTAAAATCAAACTTAGGCCTCGGCGACGACGGCTCGTCTTCTTCGGTCTCTTCCTCAGGCTCCGCCATATCCTCTTTTTCCATATCTTCGGCTTTGAAGAGTTTTGAGAACGGATCGGCCTCCGGATCGGTGATGTTGAAAATCTCGCTGTCGATCTCTGGGGCTGTTTCGGCTGTCTCTTCCTCGGGCATTTCTTCGGGCTCTTCATCATAGATCGGTTCGGGCGCACTTTCCGTCAGCGGCACGACTACATCGTTGCTGACCTCTTCAAGTTTTGACAGGAACTGTGAGTGCTGGCGAAGGATTTCCTGTGAAGCCTTGATATATTTGCTTGTCTCAGACTTTATTGCCTTCAGTCGTTCTTCTTCGTCGGCAAACTTGTTTTTCATCTCAGCCTGCCGGCCTCTGACGTCATTATCGGCCTGCTTGAGCATCTCTTCGCTTTTTTTCTTCGCCTCAGCCGTAATCTCGTCGCTCATCCTCTGCGCGGTCAGAAGCGCCATACGCATTGCGTCGTCCGTCGTCCGGTATTCCTCGACTTTCTCAACAAGCACTTTGATCTTGCTTTTCAGTATAGCGTTTTCTTTATAGAGCGCTGAATAGTCTGCTGTCAACGTTTCTAGAAAATCATCAACGGCTGACATGTCATATCCGCCAAAGACAGCTTTGACAAATTCTTTTCCGGAGATCTCCTGTGGTGTAAGCATTATCCTTCAATCCTTTCCCATAAACAATCCTGGCGTCAGGCCAAGTCCCGGCAAATAAAACATCTTTGCACTTCTATCTGTTTAAAATCTATATCTTTAAGAAGACTGTATTCATAAAGCCTTGTATCCTGTTTCGTCGAATCAGAAATACAGTCCGTTGTTTTCAAGCTCGTCGATCAGATCCCCCAACAGGTCGACATTATATGGGGTAATGATATACGTACTCACCGCGACCTTCTTGATTTTCCCTTCCTGTGCATACGCCACACCGCTTAGAAAATCAATCAGCCGACGCGCGATATCCTTATTCGTCTGCTCAAGGTTTAACACAACCGTCCGTTTTTCCCTTAAATGATCGGCGACCTCGGCTGCGTTTTCAAACCGTTCGGGCTTGACCAGAACGACCTGAAGCTGCGCCGTTGCATGGATGTTGACAACCTTGTTGCTGTCGCGGCGCTCTTCGAAACCTCCGTAGGAACTTCTGGCCTGAGCGGGCGTCCTCGGGGCGACAGGGATCTCATCAATAGCTTTTGGTTTGAAATCATCAAACTCTTCGTCGTCATCGTCATAGGGCCGTGTCAGCTTTTTCAGTTCACTAAAAAATCCCATAGCAAGTCCTCCTGTCTGTTAACTAACGGTATAGTCATCCGTAGTTCCGGCTGCCGAATATGGCGGTTCCTACCCGAATCATATTCGCTCCGGCGGCAATGGCCTCGGTGTAACTGTCACTCATGCCCATTGACAAAAAATTCATAGAAATATTATCGTATTTTTTTGCTCTTATGTCAACAAAAAGCTTAAACATTTCGTCGAAATAGTTACGCGTTTTATTTACATGCGCGTCAAACGGCGGAATCGTCATGAGGCCCCGCACATGTATTCCTGCGCTGCTGTCGGCTTTTTCCAGCATGTGTTCCAGATTTTCCGGCAATACGCCGGATTTGTTCGTTTCCCTGCCAATGTTCACTTCAATTAGTATATCCTGTTTGATGCCGGATAAAATCGCCCTTTTGCCGATCTGCTCGATCAGGTTGACGGAATCTACCGATTCAATCAGCTGGCACAACCCGACAACGTGTTTCACTTTATTGGATTGCAGGTGTCCGATGAAGTGCAGCGGCGCGCCCTTATATGCGCCCTCCGCATTTTTTTGGAGCATTTCCTGAACCTTGTTTTCCCCGACGGCGTCAACACCGGCGCAGATGGCTTCCTCTACACGCGCGGTCGGATTCATCTTGGAGGCGGCAACTAGGACGATTTCTTTCGGGTTGCGGTCCACTTTTTGTGCGGCTTTTTCAATGTTCTCCCTTATTTTTTTTACATTTTCCGCAATCGTCATGTCTCAACCACCTTCCCGTCATAGATATTCTCGCCCTCGACGATGATTTCCGAACCCTCGCGCAAAACGGTGCCGTTTTCAGCTCCGTCCCGGACGACGTAACCGTCCGAGGCTTCACATAAAATCTCTACAGCTACTTTTTCAGCCTGCAGTCCTGTTAAAAGAAATATATATGGTCCGTCGCTGTCATCGAAATAGACGGCCTCCCCAGGTACAAAAAGCCCCGAATAAGAAGCAAACCTGACTTCGGCCGTCAGCATACGAAGCGTCGCCGTGTCGGACATGCCGCGTCTTGCGGAAAAAACGACGACGCATTGACCGTCTGTTTCTTCTCCGATGCTTTCGATCGTCATCTCAAGCTCTTTGAAATAAGTTTTAGTAAATTGAAGCGTCGCCGTTTCCCGGCCTTCCAGTTCCTGCGCGTCGGAACTGTCCATGACCGCAGCGTAATACCACGTTATGCCGGTAATCAGTTTGCCGAGCGCGTCAGCGGCTTCATTGTGTCCCGAATTAAACATTGCCCGAAGAGAAGACGGCGTAAGCTCGCCGAGAGCATCGGACGAGAGGTTTTCATATCCGTCGACAGCGGAAGTGAATATGCCGCTTACCGGTGCGAAAACGGTCCGGGTGTTCGTATTTTGAGCCAGGAGATTGCTAAGCCTTATCTCCAGACTTTCCAGTTCGTCTTCGGTAAGCTTGCCGGTACTGTTCGTAAAAACAATGTTCCTGACGCTGTAGGTGAGATCCGCCAGTTCGTCGAACTCTTTATGCTGTATTGCCTCCGACAGCGCCAGAACACAGTCTTCCGTTTCCGTCGCCGACAGCGATGACGAGGCGGACTGTGCCGCCCGGGCTTCATTGATCTGTATTTGCAGCGTACAGATTTCGCTTGCCAGCTCCAGCGCCGTTTCGCCTTCATAGTAAACGGCAACGGCTTGTCCTGAGCCGAGCTTCTCCCCCTCATCGGCCATCAGCGTAACGATCCCGTTTTCGCCGCCGAGCACAACTTCATTCCGTACTATGTATCCCTCGGTCACGCCGCTTTCATCGATCGTATACCGGACGGCGGGCACCGTTTTAAGCGTATCGTTTGCCGAATGGTAGATATAGAGCCCTATATAGGCCGCGACCGCGACAAACAGTATGACCGACATCAGCTTCATTACAAAATCGCTGCGCAACATCTAATCCTACATCCCTTCAACGCGCCGGTTGTCTGTTTACTCAGGCGGAAAAGCATCGTGTTTCAGCCGATATCAGCTTTCCCCTCCCGTCATCAGGCTGATGTTCCGGGACGGTATGATTGTCGAAATCGCATGCTTATAAATCATCTGCTGCTTCCCCTCAGAATCCAACACAACCGTGAAACTGTCAAATCCGGTCACAATGCCCCGCAGCTGGAAGCCGTTTACGAGAAAAATTGTTACCTGCTGTTTGTTTGTCCTTGCCTGATTGAGAAAAATATCCTGTAAATTCTGTATCTTTGCCATTGTGTGCCGTCCTTTCTTTCTGTGACGGCGTTTATATGGTAACATATTTCGCCGTCTCTTTCAATTTTGTCGTTAGACGGCTTAATTGTATCCAATATATACCAAATACTCTGTCGAAATTCGGAGCCCGTTGGCAAAATCCGGCTCCCGCTCCTCCTTTATGCAGCATATTTCTACTGTGGCGCCATCAGTAACGCGTGCTGCTTGGCTGACTTTTTTAAAGATCTACGCAGCGCCTCAGCATTATCTATGTCCTCTTAAAATTCCGGTCCAGCGTAGATTTCTTAAGTTCCATAGCAACCGGACGCCCATGCGGGCAATAGCGCACTTGACCGGAAAGCACACGCGCAACAAGCGCTTCAATTTCCAGCTTCTCGGAACGCCGACCGGCTTTAATGGCGGCTTTGCAGGCGATCGTATGCAGCAGTTCGTCGAATATCAGGCCGCTGTCCGGACTGCCGCCGCGCCGAAGGATATCCATCATTTTACCGAGCGTGCTGTCGATATCGAACGGCTCCATATCCGCAGGCGCCTGCCGGACGGCGAAGGCGTCCTGGCCGAACGGTTCGATCAAAAAACCCAGGCGTTCAAACGTCTCCGCGTTTTCAAGGATAAGCGTCGTGTCTTCCTTCCCGAGATCGCATATGACGGGTTCAAGAAGCGTTTGTGACATGATCACTTGTTTTTCTGCTTTCAGTCTGTCAAAATGTATACGCTCATGGGCGGCATGTTTGTCAATGAGCCACAAACTGTCCCCCTGTTCAGCCAGTATATATGTGTTGAGCGCCTCGCCGATAACGGTATATGGTTTCCCGGACGGCATATCGGCGAGCTCCGCCGGCGCCTGCTCATAATAATCATCCGCCGGCTGCGGTTCGTTTTTCTGCGCCGCGTACAAAAGGCTCGGATGACTTCTGATCGGCGCGTAATCCACAGCTTCAGGCACGGACGGTACACGGCTGACAAAGCCGCCCGGCATACGCGCTGAATACGGTCGGTCCGGCTGCGCGCCATCATGCTCAAAGCCTCCGGTTTTAATACCGGCGCTCGGCGCCGAACCATCCCGTCCCGTTCCGGCATGCTCAGACATCGCTTTTAATGTAGCGTTGGTGAGCGCAATTTCCGGCCCGGCCGCGTCACCTCCGAGCGCGGAAAGCGCGGCGTAATACACGCCATCGAAAACCTGACGCTCTTTGACGAATTTAACTTCCGTTTTCGTGGGATGGACATTTACGTCAACGTCAGCGGGGTTTAGAGTAATATATAAAACGCAGGTCGGGAAACGACCGGTAAACAGCGTGTTCCGGTAAGCCTGCTCCAGCGCGGCCTGCAGCGTTTTTGATTTGACAAACCGTCCGTTGACGAAGAAAAACTGATGGCTTCGATTTCCCCTTGCGTTGGCGGGCGTCGAAATATACCCCGTCACGGAAACAGCGCCGTCGTCTGCGTTGGCTTTGTGAAGGCCGTTTGCGTAGTCGCGCCCGAACAGACTGTATATACACGAATTCATCCGTCCGTCGCCGGGCGTGTGGCACTCTTCTTTTCCGTCTTTTAAGTACCGTACAGAGACCTCCGGATGCGACAGCGCGCAGGAAAACACCTGCGCGGTAACGGCAGCGCCTTCAGCCTTGTCTGTTTTCATGAATTTAAGGCGGGCCGGCGTGTTATAAAACAGGTCGCGGACGATCATCGTCGTGCCCTCCGGGCAGCCGGCCGCCGTCTTATCCTGGACAACACCGCCGGAGACGGCAAGGCTTGTCCCTTCGTTTGAACCGGTTTCCCTGGTGAGCAGTTCGATCTTGGATACCGCTGAGATCGCGGCCAGGGCTTCGCCGCGGAACCCAAGCGTCGAAATTGCTTCCAGCCCGCGTTCATCGCGCAGCTTGCTGGTCGCGTGCCTTAAAAACGCCGTTTCGGCGTCTTCCGATGCGATTCCACAGCCGTTGTCCGTGACGCGTATGTAAGTCATTCCGCCGCTTTTTATTTCGACGGTCAGCGCGGTTGCGCCGGCATCTATCGCGTTTTCCATCAGTTCCTTTACGACGGACGCGGGGCGCTCGACGACTTCCCCCGCCGCGATCAGGTCGGCGACATGCGGTTGGAGCTGGCGTATTTTAGCCAATGATAATCATCCTTCTTTGCCGGTGCCATTAAGCTTATAGCGGTTTTTGTTTATATCTCAAATATATAGAACCGGAAGTCCCTTGACGTTGACAGGATCGACGTCCAGAATAGCCGATTCTCCAACGGAACATTCGATATTAGTCACATCCAAAATCGTGTGCAGCATTCCCACATCACCCAAAACACGGGATTTTTGTCCATTAATCCGGACAAACCGCTTGCGGTTGCGGCCTTTTAAAAAGTCGATAAGTCCGCGTTCGCCCGTCGGATGGTCCACGCCGAACCCATGATAATACCCAACGGATAAAACGGCGATTTTTGTCGGTTTTTTTGTGACAAGTCCGTGTTCTCCTCCGACGCGGTGTCCTTTCGGAAACCATCCAAGCTCCTCGATGCCCGCTTCTATATACCCAACGCGGCCGAGCCCGCCGACGTTTTTCCCGGGGATCCTGCCCGTCAGCGCCGTATCGACACGCACCGCGTCCATCCTTCCAAAATCATATTTAAACAGCGCCGCTGAATCGCACGCGTGGGCGGCGCCCGGTTCAAAGCCCATTTCCGTTATTTTATCCAGGACTTCGTTGAATGTGTTATATTGCTGCTCCGTCAGCTTCCTGTTACGCCAGGAGGCCGCATATGTTGTGAACGACCCGACTACGACAAGGTTTGACATGTATTTGTATATAGCTGCGATTTTATCTGTTTCCGTCGGCTGGAACCCGTAGCGGCCAAGCCCCGTATCGATCTTTATCTGGACTTCCGCGACGGTCTTCTTGGCTTCCGCCGTTCCGTTTACAGCCACGGCGGCATCATAAGATCCAACGGTGCAGATCACTTTAAGGTCGATCAGTTCCGCCAGCTCGTCCGGATCGGCCGTGCTTCTGAGCATCATGAGTTTTTCTTCCGTAAAGCCGTTGTTGCGCAGGTATGCCGCATCTTTTGGATCGGAAACGCTATAGGAATGTATCCCGTCGTCTCTCAAGAGCTTTGCGATTTCCAGAAGCCCCATCCCGCCGGCATTCGCGCTGAGGTCAACATAGATGGCCGCACCGTCCGCTTGCTCTTTTATCGCTTTGAGGTTATTCCGGATAACGCGCCTGTCAATAACCAGATATTTCATAAAAGACCTCCTTTAGCCAGTGATCCTGCATGTTCTATATCCGTTGATTATACATTATTTTTATTGTAAATTCTACAACAAAATGTTAAAATACCGGAAAGCGGCTGCCGCTTTCCCGGTAACTGGCTTAACTTGTTTTGGAGGATGTCGTGCGTTTATCAAAACCGGAAATACCTTGCGAGGAAATAAGCAAACAAAAGCTGATAATAGACAGGATTCGCGCGGATCATATGCGCGCTGAAAATATACCGCTTGCCTATGTCGATACGTACGGATGCCAGCAGAATGAATCCGACAGCGAGAAGCTGCGCGGGATGCTGACTGCGATGGGATATAGACTGACAGATGACGAAGCGCTTGCCGATGTTATCGTTATAAACACCTGCGCCGTTCGGGAACACGCCGAGATGCGTGTTTATGGGAATGTCGGCGCGCTCGTTCATACCAAACGGCAAAAACCCGGACAGGTCATAGCCCTGTGCGGCTGTATGATGCAGCAAAAGCATGTATCCGAAAAAATAAAGCGCTCTTACCGGCATGTCGATCTTGTTTTCGGCCCGCAGGTGCTCTGGCGCTTTCCTGAGCTGTTGGAACGTGTTTTGACGGAACGCCGGCGTTTATTTTCTGTCGAGGACGAGCCCGGCGCGATCTTCGAGGGACTTCCCGAATCGCGGGACGGAAAAGTAAAAGCCTGGCTGTCTATCATGTATGGCTGCAACAACTTCTGCTCCTACTGTATCGTGCCGTATGTGCGCGGACGGGAACGCAGCCGCCGTCCGGAGATTATACTATCTGAAGCGGCCGGTTTAATCGAACAGGGGTTTAAGGACATAACGCTCCTTGGGCAAAACGTCAATTCCTACGGGAACGATCTCGGTCTAAATATTGATTTTTCAGATATAATGCGCCAGGTCAACGACCTCAGCGGTGAGTTTTTGATACGCTTCATGACAAGCCACCCGAAAGACGCGGGTGAAAAGCTTTTTAAAACCATGGCGGATTGCACCAAAGTCGCCCGTCATATTCATCTGCCGTTTCAGGCCGGCAGTGACCGGATATTACGTGCGATGAACCGCGGGTATACGCAGGCGCAGTATCTGGAGCTCGTCGATATGGCGCGTCATTATATGCCGGATGTCGTATTGACAAGCGACGTCATCGTGGGGTTTCCCGATGAGACGGAAGACGACTTCAACGAGACGCTGCACGTCCTCCGTAAAGCGCGTTTCGACGCCTTGTTCACCTTCATTTATTCCAAAAGAAAAGGTACGCCGGCCGCATCTATGCCGGATTCGGTTACGAGAGAAGAAAAGCAGCATCATTTTGACGCGCTTATAAAGCTGCAAAATGCAATCTCTGAAGAAAAACATGCCCGTTATGTCGGTCAAAAACTCAGCGTTTTAGTCGACGGGGAATCCGGTGACAACCGGTATCCTTTGACCGGACGCACAAATGGCGGCCGTCTTGTGCATCTTAAAGGCGGAAATGAAAACATCGGTCTTTTTAAAGACGCCGAAATTTCCGGCAGCAGTACATGGTCTCTCTTCGGAACGTTGCTATAATATAAATAAATGTTGGATAAAGGAGTTGTGGTAATGCCTCCCATTATAAAATTCTATCGTTCCGATGAACTGATCAGCACGGCGGAAGCCGTATTAGGCGAAACCATATATGAACGCCTAAAAGCGGAAGATATCTTTATCGAAGCGCCTTGCGGCGGTCGAGGCCGCTGCGGGAAGTGCCTTGTCCAGCTGTCAAAAGACGGCGAAAAGGTGCGCGCATGCCAGACGCCGATTACCGGCGATATGGAAGTTTATCTACCGGAGACTTTTGACCTAAGGATTGCGGGCGGCGACGTGAAAGCGCATGCCTCCGCTTACACCGGACCGCTTGGCGTGGCTGTCGACATCGGCACAACGACGGTCGTTGCGCATCTGACCGACTTGCCGACATGCACGCGTCTGGCAACGGCAAGCGGCGTGAACGCGCAGCGCCCCTACGGTGCCGACGTCATCAGCCGCATTCAATACTGCGCCACACACGGTCACGCAACGCTGACCCGGTTAATCCGTGAACAACTGCGCGAATTGATCGAGAAAACCTACCAGCTGTCGGGCGCTAACCCCAAAGACATCCATTACATCTCTATAGCCGGCAATACGATCATGCAGCATCTGGCGGATAATTTGTCGCCGGTTCCGATGGGTTCTGCGCCTTTTGAACCGGAAACGCTGTTTGGTGACGAAAGGCCGGCCGGGCCTGATTTTAACGTGGCGGATGACGCTGTCATTTACTATGCGCCATGTGTTTATTCGTATGTAGGCGGCGATATCACCGCCGGTATGCTCGCCTCTGACCTTGAGAACATATCCGGGCCGTGTGTCTACCTGGATATCGGAACAAACGGCGAGCTGGCGCTGAAGGCAAATGGCAAGTATTATTGCTGTGCAACAGCGGCCGGCCCCGCTTTTGAAGGCGCGGAGATCGCCAAAGGCATGGCGGCCGTTAACGGCGCTATAAGCCATGTCACGTGGGGCGAAAACGGGTTGGAGCTGACTGTGCTGGGCGACGTCCTCCCGGAAGGCCTGTGCGGGTCCGGCCTTATGGACGCGTTGGCCGTCCTCGTTTCGACCGGCGCTGTTGACGAGACGGGACGCCTGGTAGACGCCGAGGAGCTCGATCACCCCATCTCAGCGCATATCGGAAAACTCAACGGTAAAAATGTTTTCTGGCTTTCCAAAGAAAATGAAGTATATATGATTCCCAGCGATGTCCGCAAGCTGCAGCTGGCTAAAGCCGCCATCGCAGGCGGACTGCAGACGCTTTTATACGAAGCCGGCATCAAAGAAACGGATGTCGCCTCTTTTCTGCTTGCCGGCGGCTTCGGCAGCTTCATCGATAAAAACAGCGCGGCGACGGTCGGTCTGTTCCCGAAATGCTTTTTGCCGGTCGCCAGGACAATGGGCAATATGGCCGGCGAGGGCGCAGCGGAGGCATTGTGTTCACAGCAGGCCCGTCAGGCGCTTCAAAATATGATGGATAATTTTCAGGTCGTGGAGCTTTCAACAAGCATGAAATTCAACGAGCAGTTTGTTGAACAGATGATGTTTGAAGGTTGACCGTAATAGTTGATGCTTTACCTTTAAACCTTTGGTTGGGGTTCCCCACCGCTCATGCAGGTGATTTTCAGCATGGTCGTACGGCTTTTACGCATTGAGGTTATTTTTTTCGGAGGTGCCCTATGTTAGACTATGACGCTTTAATAAAAACAGCCATTGACTGCGGCTTTACAAATGCCGGTCCTCTGGACGTATCAACGCTTGAGTTTTTGCCGGAGGTCCGCGACATGTGCGCATCCGACCGCTGCCAAAGCTATAATAAGTCCTGGGCCTGTCCGCCGGCCTGCGGCACGCTTGAAGAGATGCGTGAAAAAGTTAAAAAATACAATAAGGGCCTGCTCGTTCAGACTGTCGGACAGCTTGAGGACAATATGGACTGGGAAACCATGCAAAAGATCGCAAAGGATCAGGCCGAGAATTTTGACCGGCTTTTTAACGTGCTCAAAGAAGCTTATCCAAATCTTTTTCCCATGGGCACAGGCACATGCACCAGATGCAGTCCCTGTACCTATATCGAGGGAAAACCGTGCCGTTTTCCCGACAGACTGGTCTATTCCATGGAAGCGTGCGGCTTGTTTGTCAGCAAGGTCTGCACCGATAATGGCTTAAAGTATAATTATGGGCCGAACACGGTTGCATATACGGCCTGCTTTTTACTGGAATGATATAACGAAAGGATTTGTGTAAATATAGTAAGGGGGCCGCTGCATGGCGGCCCTTTTCGTTATCACAAACACAGTTGTCATAATATCAGACTTGACATAATGTATTACACTAACGTCGAATCAGCCAAACTTTTACTTCACCCCGAGATTGGTTTACGGCTCGTAACCGAAGCTATATGTTTTGTTTGTGTTTTGGTATCAAACAAAAAAACGCTCCGCTTTCCTGCAGAGCGTTTATTTGTTCCGATGCAATTTAGAGGTAGGCCAGCCCGATTAATTTACGGTAATCGTCGCCACCTGATCCGGCTCTTCCCTTTCATCGATGTACACCTCGGCCGTGTAGGTCCCGACAGGGAATCCGTTTTCCACGGTAAGATTGCCATAGATATATCTGGACTCATCTAACGTGATAACGGCCGTATCCACATCAATGGTTTCCTCTCCGTCCGAATAGCGCCACACAATCGTTACCGTCGTATCTGATGGTACGTTTTGAACCAATGCCGATATGTACATTACCTTGTCTCTCGGTTTAAACACGTCCGTTACGCCGATAGGTTTGCCGTCGCCATCCACATCTCTGCAGGAAACGATGTCTGTTACTTTTGCAGAAGATACACTGAAACTACACCCGGCTATCGCAACGATCAAAAGCAGAACGACTATCACCGAAACCTTCTTTTTCATTTGAATTGCTCCCTTCTTTATGGTCCCTGTTACCCCTGTTTCCTTTACGCTTCCTCGCTGTCTGTCTTTTCTTTTTCGTTTATTTCTTCTTGTCTTTCCCGCTGCGCTTTCTTTTTTTGTTTTTGCTCAAGCACGGAGAAGATAAACGACATAAGCAGGAAGGCGATTGCCGCATAGATAATCGTTTTGTTTTCCGTCAGAGGGCATGCCCCTTCCGGTATCCTGCTCTTGAGGATCATAAAATCAATTAACACGTATCCTCCAAGAGCCGCCCCGGTTATTAGGGTTATATTGCTTAAATATGTAAATATGTTTTTTTTCATTTGCTCAACATCCTTAAGCCGCTGTCAGATCATGGGAACTCGGGCATCTCTATATCGCCCAGATCGCCCAGTTCACCCATGCCGCCGATATCAGCGTAGTTGCTCACATCGAATACTTCCGCACCTTCGGGATATACAAAATCATCCGATGTAACCGTGCCGATCGACAGGTCCCTGAAGAAATAGGAAACCACTGTTCCGCCCTGCTCTGTAACGTCCATTTTTATTATTATTCCGTTATCCGCCCAGACATAGAACGTTGCGATATATTCGGGCATCGTGCTCTCGTAAACATATACCGTCTTTCCGTCGAGTTCTTCCGTGCCGGTGCAGTTTAAAGAAGAAAAGACTACAGGGTCCAATTCTTCGGCTATCGTGAACGGAGATTCTATTTCCACTACTTCAGTAATCGGCGTGACGGTGAGTTGATTTGTAGACTTGAGATAAACGCCCATAGTGCCCTGTGAACTGATACAGAATATGATCTGTCCCTCCGCATCGTATTTTACGTCTGAATCCATTACCCATGATTCCATAGTATCAAATCCCATGGATGTTGTCAGTTCAAGAATGAAATGATAGTTTGTATACTCTGCGCCGGTGCTTAGCACTTCGGAGAAAGCCAGGCCCTCGGCCGCAATCGAGACATACCCTATATCGGAGGCAATGCCTGAACCCGCGGCAGTCTCTACAGTCTGAGAGCTGTTTCCGGTAGTCAGTATGTAATCCGCCGGAAGCGAGGATTCGTCCACGGAGATTTCTTCTGTGCTGTTTTCTGTTGAAAATTCATACATCCCGCTGCTGTCCGTCGTGCAAGACTGTCCGCCACAGTTGATGACGAGACCTTCCAGGCCGTTCTCGCTGCTGTCCATGGTTCCGCTGCTGTCTTCGTCATAAAAAACGATGCCGGAAATAACACCGACAGAAGCTTCAGAATCTGACGCTTCCTCTGAATCACCGGTTTCCGCTGGTTCGCCCGCACCGCTTTCCTGTGTGGTTTCATCCGATGTGTCGGGCGTATCGTCCTGACCACATGCGTAAAAAGACACGATCATTGAAATACATAAAAAATACAGCATCAGTTTCTTCATAAGAATACCTCGTTAAAACATTTTTCCATGGCATGACAGGTAGCTTTGCTTCAATAAAACTTAAAAAGTGTCATCAGATATAGGCTAGCATCTCCATGCACAAACTATCTGGTTTTTTCAACATTTTTTGATCCTTCACTGCAATAAAAACAGTATACCGACATTGAATATAGGTGTCAAGAATATGTAAATTGAAGGTAATGCATTCAAACATCACCTTCATCTTTCGTATATCCTCCTGTTTTGATAATCCTCGTTACGATTTATCGGGCAGGCCAATAATCAATTTCTAATTCGAAGATAACCGGAGAGCTTCTTATTTGCCTTTTAGCATTATGATTAACACAAACGATAGCAGAAAGCCAACAACTGCAACGGTTGCTGGCTTTCTTATGGCAGGGGCAGAAGGACTTGAACCCTCGGCACGCGGTTTTGGAGACCGCTGCTCTACCAACTGAGCTATACCCCTATTTATTTTATAATGAGTTTTGGTGGGCCTTCGGGGACTCGAACCCAGGACCGTCCGGTTATGAGCCGGATGCTCTAACCAACTGAGCTAAAGGCCCACGTCGTCATCATTATAAGTATTGCCGCCACGATATTCGTGACGGCAATACCGTTTGCTGGCTCCCCAAGTTGGACTCGAACCAACGACCCTGCGGTTAACAGCCGCATGCTCTACCGGCTGAGCTATTGAGGAATATTGTGAGCCTGAATAAATCCAGGCTCTTTGTGTTGGCATTTACCTATCTTTCCGGGCCGTCTCCAGCCAAGTATTGTCGGCACAAGTGAGCTTAACTTCCGTGTTCGGAATGGGAACGGGTGGACCCTCACCGTTATGGACACCAACTATGTAATCGGTATTTCAAACCGAATACTACACCATTATGCTTTCTTTGTCAAGGAACGTTTTCAAGGAGTTTTTGCTTAAATAAAATGACCCGTAGGAGAGTCGAACTCCTGTTTGCGGCGTGAGAGGCCGCCGTCTTGACCACTTGACCAACGGGCCGTGCGTCGTCGCAAACTTCGCTTCATTTCTTCCGCCTTACGGCGAAAATCCATTCCGCTTCGTTGCTCCTCCTTTTCGATTCAAACCCGTTTCACTGGGCTTTGAATCGAGACGCGCGTGGGTTTTAATTACCCATTGGGGTGTATCACACCCCAATGGTGTGGTACACCTTCAGGGACTCGAACCCTGGACACCCTGATTAAGAGTCAGGTGCTCTACCAGCTGAGCTAAAGGTGCTCATTTACATAACCATATATGCATCTCTGCACCTTCAAAACCGAACAATGACTTCCTGTAACGTCCCTCAAGGCTTTTGCCTGCATTTTTAGGTCAAGCCCTCGGGTTATTAGTATCGGTCAGCTAAACACGTTACCGTGCGTACACCTCCGACCTATCTACGATGTAGTCTACATCGACCCTTACTCCATAATGGATGGGAGAACTTATCTTAGGGAGAGTTTCACGCTTAGATGCTTTCAGCGTTTATCTCGTCCATACTTAGCTACCCAGCTATGCCGTTGGCACGACAACTGGTGCACCAGAGGTATGTCCATCCCGGTCCTCTCGTACTAAGGACAGCTCCCTTCAATTCTCCTGCGCCCGCAACAGATAGGGACCGAACTGTCTCACGACGTTCTGAACCCAGCTCGCGTGCCGCTTTAATTGGCGAACAGCCAAACCCTTGGGACCGAATTCAGCCCCAGGATGCGACGAGCCGACATCGAGGTGCCAAACCTCCCCGTCGCTGTGGACGCTTGGGGGAGATCAGCCTGTTATCCCCAGGGTAGCTTTTATCCGTTGAGCGACGGCATTTCCACGCACATACCGCCGGATCACTAACTCCAACTTTCGTTACTGCTCGACCCGTCGGTCTCGCAGTTAGGCTCGCTTATGCGTTTGCACTCAATGCACGATTTCCGTCCGTGCTGAGCGAACCTTTGAGCGCCTCCGTTACTCTTTTGGAGGCGACCGCCCCAGTCAAACTGCCCACCTAACAGTGTCCCCCGACCGGATTCACGGCCGCAGGTTAGAAACCCAGCAATACAAGGGTGGTATTCCAAGGGCGCCTCCACTCAAGCTAACGCCCGAGCTTCCTAGGCTCCCACCTATCCTATACATGCATTACCAAATTCCAGTATTAAGCTACAGTAAAGCTCCATGGGGTCTTTCCGTCTAGTTGCGGGTAACCGGCTTCTTCACCGGTACAACAATTTCGCCGGGCGGGCTGTCGAGACAGTGCCCAAATCGTTACGCCATTCGTGCGGGTCAGAACTTACCTGACAAGGAATTTCGCTACCTTAGGACCGTTATAGTTACGGCCGCCGTTTACCGGGGCTTCAATTCAAAGCTTCGCTTGCGCTAACCTCTCCTCTTAACCTTCCGGCACCGGGCAGGCGTCAGCCCCTATACGTCATCTTTCGATTTAGCAGAGACCTGTGTTTTTGGTAA
>CAXXVF010000002.1:2442500-3042456 GCA_963663605.2 uncultured Sporobacter sp.
GTCTTTCCGTCGATATCATACGCTTTGCAGATGGGTATTTCATTTAAATATGAAAGGCAATCAAGTTTTGTCAGCGCGACGGAGGTGGCGCCCTGCATCTTGACGCCGTAGCGTGTAGCCGGGATGTCGATCGGACCGACTCTTCTGGGCCGGCCGGTCGCCGCGCCGTATTCTCCGGCGATCTTACGAAGTTCTTCCGCCTGCTCACCAAACCATTCGGCGACAAACGGCCCTTCGCCGACACATGTTGAAAATGCTTTGACGACCCCCAGAACCTCGTCCAATTTTAAAAACGGTGCGCCTGAACCGATAGGCGCGTAGGCAGCCATCGGTGATGAAGACGAGGTATACGGATATATACCGAAATCGATATCGCGCAGCGCGCCGAGCTGTGCTTCAAACATGATATTCTTACCGGCTTTTGACGTTTCATACAAATATTCCGACGTATCGCAGATATAGGGTCTGAGCGGCGCGCCAAACTCTTCCGCCCATTCGAGCATCTCTGAAACAGTGTGCGTATCTGCCTTATATACACTCTTAATATAAAGGTTTTTCCACTCCATGACGCTTTCAAGGTGTTTTTTTAACGTTTCCGGGAGGAGCAGATCTCCTATCTGAATGGCTTTTTTAAGGTATTTATCGCCGTATACGGGCGCGATACCTCTTTTGGTCGAGCCATACTTAGCGTCTTTCAGCCTGGCCTCTTCAAGCGCATCCTGTTCCTTATGAAACGGAAAAACAATGATCGCCCGGTTGCTGATTTTAAAATTATCGGGCGTAATCGCTATTCCTTTGTCACGAAGCGTCTGCATTTCGCCCACCAGGTGTTCAAGATCAATGACCGTTCCGTTTCCAAGGATATTGACGGTGCGCTCATGAAAAATTCCCGACGGGATCAGGTTGAGCGCGAATTTCCCGTATCTATTAACCACGGTATGCCCGGCGTTGCTGCCGCCCTGATACCGGATGACGATATCGTATTTTTCTGCGAGCAGGTCGATCATACGACCTTTGCCCTCGTCTCCCCAGTTGACGCCAACTATAGCACAATTGGACATGTTATGTTCCCCTTTCGCTTGGCGTTTTTAGCGCCCGGTTTTCAACAACACCGATTGTACATTATTACAGGATTGAAGTCAACTTGGCGTCTAATGTGAAAGAATGCAGGCCGGTGTTGTCCACACGGCCTGTTGCTTTTTATAGGTTGTCGATCTATGCGTATGTGCTGATAATCAGCTTTGCTGTCTCCGCTGCTTTTCTGCCGGTATCCATGCTCCTTCTTTGTATAAACCGATGTGCTTCTTCCTCCGTCATCCCGTTTTTATTCATCAGAAGTTCTTTTGCCTTGTTGATATCAGCCGTATCTTTTTCCGACCGCCGGGGAGGCGCGGCCCGGTAGTGCTTCTCCTGCATCTGCAAAAGCATACGGACAGACGAAACAAGGTCACCTCTGGAAAACGGTGTCGGCAGCTTGAAAATATTATCATTGACGCAAAGCTCCAGCTGCTGAGGCGTTGCTACGGTCAAAACCATTGCCAGTCCATTCAAGTCGTACGCCAGATCCGACGCTGTCATTTCAGAGAGTTTGTATCCGCTGATGACAATACCGCCGCTCATCTTTCGTATAGCCCGAATTGCTTCCGATCCTGACCGGCAGCTTACTTTAATTTGTATGCCGTTTGCTTCAAGTATGTCGCAAATCCGCTTCCGATTATTTTCATTTTCAAAAGCGACAACGATTTTTTCCATAGCTTCGCCTCCTTTCCACCCTCGTTTCAGGCATCATCAAGCAGATCCATATCAATAGGTCACGAAATATTTATCAAGTTCCCAATTGCTGACCTGAATGCGGTATTCGTCCCACTCGGCCTCTTTGCCCAGACAATACTGTGTGAAAACATGCTCTCCGAGCGTTTCCCGCATCAATGCATCCTTCTTGAGTTCGGCTACCGCCTCCTCCAGAGACCCCGGCAGGCTGGCTATGCCTTTTTTCTCGCGTGATTCATTATCCATGCTATAAATGTTATCTGTGATTTCAGCCGGCGGCGTCAAACCTTTTTCAATACCGTCCAGGCCGGCCGCGAGGCAAACCGCAAGAGAGAGATACGGGTTGCAGGACGGGTCGGGGTTGCGAAGTTCAACGCGCGTCGACTGTCCGCGCGCAGCCGGGATGCGGATAAGCGCGCTCCGGTTTGAGGCAGACCAAGCCAGATAACAGGGCGCCTCATATCCCGGAACGAGTCGTTTATAGGAGTTGACAAGCGGATTTGTTACCGCACACATACCGCGTACGTGTTTAAGAAGCCCGGCAATAAATCCATACGCTTCCTTCGACAGCCCTTTTTGTCCGCTCTCGTCGAAGAAGACGTTCCTTCCGTCCCGGAAAAGCGACATATTTGTGTGCATTCCGGAGCCGTTGATTCCGAAAATCGGCTTAGGCATAAACGTGGCGTGCTGTCCGTTTTTTTGCGCAAGTGATTTTACAGCCATCTTAAAGGTCATAATATTGTCGGCTGCCTGAAGCGCCTCGGCGTATTTAAAATCAATCTCATGCTGCCCTGCAGCAACCTCATGGTGCGATGCTTCGATCTCAAACCCCATGTCCTCCAGCGTCATGCAGATCTCCCGGCGCGTCCCCTCGCCCCGATCAAGGGGCCCCAGGTCGAAATACCCCGCTTCATCATCGGTCCTTGAAATAGGCGTGCCCCGCTCATCGGTCTGGAACAGGAAGAATTCGCATTCCGGTCCGACGTTGAACATGTAGCCCATATCCGCAGCTCTTTTCAGGACTTTCTTCAGGACATAGCGCGGGTCGCCGATAAACGGCGTGCCGTCCGGATTGTAAACGTCACAGATCAGTCTTGCAACCTTACCGTACTGCGGACGCCACGGGAGGATCATGAAGCTGTCCAAATCCGGATACAGACACTGGTCGGATTCCTGAATGCGCACAAACCCTTCAATGGAGCTGCCGTCAATCATGACTTGGTTGTTGACTGCCTTTTCGATCTGCGATGCGGTAATCGCAACGTTCTTCAGCTGCCCGAATATGTCGGTAAACTGCATGCGGATGAACTTGATATCACCCTCATTGACCATTGAAATAATATCTTCTTTTGTGTATTTGCTCATAATGTGTCTCCTTTCGGTTTTCACGTTTACGTTTATCCGGGTAAAAAAGCTAAATAATAATACATCCGTGCAGGTCTGTCTGATTGTTATAATATGCGCTGTTAAACACTATTTTAAAGATAATTCACCATAACGATATAAAATCAGAAGGACAGCGGGTTATCTGATTGCACACTATCCATGCCCTTTACTTGCCCTTCCGACCATAAAAAAAATTATACAGCTTTTTTGTGCTTTATGTCAATATCACAACTTCTAATTCATTGAAGTTTACCATGCCTCTTCTTTTTTTATTTATATTATGTTTTTCTTTTCCGTTGATTCAAAGAAGTCATCTATGTTGTATTGACATACTGTCGGCTCAGTGTTAATATACAATATCATGTGTATAGGGGGGATTCAGTGGCTACGAAGCATGTATTTATCACGGGTGGTGTTGTGTCGGGTCTCGGCAAAGGCATTTGTGCCGCTTCTTTAGGCCGACTGCTCAAGCAGCGCGGCTTACATGTCACGCTCCAGAAATTTGACCCGTATATCAATGTAGATCCGGGTACAATGAGCCCCTATCAGCACGGAGAGGTTTTTGTAACGGATGACGGTGCGGAAACCGATTTGGACCTCGGTCATTACGAGCGTTTTGTTGACGAGAGCCTGACGGGTGATTCCAGTATCAGTTCCGGTAAAATATACTGGACCGTTTTAAACCGTGAACGCAGCGGAGATTATCTCGGACGTACCGTCCAGATTATCCCGCATATTACAGACGAGATCAAAGCCCGTATTTACAGTCTTGATAACGACGATCAGGATGTTATCATCGCCGAGATCGGCGGGACTGTGGGCGACATTGAAAGCCAGCCGTATCTCGAGGCCATACGTCAGGTAGCCAACGAAAGAGGACGCGAAAACGTCCTTTTTATACATGTCTCGCTTATCGTTCAGATTCCCGGCTCCGACGAACTCAAAAGCAAGCCCACACAGCATTCCGTCAAGGAGCTTCTGAGTATAGGGATACAGCCGGATATTCTGGTCTGCCGGAGCAATTTGCCGATCACACCGGCCATCCGGAATAAGATATCTTTGTTTTGCAATGTGGAGCCCGACTGCGTCATTCAAAACGTGACGGCCTGCTGCCTTTATGAAGTCCCCTTGCTTATGGCCCGCGAAGGCCTTGACCGCGTTGTGTGCAGGAAACTTGGCCTTCAGGTTTCAGAACCGGATCTGGACGAATGGACACGCATGGTCGACCGCGCACAAAGCGCGTCAAAAGACGTTACGATTGCTTTGGTCGGTAAGTATACGCAGCTGCATGACGCGTACCTGAGCGTCGTGGAAGCGCTCAGTCACGCGGGGACGGCCAATGATGCGGTCGTCACTGTGAAGTGGGTCGATTCTGAGGAAGTTGTGGAGGAAAACGTCGCCGCTTTGCTGGAGGGCTGTCACGGCGTTTTAGTCCCGGGCGGTTTCGGCGACCGCGGTATCGAGGGAATGATCACGGCAGCTAAGTACGCGCGAGAGAATAAAATACCATATTTCGGCATTTGTCTGGGTATGCAAATGGCTGTTGTCGAGTTTGCCCGCCATGTCGCCGGACTTGCAGACGCGCATTCTTCTGAATTCAACGAGCTGACAAACTATCCTATTATTGACCTGATGCCCGATCAAGTCGGCATCACCAAAAAGGGCGGCACTATGCGGCTTGGTAAATACCCCTGTCATTTGTCGGAAAGCAGCCGCTCGGCCAAACTATACGGCACAACGGTTATTTCCGAGCGCCACCGGCACAGATATGAATTTAGTAATGATTACAGGGATACACTTAAAGAAAGCGGCCTCAATCTTGTCGGGCTGTCTCCCAACGGCAATCTTGTGGAGGTCGTTGAGTATGACAAGCACCCGTGGTTTGTCGGCGTGCAGTTTCATCCGGAATTTAAAAGCCGACCCACGAAAGCGCACCCGTTGTTTTTCGGGTTTATAAAAGCCGCTTTTGAATACGGCGAAGCGAATCAAACACCAAGTAATTGACGATAACCGACAAAAAACAGGCAGCGGCTGCTGCCTGTTTTTGTCGTGCATCTTACCCAACGGCGAATATCTTGTTAAAATCGAGCGCATCATATGCGTCGCTGTACGTGACGTCAAGACTGTTGAGCCAAACAACCTGCACGGTAGCGTCATACATGCTATAGGCTGTGCTGTAACGAAGCGAATCTGTACTGCCGGGCGCTGAAGGCACAACGTCATAATTAAGCGGAATTCTGTAGATGATATGATAACCGTAATTCGTTTCGACAATATCGCTGAATTGTCCGATTTCAAGCGCTTTTGTCGCATCCTCAAATTCGGGGACCATATTTCCGCTCTGGAACAAATAACCGTTCGGATTGCTGATGGATCCCGGGTCTTCGCTATTTGTCGTCATGAGCTCATCGAAATACGTGTCGAAATTGTCGCCGTCATAGCTCTCGAGCTGGTCGAGGAAGCCTTCCATCTTTTCGCGGACCTGAGCTTTTTCATCGTTGGTCATATCCACTTGGTTGCCGCTTTCGTCTGTTTTTTTTGTAAGCATTAGGATGTGCTTTGCCATCAAGTAACCGTCTTCCAACGTGTAGTCGGCGACGTCTTCGTCCGACAGGTTGCTGCCTTTTTCACCATAAAGCTCTTCAAAACAAGCATCGGCTAAATATGAAGCGCGGATGTATTTTAGATAGATATCTTTCGTGCAGTACTGCTCTTCCAGCCGTGCGATTAAGTCCGACTCGCCGCCAGCCGCCTCAACTTGCTCATCCCAGATACCCTGTACTTCAGCCTGCGATTCATCGCTGAGCGTTACGCCGAGTTGCTCGAAGCCATACCTGATGGCCGCTTCCTGCAGCACATAGTTAACGGCACTGTCCAGTACATAATCCTCATAAGAACTGTCGTCGACGATAGTTTCCGACCAGTCGGTAATCTGTCCGATCTGTGATTGGATTTGATTTACGAAAATGTAAATCAGGCAAAAATACTCTTCCCAGAGGACGCTGTTGCCGTTGACGGTCATCATAACGGTGTCCGGCGACTGTGACTCGTAAGCGCCCGCCATGTTCAGCGTTCCGGCAGCTGATGCCAAATCGTCCGCCGAAGCGCTTTGCGCCGCGTCGGGGCTGGCGCTGACAAGCGGCGAAACCGTCTGGCTGCCGCAGCCGGAAAGAAGTGAAAGCGCCAACGCAGCGCCAATCAGGGCCGCTGCTGTTCTTTTTAATATCATTTGTATCCTCCGTCAATTTTGACTTGTTTTTTTGATGCCACCCCACTATACAACTTAAATAAGTGTCTGACAATAAAAAACAGCACAATTTACTATATTGTAACATTTAAATTCCTATTAAAGACCTGCCTAAACGACTTCTTTGTAAGCGCGGACAAATTTTACCGCCTCGTCGACAATCTTCGCAGACCGCAGCTTCAGCGAAATGACCGGGTCGACGCCCGCCTCGACTTTTACCCGGCCCTTATATTCCGGCATGTTGTACAGCGCCGAAATGCGGTTCATGTCGAAATCGTTCAGTTTCAGCCGCAGCAACCCCGCCTTTTGGGAAATATCCGCAATGCCGGCACGCGTTGCTTCCCCGCGCAAAAGCGCGATAGACACAAGCGCGATAGTTTCACGCGGCGGGTCACCGAACCGGTCGATGAGCTCGGCAATCATTTCGTCGGCGTCTTCTTCCGTTCGGATACTGGCGATACGCCTGTAAAGGTCCATGCGCTGCTCGCCCGACGGGACATATTTTTCTGGTATGTTGGCCGATACGGACAAATCTGCGGCGCAGTCCGCGCGTTTTTCGGGTTTTTCGCCCTTCTCCTCTAACACGGCTTCTTCCAGGAGCTTTAAATACATGTCGTAACCGACGCTCATCATGTGGCCCGACTGCTCCGCGCCGAGAAGGTTCCCCGCACCGCGGATCTCAAGGTCGCGCATAGCAATTTTAAACCCGGAATTGAATTCGGCAAATTCCCGGATCGCGGAAAGACGTTTCTCAGCCACTTCCGTCAAGACTTTCCCCTGCCGGAACGTCAGATACGCAAAAGCCCGGCGCGGCGAGCGCCCGACGCGGCCCCGGATCTGGTGCAGTTGGGACAGGCCAAGTTTGTCTGCATCCTCGATTATAAGGGTATTGACGTTCGGGATGTCTATACCCGTTTCGATGATCGTCGTACAGACCAGCACCTGGATATCACCGGACGTCATATGTTCCATAACGTCGCCGAGAGACTCCTCGTCCATTTTCCCGTGTGCGACGGCGACCGCAACGCCTTCGAGCATGGAACCGAGCCGCGCGGCAACTCTGTCAATATTTTCCACTCGATTGTGGATATAGTAGATCTGTCCGCCGCGCGAGATCTCGCGCCGGACGGCGTCCGTGAGTACACTCCAGTCGTGCTCCATAACATATGTCTGAACCGGCTGCCGGTCCCTTGGCGGCTCTTCGATCGTCGACATGTCCCGGATACCCGACAGCGCCATGTTGAGCGTTCGGGGAATGGGCGTGGCGGACAGCGTCAGAACGTCCACCTGTTTGGCAATCTCTTTAAGCCGCTCCTTATGCGTAACGCCGAAGCGCTGCTCCTCATCTACGATCAAAAGACCGAGCTTTTTGAATTTTACGTCCTTTTGAAGCAGACGGTGCGTCCCGATAACAACGTCAACAGCGCCGGTTTCGATCTCCTTAACGGCGCTTTTTATCTGTGCCGGCGTCCTGAACCGGCTGAGCACCTCAATTTTAACGGGGTACCCCGCAAACCGGCGCATAGCGGTGATATAGTGCTGCTGTGCCAGGACGGTCGTCGGGACAAGAATGGCCGCCTGACGGCCGTCCAGCACGCATTTCATGACGGCCCTGAGCGCCACTTCCGTCTTGCCGTAACCGACATCTCCGCACAGCAGCCGGTCCATCGGAACAGGCCGTTCCATATCCGCTTTAATCTCCTCAACGCACCGGAACTGGTCTTCCGTTTCCTGATAGCCGAACCGCTCCTCAAATTCCGTCTGCCAGACGGAATCCGGTGCAAATGCATGGCCTCTTGCCCGCTGACGCTTGGCATAGAGCTCGATCAAGCCCTTTGCCATTTCCTTTGCCGCGCTTTTGGCGCGTGATTTCGCATTTGTCCATTCCGCGCCGCCCATTTTCGACAGTTTAACCAGCGCGTCTTCTCCGCCGCCGATATACTTCGAAACGAGGTCCAGCTGTGTGGCCGGGACGTATAGGCTGTCGGTACCGGCATAGGCGATTTTGATATAGTCCTTTTCCACCCCGTCCACCGGCATTTTGAAGATACCCACATACCGGCCAATCCCATAATGTTCATGCACAATGAGGTCGCCGGGGGAAAGGTCTGTGAAGCTTTGAAGGCGTTCCCTGTTAGACGGCAGTTTCTTTCTTTTTTTCCGTATCGAAACCGGCTCAATGAACTGGCCTTCCGTGATAACGGCAAGTTTCACGCCCGGATATTCCATCCCCGCCGATAACGACCCCAGCGTGATCATGCAGCCGCCGTTCTCGGGCAGCCTAGACAGGCTGAAATCAACGGCCGCCGATATCCCGTGCTCTTTCAAATACTCCGACAGTATCCCAGCCCGGCGTTCATCCTGGCATAAGATGACGGTCGTATACCCCGAACCGATATAATGGGCGATATCGCCAGCCGCCGTCTCAAGACTGCCGCCGTATGACGGCAGCTGTTTTGCCGAAATACTGACGATTTCTCTCGGTTTAAGGGGATATTTGGAGGCTGTAAAGCTGTCGGTCATGACGACGGGAAAGTCCTCTGCTTTCTCGCATAGTTCATCCCAGCTCACCGAAAACCGGACAAAGCTGCTGTCCAGTATGCCAGCTTCCAGCAGTGTCCTGCTGTCTTCCTCAAGCTGCCACATATAGTTTTTTGCCCGTTCGGCCGCCTTGGACGGTTCATTTATAAAAATGACAGCCGTATCGTCAACATAATCAAGCGCGGTGGACATCGGGTAAATCAGCTCCATGTATTTGTCCGCCGCTGGAAACGACCGTCTGTTTTCAAGCCGTTCGATATCCGATGTGATGTGCTTTTTAAGCTCGGCAACGCCTGCCCGGCGCTTTTCCAGGCCCTGCAGGATCGTCTCCAGGCGTTTTATAAGGCCTTCTTCCCCGTTTCCCTCGTTTCCTCTGTACATCGAGGCAAGTGTTTCCGCCGCTGGCAGGATCAGCGCTATGTCACATGTTTGTATCCGCCGCTGTGTTGACACGTCAAACGTACTGACAGAATCGACCTCATCGCCGAAAAACTCAACCCGGAACGGCTCGTCGCCTGCCGGTGAAAAGAAATCCAGAATACCGCCGCGCAATGCAAACTGGCCGGGGCCCTCGACTTGCTGGCTGCGGCTGTAACCACAGCGTACAAGCGCCGCCGTCACCGCAGCCAATTCATACTGTCCGCCCATCTTCAGCGCAACCGCCGACGCGCGCATTACATCGGGCGGCATGGTCCTCTGCATGAGCCCGTCGGCCGTTGTGACCAGTATTTCCGCATCGCCCGACAGCAGCCGATGCAGCGCGCGCAGCCGCAGCTGCTCTAGCTGTCTGGATACCCCCTCGGCATTGTAAAAAGTAAACTCCCTGCCCGTAATAGTTGTGACCTCTTCACCGGTAAGCGCTTTGAGATCTGCGGCCGTTCGCTTCATTTCCATTTCGTTGGCGCATATAACGACGGCCGGCCGTTTCGTGCTGCTCCGGACAAAGGCAGCCGCGTGCGCCCGATGTATGCCGTCAAGTCCGGAAACGACGACCGGGCTTCTTCCCGCCTCAATGGCGGATGAAACCTGACCGAATCCCGTTTCCTGAATTAAAGACTCTGTAAGAAAACGCATTTTACACCTGCCGCTCCTGTAATATTTTACCATATGGTAACGCCGCACCGCCCCGATATCAAAAACGTATCGGGGTCGTGCTTATTTGACTTTATTCGCGAAATGTTTCACGTGAAACATTTTCAATTGATATGAACGCCGTGTATTACAGCGATTTTTTAAGTATTCTGGCATAACGCCTCGGGTATCCGTCCGGCGTCGCGGCTTTTTTCCGAACAAAGACGAGCCGATGAGAAACGCCTGCGCCAGGTATCTCGTAGTCGACGCTTTTCTCAATCTCTGCGCCAAGCTTCTTGGCCACGGACTGCGCCTCATGGATTTCCGCTTCTGAGTCGGTACTTTTCATAGATATGAACGCGCCGCCCGGTTTAACGAGCGGCAGACACAGCTCGCACAGGATGTTGAGTTTCGCAACGGCGCGCGATACGGCAAAATCAAACATATCCCGCATGTCCGGTCTGTGCGCCGCCTCTTCAGCACGGGCGTGCATACAGTTGACATCCGGTAAGCCTAGTTCCCAGCATAATTCCTTAAGAAAATCGACGCGCTTCTGCTGTGCGTCCAGAAGCGTCAGAGACAGGCTCGGCTCGCTCAGTTTCATCGGGATACCGGGGAACCCGGCCCCGCTGCCAATATCGATAACGCTTTTGTCTATAAAAACATCATGTTTAACAAGCGCGAGGCTGTCAAGAAAATGCAGCTCCGCCGCTTCCTTTTCATCCGTAATTGCAGTCAGGTTCATGATTTTGTTTTTTTCTTTAAGGAACTCAAAGTATCTGATAAACGCTTGAACGACAGATTCCGGCATCGGTATACCGTATTTCTGTGCGCCCATGCTGAGAATTTCCCTTATCATGAATCGGCCTCTCTTTAAACTTACAGCGTGTATCTTCCGTTCCTGTCCGTATGCACGGCTGTTGAGCGCTGTTGTGTCTTATTCTGCCGGTCGGATGATCTCCATTCCGCCCAAATAATTACGGAGGACCTCTGGAATGACTACGCTGCCGTCTTTTTGTTGATTTTGTTCCACCAGTGCAGGCAGAAGGCGGCTTGTGGCAAGCCCCGACCCGTTGAGGGTATGGACATATTCCGGTTTTCCTGTTGATTCGCGCCTGAACCGGATAGCGCCGCGCCGCGCCTGGTAATCCCGGGCGTTCGACACGGAAGACACTTCCTTATACCCGGACATGGATGGAATCTGTATCTCGATGTCGTATGTGCGCGCCATAGACGCCGAGCAATCACCCGCCGCCAGTTTGACCGTCCGGAAATGAAACCCGAGACCCTTTACAAGCGTTTCCGCTTTCGTAACAAGCTCCTCAAACGCCTCGTCGGACCATTCCGGTTTTGTATACTGTACCATTTCCACCTTGTTGAATTGATGCCCGCGCACCATACCGCGCTCATCGTTCCGGTAAGAGCCCGCTTCACGGCGGTAACACGGCGTATAGGAGATATATTTGCGCGGGAGTTCCGCTTCAGCCAGAATTTCATCCCGGTGCAGGGATACAAGCGCCGTTTCAGCCGTCGGCAGCATAAACCGCCGCCGTTCGCTTTCGCTCTTATCCAGCCAGTATACTTCCTCCTCAAATTTCGGGAACTGCCCTGCCGTAAGGCCGCATTCATAAGAAAGCATATGCGGTACCAAAACCAATTCGTACCCGTCGCCGATATGCGTTTCGATAAAATAGTTTAAAAGCGCCCATTCAAGCCGTGCACCTACGCCTCGGTAAACCCAGAATCCGTTTCCGGAGAGCTTCGCGCCGCGTACATAATCAATAAGTCCGAGTTCCGTACACAAATCGACATGGTTCTTCGGTTCAAAGTCGAACGAATGCGGTTGGCCGAAATAGCGGATCGGCTCGTTATTCTCTTTGCCGCCCGGTAAAAGATCTTTGTCCGGCAGGTTCGGAAGGCTCAATAAAAGCGCATTGTATTCGCTCTCAACCGCTTTCAGCTGTGCTTCCGAAGTCTTGATCGCCTCTTTTAGGGTGTTCATCTCGGATATGAGCGCCGACGTATCCGCGCCTTCCTTCTTCATCCGAGGTATTTGTTTTGAAATTTTGTTCTGTTCAGCCTTGCTGGATTCCGACCGGGCGATCAGCTCGCGTCTTTTTATGTCAAACGCCAGGATTTCATCGATCGTTTTTAAGCAATCCATTTGTTTGTTCAACAGCCGGTTTTTAACTTCTTCAGGATTTTCCCGAATAATTCTTATGTCAATCATCACTATCCACCTTGATATCTTCGTTCTCTTTAAGTTCGTTGTATTGTTCCAGTAACGCGCTGTATTGTTCCCTGTCAAACGATAAAACAGCCTGAACATCTTCCCGCCAGTTTATTCTGGTTTGTCTTAATTCGTTTTCTGTGTCTTCAAGCTGCTGCTCTAATTCTTTGATTTTTACTTCGTATTCTTCGGTTTCGGTTTTAAGCCGGATGTTTTCACTCTGCAGGTTTTCGATTTTCTCCTGGGCTGTCATATTCTTCTCATGCAGCGTATGTATTTGTGAACTGTTTCGGTCGTTTATCAGATACGACAGTACGATGAAGAATATAACGACAACAAACAACGTTACAATGTATATCAACACGTGTTTCTTTGAAGCTGTTTTATGTTCGGCCTGACTGGCTGCGTCCTTTTGCGCTTCCGCCAGGCCGTCCGCTCTTTTATTCATTTCCTGGTGTCTCCTTAAAGGCTTTTTATTTGCCTTTATACTATGAAACTGTATAACGAAACTCAACGCTGTGAAGTGTGGATTTCGCGCCGAGCGTCCCGTTAACTCTTGAGCTTTGACAGCGTTTCATAAAGCCGTTCAAAGTCATCCTTGTCATAGTACTCAATTTCTATTCTGCCTTTTTGTTTACCTTCTATAATTTTAACACGCCGGCCCAACGTTTTTGTGAGTCTGGTCTCAAGTTCTTCGACATAGTTTATAACAATGCCAGTGTCTTTCTTCTTTTTCTCGGTGTGCTCTCGTTTCATCTTCCTGACAAGTTTCTCAGCATCGCGCACCGTAAGATGCCCGTCCGTGATCGACGCAGCAGCTTTTTGCATCTGGTCTTCACTTTCAAGTGATAAAATTGTTCTGGCCGATCCAACGGATATTTGACCGTTTTCCAGCTTTTTAAGCAGGTTTTCCGGCAGCGACAGGAGCCGCAACGCATTTGCTACGACCGGTCTTGATTTACTGACGCGCTGCGCGACTTCCGCCTGCGTCAGCCCGTAATCCGAAATCAAAGACTTATACCCCAGCGCCTCTTCGACCGGATTTAGGTCCTCTCTCTGCAGGTTTTCCACCATAGCGAGTTCGGTCGCTTTCAGGTCATCTGCTTCAATTACACGCGCCGGTACCTCGGATAATCCCGCCAACCGGGATGCGCGCCATCTGCGCTCACCCGCAATGATCTGATAATAGCCGCCGCCAATGTTTCTTACCGTCAACGGCTGCAGGACGCCATGCTCTCTGATCGACTCGGAAAGCTCCTCCAGGCCCTCTTCCTCAAACGTGTTCCTGGGCTGATCTTTTCGTGGTTCTATTTTTGAAACAGGCAAATACACAAAATCATTTGGAATCGCGTCAAGCGCCGCGTCCCCAAATAACGCGCCTAGACCTGCGCCAAGGCCCTTTTCCGCCATTGTTTTCTCTCCTTAACTTTATCTAGAGCAGATGTTTATCAGCGCGGTTTCCTGTTTCGCCGGATAAACTCCTTTCCCAGTTCTTTATACGTTATCGCGCCGCGGGACGTTTGATCATATACAATGACCGGTACGCCATGACTCGGGGCTTCTGATATCCGTACGTTTCGCGGTATGACTACATTATATACCTTGTTTTTGAAAAATTTCTTTACTTCGTCCGCGACTTGCATAGAAAAATTCGTCCGCGTGTCGAACATCGTCAAAAGGACGCCTTCAATCTCTAGCGCCGGATTCAGCGCTTTTTTTGTCATCCGGATCGTTGAAATCAAATCTCTCAGCCCTTCCAGTGCAAAATACTCGCACTGGACCGGAATCAATACAGTATCGGCTGCGCATAACGCGTTGAGCGTCAGCATCTCGAGCGAGGGCGGACAATCTATAAATATGTAATCATACTCTTTTTTTATTCCCTCTAACGCATACTTCAAAACAAACTCTCGTTTATTTGCTGTAACGAGCTCGACGCCGGCGCCGGAAAGTATCGCATTTGATGGCAGCACATCCCCGAATTTAGTCTTTTTTATCGCCTGCTCGGCCCCAATACCGTCAACCAATACGTTATAAAGATTCGGCGAAACGGTGTTTTTGTCGATTCCCATTCCGGAAGTACCATTGCCCTGCGGGTCAATATCACATAATAAAACCTTTGCGCCTGCATTTTTTAAAGCACAGCAAAGGTTTACGCATGTTGTCGTCTTTCCGACGCCGCCTTTTTGGTTTGCAACAGCAATTATTTTTCCCATGTTTCACCTCCAAAAGGCATATGATGTATCATTATAGCACAACGGAAAGTCTTTTCAAGACTATTCACAAAAAGTTTCACGTGAAACACTTTGTTGTTTTAATTCGCTGCCTTGTTAAATTTTTTATTGCCGCGGCTCAGCTTAAAAACATATTTATATCGTCTATGCTTATGTTTTCGTGCAGTGCCATATTAATTCCGTATCCTACCAGTTTTGAAATGTCGGCGACATTTGCGTCTATTTCCCGCGGCGTTACAATCATGCCGCCCCCGTATTCCGACAGGTCTTCCGGATTTATATCTTGAGCGCCTGCTTGTTCGGCCAGATCCGCCGCCAGCGTTCCCACGTCGACGACTGTTGGTACGCCTACCGCCGTCACGGGTATGCCCAGCGTTTCTCTGTTGATCGCTGCGCGTTTATTCCCGACGCCTGATCCCGGTATAATTCCCGTGTCCGCCAATTGCACTGTCCTGCATATCCTGGCCATTTTCCTTGATGCCAGCGCGTCAATCACGATTACTCTGTCCGGTTTCAGTTTGTTTGCCACAGCCTTTATGAATTCTGCGCTTTCTATGCCTGTTGTGCCTAAAACGCCCGATATAAGAACGGAGACCCTGCGCATTGATCCGAATGTTTCCGGCATTTTTTCCACAAGATGCCGCGTAACCATCGTATTTTTCGCCGTTTTCGGTCCAATAGCGTCCGGCGTAATAGCTTCATTCCCGAGCCCAACAACTAAAACGCTTTCATCTCCGTTTAGTTTCAGCATATCCGCAAGCTGTTCACCGAGCGCCGCTGCCCCAAGTGAAAATGCGTTGTCTTCACGTCTGACAAGTTTGTCGATCTCCATCGTTACATACGTTCCGACCGGTTTCCCCAATGCTTCGACGCCCGAATCGTCTAAAATTTCGACCGTTGTGATCTTATAACCCTTATTATCTTTTTCACGGGAACGTACGCCTCGCAGCTCCGTTTGCTTTTCTGCGCTTTCCCGCCAGAGTTCTTTTGCTTCGACCGCTAAGTCTGTTCTTTTTGTCCACATATTAACACACCCTTTTGTTTTTGCTTATTCTTTTACAAACCGCCCTCCGCTATTCTTAATTAGTACTTGATTATTGATTTATTCTGTGTTAAAATGGCACTCTGCGAATATTTATCAGACCGTAGCTTTATGGGAGGAGGTGGCCAGAAGATGCCCAATATCAAATCTGCTGAAAAAAGAGACGCCGTTTCAAAGGCGCGTTATGCTAAAAACAAGGCAATACGATCCGAAATGAAAACAACTCTTAAGAAATTTGACACAGCCGTTTCGGAGGGCAACCGGGAAGCAGCCGAAAGCGCTTATAAAGTTGCTGTCAAGACTGTTGATCATGCTGCTTCAAAGGGCTTGATCCATAAAAATAACGCAGCGCATAAAAAAAGCGCTCTTACAACAAAGCTTAAAGGCATTTCTCAGTAATACGATAGATTTAATACTTCAGAAGGCAGGGTATACCCCTGTCTTCTGTTTTTTCAACTTATACAACATATACTTTTTTAATATGTATATGTTGAATAAACCTTGCTTTTATATCTTTATTTTGATAAAATATAGTTATAATTTTTTGTCGTATTTTTCTTATAAATCTAAGGTTTTCGCTGCGGTCAGCTAGACGGCCGTTTTTCTTTTTTACGATTCTCCGGAAAGGATTGAAGCGAATGAATTCAGCCACCGACGTATGGAATAAAGTACTGAAAATTCTTGGCAATGAATTGACATCCACAGCTATTTCAACGTGGTTTGATGATTGCCAGGCCGTAGAAATAGGGGATAATAAGCTTGTTCTCTATACGCCTTCAAACTTTAAAAAAGATGTTATTGAAGGCCGCTTTATCGGGTCGGTGAAAAATGCGCTTCATGAACTTTTTTCCGGAGATTTTAATGTCATCATCCTTGGTGAAGGCGGCCTTGACGGTTACAACACAACAAATATGGCAAGCTCAGATGCGCCTGAGGAAGAGTTCACTTTTGAACGATTTGTCGTCGGTAATTCTAATAAATTCGCGCATGCGGCCGCACTTTCTGTTTCAGAAGGCCAGATCAAGAATTTTAACCCCCTTTTTATCTATGGAGAATCCGGGCTTGGAAAAACGCATCTCCTTCATGCGATTCGTCACGAAGTTTCCAAAAAGCATCCTGAATACAGCATTGTCTACGTCAAAGGCGATGATTTTACGAACGAACTCATTCTGGCGCTTCAGGTCGGTAAAAATGTAGAGTTCCGCGAAAAATACAGAGGCGCCGACGTTTTTCTTATGGACGATATCCAATTTATTGCCGGTAAAATACAGACTCAGGAGGAGTTTTTCCACACTTTCAACACGCTTTACGAGGCAAACAGACAGATTGTCTTTACCTCCGACAGACCGCCCAATGAAATGATGCGCTTAGAAGACCGTCTTAAAACACGTTTTGAATCCGGTCTCCTGGCGGACATCCAGCCGCCCGATTATGAAACCAGAATGGCGATCATTAAAAACAAAGCCGAACAGCTTGGTTTGTTCTTGCCGGATGATGTATCAAATTACATAGCGGAAAATATGACGTCCAACGTTCGCCAGATTGAGGGCGCCGTAAAAAAGGTTATGGCCTACAGAGACCTCATGAACGACAGTATAACGGTATCTTCCGTTTCTAAAGCAATTAAAGATATGTTTAAAGAGAAAACCGAATATACGCCTTCTGCGGATATGATCATTGATGAAACGGCAAAATATTACTCGTTGACGCCTGAAGACCTCAAAGGCCAGCGCAGGACGCGTCATATGGTTCTGGCTCGGCAGATTTCCATGTACCTTATCAGAAAGCTGACGAATCTTTCTCTTAAAGACATCGGAAACCTTTACGAAGGCCGGGATCACACAACTGTCCTTTCCTCCATACGTCGAATCGAAGATAATATCAAATCATCCTCAACATTTTCTCAGACAATAAAGGATATTACCGCCAATATCAACGCCAGAAATTGATTTTCCACATTTGTTGATAATCATGTTTTTTAAAAGTTGAAAACTTTTATATCCTTCTTTTTTGTTTAATTTATAAAAAGTAATCCACAAAAAAGGCTTTCCTGTTTTTCTTTAGCTGCCTTGATTTTTATCAGTTTTCCACACTTTTTCTTACTACTGCTACTATTACTAAAAATATTATTATTCTTTCTTTCTTAATATGCAGAATATCTTCATTCAGAGAAAGGACTTAAGCTCATATGAAATTTTCAGTAGAAAAAAATAATCTGCAAACTGCAATCACTACCGCTTCACGCGCATCTGCGGTAAAGAGCGCAGTACCCTCTTTGGAAGGCCTTTTGATTGAAGTCGCCAACGAATCGGTTAAAATATCCGGTTACGATCTTAAAACAGGAATAACGACAACGATTCCTGCCGACGTTCAAGAAGAAGGCAAGATTGTTTTAAGCGCAAGGCTTTTTGGTGATATTATCCGGAAGCTGCCGGACAGTTTTGTAACAATTTCTGTTAATGACGACCTGATGACAAAAATTGAATGCGGTATGAGCGAATTTCAGATTCTCGGCATACCGTCTGCCGATTATCCGGATCTGCCTGTCGTCGACTACAATAATTCGATATACATTTCAGAAAAAAACCTGAAAAATATGATTTCGCAGACAAATTTTGCAGTCAGCGACAATGAGGCGCGGCCGATTCATACGGGAGCGCTTTTTGAAGCGGAAAACGGCCTTTTAACGATTGTTGCCGTCGATGGATACAGGCTTGCCCTGCGGCGTGAGCCGCTTCACGAATCAGACGACGTTACGCTCAACTTTGTTGTTCCCGGAGCGGCGCTGAGTGAAGTCGAAAAGATACTTACAGATAGTGACGAACCGGCTTCCATCATGCTGGGATCTAAGCATATCATGTTCGTTATCGGCGGAACGGTCCTTGTGTCCCGGCGTCTTGAAGGCGAATTTCTCAACTATAAAAACTCTATACCGCAAACGGAGAAATATATCATTGAGGCCGACAGACGCGCGGTTATGGATGCTGTAGAGCGTGTGTCGCTTATTATCAGCGATAAGCTAAAAAGTCCCGTCCGGTGTATATTCTCAGACGGTCTTTTAAAATTTTTAGCCGCAACCGCTTTGGGAAGGGCCAGCGATGAGTGCCCCGTCAAAGGAGACGGCGAGGAACTTGAGATTGGTTTTAATAATCGTTATCTGCTTGAAGCATTGAAAGCGGCTCCCGCCGACAGTATACGCATTAAAATAACGTCCGGAATAACGCCGTGTATTATTTTACCGGCCGATGGCGGCAACAGCTTTCTGTATATGATTTTACCCGTGAGGCTTAAAGCCGGTGAAAATTAAAGTAAAGCGCGGCGATAGAAAGCCCGTCCAATCGACAACCATAGACGATGCATTCATCCGTCTGGATGCACTTATAAAGTTTTCCGGTAATGCATCGACCGGCGGGGAAGCAAAACAGCTTATTTTAGATCGCAGCGTGACGGTTAATGGAGAAATTTGCACACAGCGCGGCAAAAAAATCCGCAACGGCGACACAGTTGGAATTCGCGATTCTTTTTTAAGGGTCGCTGCACCGGTCAAACCGCATGTTCCCGAGGACCAATCGTCTGAAGGTGATCCAAGCATTTAAATAATGAAACGGAGCACTTCTGATGGCTATATTTCAGGAAAAAAAGCATGAATATTAAAACGATTGCGCTTGAAGGTTTCCGAAACTACAAATCCTTTTCGGCGGAATTTTCAGATAGAGTGAATGTTATCATCGGCAGAAACGCTCAGGGGAAAACCAATCTGTTGGAAGCCGTTTATTATTTGACGGCCGGCCGATCTTTCAGATCAAGAAGCGACCGGGAAATGATAAGTTTTAATTCTGACAACGCCCGCATCCTGGCCGAGACGTTTCGCGACGGTAGGGAGCATAAACTGGAAATCTCGTTATCCCGAACGAAACGCCGGCAGCTGTATGTTAACAGCGTTCGACTAAAGACAGCTGCTGAATTGACGGGAAAACTCGGCGCGGTTCTTTTTTGCCCCGATGACCTCAATTTAATCCGCGAAGGCGCCGCCGCAAGAAGGCGATTCATGGATATGTGTCTTTGTCAGCTTCGTCCGCGCTATGCTTCGGCGCTCACCGAATATAACCGGCTCATTGAACATAAGACCCGGATTCTGCGCGACTATCACCAAAAGCCGTCCCTGCTGTATACGCTGGATGATTTTGACAACCGACTGGCGTCAATGAGTGCGGAGCTTATTTACTACAGAGCAGCATACGCTGCTCTGCTCTGTGAAAAGGCGTCGCAGACGCACAAAGAATTTTCCGGCGGCTCGGAAGAGCTGCGCATATGTTACCGTACTGTTAAAACAGTTACGGATACAAGTCAAAAGCCCTCAGCGCTTATAAAGCCGTTGTTGGAGCATCTGAAAGAACACCGACGTGCCGAACTGGATTCCGGCATCTGCCTGTCGGGTGCGCATAAAGACGATCTTTATATTGAAATAAACGGCAATGCCGCGCGAAATTACGCGTCGCAGGGGCAGGCCAGAACGGCCGCACTATCGCTTAAATTGGCTGAGAGGGAACTGCACTACGCCGACAAAGGAGAATATCCGCTTTTACTTTTAGATGACGTCCTGTCCGAACTGGACGCGAAAAGACAGAATTTTGTACTCAACCGCATTAACGAGGGACAGGTTTTTATCACCTGCTGCGAGGACGCGCAGATCGCGTCGAGAACCGGCGGGAAAGTTATCCACATTGAAGACGGGCGCATACAGAACTGAACGGGCTCTTTTTAGCGAAAACGGATACAAACAAAACGGATATGGCTATAATTTAAGCAAGCGCACGCTGCAGCCAATACGGCGTTTAAGCCGGAGGCGGCCGCTGAAAGGAACCATCTTATGTATCTTCATCTTGGACAGAATGTCGTCGTGCCGAGTAATACGGTGATCGGCATTTTTGATATGGACAATACAACCGGTTCTCATCTAACGCGCGCATTTTTAAACAGCGCCGAAAAAGCCGGGCAAATCGTCAATATATCAGACGACCTGCCTAAGTCTTTCATCGTCTGCTGCGACGACGGTACAAAAAAGGTTTATTTGTCGCAGCTGTCTTCATCGACGCTGATGCGGCGCAGCGAAACAAGCCTGTTTGACTGAAAGATACCATATCGCTTTTATATTTTCGCGGCTTTCAAAGACCCACTGGAGGAGATAAACATGTCAGAAACGATCAATCAAAGCACGCAAGACCAGATTATGCAGGATTATGACGCCTCGCAGATCCAGGTCCTCGAAGGCCTGGAGGCCGTCCGAAAACGGCCCGGCATGTATATCGGGTCCACATCCGCCTCCGGGCTGCACCATCTGGTCTATGAGGTTGTGGACAACTCCATTGACGAGGCTCTGGCCGGGCATTGCGACGACATCTCCGTCATCATAGAACAGGGTGATATCATCACCGTCATTGACAACGGCCGAGGTATACCGGTGGACATTCAGGAACAAACGGGCAAGAGCGCGCTGGAAGTCGTCTTTACGGTGCTGCACGCCGGCGGAAAATTCGGAGGCGGGGGGTATAAGGTATCCGGCGGCCTGCACGGCGTCGGTGCATCCGTCGTAAACGCCCTGTCTGAGTGGCTTGTGGCTCAGGTGCATAAAGGCGGCAGCATCTATGAGATGCGCTTTTCGCGCGGGGAAATCACGCAGGAACTGAAAATTGTCGGCTCGACAGATAAGACGGGAACGACCGTTACCTTCAAACCGGACGCCGAGATTTTCGATGAAACGGTCTTTGATTATGATACGCTCCTTAAACGGATGCGGGAGCAGGCGTTTTTAAACGCAGGGCTGCGGATCCGTATCATTGACGAGCGGTCCGGCCGCGAAGCAAAGAACGAGATGCACTATGAGGGCGGCATCCGTGAATTCGTGACCTACGTCAACAGGAACAAAACGCCGCTGCATGATGAAGTTATCTACCTTTCCGGCGCCCGTGACGATTCCATGGGAGAACTCGCGCTTCAGTATACGGAAAGCTATAACGAGATGATATTGAGCTTTGCCAACAATATCCACACGCCCGAAGGCGGCATGCATGAGACCGGCTTTAAAACGGCGCTCACGCGCGTTTTGAACGATTACGGCAAAAAGAACAATATTTTGAAAAACGATGATAAAGTCCAGGGGGACGACTGCAGGGAAGGGCTTACGGTCGTTATATCCGTCAAGCTCACGGAGGCACAGTTTGAAGGTCAGACGAAGGCCAAGCTCGGAAACAGCGAAATACGGACGCTGGTCGACAACATCGTTTCAGATAAGCTGACAGAGTTTTTGGAGAAAAACCCTGCCGTCGGCCGGGCGATACTCGAAAAGACCATTACGGCATCGCGTGCACGGGAGGCCGCACGGAAAGCGCGCGAAAACATCCGGCGCAAAAACGCGCTTGAAGGCATGGCGCTGCCCGGTAAACTTGCAGACTGCAACGAGAGCGATCCGGCACTGACGGAAATTTATATCGTCGAGGGCGATTCGGCGGGCGGCAGTGCCAAAGGCGGACGGGACAGCCGGTTCCAGGCCATCCTGCCGCTGTGGGGAAAAATGCTCAACGTTGAAAAAGCGCGCGCGGACAAGGTATACGGGAACGACAAACTCACGCCGGTCATTACGGCGCTGGGCGCCGGGATCGGCGAGGATTTTGACGAAAATAAGCTCCGGTACCATAAAGTCATCATCATGGCGGACGCCGATGTTGACGGCAGCCATATACGAACGCTTCTTCTGACGTTCTTCTTTCGGTTTATGCGCCCGCTTATCGACGGCGGATATGTCTACGCAGCGCAGCCGCCGCTTTTTAAGCTCGTTCGCGGTAAAACCGTCCGCTACGCCTATGATGACGAGGAGCGCGACATGATATCTCTGGGGATGCGCGGCGAAGACGGCAAGGGGAAGGTCGACATCAGCCGCAATAAAGGTCTCGGCGAGATGGACCCGCACGAGCTGTGGGAAACGACAATGAATCCCGAAACGCGTATTCTTAAACAGATTAAGCTCGAAGACGCCGTTCGGGCCGACGAGATATTCACCATCCTGATGGGGGAGAAGGTCGAGCCGCGAAAGGAATTCATAGAAAAGAACGCAAAATATGTTGAAAACCTTGATAAATAAACATATTGAGATAAGCCGTGAAAGGTCTGGTATAAATGGCACGCAAAGATAAGCAGCAGGCGGATATCCGGTTTCCCGATCAGAAAATTATCGTAACGCAGCTTGAGGAAGAGATGCAGAAGTCGTATATCGACTATGCCATGTCGGTAATCGTCAGCAGGGCCCTGCCGGATGTCCGTGACGGACTCAAGCCCGTTCACCGCCGGATACTCTACTCCATGTACGAAGATAACCTGACAAGCGACAAGCCGTACAGGAAATCGGCCACAGCAGTCGGCAACGTCCTCGGCCGATATCATCCGCACGGCGACGCCTCTGTCTACGATGCGCTTGTCCGTCTGGCGCAGGATTTTTCGATGCGCTACATGCTGGTCGACGGTCACGGTAACTTCGGCTCCATCGACGGAGACCCGCCGGCGGCCTACCGGTATACGGAAGCCCGGATGTCGAAGATATCCAACGAGCTTTTACGCGATATAGAAAAAGAAACGATCGACTGGGATCAAAACTTCGACGAGACGCGAAAAGAACCGCGTGTCGTCCCCAGCCGGTTCCCGAACCTGCTTGTCAACGGCTCATCGGGCATCGCCGTGGGCATGACGACGAACATCCCGCCGCACAATCTGCGCGAGGTGATCGACGCGACCATCTGCGTCATAGAAAACGACGAAGCCGAGCTCGACGACATTATGGAGCATATCAAAGGTCCGGATTTCCCGACGCACGGCATTATTATGGGCCGGGCGGGCATGCGTGCGGCTTACGCCACCGGCCGCGGCCGCATCCATGTGCGCGCCAGATGCGAAATGGAGGAATTTTCGCAGGGGCGGACGCGCATCATCGTGACGGAACTGCCGTATCAGGTCAACAAGGCGCGCCTGATCGAATCGATTGCAGATCACGTAAAAAATAAAAAAATCGAAGGCATCTCCGCCCTGCGTGACGAGACCGACCGTGACGGCATGCGCATTGTTATCGAAATCAAACGCGACGCCAATCCCCAGATCGTATTGAACCGCCTGTATACGTCGACTCAAATGCAGACGACATTTGCTATCGTACTGCTGGCCTTAGTGGACAACCAAACGCAGCCTAAGGTATTGACACTTCGTCAGATGCTTGACGAATACATTGCGTTCCAGCGGGAAATTATCCGACGGAGAACCGAATACGATCTGAAAAAAGCGCGCGAGCGCGCGCATCTGCTGGAAGGGCTGCGGATCGCCGTTGATAATATTGACGAAGTCATCCGTATCATACGCTCCAGCTATAACAATGCTAAAGAGCGCCTGATGGAACGTTTCCAGCTGTCCGATGTCCAGGCACAGGCAATCCTTGAAATGCAGCTGAGGCGCTTGCAGGGCCTTGAGCGCGACAAGATTGAAAACGAATATCAGGAGCTTTTGGAGAAAATCGCTTATTTCCTAAGACTTTTATCCGATGCGGAACTGCTGAAATCCGTTCTCATTAAAGAACTGACGGAAATCAAGGAAAAATTCGGCGACGACCGGCGTACGGAGATTGCCGTCGTTGAAGATGAAATCGACATCGAAGACCTCATTGACGAGGAAGAGTGCGTCTATACGCTAACAAACGGCGGTTATATCAAAAGGCTGCCGGCCAACACGTATCGGGCGCAGCGCCGCGGCGGACGCGGCATCACCGCGATGTCGACGCGTGAGGAAGATTACGTCGAAACACTTTTCACCGCGTCGACACACGACTATATCCTGTTCTTTACAAACTACGGAAGGGCCTTCCGGAAAAAAGGCTATCTGATCCCGGAAGCCGGGCGGCAGGCCAAGGGTACGAACATCATCAACATCATCCCAATCCAGACCGATGAAAAAGTAACGGCCATGATCCGATTCCGGGAGTTTGACGAGGAAGTCTATCTCGTCATGATCACACGAAAAGGAACGGTCAAGCGTATGCGGATGGCCGCGCTGAAAAATATACGCAACGTCGGTATCCGTGCGATCACACTGGATGAGGACGACGAGCTTATTTCGGTCCGGGAGACGGACGGGGAAGAGAAGATCCTGATTGCTACGCATGACGGTATGGCCATCTGCTTCTGCGAAACAGACCTTCGACCCATGGGCCGGTCCGCTATGGGCGTGCGGGGCATCCGCCTGAGAAAGGGCGACTACTGCGTCGGCGCCGCGCGTACGCGCGAAGGCGGTTCGGTACTCACCGTTACGGAAAACGGATACGGCAAACGCACGCCGATCGATGAATACCTGCGCGGCGTCGCCTGTGAATCAGGCGAAAAAATGGCGCAGAACCGCGGTGGGATCGGACTTAAAAATTATAATATCACCGATAAAACCGGCAAAGTCGCAGCAGTAAAAATCGTAGACGACAACGACGATGTCCTGATTATCTCAGACGACGGGACCATCATCCGCATGGCGGCGGAAGACATCAGCACTTACAGCCGCGCCACGCAGGGTGTCAAGCTCATGCGTATCGGTGACGACGCACGGGTTATTTCCATTGCGCGGACCGAAAAAGACGACGAAGAAGACGACTTGGCCGAAGAGGAAAACGACGGCGTAACGCCAATTGCCTCCGTTAAGACGGAAGAAACCGACGAGGCAGACGGCGACGAGGAAGAGAAAGCCGCGCTTGAAGACACGGAAGCCGAGGAGGAATAGTCTACGCCTGAAATGCTTGACAGCGACAGCGGACGGAGTTCCCGGTACGAACGACTGAGGATATGCTATGAAGAAAGTAACGATCTACACAGACGGCGCGTGCAGCGGAAACCCCGGCCCTGGGGGCTGGGGCGCGGTGCTGATGTATGGGGGCAACAAAAAGGAGCTTTCCGGCGGTGAGCGGGAAACGACGAACAACCGGATGGAGTTATCCGGCGTTATCACAGCGCTGTCGGCGCTGAAGGAGCCGTGCAAAGTTGATTTGTATACCGATTCTCAGTATATCGTGAACGCTGTCAATGAAGGATGGATCGCCGGCTGGCAGAAACGGGGCTGGCGCCGAAAAGGCGGCGCAGTCAAGAATCTGGACCTCTGGCAGGCGCTGCTGCCGCTCATCGAGACGCACGAAGTGACGTTTAACTGGGTCAAAGGCCATGCCGACAACGAATACAACAACCGCTGTGATGAGCTGGCCGTAGCCGAGCGGGAAAAATTCGCTTAAAGACAATATAAAAACCAGCCGCATCAGCGGCTGGTTTACTTTAAAAAGCTTTAGTGAAGATAACCACCGGCTCTGCCGGTGAGGATAAAAAATCTTTAGATGCAAGAAAACCTCCTTTTGCTAGAATAGATGTGGTCTGCCAACCGCATCTGGAGCAAAAGGAGGTTTTGTCGCATGAACGACATACAAAGTTTATCACATTCAAAGTGGCGATGCCAATATCATATAGTATTTGCGCCGAAGTATAGACGGAAAGCAATATATGGGAAGATAAAAAAAGACATTGGAGAAATACTGCGAAAACTATGTGGGCAAAAGGGGGTAAATATAATTGAAGCAAATGCATGTAGCGACCATATACATATGTTGGTGACGATACCGCCGAAGTTGAGTGTAGCGCAGTTCATGGGATACCTGAAAGGGAAGAGTAGTCTGATGATATTCGACAGGCATGCGAACCTGAAGTACAAGTACGGGAACCGGCATTTCTGGTGTCGAGGCTACTATGTGGACACGGTAGGCCGCAACAAAAAGGCGATAAAGGAATACATCAAAAACCAGCTCCAAGAGGACATTGCCAGCGACCAGATAACAATGAAGGAATACATAGACCCGTTCACGGGTAGCAAGAATACATAGGCAAAAAAACAGGCCGCTTTAGCGGCGGCCTGTAAAAATGATGCGGTTGGCGGACAATTCGGTACGTCTTGAGACGTTTGCCGGTACCATGCCCTTCTAGGGCTTGTGCATACCACTAGTTTCACTAGTGGTTTTGATTTACGGGATATCAAAAATCCTTCTTTTTATACAGAGAAAGAGATATCGGATAAGACAAAAGGTTTATTACGGCAGCGACAAGGACGGCGAGCAGGCTGAGCTGTAGCTCGTTTAGCATCTGAAGAAATCCGCTTATCCCGGATAAATCGAGTTTTCCCAGAAAAGAGCTCAGGAAGAATACGCCGAAAAAGAGTATAAACGAAACGTAACGCGTGGCTTGAGCGCCGAATTTGTATGCCAGCGGCAGCATGATGCCGTTGAAAAGGCTGATGACCAGAAAACCGACGGCTACACCGAGGGGGGTCAGCGGCGGGATTTTGTCATATCCAAGAGACCTTCCGATAAAGACAAGCAGCGTATACAGGACAAAGCTGCCGACGAAAATAACAAGAATCAGCATATATTTGCTTATAACGACGTCCCGCCGCCGGATCGGCAGCGTCGACAAGAGCAATTCGATTTTATACCGCTCGTCGACCACCATGTTTGTTGTGGACAGGGCATAGAAACAGAAAACGAGGCACATCATGAAAAGACCCGTCTTATTTGCGGAGAAAATGAATATATACAAGATAAATATAGCTACGCTGATCAACAGGTACCGTATATTTGCCGTCAGCTCTTTTTTCAGCAGGTAAAACACATTTACGCCCCCTTTCTGGTATAATGCAGCATTATATCTTCGATCGTCGGTTTTTCACACAGGACTTTATCGCCGAAAACCCGGCGGACGTCTTTTTTATCTTTAGCCAGCGCCTGAAAGCCGTAGCCGGTCTGCCTAACGCCCATGAACAGATCGCCTGACGAAGCGGACAGAAGTTCTGTCGGCCCCTTGACGAGGGCATAGTTATCCAGAAGATCGTCCTTCGGCGCGTTCAGCATAAGCCGGCCGTCGTTTATCAAAACGATATAATCCGCGATTTTATCCAAATCTGAGGTTATATGTGTGGAAAAGAAGACCGCTTTTCGTTCGTCTTCTATCAGGCGCTGCAGGATATCCAGTAGTTCTTCCCGAACAAGCGGATCAAGTCCCGACGTCGGTTCGTCCATAATCAGGAGGTCCGCGTCATGCGACAGCGCGAGCGTAATGGCGTATTTCATCCGCATGCCTTTGGACAGTTCGGATATCTTCTGAGTTTCATCCAGCCTGAATTCACGTATATAAGCGTCATATGTCTGCTCGTTCCAGCGTTTATAAAACGGGGCGAGCATATTCTTCATTTTTTTCAGGGTCAGATGTCCGTAGAAATGGCCTTCGTCCATAACAACGCCGATGCGGTTTTTGAGCGCCGTTTCATACTTTATGTTGTCTTTTCCCCAGAGCTTTATCTCCCCGGCGTCCCGCGTGATCTGGTTGAGAATGGCTTTAATCGTCGTCGTCTTTCCGGCGCCGTTCGGTCCGATAAAGCCCATAATGCAGCCTTCCTCCAATGAAAAACAGATATCATTGAGACTAAAGACCTTGTACTTTTTTCTAAGTCCGCAGACTTCAAGCGCGCAGCTCATTTTTCGTCCTCCTCGTAAAGCAGGTTCAGTATATGAAGAACGTCCCGTCGGCCGATACCGAGAGATTTGGCCGTCTTTATCGCGTCCTCCAGCTTGTTTTCGACAATATTCAGACGTGATTCGCGCAGCAGTTCGGGGTTGCATTCGGCGACATACGATCCTTTGCCGGAAATGCTGACGATATAGCCCTCCTGCTCCAGATCGTCATAGGCGCGCTTGGTTGTTATGACGCTGATGCGGAGATCGCGCGCCAGCACACGGATAGATGGAAGCAATGCGCCTGCCGGAAGCTCGCCGCGCAGGATGGCGTCCCGGATTTGACCCTCAATCTGCTGATAAATAGGTACGTCGGCCGTGTTGGATATAATAATGTTCAGCTTAGATCCCCTCCTGTGCCGCCGCTCATACTGTATATAACCATTATATACAGTATGAGCGGTTTGTCAATAGCGTTATTAGTCTTTTGATAACGGATTTGGACCCTGTCTCGAACAGATAAAAAAACAGACGCCCCATGACGTCTGTTTTATTGAAATTATAATTAATTGTTGAAGCCGCCTCTGTTTTTTGTTACCCGAAGCCGCGCCATCGCGCGCGCCAAAGCCATTTTTGACTGCTGATACTCCTTCATGCTCTGTCTCTGCCGCAGCCGCTCTTCCGCGCGCCTTTGCGCTTCATTTGCGCGCACCTTGTCGATTTCGTCCGGGCGCTCGCAGGCCTGGACATAGACCACGACACCTTCATGGTGCACCTCCAGAAAGCCTTCGGAGGTAAACGAATCGATCGTTTCATCCGGAGTCCGGATTGTCATGCTCCCGACGGCAATCGGCATTATGATCGGGACATGGTCGGCCAGAAAAGAAAAGGAACCGTCCGTCGTCGTGATCGTAAGCATTTCGACGTCTCCGTCGAAAAACTGCCGTTCAGGCGTTAAAACTTCAAGTTTGAACAGTTTGGTCATATTACCATCCGTTCCTTCGAGACTGAATCGGTATGATTTCCGGTGATTTGGCGCATGACATCAGGCGCGTTTTGATTTGACTTTTGCGAAAACGTCATCAATATCGCCTACCATGGAAAATGCCGTTTCCGGGAAGTTATCGGTTTCGCCGCCCAGAATGGCTTCAAATGAGCGGATCGAATCCTTAAGCGGCACATATTTCCCTTTGTTGCCGGTAAACTGCTCGGCGACATTAAAGGGCTGCGACAAAAATTGCTGAATGCGGCGCGCTCTGTAAACGGTTTTGCGGTCCTCCTCGGACAGCTCCTCCATGCCTAAAATGGCGATGATGTCATGCAGTTCGCGATAGCGGTTTAAACAGGTAACGACGCCCTGCGCCGTATCGTAATGCTTTTGCCCGACGGTAGCGGGATCGAGGATGCGGGAATAGGACTCCAGCGGGTTGACGGCCGGATAAATGCCCATTTCTGCGATCGACCGGGAGAGGACCGTCGTTGCGTCCAGATGCGTAAAAATCGTGGCGGGCGCGGGATCCGTAAGGTCATCGGCCGGGACGTAGATGGCCTGGACCGACGTGATTGAACCGTTATTCGTCGAAACGATACGCTCTTCCAGATTGCCGAGTTCATTGGCGAGCGTCGGCTGATAGCCAACCGCCGACGGCATTCTGCCTAAAAGCGCCGAAACTTCGTTGCCTGCCTGAACATAACGGAAGATGTTGTCGATGAACAGCAAAACGTCCTTGTTCATTACGTCGCGGAAGTATTCCGCCATTGTCAAAGCTGTGAGGCCGATGCGCATGCGCGAACCGGGCGGTTCGTTCATTTGGCCGAACGCCAAAGCTGTTTTATCGATGGCACCGGAAGTTTTCATGTCCTGAATGAGCTCAAAGCCTTCACGGCTTCGCTCGCCAACCCCGGCGAAAACGGAAAAGCCGCCGTGCATCGTGGCGATATTATAAATAAGCTCCATAATAAGAACGGTTTTGCCGACGCCGGCTCCGCCGAACAATCCGATCTTACCGCCCTTTGAATAAGGCGTAATCAGGTCGATGACCTTGATGCCCGTTTCAAAAAACTCAACAACCGGGGTCAGTTCTGTAAATTCGGGCGCTTTTCGGTGGATATCCCATGTGTCGGCGGCCTCAATCGGCAGACCGTCGTCGATCGGCCGGCCCAGCACGTCGACAACACGGCCCAAAACCTCTTTTCCGACCGGCACTTTTATAGCATGTCCGGTGTTTGTAACAGAAATGCCGCAGGACAGGCCGTCCGTTGCCTCAAGCGCGACGCACCGGACGACGCCGGGGGAAACGTTGCTCGCGACCTCCATATGGCGGCCGTCCTCGGTTACGAGCAGGTCGTTGATCTGCGGTTCGTTTTCGGCGTCTTCAAAAAGCACGTCCAAAACGGGGCCGCTTATTCGTATCAATATCCCTTGGGTTGTATTTGACATCGTCACACGCTTTCTTGTCTAAGAATTTCAGCAGATCCCGTGATTTCGGCGATCTCATTGGTTATATCGTGCTGGCGGGCCATATTGAACTTGACCCGCAGACCTTTAAGCATATCCTGAGCATTTGTCGTTGCGCTGTGCATAGCGTTCATTCTGGCAAAATGTTCGCTGGCATATGCCTGAACCATAACGCCGAATAAAATCCCGAGAATATACTGCGGCACAAGCAGGTCGAACACCTCCTGCGGCGATGGATGGTACAGGATTTCCGGCAGCGTCTCGATATTTGATATATCACTGTAATCGTCAAGCAGGATCGGCAGCAGGCGCCGCACAACCGGGGTGTTTTTCGTTTTACCATAAAAAGAGGTATATACGATCCGTACCTCATCGGTATGCTCTGAATCAAAAAGCTCCATGATTTCGCGGACCAGGACGCGTGCTTTTGACAGGGACGGGTCCTGAGCGATTCCCAACAGAGCGATATCCGGCGTCATTTTTTCTTTTCTGAAAAACTCCTCCGCCGTGTTTCCGATCGTGATGATGGAATGGTGCTCATATTGCAGAATATTTTCAAGCGCGAGCTTGAGGATATTGTGATTGTATGATCCGCAGAGTCCTTTATCGCCTGAGATGACAATAAATGTACAGTGTCCGGTTTCGCCGCTGCAGTTTTCGCATAGATACGGATGTGATACGTTTTGGGATGTAATCAAAAGCTCTTTCATCGTTCGTTGAACGCTGTCAAAATAACGCCGGTTTTGCTCGATATGGCTCATGACCCGCTTCATGCGGGTCGATGAAACGAGTTCCATCGCGCCGGTTATTTTCTTGGTTTGTTCAACGGCGGCGATATGATGGCGGATCTCAGCCGGACTGGACATTCAGCGCACCTTCTTCCGATGTGAACTGCTCGAACATGCGCAGCAGTTCGGCTTTATTCTCGTCCGACAGTTTTTTTGTGGTGTCGATCGCGTTCATTACCGGCTTGGCATACGTACGCAGGTATTTTAAAAGATCTGTCCGCCAAGCGGCGATTTCACGTTTGTCTACGTCTTTAAATACGCCGTTTGATACGGCCAGCAGGATGGAAACCTGTTCGGAAAGCGTAAAAATCTGATCCTGACTCTGTTTTAACAGTTCCATAAGCCGTTCGCCGTTTCTCAGCATGGTTGCCGTCTCGTCGTCTATATCGGCCCCGAACTGGGCGAACACCGCCATTTCGCGGAACTGCGCGACCTCAATCCTCAAGCTGCCGGATACGGCCCGCATAGCCTGATGCTGCGCGGCCCGTCCCACGCGTGAAACGGAAAGGCCGACGTTAATGGCCGGACGCATGCCGGCGTTAAACAGTTCGCTTTCCAGATAGATCTGACCATCGGTGATCGATATAATGTTCGTCGGGATATAGGCAGATATATCGCCGGCCATAGTTTCAACGATCGGCAAGGCGGTCAGCGAACCGCCGCCGTTTTCGTCATTAAGCTTGGCCGAACGCTCAAGCAGGCGGCTGTGCAGATAAAAAACGTCGCCTGGATACGCTTCGCGGCCGGAAGGGCGCCGAAGCAGCAGGGACATAGTTCTGTATGCCACGGCATGTTTGCTGAGGTCGTCGTATACGACCAGCACGTCCTTGCCGGCATACATGAAAGCTTCCGCGATCGAGCAGGCTGCATAGGGCGCGATGTATTGCATAGCGGCGTTGTCGCTGCTGAAAGCCGCGACAACGACAGTGTTTTTCATAGCACCCGACTGCTCAAGCGCGTGAACGACCCCAGATACTGTAGAGGCCTTCTGCCCGACGGCGCAGTAGACGCAGTAAACGCCGTGCCCGCGCTGGTTCATGACGGCGGAAAGGGCGATCGAAGTTTTCCCCGTCTGACGGTCGCCGATGATCAGCTCGCGTTGCCCGCGGCCGATAGGGATCATACTGTCAATGGATAAGATACCGGTCTCAAGCGCCGTGTCAACGGACGTACGGTTCATGATCGACGGTGCGGGCGACTCGATCGGCCGGGTTTCAGTGCTTTTAATATCGCCTTTGCCGTCTATCGGACGCCCGATAGGGTCTACAACACGGCCCAATAGTTCTTCTCCGATGGGAACTTCCGCGACACGTCCGGTCGGACGCACTAAGCTGGACGTGGGCACGGTTCCGTCAAGGATCGCTGCGCCCACGCCGCCCATATGCAAATCCAGCGTCAAGCCGACGGCGCCGCCGTCAAACTCCAGAAGCTCACCGTATCGGCATCTGGAAAGCCCTTTGATTTTCACGATACCGTCGCTGTAACTTTCAACCTCGCCGTATTCGTATATGGTTTTATCTATTTTTATCTTTTGTGCACGGCGTTTTAAAAACGTTCCGACAGTCGAAGCGATAGAATCAAACTTCTGCCCGCCGGAATCGCTCAGTTGCTTGCCGATTTCATGCAGGCGCGTAGAAAAGCTCGTATCATAAACCCTTCCGTTTATGATCGCAATGAAACCGCCTAAAAGCTTATCGTTTTCAACGATTTCAAAATCAATGTTTTCGCCGTACTGTTTGGCGAAACCTTCTTTGATCGTCTTAATGGTTTCTTCATCGTAAGGCGGCGCTATTAATAATACAGGACGCTCCATTATGGCTGCTCCTCGTGGAAAAAGTCTTCCGCAATAGTTTTATTATCAGATGCTTTGATTTCGCGCTTTAGAATGCGACCGGCTATATCAGTGGCCAAGAGCGCGATTTCCGTGCGCGCTTCAGCGACCGCCAGCGCTTTTTCATTGGCGATTCTTGCATGCGCTTCCGCTACCAGCTTTTCGGCCTCGACTCTGGCGTCCTGAAGGATCTGGGACGCCTCCTGAGAAGCTTTGATCTGGCTTTCGCGTATGAGGTTACGCCCGTCTTCCTCGTGGGACTGCATATTCCGCTCATAATCCGCTTTCAGTTTTTGCGCTTCCGCCTTCAGCGTGTCGGCTTCCTTCAACTGATTGGCGACGCGTTCCGAACGCGCCGTTAAAAAGCGGTTGACCGGTTTGAATAATATGAGTCTTAAAAGGAAAAAGAGAACGAGGACATTTACGATGTGAATGATGATATCAGAAAGATTCAGCCCCTCCATCAGTATTACCCCTTTTCTGATTCCGGTTTCTTACGCCGTGAAAAGCAGTATGAGCGCCGTAACAAAACCGTAGATGGCACACGATTCGGTGATTGCCAGACCCAGAAGCAAAATTGAATTAATTTTGCCGGACGCCTCAGGCTGGCGCGCAGTGGCGTCCACCGCCTTGCTTGTTGCATAGCCCATACCCAGAGCCGCCGCAACGCAGGACAAAAGACACAGCGCTACACCAAAAGCAATACTTGAATCCATTTTCTATTCCTCCTATTCAGTTGCTTCATTTGTAAAAGTCAATGTAAGCGTTACAAAGATGAACGCTTGTATCAGCGGATGAAAAACATTGAAGTAAAGACCGGCCAGACTCGGTAATCCAATAGCATAACCGCCCAGCGCCGTATAAAGAAGGTCCATGACCACAAGCCCGCCAAGCATGTTGCCGAAAAGACGGCAGGCCAGAGATACGGGAATCGCAAGGTCTGTAACCATACGAATTGGCATAAGCACAGGCGTCGGAGAAGCCAGTGATTTGATACGGCCGCTTACGCCTTTTGTTTTTATTCCGTAAATATTGATGAAGAAAAAAGTCAGTATAGCCAACGCGCCGGTAAGCGTGATATCGGCGGCCGGGGTTCTGAAACCGAACATCTCGGTTACGGCGCATCCAATTAAAAAAAGTGCGATGGTGAAGATGTATGAGGCTAGAAACTCGCCGACGCCGTGCGCGGTGCTTTTTGTATATTTAATGACGGTTTCTATCGCCAGCTCAATGACGTTTTGCGCGCCCTTGGGCACGTCTTTGAACCGGGGAATGACCGTAAATCGCAGAATCAGCGCTATGATAACAAGAACGGCCATGATTCCCCATGAATAAATGACAGTCGTACTGAGGCTGATACCCAGGACGTCAACACGTGGGGCTATGATTTCCACACTGATGCCATGTGACGACGGTTTTCCGAAAAACAGCGAAATCACTTTGGTCAGAACCATGTAACCGCCGACAATGATCAAAAGAGAGGAAAACTTCTTCATGCGTAACCGGCTTTTTGCTGGGGTCTCTTCAGCTTTGATCCGCCTGATAAGGATCCTGCGCCAAAGAACACCTACGGCTACCGCCAGAACCGAGAAAAGTATGATCAGCATATCAGTCATTGTTATTCCCTCGTCCTCTTGTTTTACGCGCATTCACAGCGTATTTCAAAAAAGCGCTGATGAGCAACGCGCCCGCAATACCTATCCCTGCAAACAAAAGGTCCTGGCGTCTAAAAAACGCGACGCCGACCAAAACACCTATCGGAATGAAGAACTGTACAAGCCCTAATAAGACATGCCTTATGTTAACAACCCCGGCTGTAATGCCGGTTGTAAATTTTAAGAGCAGCCAGAATTGGAAAACGCCCGAGGCGATGCCGATAAAAAGCCCAATCACGCGCAGTCACATCCTTTCCGCTCAAGCTGTCAGTCGCAAACAAGAAAAGCTTTTCTTTTGAGGGAAAATATATGTATGCTGAAAATATTTGTATAGCCGGACGGCACATGCTCTATGACGAAAATGCAGTGCGCAACAGCTTGTCATTAAGTTTTTCTAATACTTATGGATATCATTCCTTATTATAGCACCGTGAACTGTTATGTAAAGTGTCAAAATAAACAAGTTAGCGAAGTTATACAAAGCTGAGTGTTATAATTATACAAAAAATGTACGGCAAATGACCGCTTTTTGGCTTTATGGGCATATGGCTGTTATTGCTGACCGGCTTTTTCGGTGATTTAAACAAAATATATAAAAGGATGAAAAGCCTGCCTTAATCTGGTAGAATAAATGCATTTAAGGCGGCGGGCGAAAAAAGCCGCAGCCATATAAAGGCACAAAAATGCTTTCGCTGTGCGTGCGCGAAATAAGCTGTAAACAGGGAAGATTGAAATTGGAGGACGATATGGAGCGGAAAAAAGCCGTGTTGGGCTGGATCGGTGTTTCAACAACCATTGTGTTTTCAAGCATTTGGGCCTATTGGGGCGCGTTTGAAAACTTTCATGAAGGCTGGTATGATGTTTCGGTTTGGAAAAACATCTTCATGCTTTTATTCCAGTACTTATTATTTACGATCATTTTCGTCGTGCTGGCGCTGGTCAGTTTGAAATGGAAGAAAATCGGCCTGGCGGCGCATCTGCTGCTTGGGGTGTTTTGTATCTGGCTTTTCTCGGGTGCGAGCTTCAGTGTTCTGGGATTGCTCGTTGTCATACCTTTTGCGGCGTTGGGGGCGCTTTATTACTTTGGTGAGCCCAAACCGAAGAAATGGGCATACAGGCTGATTATTATAATACCGCTTATCATTGTTCTTGCCATCTCCATACCGTTGGGGATAAATGTTTCAAAAAGAGTAAATGACGGCGATTTTGGCATGCGGACCGTAGAAGCGGACGGCGCGGCGCTCGATTGGGCGCCCAGAGGCCCCGGCTGGCCGGACAGCGGAACAACATGGGAGGAGGCGCGGAAGATTTGCCGGTTTTTGTCCGAGGACGGCCTGACTGTCATGGAGACGGAGCAGAACATATGGCGGCTTCCAACGGTGGACGAGGCGGTGCGCTCGATGATGCTGCATGGTGAAAACGCCGGCGGCGTGTGGGACGAAGATGAAGAAACGGCTATATATACGATGACGCCGGACAAGGAAACGCCTTTATGGGACCTTCATTCCCAGATCATCTATTACTGGACGGCCGATACCTCGATAAAAAATGAGGACAGGGCGTACATAATCGTCTATAACGGGGGCGTATACGACAGGAACAAGACCGCCGGTTACGGCTATCTGTCTTTCCGGGCGGTAAAAGAAAGCGCGGATTGATACGTTTGTGCACAAAAAAAGGCCTCCGGAATATTTCCGGGGGCTTTCATGAGGATGTCCGCGCTATTTAAGCGGCTATGTAGAAATAGTCACCTTTTTCAAAGCCGGTTTTTAGCAGATAATTAAGGTAAGCATCGTCCCCGTTGGCGTATTCTTTGCGAAGCGCATATATTTCCGACGGTTTTAGTATACTTGAAAAAAGTCTTTTAAACATATCTATTCTCCTTTCGAAAGGTTATTTGTGCCATGTTTTTAAGTTAATTATACGTTTATTGTTTTAAAATGTATACGGCAAGAATACACAATTCGCACAAATGACACGGGCGACATTTATACATTGTGTACATTGTTGTGTGCGCAGTAAACAAAGTGAACGCACTCGTATTGTAATAATTAAATAAATTTATTCATGCATTTTGTTTTTTAATACAATTGCCGTGAATGGGTATTCTAGTTTTGCAATACTACTTTGGAGTGATCGTCATGCAGAATAAAGCAAACAAAAACCGGCTGATCCACGAAAAATCGCCTTATCTCCGGCAGCACGCGCACAATCCCGTAGACTGGTATCCGTGGAGCGACGAGGCGTTTGACAAGGCAAAGCGGGAGGATAGACTGGTGTTTTTGAGTATCGGTTATTCAACCTGCCACTGGTGCCATGTGATGGAGCGGGAATCGTTCGAGGACGAGGAAGCGGCGGATTATCTAAACAGGCATTTTGTTTCGGTCAAAGTCGACAGGGAAGAGCGGCCGGACATAGACGCCGTCTATATGCGCGTAACGCAGGCGCTCACCGGACGGGGCGGCTGGCCGATGACGGTGTTTTTGACGCCGGACAAGAATGCGTTTTACGCCGGAACGTACTTCCCGAAACGCACACGCTACGGGGTAATCGGACTGCTGGACATACTGGCGTCCATAGTCAAGCTCTGGCAGACCGACAGGGAAAAGCTTGTTCGGCAGGGCACCGATATCCCCAAACAGCTTGACAAACAAAAAAGCCTTCCGCCGGAGGCCGTTTCGAAAAACGACCAGCATACAGCGGTTGACCTGTTCCGGCACAGCTTTGATGCGCAATACGGCGGATTCGAGCCGCCGCCCAAATTCCCGATGCCGCATAATTTCATGTTTTTATTGCGTTATTATAATTTTGAGCATCGTGAAGAAGCCCTGAAAATGACGGAGACAACGCTCAGGTCCATGTACCGAGGCGGACTGTTCGACCACATCGGGGGCGGCTTTTCACGATACTCGACAGACGCGAAATGGCACGTGCCGCACTTTGAAAAAATGCTTTACGACAATGCGCTGCTCGTCATTTCATATCTTGAAGCGTATCAGGTGACAAAAAAAGAACTGTACCGGCGCGTTGCAGAGAAAACGCTTTCGTATGTCCAAAGGGAGATGACGCATCCGGACGGCGGCTTTTTCAGTGCGCAGGACGCCGACAGCGAGGGCACGGAGGGCCTGTACTACGTAATGCGTCCCGAAACGGTCAAAGAAGCGCTGGGAGAAACGGACGGCACATATTTCTGCCGCTGGTTCGGCATTTCCGATACGGGCGATTTTGAAGGCGCGAGTATCCCGAATCTGCTGGACAACGAAGCGTATGACGGACCGCCGGATGCCCGGATCGAGGCCCTGCTGCCGAGAATCTACGATGACCGGCTGAAACAGACGAAGCTGTTCAAAGACGAAAAAATATTGACGGCATGGAACGCGCTGATGATTGCGGCTTTTGCCAAAGCGTATAGGGCGCTTGGCATCGGCGCGTACCGGACGGCGGCGGAGCGCGCCGCGGCGTTTGTTGGGGAGAAGCTGACGCGTCCCGACGGACGTTTGTATGTGCGCTGGCACGACGGGGAAGCCGCCGGGACCGGCTATCTGGATGATTACGCCTATACGGCGTGGGCAATGCTGCACCTTTATGAAGCGACGTATGATATTTTATGGCTTGAGACGGCGGTCCGGCACGCCGAGACGCTGTGCGATTTATTTGAGGACCGGGAAAACGGCGGATTTTATCTGTATGCCTCCGACGGCGAACAGCTGATGCTCCGCCCGAAAGAAACGTATGACGGAGCGTTGCCGTCCGGCAACGCCGTGGCCGCGTATGTCCTTTTAAAGCTGTACAGGCTGACGGCTGAAGACAAGTGGGAAAAAAGCGCGAGGAAGCAGATGGCGTTTCTGTCCGCCCATATGAAAGAGTATCCCATGGCGCACAGTTTCGGGCTGACGGCGGCGCAGCTCGAGCTGTACCCGTCGGAAGAAGTGATCGCTGCCGCCGCTTCGGATGACGACCTGTCACGTTTAAAAAAGGAACTGGGGCGGGATTTTGCGCCGAACCGGACAATACTTGTCAAAACAGCTGAAAACGAAAATCGGCTGGCCGCCGCCGCGCCCTTTACAAAAGACTATCCGGTCAAAACGGGAAAGACGCTATACTATATATGCAAAAATCACACATGCTCTGCGCCGATCGCGTCTTTTGACGAACTAATTAAGCGGTTGACAGGACAAAGCGCGCCGGCAAGGAGCTAACCAACTGCCTTATTAAAGCAGAAAAACCCGGCAGATCCTTTGCGGATTCGCCGGGTCCCTTTTTCTAAGATTAGCCTTGCGCAGCCTTCAGGACGGACGGGAAGCCTGCGACAGCCGGTTTTTTTGGTAGACAAAGAAGTAAACAGTCAGCGGCCACCACAGTATCCCGAAGACCGGATAGACTGCCCATATCTCCCATGGCGTCGTTACGGCGTTCAAGACGACAAAAAACAGGATGGACCACAGCGCTCCCAAGAGCGAAAACAGCATGGCCTTTTTCTTTGCTGCAAGCCCGACGGCGAGCGGCCACCAGACCACGGCGTAAACGGGGAATATCGACCAGGGGAAAGCCGGCGCGTACAGCATGTTCACCAGAATATAATAGGCGATCACTAAAAAGCTGACGGCGGCGGCGGCCGGCAGCCGGCCGGCTTTCTTGCCGAGCAGCATTATGACGGGCCAGCAAAAAACGGCAGCCGTATATATGACCCAAAGGTGTGACGGCGAGAACTGAAGATTTATCGCAAGAAGAAAAAGCAGGATAACGATACTGCCGATAACGGAATATGCTTTTATATGCCGTTGCGCAAAAATAACGCTCAGCGGCCACCATAATACGACAAACGAAGTATAGATAAACCAGGGATACGACCAGCTCGTCAGGTAATTTACTATGACGAAAAAGAGTATTATCAAAAGTGATCCCGTTATGGAAAAACCGATGGCGTACCGGCGGTTTTTTGTAGATGACGTACGCATATTGGCCTCCTTAATGTCTTGTAAGTGTTTCGGATTTACGTAAGAGCACGGTTTATCTGTGTTTCAGGTAAGAGAACAACATTGCCAGCGGCCACCAAAGGACTGCGAAAATAGGGTAAATACACCAGATCACCCTTGGCGTGTAATAGGAATTCACAAACAATACCAGCAAAATGATCAAAATGCTGCCGACAACCGAAAAAGCCAATCCCAGGGCGTTTTTCTCCGGCGTTTTGACCGCGGGCATCAATTCGGCCTTCAAATCGTCAATATCACCGAACTCAACGATAGCTTTATTGATCGCGTCTTCTTCGGTCTTGCCGTTTTCTATATAGTCGGAAACCATTTCTTCCATATCCTGAATAAAGTCCTGCGTGAGCTGCGTTTTGCGCTCGCTGTCGGGAAAATCGCGCAGCAATCTGTTGACATATTCTTCAATCTTATTCATTTCGGCCCTCCATTAAAGTATCAATGATTTCTTTTGCTTTGCGCCATTCTTTGAGTTCTTCGCTTAAAAACGCGCGGCCAAGGGTCGTGATCTTGTAATACCGCCGCTGTCCTCCGTGAGAGACGCTGCCCAGGTAGGAATGGATCAAGTCCTTTTTCTCCAGGCGTTGGAATACGGCGTACAGCGTTGCCTCTTTGATTTTGAATTCGCCGTTTGTCCGGGCGTTGATTTCCTTTGCGACCTCATATCCATACCGGTCTTTTTCAAATATCAGCCGAAGTATGATCGCATCGAGATGACCCCGGATGATGTCGCTGCTGATCAAATGGATACCCCCTATAAAAGAATAGTACTCTAACAGACAGTGCTCCATCAGACAGTGTTCTGCCTGATGGAGCAATCATAACACAAATTGTTCTGCCTGTCAAAGTAATTTTTCCGCCTGTATTTTGAGCCTCGTTGTTACCGGCTTGCACGAGCAGAAAAGAAAAACCGCCGTCGGTATTCGCCTGAAGCTATTTCAGGTTCTGTCGACGGCGGTTTTTGTCTTTTAAGGTCAGACGATGCGATAGATGACGACGGCCATTTCAGCGCGCGTCATATTCCCGAGCGGATTTATATTTGAATTGCTGCCTTTTATAATACCCGCTTTTACGAGCGTTGCCACGGCGGTCAGCGCGTAATCGGAGAGTTTGGAGGTGTCGTTGAAGCCGCCCAAATCGCTGCTGCTGCCTTCGGGAAGCGAGCGTCCCATTGCCTTTAGGGCCCGGTATATTAGCACCATAGCGTCCTGGCGCGTCAGAGAATCGTCGGGTCTGAAAGCGTTGCCCGAGCCTTCCGCGATGCCCTTGGCTTTAGCGGCGGCGATGGCCGTGTAGTAGTAGCTGCCGGAGGGCACATCCGAAAACATGCTGCTGGGAGTGCCGGTAAAGCCCAAAGCCCTGTAAAGCATCAGGATGAAATCGCCGCGGGATATATTTACGGCCGGGCTGTAGGTTTTCGTACCGGTGCCTTTGACGACGCCGTCCTGATAAAGGTAATCAATTGCGTCGGCCGCCCAGTCGTAAGACGCGCCCACATCGTTGAAGAACGACGAGCCTGTTACAGGGCTGACCGTTATAATGATTTTACCCGAAACGGACGTTCCGCTTGAATCATATCCCGTGTAATTGAGCGTAACGGTACCCGTGTAATTGGCTGCCGGCATAAAAGTGACTTGGTAGAGATACGGCGATGCGCTGACATAGTAAGAATATCCGGCAGAGACGGCTGTGCTGGCGCTTGGGTCGCCGGTGTATTGGTAGAACAGCCTGCCGTATGACGTGCTGGGCAGCGTGAATTTGACGTGTGAGAGCGTCAAACCGGTTGCGTCGCTGAAAACGGACTTGAAATCGTCGGCGGAGAAGCTGAGCGCCGTATCCTCCTTTGTGGTCAGCGTTATATTTTCAACGTCGCCGCCCACCGTGATCGTTACGGTGCCGGTATAGGTGGTGCCGGTATAGGTGGGATAACCGGTGTAGTTGAACGTCACTGTACCCGTTTTATTTGCTGCCGGGACAAACGTAACGGTTGATATGTTCGGCGAGCCGCTGACTTTATAGGCCGTAGAGGCGTAAACGGTGCTGCCCGTGCCGGTAGAAGTTGAATGATTATAGTACAGCTTACCGGCGGATGAAGAGGGCAGGGTAAACTTGACGGTGCTGAGCGTCTTGTTCGTTGCGGCATTAAACGCCGTTGAGAAATCGGACGCGCTGAACGTGACGGGCGTGTTTTTGGCGGTTGTGTACGTTACGTTACCGGAGGAACCGACGGTGATCGTTACGGTGCCGGTATAGGTGGTGCCGGTATAGGTGGGATAACCGGTGTAGTTGAATGTCACCGTGCCCGTTTTATTTGTTGCCGGGACAAACGTAACGGTTGATATGTTCGGCGAGCCGCTGACTTTATAGGCCGTAGAGGCGTAAACGGTGCTGCCCGTGCCGGTAGAAGTTGAATAATTATAGTACAGCTTACCGGCGGATGAAGAGGGCAGGGTAAACTTGACGGTGCTGAGCGTCTTGTTCGTTGCGGCATTAAACGCCGTTGAGAAATCGGACGCGCTGAACGTGACGGGCGTATTTTTAGCGGTCGTGTACGTTACGTTGCCGGACGCACCGACGGTGATCGTCACGGTGCCGGTGAAGGCTTTACCGTAAGCAGATGCGCCGGAGAAGGCGAACGTGGCTGTGCCCGTATAGTTCGTTGTCGGTACGAATTTGAGATTGCCGATGTACGAAGACGAGGAAGCGCTGTAATAGTAAGGCGTCCCCGTGGAGGCATATGAAGAGCCGTAATAAATCCTTCCGGCGGACGCGTAGACCGAAGAGAACGTTATGTAATTGAGCGCCTCATTCGTCGCGGCTGAACAGGCGGAATAGAAGTCGTAGGTGTTAAACGTTACAGGTGTATTTTTGGCGGTGGTATACGTCACGGTGCCGGAGGACCCGACGGTGATGGTGACGGTGCCGCTAAATGCCGCGCCGTAAGCAGATGCACCGGAAAAGGCGAACGTTGCCGTGCCCGTATAGTTCGTTGTCGGTACGAATTTGAGGTTGCCGATATACCAAGACGAGGAAGCGCTGTAATAATAACGCGTCCCCGCCGAGGCATATGAAGAGCCGTAATAAATCCTTCCGGCGGACGAATAGACCGAAGAGAACGTTATGTAATTGAGCGCCTGACTCGTCGCGGCGGAACAGGCGGAATAGAAGTCGTAGGCGTTAAACGCGACGGGCGTATTTTTGGCGGTGGTATATGTCACGGTGCCGGAGGAACCGACGGTGATGGTGACGGTGCCGCTGTAAGCGGATAGATCGGTTGCATAGGCCGTGAAGTTGATTGTCACTGTACCCGTGTAATTGGTATAAGGCATAAACGAGACACTGCTAATCAGTGGGGTAGTGGAAGCGTAGTGGTAAGCCGATCCGGCCGCAACAGGGTAGTAGGTGCCGTATGTGGCATAGTCTTTATAAAGAGTCCCGTTATAATAAGCGGGAAGGGGGGAAAACGTTACGTAGCTGAGCGTCTTGCCGCCGGTGGCAGTGTAGAATTTGGAATAGAAGTCTGCGGATGAAAACGTCACATATGTATTCGCGGCTGTCGTATACGGCACGTTCAAAGTAGTGCTGTAGGTGATTTTGACCGTACCGGAAAACGTGGAGCCGGTTGCGCTTGTCCCTGTAAAGGGAATATTGACGGAAGTGATGGAACCGCTGGCCGGAACAAAGGCCATTTTTGAAAGGTTAGCTAAAGCGCATGTATATGTACCGGTAACAGGCGTACCGGGACTTGACGCGCTCACATAGTTATAACGCAGCGTTCCATAAGAAGATGAGGGCGCCGTAAATGTTACAGAGCCGGTGGCAGCCAGACCGGTCGTCGTTGCCGCAATACATTTTGCGTTTAAATTCGTTAAGCCTGTCTGACTGAAAGTAACCGTCGTTCCGGCCGTTGCCGTATAGGAAACTGTGCTGGTCGAATTGTAGACGGTGATGGTACCGGTGCCGTCGGTTTTTGTACCTACTGAGTTTGTTACAGACCAGTCAAAGATCGCGGTGCAGGCGGAACTGGCGGTAAAGCTCAGCTTCGCGAGGTTAGCCTCTGAAGTAATTGGCAGCGTATCGCCCGAGGAGATATCCGTGCCGTCGTACTTCCATGTACCGGTCAATGGGTCGGGGAATGTGATGGTGACATTGTCGAAGCTTCCGTTATGGAGGTCGTACTGACTGGTGAAGTCGGTAGATGCAAACTGATACGAAACGCCTTTGTAAATCGATTTCGTAATTGCCCCCGTACCCGTAAACGACGGCGCGCCGGCATCGGCAACTGTAATTGTACATTCGCCGGATTTGGCGGATTCGCCGGCCTCGTTTGTCGCAGTCCACTTAAAAGTTGCTATACCTACCGTTGTTGCAGTAAAGGTCATATCACCAATGTCCGTAACAGCAAAAGTTGAGGAGGGGGTTGTTTCATCAAAGCCAGTTCCGTCGTTAGCCCAAGTTCCCGCTGTTGTTGCGTCTGGGTATATAGTGATATGAGATACTGTCCCGTTATTGGGGGTGCATGTAAAATCTGACGATTGAAATGGATATGTATCGCTGGTAGCAATGCTTTTCGTGATAATTCCAAGGCCTGACGGCGGGGTGATTTCGGTAACTGTGATGATTAGTGGAACGCTGCCGATTTGAGCATCAGCCGGTTCGGTACTTGTACCATAGGCATGAACGATATAATTTTCAGTTCCACCGTCAGTAGCCAAAAATGTAAGCTTTGTGTCAATATCTGTAATTGGTATTTTTGTTCCGCTTATATATGCAGAACTGTCATATACAAGATAGCCGCAACTGGTATCAGTAAAATCAATAGATATATCAGATATAGCGCCGCCATCGTATGGAGTATATAAGCTGGAAAATTCAGTACTATCAAATATAACTGTATCAGTAGGAGTTGTGGGCGGTGCAATTTCAGCGGGTTTTTGAATAGTACCGGTAAAAGTTGGAGCTTGATAATCTGCCTGCTCAATAGTTATAAAATATGTAGTTGTTAGGGGATTTTCATGAAGAGTATCGGTTGCTAGATAATATGTGACTGCAGCGTCAACTACATCTCCTGCGGAAGCTGAGTCAACAACTAAATTAGTCGTATGGTTTTTATAACTTGTTATTGAAGCAAAGCCAATAGTGCTGCTGTATATCGACGTGTGCCAGCCTGTTGTCAGGTCAAGCGTTGAAACGGAATGTGCAAGGGTCATTGTTATATCCCTATCATCTGCTGAGTCTAGACCATTGCCGGTTGACACCGTGGCGCCATCATTTGTTATGGACGTAAACACCCATTCATCGTCCAGTGCTATCGCGCCCATCGGCAGCAGGCCCACTAATAAAACCAGAGATATCAGTACGGCTATAGTTTTACATAAATACTTTTTCATAACACGACCTCCATAAGTGTTAATAACCTTTTCTTAGACGAACAAGTAAATGTTAGGTTCCAAATATTTAGGAAAAATTTTTAATATTTTGCATTGGACGAAATCACGAAAGAGATCGAATTATGATACAAGCAGCCCAAAAGGTTCAAAGAAGGGTAAGTTTTTAATTAACAGAAGCCCGGCGACAGCCGGGCTTCTGCTTACTCATTTAGGTTTAACGGGTTAACGGTATTGAACGGATTATTCCAGATTCAGCTTGTTTTTGAGCATGTACCGCGATAGGAAGTAGAAGATGACGCCAACGGCGACGTTTAAGAATATGCATGCGAGCGCCCCTGCGTGTATCAGTGTGATCGGGTCCCAGCTCATAAAGGCCGCCGGCAGATTCGTATGCATGATAACGGCGACGCCGACGGCGCTCAAAATCTGGCCGATCGTGTTAATTACAAGGAACGCCGCAAATGAGATCAGCACGCGGTGCTTATTCACCAGAAGACTGAGCGACATGCACGCGTAGAACGTCAGGATGCCTGAGAGCAGTGACGATAAAACAAAAACGATAAACTCCACTATGAACGCCGCCGTCGTTCCGCCGCTGATGTCGACGTTCTGAATCAATTTGTTAATATCCAGGAAGCACGCCGCCAGATCAATCTCCGTGATTGCCATGATGCTGATGGCAAGGGCAACGACGATGAAACTGAGAATATTCCATACGGAAGCCGTAATCAGCTTGCTCCAGATGATGCTGTCGGTTTTCACCGGCAGTGTGAACATGAGGTAGCCCTCGTTCGTCAGCAGGTTCTTATAAAAACGCTGCAGCGTGATGATCAGGACAATCACAAATACGGCCACGATCAAAAATATGGACAGTGCGACGCCGATGACCGTAGGGGTCTGAAACCGCAGGCTGATAAAGATCCTGCTTATGATTGAGACGACTAGAAGCGCGCCGAACAGCGGCAGGAAAGTGCGCCCGGTCGCCTTGAATTCGTATTTCATCAATTTTCCTAACATCTGAAGACCTCCCTGAAAAGCGCGTCAACCGAAACGCCTTTTTCCTCCCGGATGTCATCGACCGATGACGTCAGGACGACTTCGCCGTCCTTTAAGAAGATGACGTCGTCGAGCACCTGTTCGATATCCCATATCAAATGCGTGGAGATCACAACGGTCGCTTCGGTGTTATAGTTTTTGATGATCGTATTGAGGATATAGTCGCGCGCGGCCGGGTCGACGCCGCCGATCGGCTCGTCCAGCAGATAAAGCCGGGCCTGCCTGGCCATGACCAGTATCAGCTGCACCTTCTCCTTTGTGCCTTTCGACAATGTTTTAAGGCGCTCGTTCTTGTCGATATGGAGGCTTATAAGCATCTCTTCGGCACGCTGGGCGCTGAAATCCTTATAAAAATCACTAAAGAAGCCGATGATATCGCGGACCTTCATCCAATCGTTCAGGTACGTGTGCTCGGGTAAATAGGAGACCAGCTCCTTTGTTTTCATGCCCGGCTTCATGCCGCCGATCATAAGCGTGCCGGCGGTCGGCGTGAGCAGCGTGTTGCAAAGCTTTATAAACGTGCTCTTTCCGCTGCCGTTCGGGCCAAGCAATCCGACGATACGGCCCGGTTCAAGGCGCAGGCTCACGTTATTAAGCGCTCTTTTCGGGCCGAAATTCTTACAAAGCCCGCTGCATTCCAAAATGGCCATGCCTTGTCACTCCTTTACTTTTTTTTCGATAAGCGCAATCGTCTCTTCTCCGGTGAAGCCGATACCGGCCATTTTCTTTAAAAAGAAGTCGATCTGCTCGTTTGCCAACTCGGTTTTTGCCTGTATAATCATATTTTCATCCTCCGTCACAAATCTTCCGCTTGTTCTCTGCGTGTAGACAAGTCCGCCGCGCTCCAGCTCTGAAAGCGCCTTTTGCAGCGTGTTGGGATTTACCGCCGCTTCCGCCGCTAAATCCCTGACGGGGGGCAGCTTTGCGCCGGCCGGATATACGCCGGATACGATCTGCAGCAGGATCTGCTCCTTAAGCTGCTTGTAGATCGGCCTGTCTGTTTCAAAACGCCATGTCATTGTATCACCGCCTGTATTATTGTATTAAGCGCATAACACAATAATACATACTTTTTCTGGTTTGTCAAGAGGTTTTTAAAAATTTCCTGAATGAAAATATCGGTCAGATACGGTATAATAAAATAAGTGAAATCTATCGGGGATAGTCCGTGTGTAAATATTTAGAAGGAAGTGATATGCATGCTGCTGAAAAGACTCTGGCAGAGGCTGGCCGGATTGGCATCGTCCGTTGTCCGGTTCCCGGTAACGGTTGCGTTTCTCACTGCGTCGGCGGTTTTAACGGCCTTTTCCATCAGCGGGGAAGAGGAATTGCTCCGCTATATTTTAACAGGGATTGTCGGGGCGGTTGCGTGCGCTGCCTGTCAGGCGTTATACGAACGGTTTTTCTCCGGCGCCGCACCGCGGATCGGGCTTTATATCGCGGGGATTGTCGTCACCGGGCTTTTTTACCTGTCGGCCCGGGGACCGGCGGAAGGCGGCCTTGAAACGGCAACGCGGTTTGCCGTAATGGTTTTTGCGCTTTTTATCGCGCTCATCTGGTTCGGCGTCGTCCGGGGGCCCCGTGATTTCGGCGAAAGCTTTATGGCCGCGTTTAAAGCGCTTTTTGAGGCGGCCTTTTTCTCGGGCGTTTTGTTTTTGGGCTGTGTTCTCATCATCGCCGCCATAGACCGGCTCATAACGCCTGTCGATGAGGACGCGTATATGTACACGGCAAACATCGTCTTTATGATAATCGCGCCGCTTATTCTCCTGTCGCTGATACCCGTATACCCGGGGAAGTCGCGGGGAAAAACGTCGGCAGAGCAAGAGGCGGTTGTTGACCGACGGACCGGCTGCCCGAAATTCCTTGAAGTGCTGCTGTCGTATATCGTCATTCCGCTCACAGGCATTTTCACGATCATCCTGCTGGCTTATATCTTTTTGAATATCGGCGGCGAATTCTGGACGAACAACCTGCTTGAACCAATGCTGGTCGCTTATACGATCACCGTTATCGTTGTGACCATTCTTGTGGGACGCCTTGAAAACCGGACTGCCAGGGTGTTCATTAAAATCTTTCCAAAAGTCCTGATACCGATCGCGCTTTTTCAGATCGTTGCGTCTGCGCTGCTTCTGCATAAGACCGGCATGACGTTCGGCCGCTACTTCGTCCTTTTATACGGCGCTTTTGCAGTTTTCGCCGGCATTGCACTGAGCCTGCCGAAACGGGCCAAAGTTGGAATAATCGCCCCGGTGCTCATCATACTTTCGGCCGTGTCGCTCGTCCCGCCCGTCGACGCGTTCACCGTCAGCCGTATGAGCCAGATCGCGGCGCTCGAGCAGACTCTGGCGGAAAACGGTATGCTGGAAAATAATACGGTAACGCCGAACAGCATCATTTCGGACACGGACAAAGAGAAGATCGTTTCCGGCATTGAATACCTTGAAAAAATGGACGCGCTTGACGAAGTGCCGTGGCTGCCGGACGGCTTTGAGGTATATAATGATTCTGATTTTAACCAGACGTTCGGTTTTGGCCTGTATGCATCGCCGTCAACGAAATACCCATATATAAGCGTCTATTTTGACATGTCGAACATCATTCCCGTCTCCGGATACGACGTTTGCACACAAATGGCCGTTCCCGGCGCGAAGCGTGACGGCGGGACGGACGAAAAAACGTTCGTTGTGGAAAATCAAACGTATACACTCTTTGAGGAACAGACCGGCGGCGGGGTCGAGATCGGCGTAAGGGACGCGAAGGGAGCGGTGCTCGGCCGGCTTGATACGGATGAAGTGTTTTCCAGGTACGCATCCTATCCGCCGGATAAAAACGTCTTGACGCTGGAGGAGGCCGCCTTTTCGGCTGAAAACGACGCGCTTGTGCTCAAGATTGTCGTTTTAGATGCGTGGTACAGCGCGGCGTCGGATCAGGAAGACCGGTACGCGCAGCTGCTCGTTCTTGTGGATATCAAATGATCCATAATGTAAGAGGCCCGGAAATCGTTGATTTCAGGGCCTAAGCTTGTCAAAAAAGCCGCTTTTACGGCTTTTTGACAGTAGCCGTCTGTGTTCAAAACACAGGCGGTTATTCATAGGAATCAGGGTATTTATAAAAATTACGTGAACCAAAAGCGGGGGTAATCCGTCTAATCTATAACCGGTCAAAACAGATAAGGAGAACCACATTGACAAGTGAAGAGTTTTCAGAGCAAATAGTTAATATGATGCAAACGCTTTATCGCGTCAGTTACTCGCAGCTGTCACAAAGCTGCGACCGTGATGAGGCGGTGCAGGAATGCCTGCTAAAGGCCTGGCAAAAACGCGGTCAGTTAAAACAGCCGCGCTATATGCAGACCTGGGTTGTTCGAATTCTTATTAACGAGTGCCGCAATATCCAGAGAAAACGGTGGCGTGAAGTACCGCTGGATGAGATGCCGGAACGTATCGCGCCCGCCGATGCCGATTATGAAGTGCATGACGCGCTTCTTAAACTGGATGAAAAACTGCGTTTGCCCATTATATTGCATTACATGGAGGGTTTTACCGTAAGCGAGATCGCGGATATACTGCGGTTGCCGCAAGGTACGGTAAAATCGCGAATGAACCGCGGAAGAGCGCAACTTAAAAAAACATTGACGGGGGAGGTTTATACAAGCCCATGCGAAATATGAAAGAACTCGATAATGCCTTTGGAAAGGCGGACAACGGCTTTGTGGATAATGTGTATTACACCCTTTCAAATATTCAGAAGAATCAAGTCAGGCGGCCCGTTGTAAACAAAAAACTGCGCTTTGCTGCAGTTGTGGCAATCGTCTGCATACTCCTGACGGGCGTTGCGTTGGCGGCGGCGAACACCTGGGGGGTACTTGATTTTCTCCGCCAAAGGGATAATGGCGCAGACGTTTTGCCGCAAGCCGGAGAAATTGTGCAGACAAACGTGCCGCAGGTTCCTGCAAGTCAGGCTTCGACAGGCCAAGCGCAGGCCAGCCAAGCTCCGGCAGAGGCTGAAATTGCGGATTTCTCGGTACGCGAAGCTATATACGACGGGAATAACTTCTACATCGTCGTCGATGTAAAGCCGGCAAGCGGTGCGTATCTGCTGCTGGGGCCGGACGTCTGCCCCGAAGATCCCGTGGGCAACATGGGCCCGCTTTTCAGCGACAAGACAGAAATAATATCCGACTATGCCGAAGATACCGGAAAAAAGATGATACAGACAAATACAGGTGTGGCTGGGGCGAACGGCCAGGGCGTCGATTATCTGTTCCAACAGGACGGAACGCTCACCTATATGATACACGGCAGCATGATTGACGATTCCGACAAGACGGAGCTGGAGCTTTACTGCATTGTTGCCGAGTTTGTCAATCAGAATGGCAAAGAAGTGGTTTTGCAGGAAAACATCAAGCGTTCTTCCCTAAATATCACGTTGGAGAATACGGGTATCAGCGCGCTTGTCTCCAGCATTGCACCGGCGGAATACGAAAGCTGCGGCGTTCGCATCGACAGCATAACGCTGAAAGCATCGGAAATGGCGGTCTATACCGAAATTCGTTATACGGTCATAGATGAGGCGAAATTTGCCGAAACCGATACCGGATTATGGTTTGAGTTCTTAGACTCAGATGGCAACAGCTTACCGTTCGGCGGGGCGGCAGGCGGAGAGACGATAATCGAAGACGACATGCATTATGTAGAGAAGAGCTCTATCTGCGCAATGGAGACGCTGCCGCGGGAGATTACAGTCAGGGGCTATAATTGCTGGGATAAAACCAGGTATGAGGCAAACACGTTTGAAATGAGATAGATCCCGGCGTTAATAAAGCCGCCGAACGGATTGTTTAGCAGTAATCCATTCGGCGGTTTTGGCATCTTATATTTATTTTAAAGGTTCTTTATCCATTAATCCGTTTTACCGGTTTTCCGCTGGATCAGCTTGACGAGCTCTACGATCGGGATCACGCAGACGGCGATCACGAGCGCAATGGCGTACTCGTTTAAGCTGATGTGCTCAAATGAAAACGCTTCCTGTAAAAACGGCACATAAATGACAAGCGTCGTTAACAGCAGGCTTGCGGCCGCAGCCCAAATCAAAACCCGGTTGGACGTTTTAAGCGTAAAAATACTGCTGCGCCGGGAGCGCATGTTGAGGCTGTGGAAAACCTCCGCCATGCTCATTGTCAGAAAAGCCATCGTCATACCGTCGGCGCTGTTTGCGATTTCCCAGACGCCGGACTCTATGAAGTGGCCGATGAAGTATGCGGCCGTCGTTAAGAGCGCTACAAGCAGCCCCTGATAACCGATGTCCAGGCCCATGCCGCCGGCGAATACGCCGACGTTAGACGATCGGGGCGGTCGCGCCATGATATCGGCTTCGGCCTTTTCAAGGCCGAGCGCCATCGCGGGCAAACTGTCCGTAACGAGATTGATCCACAAAAGATGCACCGGCTTTAAGATGACGAAGCCTAAAATCGTTGCGAAAAAGATGCTGATGACTTCGCTCATGTTCGAGCTTAAAAGAAACTGGATGACTTTTCGGATATTGTCGTAGATCCGACGGCCCTCTTCCACGGCGCTGACGATGGTGGCGAAGTTGTCGTCGGCCAGAACCATATCCGCGACGTTTTTTGTTACGTCGGTGCCCGTTATGCCCATGCCGACGCCGATATCGGCGGATTTGATGCTGGGCGCGTCGTTGACGCCGTCGCCCGTCATGGCCGTGACGTATCCGGCGGACTTCCAGGCGTTGACGATCCGGACCTTGTGCTCCGGCTGAACGCGCGCATAGACGGATATGTTCTTAAACCTGCGCTCAAACGCCTCGTCGGACATATCGCTCAAATCGCTGCCCGTGACGGCCTCCATACCGTCGGACAGTATGCCCAGGTCGCCTGCTATGGCAACAGCCGTTTTAATATGGTCGCCCGTGATCATGATCGGGCGGATCCCCGCACTGCGGCATGTATCGATGGCAGCTTTGACCTCCGGGCGAACAGGGTCGATCATGCCGGCCAGGCCAAGGAAGCACAGCTCTTGCTCCAATTCAACGGCCTCAAAGCTTTGGGGCATTTGGTCATAATTTCGCCGCGCGCCTGCCAGCACGCGTAGCGCGCGGCCGGCCATTTCACTGTTGGCCGTGAGGATATCCTCACGGTCTTTTTTTGTCAGGACGTGAACAGTCCCGTCCTTCAGGATGTGCGTGCATTTTTGCAGAATTTCATCCGGCGCGCCCTTCGTATATTGGACGAAGCAGCCGTCGCACTGCTCGTGCACGGTGCTCATCATTTTGCGCAGGCTGTCAAAAGGCGCTTCGCCGATACGGGGCGCGTCGATGCGCAGCTGATCTTTATTGAGACTCATTTTTTCAGCCCATACGACGAGCGCGTTCTCCGTCGGCTCGCCGGTGACGCTGCCGTCTTCATTAATTTCCGCGTCGCTGCACAAGGCCATGGCCGTTGCCAGCTGCGTCAAATCGCCGGAGAAGTGATCGACGACCGTCATTTTATTCTGGGTGAGCGTGCCCGTTTTGTCCGAACAGATGATCTGCGCGCAGCCGAGCGTTTCAACAGCCGTGAGGCGCCGGATAATGGCGTTTCTCTGACTCATCTTCGTTACGCCGATAGACAATACAATTGTGACAACCGCGACGAGCCCCTCCGGAATGGCGGCCACGGCAAGGGATACGGCGATCATGAAGGAATCAAGCATCATCGGCCCGGTTAAGCTGCCGGCCCGTAATACGCCGACAATAAAGATAACGGCACAGATACCCAGCACAAGATAGGTCAGGACCCGGCTCAGCTGCGACAGCTGCTTTTGGAGCGGCGTCTGGCTCTCTTTGGCCTGCTCGAGCGCGTTGGCGATCTTGCCCATTTCCGTATCCATGCCGGTAGCCGTTATGACGGCCGAACTGCGGCCGTATACGACGGTGCTGCCCATGTAGACCATGTTTTTCCGGTCCCCGAGCGGCACGTCGCTTCGACCGCCCGCTGTGAGCGCCTCCGAAATTTTACTGACGGGAACGCTTTCTCCCGTAAGCGCGGCTTCCTCAAGCTTCAGGCTTGCGCTTTCCAGGACGCGCCCGTCTGCCGGGACGGCGTCGCCCGCCTCTAAAAGCACAACGTCCCCGACGACGATATCTTCGCTTTTGACGACAGTGATTTTACCGTCGCGCAAAACCTTGTTGGTAGCGGCGGCCATCTGCTGAAGCGCCTCAATGGCCTTTTCCGCCTTGCTTTCCTGATAGACGCCCAATATGGAATTGACGATCACGACAAACAGTATGATAAAGACGTCGGCGAAACCCTCGTCGGAAAAATAAGACGTGACGCCGGATACGATCGCGGCTGCGATCAGGATGATAATCATAGGGTCGGCCAGCTGAGACAAAAACCTCTTTATAACGGAATCCTTTTTGCCTTCAGCAAGTTTGTTTTTACCGTTTTCCGATAGACGCCGAGCCGCGATTTCACCCGTAAGGCCGGGCATTGCGCTGCCGGTCGCGTTCAGAACCGTTTCGACTTTCTCGCAGTAATACTTCAATGAAATCCTCCTTATAACCCGCCGTATTAGTATTTTCCGCATAAGCATTAAAAAACTCATGGATAGGATTTGACCTATCCATGAGTCTGGTCATTTCATCCAAGCCAGACGGCGCTGAATCCGCCGCCATGTTTGTTGACTTGAAGCGTGCCGGCACGCCGACTACTCCCTCATAGAAATTGTTACGGACAGTTTAGCATACAGGTTTTGGAAAGTCAATATACCCGCGCGCCGCACCTTTTATTTTCGCATTTATATTACCACAAAAAGGCGAAAATTTCAAGTCTTGTTATGTATAGAGAATGCCGGTATATTGTTAATGAGGCGATTGAATTGGCTGATAATTTTTATGATCTGACAGCTGCCGGCGCGCAGGATATAAGGATGCTTTCCGAATGCAACGCGCTGACGGGACGCTACGGGTTGTCGCTGACAAAACAGCAGCTGCGCGCTCTTGAAGCAAGATGCCGGGAAGCGATCCTGTCCGCCGGCCGCATTGAGTTTGGGGGCGGCGTTATCCGGGCGATTATAGAGGAATTCTGCGATTCCCCGTATATCAGCCAGGATAACTACGAGGAGACGATCTCGGAGCTTCTGGATGCGTTTTATTATTTTAAAAACGAGTCCGAAGACCGCATATCGGACGACGAGCTGATAAAAACCATGCACCGGCACTTTGATACGACATGTCAAGGCTCTCTGGAATATTTGAGTGGAACAACACTCGAGGACCTTTGCCGCAATTGCCGGTACGATGGTGAAACGGACGACAGAGACCGTTACGGACGGCCGGTTTAGGAGGGGCTTATGGACGGAGACAAGCTGCCGCTGGCGTTATCAGCGCGTTTCGGCGCCGCGCCGGTATTAAGCGATGCCGAGACTGCCGCCGTGCACAGGAAGCTCTGGGACCTGCTGGGCAGGCTGGCTATAAACTATACGGGCGCGGGCAGCAGCTCCGTCCGGGCTGAAACGGCACAGGCGCTGCTGCAGTCGGCGTGCTTTCTGATCGGCCTGAGCCTTGGGGACGGCGCGGCTCCGGCCGCGCTGAAAAAACAGCTCATTGACGAAGATAATTATGAAAAGCTCTTCCAAAAAGGGCTTGAAGCGGTCACATCAAGGATTGAAACAGGAAAAGCGCTGTTAATAAAGGCGAAAGAAACACAAATAAAGATAAACAACGCCGCCTATACCGGTACGACAGGCGAGGTCGAAAAGTTCTTCGCGCGGTACAATTACTGCTATTTCGCCCATGAGATACCCTGCATGCTCGATTATCCTCTGGCGGTTTCCGTCGACGAGAAGCTTCTGGGCATCGAATATATCCATGCGTATCTCAGCCGGCTAATCCTTGAAAATGAATTTTGCGCCGGCTTTGATGCACGGACCGTCAGACGGCTTGTCGGCCGGGTCTGCCCGGACGGCGGCCTCATAAGCATATATGAAGCGGTTGTTATACAAGCCGTTGCGCTGACGCTTATAAAGGGCGATGTCTTTTCTTTGGATGTGACGGAGGGGGCGCGGCGGGCTGTCCAAAGCGCCTTGATATCAGATGCAATGCGTGAACGTTGGCTTGCGGCGGCTGAATCGCTCTGTATACTTTTTGACCTTGAAGACGACGCGAAAGCGTATCTGAAAAAAACGGCGGAAGAAGCATTTATCCACGTCCGTTACGCAGCGGAAATGGGGCGTCTGGACGCCCTGCTGCCGCCGCTTCATGATGAAAGGGAAGCCGTTTATAAACACGTGCGGTTTATTGACGGGGAAGTGATGGACGATGAAAAGCTCCGCATGCTGATGGACGAAATCGCTTCCTGTCGGCATGTATCCGACAAGATTGCTATGGTAAAACAAAACGTCAAAAGCATGCGGGACTTCTTTGAGGTTTTGAATATCTGCTTCTGGGGCGACGAATGCGGCATGCTTTTTAAGTCGCTGGACAGTGCGGCATGCGCGCTTCTTCTGCAGCGGGTCCGTATCCAAAAACAAAAAAATCCGGACTGGCGTTCCGAGTCCGGATGGGAGGAAAACTTCATTGATTATATGAAAGACAGCCCGGTATAGTAGATGTGGAGAAAACGATCAGCAGATTTCGACCTTGTATTCCCGCAGCCAGTAATCAACCTGCAGCAGGTACGCGAGCATCTGCGGCGCGTTCATGAGCTGTCCGAACCAGGGGATGTTGGTATCGCGGGTCATCGAGTTTGCCAGTCCCTTGATATATTCTTTGTTGATTAAAGGCAGGAGGGGGGATGAAGCGTTGCCCAGCATGGAAAGCGTTAGACCCCGGAGGCGTTCTATATAATTGGGATTATGCGTTTTTGGGTAAGGGCTTTTCTTCCGCCAGAGGACCGCGTCGGGCAAAAGGCCCGTGAGGGCGAGGCGGAGCAGGCTTTTTTCGCGTCCGTTATAGTTTTTGAATTCCCATGGGATGTTCCAGACATATTCAACGAGTCGATGGTCACAGTAAGGTACCCGCAGTTCAAGGCCGGACGCCATGCTCATGCGGTCCTTGCGGTCCAGAAGCGTCGGCATCCAGCGCGTCAGATTAAGATAAAACAGGTTGCGCATCCGGCTGTTTTCCTGCGTGTCTTCGTCAAAATGCGGCACTTCGGAAAGCGCTTCGCGGTAGCGCGCAGACACATAGTCGTATGGGCGGATAAGGTTCAAGAGCTCGGGTGAAAATAATCGGACCCGCTCGTCGAGCCGCTGAGACCACGGAAAAGTGTCTTTTTCCGACTGATAATAAAACCACGGATATCCGCCGAACACCTCGTCCGCGCATTCACCGGACAGCCCGACGGTCGCGCGGTCCTTGATATACCGGCTGAAAAGGAGCAGGGAGGAATCGATATCGGCCATGCCGGGGAGGTCTCTGGCCACGACGGAAGGGAGCAGCGCTTCGGTCAGAGCGGGCGTGTCGATCAGATAATCCTTATGTGCGGTGCCCAGATACCAGGAGACGAACCGGACCCAGGGCGCGTCCGGATTCGGCTGGAATTCACCCGCACGGAAGTTTGTGTCGTTGTCCACATAGTCGATGGAAAAAGTGCGGATCGGGTCCCGCCGTTCGGTTTTATAAACCTCGGCGGCGATCGCGGCGATCGTACTGGAATCGAGACCGCCCGAGAGCAGGATGCACAACGGTACGTCGGAGACGAGCTGGCGCTTAACCGAATCAAAAACAAGCGCGCGCACCTTTTCCACGGTCGTATCAAAGCTATCGGGATGCGGCCCGCTTTTTAATGCCCAATACTGCCGGACGCGCATACCTTCCCGGTTTAGTGAGAGGCAGTATCCGGGACGGAGTTCGGAGATGTCGGTGAAGACGCCGTGTCCGGGTGTTCGCGCCGGACCCAGCGCAAAAATCTCCGCGAGTCCCTCGCCGTCGACGTTGGATGAAACGTCCGGGTGCTTGAGCAGGGCCTTGATTTCAGAGGCGAACAGAAACGTGTTGCCCTTTATACTGTAAAACAGCGGCTTGACGCCGATCCGGTCGCGCGCTAAGAATAAGCGTTCATTGTTTTCGTCCCAAACGGCGAATGCGAAAATGCCGTTGAGCCTGGAAAGACAGCCCTCGCCCCATTCCGAGTAGGCGTGCAGCAGGACCTCTGTGTCCGACCACCCGTTGAACGCATGGCCTTTCGCCGCCAGCTCACGGCGGATATCCTCCGTGTTGTACAATTCGCCATTATATACGATGACATATGTAGCTTCGCCCCGCTCCAGACGCATCGGCTGAGCGCCGCCCTCCGGGTCGACGACGATGAGGCGCCGGTGGCCGAGCAGCGCGTGTGTCAGACACCGGTACCCCTCGCCGTCCGGGCCCCGGCTTATCAGCGTCCGGACCATTGCCTTAATGACGGACGTCCTGTGTAAAATGTTGCTGGTATAATCAATCCAGCCGGCAATACCGCACATATTAACCTCCTATGCACTGCGTAAAACAGCAATGAAATCTCCTTAAACAACACGTCCTGATAAAGCAATATCATCAGGACGTCCTTGTCTTCATTCAATTCTTCTCCAGTATATGACGGGCGCACGGCAATCGTTCGGAGATAATGCCTCTTTGGCGCCTATTCGTCTAATTGCTTCTGTAAATCTTCTTTTAAGCGGCGGAGTGCCTCCTGCTTAATTAAACCGGAATACAGCGTTGTCAGTTCGTCCAGAGACAGTTTTGCTTCATGAAGATACGCTGTCCCCCTTTGAACCGCATCTTTGTATCTGGCGGTGATATCCGACAGTATGGACGCGTATTTTTCATCCGTACCGGGCCTTACGCAGCGTGCGTACATGTCAATCACATCGTCGTTCGGCCGTGACGGCTGGTACAGATGCGGTGCGGTGCTGTCAAACAGGCACAGGTCCAGTTCGGGCCAGAGGATCATATCCAGGCTGTTTGAATCGAAGGCACAGTGATAAAGCTCAATATCCAGTCCGCGCATAGAAGAAGCGTCGGCCAGCTTTTTAAGCAGCGTTGACTTCCCGGTGCCCGGACGGCCCTTCAGCAGATATCTTTTCGCCAGGCCGCCGGTCAGGCTGTCAATATAGTCGAGCGCGCCGGAAGGTGTGCCTGCCCCAAAGAAACGGTCCTTTATAACGGATGTCTTATCCCGCCGGTGACGGCCCAAAAGCAGCTTTATCGTTTCTTCGGCCAGCGCGTCGGCTTCTTTAAAATCCATGTTTTCGATATAGATATTCTCCCATTCGTCGTGGACACGAAGCGCTTTGGAAAAGCACTCAAATGCTTTTTCATGGCTTGTTTGAGCGCGATTAAAAAGCGCCGAGGCCCGTTCTTCGGCTTCAAGGAGCGCAGTACGGTCAAAGGCCGTGTCTGTATCAATAAACCACGCCCCCGAAAACGATGTCTGGAGATCGATGGCGTGCAGGTCCGTTCCGTCAAGAACGGCCAGACTGATTTGAGGAAGTATAATCCCGTCGAACGTTTCGGGCGCTGAAGGACAGTGCAAGTATTCCGCTTCAAATCCGGATTGAACGCATACGTCGGCAATGCCGTTATTCATTAATGCTTTGCCTGTTCCGGGGCGGCCCTTCAGAATGAAGAGCCGTTTTATACCTATAAGATTTGAGTCTGCTTTGCGGATGAAGCCCTGCGCCGTATTACCGTAAATAAAATAATGCTTTGTACCGCCGGCCATAGAATTCTCCTTTCTCATCCCATATGTTTTATTTGTATGAATTGAGTTGGGAAAAAATCCGCAGGAACCAGGGTTTATAATATCGTTCGAAACGGTTTGACGGGGCTTAAACAGACAGCGGGCGATACGCCGGGAATTACCGCTGACAGAATGATTGACAATAAATCCGGTCGGTGCTATGATTCATATGTAATTTAATAGTTGCCGTGCCGTACAGTCTAAGGGCGAAGCCTATGATTTTATGGCCTGAGTTATAACTCACGGGGCCGTTATTGGAAACAGTACGACCTTCACATTTTGAGAAGGAAACGAAATTATGCCGGTAGGCATAATGAAAGGCGCTTTTACAGCCTGTTTTGATTTCTCAAAACAGGCTGTTTCAGATTAAAGACAGAGTTATCACGCAATGACGGAAAATCTTTTTTCTTGCTGCCGGGTATTCGTGATGGGACGAATACCCGGCAAATCATCAAAGCGGTACGCAGGGCAAAAAAACTGCCGTGCACGGTGCTAGCCAGAGTGCCGGGATAAAAAATAGCGTTGGAAGTGATTTTAGAGGATGCTTAAAAATATAGAAGTTGACGAGGCGTTGGAAATGCTTTGCGGGCTTCCGGTAACGCATGAAACCGAAACGGTGCCGTTGGCCGCAGCGCAGGACAGGATCCTGTCCGACAGCATCCGCGCATTGATATCCGTGCCGCCGTTTGATAAGAGCCCGTATGACGGATATGCGTTGCGGGGCGCGGATACAAAGAACGCGTCGGCGGGAAATCCCGTCACACTTAAAATAACGGAGGAAATCCCGGCGGGAAAGGCGCCTTCCGTCGAGATAACGCCGGGCTATGCAGCGAAGATCCTTACCGGCGCGCCGATACCAGAGGGCGCCGATGCAACGGTCAAATATGAAGAGACGGCCTACACGGACGCGGAAGTGACGCTGTTTGAGCCGGTCCCGCCGGATACCGACATTGTGCGGGCGGGGAGCGATATACTTGCCGACACGGTTGTATTTGAAAAAGGCGCGCGCATAACGGCGGCGATGCTGGGCGTTCTGGCAAGTCAGGGTTATGACAAAGTGCCGGTCTATAAAAAGCCCGTCGTCATGATACTCAACACGGGAACGGAGCTCGTTGAGGTTGGACATCCGCTGCCCGAAGCGGCGATTTATAACAGCAATGTGTTTACATTGAGCGGGTATTTAAGGGATATGGGCGCCGAGGCGCATAACGCCGGCGTCGTCGAAGACGACCCGGATGCGATCGCCGAAAAGATCAGCGCCGCGCTCCGGGCGTCGGATATGGTGATCACGACCGGCGGCGCGTCTGTCGGCGATTACGATTGGGCCGTGACGTCCGCCCAAAAGCTGGGCGCGGAGGTCCTGTTCTGGAAAACGAAGATGAAGCCGGGCGGTTCGCTTATGGCGGCAGTCAAAGACAACAAACTTATACTGGGTCTGTCCGGCAATCCGGGAGCGGCCGTGCTCAGCATGATGCGGCTGGCGCTCCCGTATATCCGAAAGCTGTGCGGGTATAACCGGCTTCGGCTGCCCGTCGTCGACGTCATTTTAAAAGAGCCGCTCATGAAAGCAAGCCCGAAACTGCGCCTTTTGAGAGGCCGGCTTGAAATCGTCGATGGAAAGGCTTATTTTGCAGAAAATGAGGGCCAGGGCAACGGCGCGGTGTTTTCACTCGTCGACTGTGACCTCATCGGTGAGATAGAGGCCGGGTCTTCACCCCTGCCCGCCGGAACGGTCATCAAAGCCTACCGTATTTAGCAAAGCCCCGGATAAAGTGGCCGGGAAGAGAAAGTGAGTAAACCCTGAATGAAAGATGGATTTGGAAGAGACATATATTACCTCCGGCTGTCGGTGACGGATCTGTGCAATCTCCGTTGCGTTTACTGTATGCCGGAAAAAGGCATCGCAAAACGCAGCCACAGCGAAATCCTGTCGGTAGAGGAGATCGAAGAGCTTATCCGGGCGTCTGCCTCTTGCGGCATTCGTAAAGTCCGTATCACGGGCGGAGAACCGCTTGTACGCAAAGGTATCGTAGACATCTGCCGCCGTATTTCGGCTATACCTGAGGTCACGGAACTGTGCATGACGACAAACGGCACGCTTTTGCCGAAATACGCGCAGGAACTCAAGAAAGCCGGTGTTGACAGGCTGAACATAAGCCTGGATACGCTCAAGCCCGAGAAATACCGTGAGATCACGCGCTGCGGCGAGTTGAAAGAGGCGCTTGGGGGGATAGACGCCGCGTTCGAAGCAGGCTACGAAACGCTCAAGCTCAATATCGTCCTGATAGGCGGCGTCAACGACGACGAGATACCGGCGTTTGTGGAGATGACGCGGGATAAAAATATACATGTCCGGTTTATCGAGCTGATGCCTATCGGAGAGTGCGCCGGATGGAGCCGTGAGCGTTTTTCAAGCAATACAGAGGTGCTCAAGGCCGTACCGGAACTCATGAAAGAGGGGATCTCCGGTGTTGCGCAGCTGTACCGCCTTCCGGACGGGATAGGCACGGTCGGACTCATCAGCCCGATCAGCTCCCACTTCTGCCCGACCTGCAACAGGATACGCATCACGTCGGACGGGAAACTAAAGCCCTGCCTGCACTCTGCAGATGAGGTGGACCTGAAAGGCCTGCACGGCGAACGGCTTGTTAAAACGATCGCCGAAGCCATAAAAGCCAAACCGCAGAAACATCTTCTGGATGAGAACGCCCAAAGCTACAGCAAACGCAACATGAACGCGATAGGGGGATGACGATATGGCGGAATTTACGCATTTCAACGAAGAAGGCCGGGCAAAGATGGTCGATGTCAGCGGCAAGGAATCGACGCTGCGCACAGCTGTTGCGTCCGGGACGGTATGCCTCAATGCGGAAACCTTCGAGCTGGTTAAGTCCGACCGGATAAAAAAAGGCGACGTACTGGCGGTGGCGCAGGTGGCGGGGATCATGGCGGCCAAGAAGAACCCAGATCTGATCCCGATGTGCCACCCGCTTATGCTGACCGGCGTCGACATAGCGTTTGATTTAGACAGCGAAAAGCACACGGTCCAAATTGACGCGACGGTGCGCTGTAAAGGCGAGACCGGCGTCGAAATGGAAGCGCTCACAGCCGTTTCGGTCGCGGCGCTGACGATATACGATATGTGTAAAGCCGTACAAAAGGATATAACCATCGAACATATCCGCCTGATTTCAAAAAGCGGCGGAAAAAGCGGGGATTATAGAAGAGCGGAGGGAAAAGCGTAAATGGCAGTTGTGACCGCTGTATGCATCAGCGATAAAAAGGGCATTCAAAAGCATCCGGTACCCGAGATTACCGTCAAAAAAGCGTTTGGCATCGAGGGCGACGCGCACGCGGGCGACTGGCATCGGCAAATAAGCCTGCTCGGCGAAGAGAGCGTCGATAAGATCAGACGCCATATCCCCGACCTGCCGGCCGGCGCATTTGCCGAGAATATCCTTACGGAAGGAATCACGCTGTACGAGCTGCCGATCGGCACGAAGCTTCGGATCGGGAATGCGCTTCTTGAAGTGACGCAGATCGGGAAAGAATGCCACCAAAGCTGCGCGATCAAAAAGGCGGCGGGTGATTGCGTCATGCCCAGAGAAGGCATTTTTGCCGTCGTACTGGAAGAAGGCGGCATTAAAGCCGGAGATACCGTTAATATTATCCAATAAAACCGGACGATCATAAGATACCGCGGAAAGTACAAATGATATATTCGCCGACAAAAGGCGGAGTGGGGTAATAATGAGGAAAATCAGAGTTGAAGACGCCGTCGGGCAGACGCTTTGCCATGATATGACGGGCATTGATAAAAAAGGCGTTAAGCGCACGATGTTCAAACGCGGACAGGTCATTTTGGCAGAAGACGTGCCGACGCTTAAGGATATCGGGAAAAACCACATATATATCTGGGAGCCGGACGCCGGCGAGGTGCATGAGGACGACGCGGCGCTGGCGCTGGCGGAAGTCATCTGCGGCGACAATTTAAGCTTCAATGAAAAACCCAACGAGGGCAAGATACAGATCAAGGCCGCTGTGGACGGGATTTTCCGCATAAACCGCGAGGCGCTCCGTAGCATCAACAGCGTTGAGGACTATACCGTTGCCTGCCTGATGAACAACAGCAGGGTAGATAAAGACCAGAAACTCTGCGGGCTGAGGATCGTTCCACTTGTGACGAAGCAGGAAAATGTGGAAAAAGCGGTGAAGATCGCAAAGGAAAACGCGCCCGTTTTTTCGGTCCTGCCGTTTAAGCCGCTGCGGTGCGGCGTTATCGTTACCGGCAGCGAGGTTTATCACGGACGTATTGAAGACAAGTTCGGGCCGGTCATGAAGAAGAAGCTTCAGAGCTATGGCGCAGATGTTATGGATATCGTCAAATGCCCGGACGACACGGATCGGATACTTGAAGCGATAGAGGAATACAAAAACAGGGGCGCCGAGCTTGTTGTTTTAACGGGCGGCATGTCCGTCGACCCGGACGACGTCACGCCGACCGCCATCCGGCAGTCCGGCGCGAAACTCGTCACGCAGGGCGTACCAATGCAGCCGGGCAATATGCTGACGATGGCGTATCTCGATGAGACCATGCTTGTCGGTGTTCCCGGCGCGGCCCTTAATTTTCCGATCACGAGCATAGACGTGTTTTTGCCGCAGATCTTTGCCGGGCTTGTAATCACGAAAGACGAGATCGCCGGTTACGGCGAGGGCGGTTTTTGTTCAAACTGCGATATATGCCGGTATCCGAAGTGCTATTTCGGACACGGCATATAAATAGGGAGGAAACGTTATGTATACGGCTGCGGTTATTACCGTCAGCGACAAAGGGGCGCAGGGGCTCAGAGAAGATACGGGCGGCCCGCTCGTGGGTCAAATGCTGACGGAAGCAGGCTATGAAGTGGCCTACACCGTTATCGTGCCAGACGAACAGCCGGAAATCGAACGCGCGCTGAAAAACTGCGCCGACGCGCTGGACATCGCGCTTGTTATAACAACGGGCGGGACGGGTTTTTCACCCCGTGACGTGACGCCGGAGGCTACCATAGCCGTCTGTCAGAGGATGGCCCCGGGTATCCCGGAAGCGATGCGGCAGGAAAGTCTTAAAATCACGAACCGCGCCATGCTGACGCGGCAGCAGGCGGGCATACGCGGCCGGACGCTTATTATAAACCTGCCGGGCAGCCCGAAAGCGATCCGTGAAAATTTTGCTGTATGCCTGCCCGCCTTAGAGCACGGCCTTGAAATGCTCCGCGATAAAAAAGGCGATTGTGCGCAGGAATAATAATCAAAAAAAAACAAAAAGACGACGCCGTTTTATGGCGTCGTCTTTTGATTTTTAGAATGGTTTTTAAACAAAAGATAATAATACAGTTATTACTGCGAGGTGACACGATGACAAAAATACACCAAAAACAAAAAGGAAATGTAACGCAACAGGAAGCTGCCGGCCATAAACACCCAAAGCCGGACAGCCAAAGCCGGAACGTAAACCACAATACAAAAAAGGTATCGCTCGGGCCGAATACGAAAAGATAACAGGGAGGCGCATATGAGCAAAGGCAATCAAAAACACAGCCGTAAAAGCGATAAAATGACAGACGGAAAATTTAAATCCAAAAACATCAAGCATGATCCGGGCGCCGAGGGCGCGCGTGCGGTCTTCGGCCTGAAAAATGATGAAGACGGCAAATGAACCGGCAGTAAAAGCGGATACAAAACTATTTGACAGGCTTGAGCATTGCCTGATGATGGACGACAATCCGTCTGAAACTATAAACGAGCTGTCCGAAACGTCCGAATTTGGCGCATATCCCTTTTCGATGCTTTTAAGGCTGAAGACAACGAAACAGTCGCCACGGTACCATCCTGAAGGCAGCGTATGGAACCATACGCTGCTGGTTGTGAACGAAGCGGCTATGCGTCGGGATAAGAGCAGCGATCCCAGGGTTTTCATGTGGGCGGCCCTCCTGCACGATATCGGCAAACTCGATACGACAAAAGACCGACGCGGAAAAATCACGGCTTACGAACATGATACAGTCGGGGCGAAGCTGACACGGACATTTTTGTCGGCCTTCGCGCAGGAGCGGCAATTTATCAAAAAAACAGCCGCTTTGGTCCGGTACCATATGCATATTCTATATGTTCTCAAAAACCTGCCATTTCAGGATGTCGGCGGGATGAAACGCGATACGGACATTCGGGAGGTCGCCCTGCTCGGCCTGTGCGATCGTCTCGGGCGCAAAGGCGCCGTGCGGGAAACAGAAAAATCGCAGGTCGAGCGGTTTGTCAGACTATGTGAAAATGAAAGGAGCGCGCATGGCTAAAGCAGGAATGAGAAGGCCGGACCCAAAAGCGCCGCACGGAACGGAAAGCAACCATATATCGCATTTTAAGAAAAACAGGGTCCAGCCAGTCCCTGAGCTTCAGGGCAAAGCGAAATTCACAAAAGAAAAAGCCGGTTCGCTTACGGTCGACGAACCAAACGAACAGACGTGAAAAAAACGGATCACAGGTCCGTCAAAGCGCTAAAAGGAGTTTTGTTATGACTAAAGACAGCCAGCCGGATAATAAAAAATCGCGGAAAGAAAAAGCAAACGGGCAGATACCGATAACGGCTGAAAATAAAAATAAAACCCGAAACGCAAAAAAACAATCAAACAGGCACAATGATGTCTAATACTGCCGCTGCTGGCCTATAAAGACAGAATAACGGCATAATACGAACAGATACTAATAACGTCAAAAAAACCCGGAGGATAAGCGATATGTCAAACAGTGAAATACAAAAAAAACTTAGAAATCTGAAAATGGAAGCGGCCGCAGAGCTCGGCATGACACAGTATGTCAAGGAAAACAACGATCATTATAAAGGCGATGTGCCGTCGAAAATAAACGGCGCACAGGGCGGGCCGATCGGCGGCCTTATGGTCAAGAAGATGCTGCAGGCCGAAGAAAACAAGATGTCAGGGTATTAAGACTATGGAAGATAAAGATTTTGAGCAGGATGAAGTAAAAGAATACAGGCCGAAGAAAAACACAAAAAAAAGAGCGCGGTTTTCGGACAATTACAACCTGTCCCCGATGGCTTCCGATATGCTGAGGAACAGCAGTCCGGGCGGCGATGCGTCCGGAATGCTGAGCAATGACGCGATGCTGTCGACCTCTGAAATCATCGACTTCTCGGAGGGTACCGACTCCTGGGTCAATCGGCACTGAAAACAATGATAAAACACGCTGAAGCATTCGCCTCAGCGTGTTTTTTTGTATGCGGTAATTTTTATTTAACGGGTGTCTTCATTCTGAAGATGCGGGGCCAGGGGCATTTCCCATGAGTTGTGATCGGTATGCAGCAGCTCATGGACACGATGAGCCATATCGCTGCCTACAAAGCTGTCAAACATTGTGCTGATCGAAGGATTCTCATGTGAAAAGCGGAGCGAGGATTTTTTATCCAGGCCGTACAGGCTCTGTCCGCGAAGCTGTGCCATTTCACGGTCCATGTTGATCGGCTGCCCGCCGCCGCCGCTGCAGCCGCCGGGACAGGCCATGACTTCGACGAAATCGTAATGCACCTCGTCGTTTCGAATGGCTTCGACCAGATTTCTGGCGTTGGCCAGACCGCTGGCGACAGCGACCCTGACCGATTTGCCTTCGATATCGAAGGAAGCCTCACGCCAGCCGTTCATGCCCCGGACGTTGACGAACGAGTCGACATCGGGGTTGTTTCCGGTAGCCAGGAAGTAAACGGAGCGGAGCGCCGCTTCCATAACGCCGCCGGACGCGCCGAAAATGACGCCCGCGCCGGTCGAGATGCCCATGGGCTGATCAAATTCTTCCTCGATCAGGTTGACCGGCTGAATATGCTCGGCGACCATCATCCGGCTGAGCTCTCTTGTCGTCAGCACGAGGTCGACGTCGGGGCCTGTACCAGTGGAGTCCATATTCGGCAGCTCGCATTCGGCTTTTTTGGCCGTGCAGGGCATGACGGAAACGCAGAAAATCTTTGAGGAGTCGACCTGCAGTATATCGGCCAGATATGTTTTGGCGATAGCCCCGAACATCTGCTGCGGGGATTTCGTCGTTGAGAAATGCTCCATCATGTCCGGATACTGTGATTTCATGAACCGGACCCAGGCCGGGCAGCAGGACGTAAATAACGGATATCTGTTCGGTTCCGGATTGTTGAACTTTCTTCGGATAAACTCGTTGCCCTCTTCAATAATTGTGAGGTCCGCGCCGAAATCCGTGTCAAAAACATAGTTGAAACCGATTTTACGAAGGGCGGCGACGAGCCGTTTGACGGTGGCGAACTCCCTTGAGACGCCGAGATCTTCACCCCACGCGGCGCGTACGGCCGGAGCGACCTGAACGACCGTGACGATATCGGGGTCGGCAAGCGCCCGGAACGCCCGCATTGTGTCGTCGCGCTCTGTGAGCGCGCCCGTCGGGCAGTGCGTGATGCATTGACCGCAGAGGACGCAGTCTGATTCAGCGATCTCACGGTCATACGATACGCCGATCGTCGTTCTGGCGCCGGTATTGTCCAGGCCCCAGACGCCGACGGATTGTATTTTCTTGCATACCTGAATACAGCGCATGCATTTGATGCACTTGGAGTCGTCCTTGATGAGCGGGAAATTCATATCCCAGTTTTTTTCGGGTACATTTTTGCTGTAAGGCTGCGTAATGATGCCAAGATCGTTTGCGATCTTCTGAAGTCCGCAGTTGGTGCTACGGATGCAGGTCGGGCAGTTGCAGTCATGCTGAGACAGGATGAACTGCACATTGATCCGTCTGGCCTGGCGCGCCCTGGGACTGTTCGTCCAGACGACCATGCCTTCGTCGACCGGCGTGTTACAGGTTGTTACCAGCTTCTTGCGGCCTTCAACCTCGGCTACGCAGATACGGCATGCGCCGATATCGTTGATATCTTTCATATAACACAGCGTCGGCAGGAAAACGCCGACGGTCTTCGCGGCATTTAAAATAGTGGTCCCTTCCGGCACTTCGACCGGAATGTTGTCAATCGTTAATCTTACCATGTTGTGCTAACCTCCCCCAAAGCGCCGAAACCAAAGTGGTCGCAGCGCAGACAGCGCTTGGCTTCATGAGAGACTTCCTCACGGGTCATACCAATCTCACACAGCTCGAAATCGCACTTTCTTTGAGCGGCTTCGCGTTCGGTCATTTCGACTCTGCCCATGAGCGGCTTTTCGCGCAGGGCCGTAAAGGAGACGTCTAGGTTGACTTCAAGCTTGTGTTCATATCCAAGGTAGCTGTCAATGTTCGCGGCAGCGACCTTGCCGGCCTCGATGGCGCGTATGACGGTCGCAGGGCCTGTCTGGCAATCGCCGCCCGTGAAGACGCCGTCGAGGTTTTTGACGGCGGCGCTTTTGTCCGCCGAGAATCTTCCGCGGCTGACCGGCACGCCGGCCTCTTCAAACGCCTGTGTTTCCACAGCCTGTCCGACAGCCATGATCACGATATCGCAGGCGATCTCGAACGCAGGCTTCTTGGAATCGGTCGGCGCCGGACGTCCGTCGCTGCCGATTTTACCAACGATTTGCGGCTGCACACGGAAAGCCGTGACGTTCCCGTCATCGCCCGTAACGGTGCCCGAAGGCGCGTTAAGCGTTATCATCTCGACGCCTTCGGCGATGGCTGCCTCGACCTCCGACGGCAGCGCGGTCATATCCTGCTGGCGCCGCCGGTAAACGATGCTGACTTTACAGGCGCCGAGCCGGACGGAAGTCCTGGCGGCGTCCATCGCAACGTTGCCGCCGCCGACGACGACGACCTTTTTGCCGGTGAAGTCCGGCAGAATATCGTCACCGAGGCCGCGCAGAAACTCAACGGCGGGGATAACACCCGGTGCGTCCTCACCTTCGCAGCCGATTTTTTTATCGGTATGCGCGCCGATCGCGATGTATATGGCATCATACGTTTTCCGAAGAGTGTCGAATGTGATGTCCTTTCCGATATCAACGCCGAGTTTCACGTCTACGCCGGTGGCGAGAATCGCATCCAGATCGTACTGGAGGCGTTCCTTTGGAAAACGGTAATCGGGAATGCCGTAGCGGAGCATGCCGCCGAGGTGGGCGCGCTTTTCATAGACGGTTACGTCATGCCCCATAAGCTGCAGGTAATAGGCGGCCGTCAGGCCGGATGGCCCGCCGCCGATAACGGAGACTTTTTTGCCTGTTGCCGGGAGACAGTCCGGAGGCGGTACGACGCCGGAATAGTCGGCTGCAAAACGCTTGATGCCGCGGATGTTGATCGCGTCGTCCAAAAGCTTGCGCCGGCAGCGCGTTTCACAGGGGTGCTCACAGATATAACCGCACGCGCTGGGGAAAGGGTTGTCCTTCCTGATCAGCCGGATCGCGTCGTCGTAACGCTTCTCACCGACAAGCGTGATGTAGCCCGGCACATCGATATTTGCCGGACAGTTGGAAACACAGGGGATGGCCTGCTCAAAGCGCTCGCTGCACTTGCCTTTGAGGATGTGATGCTCGTAGTCTTTTCTGAATGCGGCAATGCTGCTCAGGATATAATCAGCCGCGCCGTATCCGATGGCGCAGTCCGCCGTATCGGATATAACCTGAGCCGTGTTCTCGATAAGATTGATTGTACCAAGCTTTGCTTTGCCGTCAAGCACGGATTCCATGAGGTTCACCAGGTTGTTCAGGCCGACTCGGCAGGGGACGCATTTACCGCAGGATTGTACCTGGCATACCTTGACGAAGGATGCGGCCATGTCAATCGGGCAAATCGCGGATGGGCCTGAACGGACCCTGCGCGCGACATCCTCATATAGGCGCTCCAGCACCAGCTGCGCGTCGCTCGGGGTCTTAATATTTAGCCTGCTCACAATTCTCTTCCTTTCCAGATGAGGCGAAAACATACAAATGTTGTTCGGGTTAAACGGACTGTTCAAAGGTGTTCGATATCGCCCAAACGGATCGATTCCGACAGGTTTCCATTTAACCATGTCATTTTAACAAAAAACAATGTCTAATTCTTGTATAATTACTATAGATTTTTGTAATATGTCACGTTATAAATAAGAATAATCGAAAACCTTGCCTTGTTTCACAGATATGAAGACCTTATAATGATAGCAGGGCGGTCTGCCGGGGACAGAATAAGCGGCAGAAAAAAGTAAAACGTACGCAGGAAGGCGGGGCTAAATTACGCGCTCAGACGCCGCTGTTGCGTGTGGTTAAAACGGTGGTTAAATTATTTCTCCAGGACATCGGAATACTCGGGATGAAGCTGAAACCATTTTGCTGCATAACTGCATTTCGGCACGGCCTTACGGTTTGATTTTCTCAGCTCGTTTGCCGCAAGGTCGAGCAGACGGTCGGCTATGCCCTGCCCGCGCAGCGCGTCGTCGACATACGTATGGCATATACAGACAACGTCGAGGCCGACTGCAGGGAAGTCGACTTCAGCCAATACTTTTCCGTTTTCCTTGTAGTCGATTCTATTTTTACCGATCTTAAACTTCATATCGCTCAAATCCTCTGTAAACAGTATTTTTCTTTACGTTTTAATTAAACAATATTTGATACAAAAGAGCAATATTAATTTCATCCAGTATATCAGCAGCCGGTCTTTTGATTACGTTGAAGCGCCCGGCTCCGTTATTTTAGATAAAAATGACGGCAAAAACAACGACGTATTAATGAATTACCACATTACCATATTACTTGACTAACACGCTAAAGTGTATTATAATCACACTATAATCGGGATTCGCATCGTTGTGCAATTCGCACCGGCGTTGATACAGGTATCAAACCTTGTTTGATGTAGTCGGGAAATGAATCGACAACCGCCCATACACAGGGGGCCTTTCAATATTTATTTGCGCGTACAGCGCATGGGGGTTAATATGACCTTTTTTGAAAATGTTTTAAAAAATGAAGAAAAAGCGATGATGAACTTAAGAGCGCTTTACAGAAAGTTCGGATACGCGCAGTACAAAATGAGCAAATTCGAGGAATATGACCTGTATGTCCGCAACAAAAACTTCCTCAAATCGGACCAGATCATCACGTTTAACGATCTGAACGGACGGCTGATGGCGCTCAAGCCGGACGTTACGCTTTCTATTGTCAAAAACACGAAAGACTGCGGGGATGCGCTCTGCAAGTACTATTACAATGAAAACGTCTACCGGTTGTCGAATACGGGCCGGGAATATAAAGAACGTATGCAGGTCGGGCTTGAATGTATCGGCAATATTGACATATATTCCATGAGTGAAGTGATATTGCTGGCGGAGAAGAGTCTTGAGACCATCAGCGAAAAATATGTACTCGATATCTCGCATATGGGCTTCTTAAGCGGTTTTCTGGAAGGTCTGGGCGTGGAAGAGGAACAAACGCTGCCGATTCTGCGCTGCATCAGCGAGAAGAACGTGCCGGAAATCGAAAAGCTGTGCCGGCGGTTTAAAATCAGAAGTGAGGCTTGCCTCAAGCTTAAAAAGCTGACCACGCTATACGGCACGTATGAAGAGACCATAGGCGTCTTAAAGGAAATCAGCAACTGTAGCCGGGCCGATGAAGCGGTAAACGAGCTTGAAGCGGTTTATAAGACGGTAAAGAGCCTGGGCGGCGGTAGCCGCATCAGTCTTGATTTTTCGATCGTCAATGATATGAATTACTATAGCGGCATTATTTTTCAAGGCTTCGTAGACGGTGTTCCGACCGGCATTTTATCCGGCGGACGGTATGACAATTTGATGCTCCGCTTCGGCAAGGCTTCGGGCGCGATCGGGTTTGCCGTTTATCTGGACCTGCTGGAACGATACGAAGAGGCGCAAAGGCCCTATGACGTGGACGTTTTGCTTTTGTATGACGAATATACGGATGTCAACACGCTTGCCGGGGCCGTAAAGAGCCTGACGGAACAAAATCAGACTGTGCGGGCGCAGCAGGGGGATGCTTCGGGCGTTAAATACAAGCGTCTGGCGACGATCAAAAACGGAAGGCTTGAGGAAATTGAAACAAATGATTAATATAGCGCTCCCAAAGGGACGTCTCGGCGAACAGGTTTACGGGACATTTGAAGCCGTAGGGTATGGCTGTCCGGGCATTCTGGAAAACAACCGCAAGCTGATTTTTGAAAATCCGGAGACGAATATCCGTTACTTCTGGGTAAAACCCTCCGATGTGGCCATCTATGTCGAACATGGGGCCGCCGACCTGGGCGTCGTCGGTAAGGATATCCTTCTGGAACAGTCGCCGGACGTTTTTGAACTTTTGGATCTCAACGTAGGCAAATGCCGGGCGTGCGTCGCGGCCCCAAAAGGGTTCCGGGACGATCTGGACCGGACGCTGTGTGTTGCCACGAAGTTTCCGAGTATCGCACGGGACTTTTATTCAGGTCAGGGCCGGGAGATTGATATAATCAAGCTCAACGGTTCCATTGAAATTGCGCCGATCCTCGGGTTGTCGGACGTTATTGTCGACCTCGTCGAAACGGGGACGACGCTTAAAGAAAACGACCTCGAAATCGTTGAGGTCATCGGCCCCATCAGCGCGCGGCTTATATCCAACAAGGTCAGCTTCAAATTCAAGCATACCGAAATCAGCGCGCTCAGCGATAAGGTGTCCGACTACGTTAAAGAAGGTCAATGATATGATTAAGATCTCAAAATATACCGATATCGACACCGATGTCTTTATACGGACCGCAGCAAAAGCGAACGTTGAAAAAACCGTAGAGGATATCATTGCCGACGTCCGGGAAAACGGCGACGCGGCGCTTATGCGATATACTGAAAAATTTGATAAAGCGGCGCTTACGTCGGTTGAAGTCACGGCTGAGGAAAAAAACGAAGCCTTGAAGCGAGCAGACATAAAGCTCGTGGAAATACTGAAAAAAGCGGCGAAGAACATCGAGGCATTTCACCGCCGTCAGCTCCGGGAAGGGTTTGTAATAAACGGCGAAGACGGGATCGTTTTGGGGCAGAGGGTACTGCCGATCGATAAGGTAGGCGTCTATATCCCGGGTGGTACCGCCAGCTATCCGTCTACTGTTTTGATGAACTGCATCCCGGCAAAACTCGCCGGCGTCCGCGAACTTATCCTCACGACGCCGCCCGCGCCGGACGGGACAATCCATCCGGATATACTGGCCGCAGCCTCAATCGGCGGCGCGGACCGGATCATGAAGGCCGGCGGCGCGCAAGCCGTCGCGGCGCTCGCGTACGGGACCGAGAGCGTTCCCCGTGTCGACAAGATCGTCGGGCCCGGGAACGCGTTTGTCGCCGAGGCTAAAAAGCAGGTGTTCGGGCAGGTCGCCATCGACATGATCGCCGGCCCGAGCGAAATACTTGTCATTGCCGACGAGACGGCCGACGCTGTGTTTGTCGCGGCAGACATGCTCTCCCAGGCCGAGCATGACGCGCTGGCGAGCGCCGTGCTCGTGACGACAAGCGAAGTTCTGGCCGAACAAGTCTCGGCGGAGATCGAACGGCAGATTGAAGCGCTGCCTCGGCGTGACATCGCGCGCGCGTCCATTGATGATAACGGAAGGATCATTTTAGCCGATTCGCTGGAGCAGGCCGTTGGAATATCCAACACGCTTGCACCGGAACATCTTGAGCTCTGTGTGAAAAATCCGTTCGATACGCTTGAAGGCGTTACGAACGCCGGGTCTGTCTTTTTAGGGCACTACTGCCCCGAGGCGCTGGGCGATTATTTCGCCGGACCGAACCACACGCTGCCCACGCTCGGCACGGCGCGGTTTTCAAGCCCGCTGTCGGTCGATGATTTTGTCAGGAAATCCGCTTTTACGTACTACACGCCCGAGGCGCTCGCGCGCGTCGGCGGCGATATCACGTATTTCGCAAATAAAGAAGGGCTCGACGCCCACGCCCGTTCCGTCACGGTCCGACTGGAGCAGAAAGGGAAAAAGGATTAAAATGAGCCGATTTTTAAGCGACCGTTATGCAGGCCTCGTACCATACGTACCCGGCGAGCAGCCCAGAGACATGAAATATATAAAACTCAATACGAACGAGTCGCCGTATCCGCCGTCGCCGGAGGTGACCCGGCGGATAAACGGCACGGAGATCAAAGGGCTGCGGCTCTATCCCGATCCGACGGGTAAGGCCCTGAGGGAAAAGGTCGGTGAAAGCTACGGCGTCGCGCCGGAAAACATCTTTTTGGCCAACGGCTCGGACGAAGCGCTGGCGTTTATGTTCATGGCGTTCTGCGACGAAACGAAACCAATCGCTTTCCCGGATATCACGTACGGGTTTTATTCGGTCTACTGCGCGCTGTTCGGCATCCCGTACGATACGATCCCCTTGGGTGAGGACTTCGCGGTCAATTGCGCGGACTACTGCGGGATCGGAAAAAACATTGTTTTAGCAAATCCCAACGCGCCGACCGGACTGACGGTTTCGCCGGACGAGATAAAGCGGCTGCTCCGTACGAATCCGGACAGTGTCGTCATGATCGACGAAGCCTATATCGATTTCGGCGCGCAGTCCGTCGTCGGACTGATCAAAGAATTCGACAATCTGCTGGTCGTGCATACGTGCTCAAAATCACGTGCGCTGGCCGGTGCGCGGCTGGGGTTCGTTTTCGGGTCTAAGGAACTGATCGATGATATAGAGAAGATGCGGTATTCGTTCAATTCCTATAACGTCAACCGGCTGACGCTGGCCGCCGGCGAGGCGGCGTTTAACGACGCGCCCTACTATGCCGGAATGCAGCGGACAATCATGGACACGCGTGAAAAAACGGCTGCGGCGCTCCGAGCGCTCGGCTTCGAGCTGACGGATTCAAAGGCCAACTTTCTGTTTGCGTGCCACCCCGGCTGTGCCGGAGGCATATTATACCGCGCGCTGAAAGAACGCGGTATTCTGGTCCGGCATTTTGACAAACCGAGGATTTCGGATTATCTTAGAATTACCGTTGGAACACCAGAGCAAATGGACGCGCTTTTTACCGCGCTCAATACCATTTTGAAAAAAGGGGAATGAACGATGCGGACAGGTGAAATCAAAAGAAAGACGGCCGAAACGGATATCAGTCTGACTCTGAATATCGACGGGAAAGGCGAAAGCAGCGTCGATTCCGGCATCGGTTTTTTTGACCACATGCTAACGCTTTTTGCGCGCCACGGGCGGTTTGACTTGGCGCTCAGCTGCAAGGGAGATACCTATGTGGACGCGCATCACTCCGTAGAGGACGTCGGCATGTGCCTGGGGACAGCGTTTTGGGACGCTTTAGGCGACATGAAGGGCATCAAACGCTATGCCGACATCACCCTGCCGATGGACGAAGCGCTCGTGCTGTGCGCCGTCGATATTTCCGGACGCGGCTTCCTTGCGCTTGACCTTAAGCTGCCGAACGAGAAAGCCGGCGCGATGGATACCGAACTGGTCGAGGAGTTCTTGCAGGCATTCGTGCGCAAAGCAAATGTTACGCTGCACATGCGTCAGCTGGCGGGAACGAATACGCACCATATCATCGAAGCGTGTTTCAAGGCGCTGGCCAGAGCGTTCGGTCAGGCCGTCGCGATTGATCAGGTGTATAAAGACGAAATACCGTCGACAAAAGGCGTGTTATAATCAGATAGTACAAAGCGACGCCCCATTGGGCGGCGGATTAGAGGTTTCTATGATAGCAATAGTGGATTATGGCGTGGGGAATTTGTTTTCCCTGTGCAGTTCTTTTAAATATATCGGGCAGGAAGCCGAGATTACGTCCGAGGCTAAGCGGATAGAAGAAAGCGACCGCGTCGTCCTGCCCGGCGTCGGCGCGTTTGAGGACGCGGCGGGAAAACTGCGCGAAAGCGGACTGGCCGACGTCGTCTGCCGGGAGGCCGCGTGCGGAAAGCTGCTCCTGGGCATTTGTCTCGGCATGCAGATGCTTTTCGATAAAAGCTACGAATACGGGGAGCATAAGGGACTTGGGCTCATCCGAGGTAACGTGGTGTCGATGGAGCCGGCCATTCCAAAAGACTATAAAATCCCGCACATCGGCTGGAACGGCCTGATTTTCCCGAAAGACAGGCTGAAAAGTCCGCTGTTTAAGCACATAAAAGAGGGCGATCATGTCTATTTCGTCCACTCGTATTATGCATCCGACTGCGCAGACTCGGTCATCGCCGAAGCAGAATACGGCGTGCCGCTTACGGCGGCGGTAGCCGACCGAAACGTTTTGGGGACGCAGTTTCACCCGGAAAAGAGCGGCGACGTGGGGCTCAATATTTTACGCGCGTTTTGTGAGCTGTAGCGGCAGCGTTTACACACAGAAACGGAACTCCGAAGTAAAAAAGAAGACTTTGCGCGATGCGCATGTGAGGTTTATATGATTTTATTTCCTGCAATTGATCTATACGGCGGTCAGGCGGTGCGCCTTTTTAAGGGCGATTACGCGCAGATGACGGTCTATAGCGACAAGCCGCTTGACGTCGCCCGCTCATTTCACGATGCGGGTGCCGGCTGGCTGCACGTTGTGGACCTTGAGGGCGCCAGAGACGGCACGACCGCCAATTTCAAAACGATCGAACAGATCGTCAAAGAAAGCGGCTTATACGTGGAAGTAGGCGGCGGTATCCGCTCGCAAAAGGTGGTCGAAACCTACTTAAGCGCCGGTGTGCAGCGCGTTATTTTAGGTACGGCGGCTATTACGCAGCCCGATTTTGTAGACAAAATGGTGTCGCTTCACGGCGATAAAATCGCAGTCGGCGTTGATATTAAAGACGGCTTCGTCGCCGTCAAGGGATGGACGGAAGTGACGGCGCTTGAAGGCATCGCGTTCTGCCGGCAGATGGAAGCGAAGGGCGTCAAAACGATCATCTGCACGGACATCTCAAAGGACGGCGTCCTGGGCGGGGCAAACAATGAGCTGTACCGTCAACTGTCCGAAGAGCTGACCCTCAATATAATCGCCTCCGGCGGCGTTTCGTCACTTAAAGGTATTATGTATCTGCACTACATCGGGTTGTACGGCGCGATTTTGGGCAAGGCGCTTTACGAAGGCAAACTCAAGCTTAAAGAAGCGGTTGATGCGATAACGGAAAGGTGCTGGGGCGGATGATTACAAAAAGAATAATCCCCTGCCTTGACGTCAAGGACGGGCGTGTCGTCAAGGGTGTCAATTTTCTGGGACTTGCCGATGTCTCTTCACCTGTTAAGCTTGGGAAATACTACAGTGACTGCGGGGCTGACGAGCTCGTTTTCTATGATATTACGGCATCCTACGAAGAGCGGCAGCTTTTTACGGAGATCCTGAAAGAGGTCGCAAGCTGCATCTTCATACCGCTGACCGTTGGCGGCGGGATCAACACGGTCGACGACTTCGACCGCGTGCTCAAATGCGGGGCCGACAAGGTGAGCGTCAACTCGGGGGCCATCAGAAATCCCGGCCTGATCGAGGAAGCGGCAAAAATATACGGAGACCAGTGCGTCGTGCTGTCTGTGGATATCAAGCGGGTCGACGGCACGTTCCGCGTCTTCTCTAAAGGCGGCCGGGAAAACACCGGCATGGACGCCATCGAATGGGTGCATCGCGGAGAAAGCCTCGGCGCGGGCGAGCTTGTCGTCAACAGCATCGATACGGACGGCGTCAAACAAGGCTTTGACCTTCCGATGCTCGAAGCGGTCTGCAATGCCGTGTCGATACCTGTGATCGCTTCAGGCGGCGCGGGCAGAGTCGAGGATTTTACGGAGCTTTTCAAGGCGCTGCCCAAGGTGGACGCCGGACTTGCCGCCTCAATTTTCCACTTCGGAGAAGTGAAAATACCGGAACTAAAAAAAACGTTGGCAAAAGAAAACATAAACATGAGGATTTAGGTGTTAGCTATGGTTTCTATCGATACTTTGAAGTTTGACGAAAAAGGACTCATCCCCGCCGTCGTCGTGGACGACGACAGCGGCGCTGTTCTGACGGTCGCCTATATGAACCGGGAAAGCCTTGAGATCAGCATCAGGGAGGAAAGGACGTGCTTCTGGTCACGCTCCAGACAGGAGCTGTGGCGCAAGGGGGAGACGTCCGGAAATGTCCAGCACATTGTCCGTATCCAGACGGACTGCGACCGGGACGCCCTGACGGTGTACGTTAAAAAGGACGGGCCGGCCTGCCATCTGGGCACGGATTCGTGCTTTTCTGAAGACGTATTTGTGAGCGACGCGCGCACGTCGTTTGCCATGGAGGACCTGATGGCGCTTATCTCCGGCAGGAAAAACAAGCCGCAAGAGGGCTCTTATACGACGTATCTTTTCGAAAAAGGCGTTGATAAGATACTCAAAAAGATCGGTGAGGAATCCACGGAGGTCATCATTGCGGGAAAAGCGGACGACCGGAAAGAGACGGTCTACGAGATCGCCGACCTGTGTTATCATGTGATGGTGCTCATGGTCGAAATGGGCATTTCGCTGGACGAAATTAAAAACGAGCTGAAATCCCGCCACGTCGTGGACAAAAAGACAAAGCAGGAGAAAATGACATCATGATTTTTTCAAACTTCCATGCCCACACCACGTTCTGCGACGGCGCCGACTCCGCTGAAGATATGGTCAAAGCGGCAATCGGCAAAGGGCTTGAAGCGTTCGGCCTGTCGGGGCATGCGTACATGGGGTTTGAAACAGACTGGTGTATGACGCGCGCGGGCACGTCAGAATATATTGCAGAGATGGGCCGGCTGAAAAAAAAATACGGCGGACAGCTTAAGCTGTTCACCGGGATCGAGCAGGACTATTATTCCCCCGAGCCGACAAATTGTTATGACTATGTCATCGGCTCCGTTCATTATATCTTAAAAGACGGAGAATACCTGCTCGTCGACGACAGTGAGGAAATAACCGTCCGTGACGTGGAGCGCTTTTACGGCGGCGACTATTACGCGTATACAAGGGACTATTTCAATATCATCGCCGATATTGTGCCGAGAACGCGGCCTGACTTCATCGGGCACTTCGATCTGGTGACCAAGTTCAATGAAGGCGGCAGGCTCTTTGACGAAACCGACCCCGGATACTTAAACCCGGCGATGGAAGCGCTCGCGGCCATCACCGAAACGCACAAGCTGTTTGAGATCAACACCGGCGCGATGTACCGGGTCGGCCGGACGTCCCCCTACCCGTCACAGATTCTGCTCAAGGCGCTCAAGGAGCGCGGCGGGGAGATCATCCTGTCAAGCGACAGCCACGACGGGGCGTCGATCGGGTTTATGTTTGACGAAGCAGCGGCGCTTGCCAGAAGCTGTGGATTCAAGTATGCCAAAACATTGACAGCCGGGGGCTTTATTGATTATAAACTGTGACGTTTGAAAGAATACTAACGCCGAAGTTCAGCATGGACTTCGGCGTTTTTTTGTTTTCTGTATAAAAAATTATCAAAAGAAGCCTGCAAGATTGTTAAAAAATTATCAAATAAGCTTTGACAAACCTGTGATAATGCGGTAATATTGTCTCATATGAGACAAACGGGGTCGTTGATGTGGATATAAACGATTTAAAACGCGGAGAATTTGAGCGCATATCAAATTGTTTTTTGTTCGGGGAAACAGACGGGGCATTTATCCGCCGGGCGCTCAAAGATGAACGGTGCCGCCTCATTGAGACAAAAAAAGAAGCGGTTGTTTTTGATGTGTTCGATTATCGAAACAGCCTTGGTTTTGTCTTATCCGGGCTGATCGAGGTCACCAAACCGTCGAGCAGGCGGTACAGCATGACGACGCTCTCCAAAGGCAGCCTTTTCGGATCGGCCGACCTGTATGATGAGGATGCGGAGGTCGTCACGGTTTTGACGGCCGCTTCGGACTGCCGGATCGTCTTTTTTCCGCTCCGACTGTTGGAGACGCTCATGCGCGAGGACAGTACGGTGGCGTTTAACTATATCCGCTTCTTAACAGGCCGGATCCGCTTTCTGAACGAAAAGATATACGGGCTTGTATCGGAAAGCGCGCTGGCGGCGCTTAGTCATTATCTTGTTCAAAATGTTGTGTCAAACGGGGAAAAACATGTTGTCCGGCCGGCGGGAAGCATTTCTGCGCTGGCGGAACAGCTCAATATCGGCCGTGCGTCTCTTTACCGCGCGTTTGACGCGCTGGAGCGGGGCGGGCTTATCAAGCGGCGCGGCAGGGAAATTGAGATCGTCCGTCTGTACGGGCTGATGAGTACGGACTAATACCAATCTGTGTTAATGAACCGTACGGACACTGCCCGGCCGGTTTCTCCACGCTTGCGCAGGCGGCTGAAAAGCCGGAGAAACCCCATGCGGGAAAGCATTTATTTGAAAGCGCGCAGATTTGCGCAAGGAGGATTTATCATGAAAAAAGTACTATCATTGTTGTTGGCGGTTTTATTGGTCTTCTCGCTGACGTCCTGCGCTGGGAATACGCAGGAGATCGCGGATGAGCCGTCCGCAGCCGATACGGCTGCGGCGACCGAAATGCCGGAAGAATCCGCATCGCCGGAAGAATCCGCATCGCCGGAAGAAACGGCGCAAACCGAAGAGCCCGCACAGGAGCCCGCCGAGAAACTGGCCGTCCGGGCTGGATTTTTAAAGGGTCCGACGGGGATCGGCGCGTCTTACCTGATGCAGCAGAGCGAAAACGGCGAAACCGCGCTCGACTATACGTTCACGATAGAATCGGATCCGTCCATTATAACGAGCTCGGTCATTTCCGGCGATCTGGACATCGCGGCAGTCCCGACGAACGTCGCTTCCGTACTCTATAGCAAGACGGAAGGCGCTGTGAAAATCATTGCCATCAATACGCTCAGCGTCCTGTATATCCTTGAAAACGGCAGCAGCATCCAGTCCGTAGAAGACCTTGAGGGAAAAACGATTTATGCAGTTGGCCAGGCGGCAAACCCCGAATATGTTTTGAATTATGTCCTCCGGCAGAATGGCCTGGAGCCGGGAGAGAACGTGACGATAGAGTACGGAGATCCGAGCGAGCTGGCGTCCAAAATGGCGGCAGGGGAATTGGAGGTCTGTATGCTTCCAGTGCCGATGTCTACGAGCGTCCTTGTTAAAAACGCCGACGTCCGCGTTGCGCTGAGCCTCGGAGACGAATGGGACGAAGCGTCACCGGACAGCACGCTGACGCAGGGCTGCATCGTTGTCCGCTCCGACATCGATAATCTTGACGCCGTTGTGGAAAACTTTCTGAAAGACTATGAAGCTTCGGTCGCATATATGGCCGACAGTGCAAATATAGACGCGGCGGCGGAGCTGGCCGTCAAGTATGAAATTGTCCCTGCGGCAGCGATAGCCAAAGCGGCCATTCCCGACAGCGGCTTGATATTTATAGCCGGAGCTGATAGTATCAAAGAAACTCTGAACGGATATTTTCAAATTCTGTTGGAAGCTGATCCTAAATCCATAGGGGGAGAAATGCCGGATGACGCCTTCTACTTCCAGAACGCGTAAAATACTCAAAGCAATCGGCGCCCTGCTCTTTTGGGCGGCTGTTTGGGCGCTGGCATCCATGCGTGTGGGGCAGGAGCTGATCCTGCCCTCGCCGCTGGACGTCGCAGGAAAGCTTATGGAGCTCGGTGTGACCGTCCCGTTTTGGATTACAGCGGGACGGTCTTTACTCAACGTTTTTATCGGCTTCACAGTCGGCGTTGCCGCCGGCACGCTGTTGGCGTTTCTGACGGTTTTCGCATCGCCTGCCGACATGCTGCTGTCGCCGGCCATCCGCGTCGTCCGGGCGACGCCGGTGGCGTCGTTCATCATTCTGGCGCTTTTATGGCTCGGTAAAGCGCGCGTACCCGCGTTTGCCTCGGCGCTGATGGTGGCGCCGGTCATCTGGCAGGCAGTGTCCGCAGCATTGCACGATACGGACAAAGATATTCTGGAAATGGCGCATATATACGGGTTTGGGAAGCTGAAAACACTGAAGCTTGTTTACATCCCGTCCATACGGACGCAATGGAGCGCTGCTTGCGCGACGGCGATGGGTCTGGCGTGGAAGTCCGGAATAGCCGCCGAAGTCATATGTCAGGTACGCCCGACGATCGGCGCATCGCTGTACAGTTCAAAGGTCTATCTTGAGACATCGGCACTTTTTGCGTGGACGGCCGTCGTCATATGCCTGAGCATAATCCTTGAAAACGTACTTTCCAGGCTTTTTGTCCGAAAGTGGGGGAGGGCGCCGGTATGATCGTGATCGATGCGCTTCGTTTTACGTACGGCGATAAAAAGGTATTCAACGGGCTGAGTCTCAGGCTTGGGGACGTCACGTGTATAACGGGGCAGTCCGGCTGCGGCAAAACGACGCTCCTGAAGCTCATCGCGGGCCTTGAAAAGCCGCAGGGCGGGACGATTACGGGCGTACCCGGCCGCGTGTCGTTCATGTTTCAGGAGGACCGGCTGCTGCCATGGTGTACGGCCAGAGAAAATGTCGCGGCCGTAATGGCTTCCGATGAAGCGGACAAAGCCGATTTCTGGCTCAGTCAGGTAGAATTGTCGGATTGCCGGGCCAGCTATCCCGGTAACATGTCCGGCGGACAGCGTCGGCGCGTCGCGCTCGCGCGCGCGCTGGCTTACGGCGGCGGACTGCTCATACTGGACGAACCGTTTAAGGGCTTTGATCCCGACCTTACGCAGCGCATGACGGGGCTTATCCTGTCACAGAACGTACCCGTTATCGCTTCCGTACACTCCAGAGAGGAAATCGGACGCATAGGCGGGGATGTCGTCAGGCTGGAATGCGCCGGATAAAACGCAGGCTGCTTACTTTAAGCGCCTGCGCTTTTTATTCAGCATACTTTAATAACTACACGGGCAAGCTTTGAATGTGAATTTTGATATGGCTATTCCTTTCGTGGGATAATCGTATAAGTTGGAGGGATAAGTGTGTTCCCCGAAGCTGTGTATTACGAACCGGAGGCGCTTTCTTACCCGCTTGGCCGCCGGCTCAGGGAAAAATACGACAGTGTGTCTTGGACGGAGATCGAAAGCCACAACAGCATTCCAGCGCTTCAGAAAAGGCCGAACGCCGACTTCCCGCGCCTGAAGAAGCTGCTCATTGTCGGCGTGCGCAAGACACACAAATATGTGGAAAACCATAAGGTGTCCGACTTTCTGGTTCCATATACGTCGTCGGGCTGCAGTGTGATGTGCCTGTACTGCTATCTGGTCTGCAACTATAACAAATGCTCATATCTGCGCGTGTTCGTCAACCGCGAGCAGATGATGGAGCGACTTGTTAAGACTTCTCTGAAAGCCGACCGGCCGATGACGTTCGAGATCGGCTCGAACAGCGACCTGGTTTTGGAAAACACGGTGACGGACAACCTGCCGTGGACGATCGAGGAATTTGCGAAAATGGGAAAAGGGCATATCACGTTCCCTACGAAGTTCGATATGGTTGAACCGTTGCTGGGCCTTGAGCATAAAGGCAAAACAATTTTCAGGATGAGCGTTAATCCCGACGAGATTATCCGGCGTGTTGAGTACGGGACGTCGCAGCTGACGGACCGAATCCGGGCGCTCAACCGGATGAACGATGCGGGCTATAAGACGGGCCTTTTGATTGCGCCGGTCATTTTGTCGGACGACTGGCGGGCGCTGTACGGGGAACTGATCGAAAAACTCGCGGATGAATTGAGCGAGGGCGTAAAAAAATCAACCCCTATCGAAATCATCTTCATGACATACAGCTATGTGCAAAACGCCATCAATACGGATGCCTTTCCGAATGCGCCGGTGCTTTTTGACAAGCAGCTTCAGACGGGCCGGGGACGCGGTAAATACTGCTACAGAGATCCGGTGCGCGCCGAAGGCGAAGCGTTTTTAAGGGACCGCATCGAAAGGGTCCTGCCCCAAATGCGTATTCTATATATCGCGTGAACTGAAAACAGAAGGGCGTTGTGTCAACATCCACAAAAAAGGCGGAGCGGGTTTATGCGTTGTCACAAGCCCGCAAAGAAGAAAGCATGAAAATCCTGCCGGAAACGGATTGCCGGCCCTTTAAATATAAGATACAATATTTCTGGTTCCAAACAAAAAGAGAGGAAGGTTTTCATGTTCAAGCTGAAAGAAAACGGCACGAATGTGCCAACCGAAATCATCGCGGGCGTTACGACATTCTTTACGATGGCGTATATAATCGTCGTCAATCCGAGAATTCTGGCTCTGGCCGGTATGGAATGGGGCGCCGTCTTTTTGGCGACAATCATCGCTGCGGTCATCGGTACGCTCGTTATGGGCCTTGTCGCCAACGTGCCGTATGCGCTGGCACCGGGCATGGGGCTCAACGCGTTTTTTGTCTATACCGTTTGCGGTACGCTGGGTTTTTCCTGGCAGCAGGCGCTGTCAATGGTGTTTGTCTGCGGGATCGTCAACATCATTATTACGGTTACGAGACTCCGCAAAGCGATCATCAAGGCCATCCCAAAGAGCCTCCAGCATGCCATCAGCGGCGGTATCGGCGTTTTTATCGCCTATATAGGTCTCGTGGATTCGGGCCTGCTGCATTTTGGCGCAGGTGTGCCTGAAATGAGTATACTCAATCAGCCGCCGCTCTGGCTGTTTTTGATCGGGCTGTTTCTAATCATCATTCTCCTGCTGCTTAAAGTTAAAGGCGCGATCCTCATCGGGATCGTTGCAACTGCGCTGATTGGCATCCCCGTGGGGGTTACCGCCCCGGGGGACACTGTCAGCTTCAGCGATTCACTGGCGGCTCTGCCGTCGACGCTGGGTGTAATTTTTACGGAAGAAGGGCTCGGCTCTCTGTTTTCAGAAGGTGCCAAGATTCCGATAGCGCTCGTGACGATCTTCGCATTCAGCCTGTCGGACACTTTTGACACGATCGGTACGTTTATCGGGACCGGCCGCCGGAGCGGTATCTTCAGCGAGGCGGACGAAAAAGCGCTGGAAGAAAACACGGGCTTTAAATCCAAGATGGACAAAGCGCTCTTTGCCGACTCCATTGCCACATCTGTCGGCGCCGTTTTCGGCACGTCCAACACCACGACATATATTGAAAGTGCCGCAGGCATCAGCGAAGGCGGACGCACGGGCCTGACAAACGTCGTCGTGGCGATCTGCTTTATTATCAGCGCGTTTCTCGCCGCGTTCGTGAGCGCTATCCCGATGGCAGCGACCGCGCCGGCGCTTGTAGTCGTAGGCGTCATGATGATGTCCTCGTTCGTAGACATCAAATGGACCGCGCTTGAAGAAGCCGTCCCAGCGTTTTTTGCCGGGATTTTCATGGGCCTGTGCTATAACATTTCCTATGGTATTGCCGCAGCGTTTATCTTCTACTGCATCGTCAAGCTGGTCAAGAAAGAAATCAAAGGCACGCACCCGATCCTCTGGGTCTCGGCAGCGCTGTTTGTCCTGAACTTTGTGCTGCAGGCCCTCGTCACCGGATAAGAAAAAGCTAAAAAAACAAAGAAGCCGCTTCAGGCGGCTTCTTTGTTTTTTTAAGTTTATCGTGTTTGCCTATTTTGATTCCGGCACGTCATCGTCCCGGTCGTTTGTCAGTTTTGCTTTGTCTAAAAGCCAGAAGACCAGGCCAAGGATCATGCCGACGATTGTGGCGAGGATGACGCCGCTGAGCTCAAACTCGCCGAGCGGGATGAACGCGCCGCTCAGGCCAACGACGAAGACGACGGAGGTGAGCGCAAGGTTTCTGGATTTGCTGTAGTCGACCTTTGCCTCAACGAGAAGCCGGAGGCCGGATGCGCCGATCATGCCGTAGAGCATAAAGCTCACGCCGCCGATGACGCACCAGGGGATCGACTGGATAAGTGCCGATACAGGGCCGATAAAGGCCACAACGATGGAGATTACGGCAGCGCCGCCGATGACCCAGACGCTGTAGACCTTCGTCATGGCCATAACGCCGATATTTTCGCCGTACGTCGTCGTCGGAACGGCGCCGACAGCGCCCGAAATGGCAGTGGACAGGCCGTCGCCGAGCATGGAGCGGTGAAGGCCGGGTTCTTTTAAAAGGTCCTTCCCGACGATCTTACTCGTGACCAGCTGGTGCCCGATGTGTTCCGTAACGACGACGAGCAGCGCCGGCAGGATCATAAGAATAGCGTTAAACTCAAATTTTGGCGCCGTGAAGGTGGGAAGGACAAACAAATCAGCGGATTTGACGCCGGTCAGATCAACAAGACCGAAAGCCAGTGCGCTCAGGAATCCGATGACGATGGCAATAAGGATAGGGATGACGGCGAAAAATTTGCGGAAGCATACCGAGCCGAATATGGCGACAAATAGCGTGATGCAGAATACGATGACATTCCTGTAGTCGATTGTGGCAAGATCGACGCCTGAAACCGGCAAGCCGCCGTTTGAAGCCGCCGATCCGGCCAGACCAAGGCCAATCAATGCGACGATGGGACCCATAGCTGCCGGTGGCAGTACGATATCGATCCATTTTGTCCCGACAAACTTGATGATGATAGCAACAAGGGCCATTGCAAGACCGACTACCACAAACGCTCCGAGCGCCAGTGGGTATTTTGCAATATCCGTGCTTCCGGGGTTGCCGATAATCAGTGCAACGGGCGCAAGAAAAGCAAAGCTGGAGCCGAGATAGGCCGGCGCTTTGCCCTTCGTGAGGAGGATAAATAAAAGTGTGCCGAAACCGTTCATAAAAAGAACGATGCCGGGATCGATTCCGAAAAGAATCGGGACCAGCACGGATGCGCCGAACATGGCAAAAAGGTGCTGAAAACTCAAGGCAAGCCCTTGACCAATTGGTACGCGTTCATCTACCTGGATGATTCTATTTTGCAAGAACACCACTCCCTTTCTTAAATCGGCTTATTATACCACATCATATGGTAACAAATAAACATAAAATTTCAATATATTGACGAAAAAACGGTGAAAAACGCGAAAAGTCCTGAAACTGTCCCGGAGTTTTCCGTGTTTCAGAAACGGTTGCTTTTCGTGCTGGAAATGTGATAAATTAATGGCATTGAAAATAAAGGAAAAGGGGTGCCTCAAGCAATGAAAATTGGTATTATTGTCTATTCAAAAACAGGCAATACGCGGTCCGTCGCCGGAAAACTGAAGGATGCGTTGTCGGACGCCGGGAACGAAGTCGTGCTTGATGAAGTGACGACAGCCGGTGAGCCGGGTTCTACGCCTGATAAGACCGAACTGAAAAACGTACCGGAAACCAAAGACTATGAAGCCGTAATCATTGCCGCTCCCGTTTGGGCGTTTTCTCTGGCATCCGTTATGAAACTTTACTTAAACAAGGTGCAGACGCTTGAAGGGAAAAAAGTCGGAGTGTTTGTTACGCAGTCGTTTAAAAAACCCTGGCTTGGCGGCAACAGAGCGATCAAATGGATGAAACGGTCCTGTGAGGCAAAAAACGGCGACGTATGCAAAACCGGCGTCATCAACTGGACAAACACGCAGCGGGAGGCACAGATTGACGCACTGGTAAAAGACTTCTCGCAGCTGTAAAAAAGCATAAAAAACGCTGCCGGCCAGCCGCCGGCAGCGTTTTTTCTTTTATCGGGCGGCTCCCATGATTTCCAGAGCTTCATACAGCAAAGCGGTCTTGTCGCTTGAGAGTATGTTGACTTGACTGGAATCGGCGAGCCGTGCGTAGTTCCCGCTTTCGTCGGGGAGCGGCTGGCCGATTTCAAGGACGGCGGTTTCACTCGTTTCACTATCAGTAGCCGTATAATCGACCGTTACTGTTAATTCAGGAGCCGACAAACCGAATGACGCGTCATCAGCCGGATTGAATGCGGCGCAGGATGTGAAGGATGCGCCGCCGAGCGCCGACAGGACGTTGGCGACATATATGGCCGCGCTTTCCGTGCCGTCTGAAAGGAGGTAATCGTCGGCCGACGTATACGCTGCGCCCTCAACGATAAACCAGGTGATCGAGCCGTCCCGCTCATTATACTTGTCCAGGATGAGCGACCGTTCGCCGGAAGCAAGGGTGATCCTGTCGATCGTCGATTCGCTGAGCGTCGGGATCGTGTCCAGCGTGATCATATTCAGAATGTCCGGTTCGAGATAACCTACAAGCGATGCGTCTATAGTATAGATCTCGCCGCCGCCGTTTTCCATGGCGTAGTAATTATCACCACTCATACTACCGATGAGGAGGGTGAGCGGATTCCCGTTATTGTCGGAAACCATGATTTTATATGCCGGCGCGACCAGGCCATAGACGGATAAATCATCGGGCGCGTCGAATGCACGTATTGCACTCAGGGTATAAAGCGCGGAGGACAGGCTTGAAACGGATGTCTGCTTAAGGGGGAAGTCGCGGTCTCCGTCATAATACCATGTCGTTTCCTCCCGCGTAAAAGACAGCGTTGAACCGGCTGTTTCATATGCGATTGTCAAAGGGGCTTCCCAGCTTGACGGATAAATACGCACCGTGTCCGTTTCGGCGCTTTCCTTTTTGGCTACATTGGCGTTGTGAACGGTTACGCCGACGTAAGCGCCGATACAGACGATAAGAACGGCGGACAGAACGATCAGGGTCTTTGCCTTTTTTTTCATCAGCGGTTCCTCCGTCTGACCCAGTAGATCAATCCGCCGACCAGAAATGCCAGCGGTATGATGCCGATGAACAATACGCTCCATACACCGGGATGCGCGATCGTATTCGTCTCAACATCCAGGCTCTTTGACGGGATAACAAGATTTTGCACCTCGCCGAAATTCAGATTGACGGCGTTAATGAATATATCAAAGTTTGAGAAACTGGTCGGGATATCATCGCTCACCAGATCGACGGCTGAGATGACAGTCAGCCGGGACTGCGTATCGTCAGTGCCTTCAAAATTCTCAACGGATGTCGCGCCGAGGATATACTGGCCTTCCGTTGCCGTATTTTCGTCGACGACAAGCAGGCCGTTTTCAGAAGTTGTCATGAAAGCGGAGACCGTGGCGCCGCGCCGCAGAGGCGTAATTTCCAGAAGGCCGCGTGATCCGAGCAAAAGGGCGTCCGTCGTGATGGCGGACGTGATTCCGCTGCTGGATGACAGATCCGGATAAATGCAGTAGTAGCCATATGTTGCGGCATAAGCCTTATAATAGTTAACCGTATCGCCAATAATGCCATCCTGCATCTGCAGCCCGTACGTTTCCAGAAACGCATTGAAATTCGGCAGTTCGGAACTGTCAAGAAGAAGAAGAACGTTGCCGCCTGTTTTTAAATACGTTTCCAGCATGTCCAGCTCGTCGGCGGTTAAATCCTCCGCAGGATTGTAGCACATGATCAGTTCACAGTCGTCCGGGATGCTGCCTTCCTTCATCAGATTGAGGGACGTTGTTTCAATGTTGCTTTTTGAGACGGCATCCGACGCCGTTGTCCCGAGGTCGGTTTCTCCGTGGCCGTCCAAAAGATACACAGTGTTTGTTTTTTCGCTCGTCACGTAGTTGACTGCGCTTGTCAGCTGGCCTTCGGCATCCAAAGCAACCGGCATATACTGACCGTAATAAGCATATTGTGCGTCATACAGCAGCAGGCCGTCCTCATATCCGTAGATGCCGCCGAGATTCAGGACCCGTTCTTTATTCGTTTCCGCACAGCTGACAATGACATTGTTTTCCTGAGCGTTATACGTTTCAAGCACCGTAGGATTCATGACCGGATCGATCACCGTGAGCGTTATATGCGGAGAAAGCTTTGCGTAGTTACCTATAAATTTTGAAACGTACTCGTCGATAGCCGACTCCTGGGCCAGAACGACAATATTGACGTCTTTATCGAGTTCTTCCAGGAAATTCACCGACTGTTCCGTGACGGTGTAGATGTCTTTTTCAGTTATGTCATATTCCAGCGTTCCGGCTGGCAGGTTGCCGATGAGAAGATTAAATACGATGACGATCGCTATGACAAGCGCGGATACAGCGGCCGTGTAGATGCCGTGTTTCTTTTTTATGCTGCTGCGGCTGTTCCTTTTTTCGGCGCTTATATCGGCCGTTGAGGCGTTGTTGACAGATTTATTTTTTTTCATTTTTATACCTCCTCAGCTCCAGCGTCGTTTTTGCATAGATTGGATCGTAAGAAAGACAAACAGCGCAGAACAAGACAGGAAGAACAGCAGCCCTTTCAAGTCAAAAACATTGTAGCTGGCAAAATTGCCGATAGCGTCGGTTATGGAAAACACGCCTAGGAACTTGTTCAAAAGGCCGCCGAGCAGCGTGTTGTCAATGAGATACCAGGCAATAAGCCCGCCGCCGCCCGCGACGCCGACGACGGCAGCCAGAGTGTTGCTGTGCGTCAGCTTGTAAAGCAGGGCAACGATAATGGCCACAAAGATCAAAAAGCCAATGAGAGAAGCGGGCACCGTTTCCGGGATATAGGAAATAAGGCCCGTCCAGAAAAACATCAGCAGAAAAACGCCCATTGAGCCTACGGCTGCGATGATCTGGCTTTCAGTCAACGAGGATATGAACATGCCGATCGAGATGAAGAGGCAGCCCAGGCACAGAAAAGCCAAAATCGTCGAGTAATCGACGATAAACGAGCCGGCGCCTTCCCAGGATATAATCATCGGGCAAAGACACGAGATCAAAAGCGGCACCGCGTAAACAGTTACCATCGCGAAATATTTACCCATAATGACGGCGGAGGTTTTGACCGGATACGTTAAAAGCATCTGGTCCGTTTTGTAACGCCGCTCCTCCGCAATAGATTTCATTGTTAAGATCGGGATGGCAAACACCAGTATAACGACCGAACTGGACAGCGCGCCCGCGAAATACGGGTAACCGTTTAGGAGGTTCGTTATAGCGAAAAACAATCCGATAAAAATCAGGATGATGGCTGTGAACACATAACCGATCATAGAGTTGAAATAAGAATTGAGTTCTCTTTTGTAAACAGCTTTCATGACGCGTCTTCAGCCTCCTTGTCTTTAGGAGTATCGTTTGCCGACGCCAGACCGTTCGGACTTTCGGTGTCGGATGTGAGCTGGAGGAATATGTTTTCCAGAGAAATGCCCGACGGACGCATCAGGAGAAGCGGACAGCCGGCTTTTGAACAGGCGTAGAAAATATCTTCGCGCAGATCCCGGTTTTCCAGAGGCTCGACCGTGACGGATACTTCATTTGCGGCAGATGTAGTCGAGCAAACGATGTTCGCAATGCCGCCGACGGACGCCAGCATTTCTTTAACGGCGTCCGGGTCATTCGACTTCACAAGCAGCTCCAATGCACTTCCGCGCATCCGCTTTTCAAGCGCTTCCGGCGTGCCGGTGGCGAGGAGCTTGCCATGATGTATGATCAGGACGTGGTCGCAGACCTCCTGTACTTCCGAAAGAATATGCGAACTTAAAATGATCGTGTGCTCCTTGGAAAGGCTGCGGATCAGCTCGCGTATTTCGTGAATCTGTTTCGGATCAAGGCCGACCGTCGGCTCATCCAGGATTAAAATCTCCGGCAGGCCCAAAATGGCCTGTGCAAGCCCGACGCGCTGCCGGTAGCCTTTTGAAAGATTTCGAATCAGGCGGTCTTGGACATCTTCGATCTTGGTAAGCTCGATAACTTTGTCAATTGACGCCAAACGCTCGTCCGCATCAAGGCTTTTAAGCTCAGCGGCAAATTCAAGGTATTCACGAGGCGTCATATCGGCATACAAAGGCGGGTGTTCGGGCAAGTAGCCAATGGAGCGTTTGGCCTCTTCAGGTTCCTCCAGGATGTTATGCCCGTTGATGATGACTTCGCCTTCCGTCGGGCCGATATATCCGGTCATGATATTCATCGTTGTCGTTTTCCCGGCGCCGTTTGGCCCGAGAAATCCAAAGATTTGCCCTTTTTCGACCTTGAAGCTCAAATGGTCCACGGCAACGTGGTTTCCGTAGCACTTGACAAGATCATGTACTTCGATCAAGAGCGGTTCCTCCTTTTTGTTTTGGTATGGTTAAAATGCGATTCGCTTTACCGTGTTTACGCTGACGGCTTCGGCCTGTATGTGCAGCAAATTATGCTTTATGCTGCATTTTTAAAGTATATAAACACGGGTTTCAAGATTATAAACAAAGTGTAAACACTCTATGAACTTTTTTCGGCAGCGCCGCCCTGAGGCCGGCGGCTTTTAAAAACGGCTTACAAATTAATGCCGAAAAAACGCAGGCCGTTGTCCATGGTCAGTGCTGCCGCTTCTTCGGGTTTTATGTTTAACAGTTCGCCAAGTTTCTCCGCCGTATATTTCAGGTTGAGCGAACTGTTGCGGCAGCCGCGCACCGGCACCGGCGCCAGATACGGGCAGTCGGTTTCGATCATAATACGGTCCCGCGGCATTTTCACAATGACCTCATGCGACCGGCGCGCGTTCTTATAGGTTATAATGCCCGTGAAAGACAGGTACCAGCCTTTGTTCAGGAGTGTTCTTGCGGTCTCCCAGCTGCCGGAATAGCAGTGAAAAACACCTGTGACCTCCGGATAGTCACGGAGAATATCCAAAGTATCCCCGGGCGCTTCCCGTTCGTGAATGATGACCGGCAGCTTGACATGCCTGGCCAGCTCCAGCTGTTCCCGGAACCGCAGCTGCTGGATTTCCCTGGGCGAGTATTCGTAATGATAGTCCAGTCCGATTTCACCGACAGCAACGGCCCTGGGATGTGTAAGCAGCTTTTCAAGTTTGTGAATCGTTTCGTTGTCCATTTGACCGGAATCGTGCGGGTGCACGCCGACGGCCGCATATATGAAAGGATACGATTCGGCAAGCGCCAGTCCGGTTTCCGCTGAAGACAGATTGGTCGCGGCATTGACGATCAGCGCTATCCCGTTTTCCGGCATGGCGGAAAGCAGCGCATCCCGGTCGCCGTCAAACTGTTCGTCGTCATAATGCGCGTGCGTGTCAAAAAGTTTCATACAGACTGTCCTCCAAAAAAACAAAAAAACCTTGTCAACAAGAAAAATATGTGTTAATATGTCCCATGCGAAAACAATCACGTTCGCGTGTTACTCGTTTTGAAAGGAATGAATGCAATGCATGGCATCACATTAGCAATAACAATCGTCCAGCTGGTTGCATGTTTGGTCTTGATAGCTGTTGTTTTACTGCAGTCCGGAAAGACGGCCGGCCTTGCCGGCGCAATCGGCGGCGGTTCGGATACCTATTTATCCAAGAACAAAGGGAAGACGCTCGACGCAAAACTCGCCAAAGCAACAAAATGGTTTGCAATTGTCTTTGTTGTCCTCACGCTGGCGCTCAATATCTTTAAGTAAAAGACTTAAATCGATTTTGCTGTTTAAAAGGCTGCCGCTGCTGCGGCAGCCTTTTTGGCTGTAGACTACTATCGTCTACCGTTAGTCTCGTCCGGTTTTCTTTTACATCGTCAACGCCGTCCTGACGTATCTAAATACGCCATCGGACGGCGTTTTCCTTGATGTGGTTATAATCTTTTTTAGGGAAGGATCTCGCCGGTCGTTTCACCGAATAAAGCTGCGGCGTTGATTTCGTCGTAATCCACATGCACATAGGTTGCGTACTGGGGACCGACGCGCGCTATGACCTGATCAAAAATCAATCCGCGGTCGCCGCCGACTTTTATTTTAACGATCTGACCATCTTTTATACCGAATTTCTCTGCGTCCTCAGGCGTGAGATGCAGGTGGCGCATGGCTATAATAACACCTTCCTTAATCTCGGCTTCGCCTTTCGGGCCGATCAGCTTACAGCCGGGGCTCCCTTTTACGTCGCCGCTCTCGCGGATTGGGGGATCAAACCCGAGCGCGCGCGCATCGGTGAAGGACAGCTCTATCTGATCCGCCTTACGGCAGGGGCCGATGATCGAGATGGAGGTCTGGCCTTTTGGCCCGACAAGCGTGACCTTCTGGTTGGAAGCGAACTGGCCCGGCTGAGAAAGCATTTTTTTCACTTCAAGCTCAAAACCTTCGCCGTACAGGGCGTCAAGCGTCTCCCGCGTTAAGTGGCAGTGCTTTCCCGACCCTTCGATGACTACTCTTTTGTCAGACATAAATAATACCTCGGTTCAAACAAAATAATTACCATCAAAGTACTTTATCACTATCATCCAAAAAGCGCAAGCGTACTTTTAATTAATATTTACAAAAGACCGGTCAGGAGATATACTATACTAACTGTAATACGCGCTGTAATAACTGCTGTGCGGCTTGAAAAGGAGACCTGAAATGAAGCCAATTTTTGCCCGCGTACTCAATAGCCTAAGGCGTGAAAGCGGCTTGAGCCAGAAAAAAGCGGCGCAGGAACTCGGTATATCGCAGGCGCTTTTATCACACTATGAAAACGGCGTCCGGGAACCTAAATTAGAGTTTGTCCTGAAAGTCTGCGACTATTACGGCGTTTCATCCGATTATATGCTTGGACGTACGGAGCAAAAGCATATGCAATGGGATATGGCGCTTAACTGCGAAAATGCCGAAGATCAGCGTTGTATAAACGCCGCAGTGCTTATAAATGCCATACTTTCTGAAATTAATGACGAACAGATAAACAGCGCCGTATCAAGGTATTTAAGCTATAGCATATATTTTGTCCTTACGGCGCTCCGGTCGCCGACGAAACCCTACGAGCCGCTCTTTGACGCCGCAATCAAAACGGCGGAAGCCGACTTGATTAATAACGTCGTGAGATTGAATGGGAATGAGGCGAACGCCGATGCCGGGCTTACCGACGAGCTGCTGATAGAAAAATATCCAAAGCAGCATCAAGCGGCGGCTGAGCTGGACAGCTTTATCGAAAAAGCCCTGTCCGGGATACGCGATCAAAATAAAACCAACCATTATTGAGGTGTACGCATATGATACTGAAGGAGAAAATCCGGAACTTTTCTATTATTGCACATATTGATCACGGCAAGTCAACGCTGGCCGACAGACTTTTGGAAAAATGCGGGGCGGTCAGCGCGCGCGATATGGAAAACCAGCTTCTGGACAACATGGAGCTTGAGCGTGAACGCGGCATTACGATCAAAGCCCGCGCCGTCGGGCTCACATATAAAGCGTCCGACGGCGAGACATATACGCTAAATCTGATCGATACGCCCGGCCACGTCGACTTCAATTACGAGGTCTCGCGTTCGCTGGCGGCCTGTGAGGGCGCACTTTTGGTCGTGGACGCGGCGCAGGGCGTTGAGGCACAAACGCTTGCCAATACGTATCTGGCGCTGGACCACAATCTAGAAATACTGCCCGTCATTAACAAGATCGACCTGCCTGCTGCCGATCCGGACAGGGTCAAAGCGGAGATCGAGGATATCATCGGACTGCCGGCTGATGATGCGCCGGAAATATCGGCAAAGCTCGGCAGCGGCATAGAGGCGGTTCTCGAGCGTATCATTAGGGATATACCCGCACCGGCGGGCGACACGCGCGCGCCGTTCAAGGCGCTGATATTTGACAGCCAGTATGACGCCTACCGCGGCGTCATCGTCTATATGCGCGTCATGGAAGGCGAGGTCCGGCGCGAAATGAACGTCCGGATGATGGCCACGGGCGCCGAATACCGCGTCGTGGAGATTGGACATATGCGCCCGTTCGGACTGGAGCCATGCGAAGTCTTAAGCGCCGGAGACGTCGGTTATCTGACGGCGAGCATAAAAAACGTCGCCAACACGCAGGTCGGCGACACGGTCACGGACGCGGAGCTGCCGGCAAACGCCCCGCTGCCCGGCTACAAGCCGGTCCATCCGATGGTCTTCTCCGGCGTTTATACGGCCGACGGGGCAAAATATCCAGATCTGCGCGACGCGTTGGAAAAGCTGAAGCTCAACGACGCGGCGCTCAGCTACGAGCCGGAGTCGTCGATTGCGCTCGGCTTCGGCTTCCGATGCGGATTTCTCGGCCTTTTGCACATGGAGATCATACAGGAACGGCTGGAACGCGAATATAATCTGGATCTCATCACGACGGCGCCCAGCGTTGTCTATCGTGTGACGAAGACGGACGGACAGGTCATTATGGTCGACAACCCCCTGAATTTCCCCGATCCGGCCTTGATCGAACTGGCCGAGGAACCGTTTGTGAAGGCGTCGATCATCTGCCCGCCGGATTATGTCGGCAACATCATGGAGCTGTGTCAGGACCGCCGCGGCGAATACAAGGAGATGCGTTATCTCGATTCCTCGCGCGTTGAGCTGCGATACGATATGCCGCTCAATGAAATCATATATGATTTCTTCGACGCGTTGAAATCACGTACGCGCGGGTACGCGTCGCTGGATTATGAATTTTCGGACTACCGCCTGTCGGAGCTCGTAAAGCTCGACATCCTGCTTAACGGCGAGATCGTCGACGCGCTGTCGTTCATCGTCCACAAGGACAAAGCCTACCCCAGAGGCCGCCGTATCGCCGAGAAGCTCAAAGAGAATATTCCGCGCCAGCTCTTCGAGGTGCCCGTCCAGGCCGCCATCGGCGGGAAGATCATCGCGCGCGAGACGATCAAGGCGCTTCGTAAGGACGTTTTGGCCAAATGCTATGGCGGCGACATCACGCGTAAAAAGAAGCTGCTTGAAAAGCAAAAAGAGGGCAAAAAACGCATGCGGAGCCTCGGTAGCGTCTCTGTCCCGCAGGAGGCCTTCATGGCAGTGCTCAAGCTCGACGAATAATTTTAAAATAAAGACATACGGCGGGATGCTTTAGCATCCCGCCGCTTTTCAGGTTTTTCTTTTGTCAGGCTTCCGGCTGCTTCTTATAATGCACAGCCACAGTAAGGACATTTAGACTGATTGTAACAACAAGGAGTACTGCGGCGACTATGGCGACCGTATTGGACGTGTCTAAAAGCGCCGACCAATCCTGGATGTTTATGCGATGGTTAAGCTCAAAAATCTGCAGGCAAAGCGAGATGCCGCAGGCACTTAGACTTGCTGCGGAAATAACGGTACACTTTCTATGGGGGGATTTTGCGTGCTGCACAAGATTGATAAACGGTAGCATCCATGCGATTATGCCAAATAAAAGGCTGCCTAAATTAAATAAATAAGTTTCAATCATAGTAATCTCCGATCTTAATAAATGATATATCTTTATCCGACTGCACGCGTTTTTGTTTACCCCAAACTTGTTTTTTTAACAGCGTCCCGCGCCCCGGCGCTTTGCAGCGTGTCGCGGAATGTACCGTTCCTGTTGTTCAACCGTTCCGCCTGCGTGTCCAGATAAGATTCGATATTGGATTTCAGCGTTTCATCCGACGTCGCTTCGTACACCTCGATGGCTGAAACGACGCCGGCGGGTCCGGAGCGGTAGAGAATCGATGTGTCGTATTCGGAAAGCGTACCGGCGAGATACCGGTCCGCATTGTACCGGACGACAAGGCCGTCCACATTGACAAGGCACAGCGCCGTGAAGAGTATGGCGCCGGCAACGAGCGCGACGCGCACGATGGAGAACCTCACTTTCTGCAGGACGATGACGGCGATAAAGACGATAGCCATGAAGACCATAAAGACGCTCGGGAGGATGCGCAGGACGGTCAGGCCGAAAACATTGATATACAGCGCCATTTTGCTCAGGGCTGTTGCGATGAGTACGAGCGTGATAAGCGACAGCAGGATATTGAATACTTTGAGCGCCGGATTCTCGGCGCGCGTTTTTTGGCTCAGGATGTTGGCCGCCGTCAGCAGGGCGAGATTAAAGGCCGCCAGGCCGCACAGCTCAAAAAACCCCTGGCGCGCGTATTCGGAATAGGAAAGCCAGCCGTCCGGACGCATTCCGGAAAACGCCGAGAAGAAATACGGGATCTGGCACGCGATGAAAACGATATACAGGGCACTGACGGTTCCGAGTACGATAAACGCCGTGGCAGACGGCATAACGCGCATGGACGAGACGGTCTTTTCCGCTTTTTCCGGCGTAAATACGCCGGTTTTCCGCCTGTGCATACTGCCGGAAACGAGGCCGAACAAGTACGCGGCGGTCGGGACTGCCAGAAAGCAATACAGCAGGATTTCACCGATTATAGGCCAGTCAAGCCTGAAAAAGTCGACTACTTTGTTGATGAGGCCGTTGAATCCGCCGCTGTCGGCAGCGATGAGCTGCGGCGTCACGATGAGCAGGGCGATAAGCGCGAAAATTATACCCAGGAGGATGCCGAAGGCTTTTTTGGCATCCCGTTTTTTCTCGCCTTTATGCCATGAGAACGCTTTGTACTGGTTGAGGAAATTGCAAAACGGGATGACGAACACGGCGTTCAGGGCGTCCAAGAACAGATAATTGCTTGTTTTGCCCGCGACCTGCACGGACGATGCCGAAATGACCCAGTAAACAGCCGAACAGAACAAAAACAGGTTGCGCAGCGGCCCGAGCCCGATATTCGCCCACAGCACGAAGCTCAGGCCCGTTAAAAGCGTGACGGCAAACCAGAACCAGGACGCCGCGCCCGGCCGTACGCCTTTTTTTATTAAATAGAAGAGAACCGCGCCGAGATAGACGGCCGTAAATACGGCGATACCCCAGCCCTGCGTCGAAACGAATACCCAACGGCAAAAAAAGTAGCCAAGAATAAAAGCAAAAACGGCAAGGACAACATCCTTTATATCCGCGTTAAACGGAGCGGTTTCGGTTTTTTGAACCGGCGCGTAGAACGGGATCGGCTGACCGTCTGCAGGCAGAGGCACACCGCCGTTTCCGGGGTTAATGGGCGTATTATTATCATTCATTTGATTCACTCCTTCTCATCCCTGTATTCCAGGATGTCGCCGGGCTGGCATCTGGGGACGCTTCTGTCACTATAAAGCGGACGGTGCGTACTTCGCGCACTTATGGATTAATCAGTTAATGTCTGTTTTTCTGAATTTTCGTACGGCCAGCGCCAGAAAACCAAGCGCATAAAGCGCGATGTAGATATACATCGCGGTGCTGGCCGGCCGGCCGCTTCCGGCCAGTCCTCCGAGACCGCGCAGTATTTCTCCCGCAAGCCCCGCTGTAGGCAGCAGGACCCTTTCGGCCGCACCAAAAAGCGTGTGGAACGGGGAGATCAGGCTGATGAAGATCCCGGCGCTGAGGACCGATTTGCTGTTGACGACATTCCCGATCATTTCAACCATTCCGCCGATATTGCCGAGTATATAGATAAAAACCATCAGCAGCCCGTTCTGGACCGATTTAAGGGAAACGGAGCCGTAGAGCGTCAGGCACAGGACGGCGAGCGGCACTATCATATATAAAAGCCAGCCCAGGATGATCTGAGAAAGATCCAAGGTTATAATGGTGTCCAGCGAGAAAAAGAAGCCGATCAGAAGCAATGCGGCATACAGGAGCGTCGCGGCTGCGGCGGTCAGGACGGCCAGGCCTGAATATTTGCCGAGGACATATTCAGCACGGCCCAGCGGTCTGGAAAGAATAGCATGTATCATGCCGTTTTCAAGCTCGGCGGCGATCGCGCCCGAGCCGAGTATGATGGTCAGCAGGCAGATCAGCATCGAGGAAAACTGCAGCCCCAGCTGCGTGATCATGACCGTCGCCAGTGACATAACCCGGCCGGGGTCTTCCCCGACGCCGGAAGTTTGAAAGAAATACAGGATAACGGCCCATAAGAGCAGGTACAGCGCCATAACGACGCTCATGACGATAAACGTCTTTTTTCGGACGGCTTCTTTCAGAGCCGCTTTGGCAACAGGGTTCACAGTGCGGCCTCCTCTCCGACGACTTTTATGAAGACGCTTTCGAGTGTCTCATGGTGCGGTGTCAACTCATACAGCCGGATATGTTGCGCTGCCAGCAGCGCGGCGATTTCCGGGATTTGTTTGTTGCTTTGCAGCGCCAGCAGCATGCGGCCGTCCTCCCGCTGCGGCGGAACATCAATGTCAAATCGTTCCCGCAGGCTGCGGCGGATTGCGTCGTCAAGCGGACCGCATCTGACGCTCAGCGTCACCTTTTCCAGCAGCATATTCTTCATCGGCCCGGATTTGACGATGGAACCCTTGTGGATGATAGCGATGTGGTCGCAGACTGCCTCCACTTCGCTGAGGAGATGGCTGTTTAAGAAAACCGTTGTCCCTTCTTCGCGGAGCGCCAGAATGATATCCCGCACGTCCTTGCGGCCGATCGGGTCGAGCGCCGACGTGGGCTCGTCGAGAAATAAAAGCTGCGGGTCCGGCAGCAGCGCGCACGCCAGTCCGATACGCTGCTGCATCCCCTTGCTGTAGCCGCCGACCTTATACTTTTCCTGCCCGGACAGCCCGACGCGCTTCAAAACGCGCTGGTTGCGCGCCTTGTCGCGCTTCAGCCTGAACAGGCCGGCGTGGAAATCGAGCAGGTCCTCCCCCGTCATCCACGCTTGATACCGGAAATGCTCCGGCAGGTAGCCGAGCCGGGCTCGCGTCCTGACGTCGCCCAGCGGCCGGCCCAACACCCGGCCTTTGCCGGACGTGGGGAAGACGAGGCCGGTCAGCATTTTAATCGTCGTGCTTTTTCCGGCACCGTTCGGACCCAGAAAGCCATAAATCTGTCCTTCTTCGACGGACAGATTTATGGAACTCACGGCGACCTTGTTCTGATACGTTTTGCTCAGATTTTCGGTCTCGATGATCATCAGGGGATGCTCCTCGCAATCCGGGAGAGCTCACTGTCGGACAACTGGCCGGCGAGGCAGTACAGCGTGCCGTTATGCGTCCAGATGAGTACAGATGTGTTCTCGTCCTGCAGCTGCGTCAGATGCGCATCGTCGGCAAAATCCGGCAGTTTGCCGAGCACCTGCGCGAGATCGGCTGTGGTATAAAGGTACCCCGTCGTGCCGCCAAGTCTGGTCTCGCGGCCAAGGCCCTCGATGACCGGCAGATAAATATCGCGGGTCTCCGGGTCGATCGCCTGAAGCTGAGCGTGCAGGTCGTCCGAAATAGCCGGGATACTCAGAAGGCTGACCTTAATAGCGTCCATGATGCCGGACGGGTCGTCGATGAAGACAGTTTGAGTCGCCAATAATACCACATCGGCATATTCGGCTATGATCGCGGGCGGCGTGCTGACGGCGACATCCGCACCGTCCGGGGCGCTGTCCAGCGGAACGGCCGCGCCGAGCCTGTGCAGCTCCGCGTTGATTTTATCCGTATCGACCGTTATGGTCTGCGTCTGGCTTCCGGCGGCATACAGCGCAGGCGTCTCGTCCTTCAGAGCTGTCGGCAGGTCAAACTGGAAATCTGTAAAGTCATCGACGCCTGAGATTTCTTTGAACCCGGAGGCAGCTTTTTCAAGGAGTCCGGACAGAGCGGATTCGGACACATCCGTATCCTGCGCTTCCTCCGCCTGATCGATGAACGTCATCAGACTCTGGAGATCATTTACAGTAATCTTGATTATTTTCGTCTCCGCGACACGGAAAATGGACAACGCGGATACGGCGGCCGCCCGTACCGGCGGGATCAGCACCATACAGGCGACGACTGTGACGGCGCACAGTAAAATAAGTTGTTTCCTGAACTTAACCATATATAAATCCTTTCTTGATAAAGTGTGGTTGACCTTATAGTCCGGTTTAAACGGTTTATTATGATGTTTTATCATGTACCTCCTTTTCTTCCCGAAATTCCAGGATATCGCCGGGCTGGCAGTCCAGCTCGCGGCAGACGGCCTCCAGCGTCGAAAACCGGATGGCGCGCGCCTTGCCGGTTTTTAAAATAGACAGGTTCGCCTGACTGAGGCCGATCCGTTCGGCCAGCTCGCCGGACGATATCTTCCGTTTGGCCATCATGACGTCGAGATTGACAACAATAGACATAGACCCGGCCCCCTAAATCGTAAAATCCGCGTCGTCCTGCAGAGAGACCGCCCGTGAAAACACGTTTTTCACGACCCGGACGATGAGCCCCATAAACGCCGCCGCTACCGAAACCATGATCCACGAGATATAATAGAAGCTTGAAGCCAGGCTGATCACGGCGCCCGCAAAGCAGTACCAGGAGATATAGCGGAGACTGTCGACATTCTTTTGTATAAAGACTTTTCCTTTTTCAATCCTTCGCAGCAGGCGAAACAGACTGACGAGAAGCAGCGCTGCGGGGATCGCGCCGACGTATATCGTTAAAAGAAAATAAACCGCTCCGGATTCGTCCATGAATGTAAACATCCTGTTTACAAGCCATGGCGCAAAAGCAGCCACGGCCACAAGCGCCGCCATAAATAAAACGACGGCAATCCGGCTTAACAGGATCGATTTGCTGTCCGTCCACATGTTGTTTTCCTCCTTTTTGTAAATTACCGGCATCAGTATAGCAGAAGTATTATCGAAATGCAATAGTAATTTATCGAATAACGATAAATATTTTTCGTTAATTATAATATACCGGCAGGCGTACGTGCTGCGCCTGCCGGTATATTATTGTCCGGTATAAAAGGATGAACGAATGACGGTTTATACAAGCTGGACGCGCAGCTGCTCCACGGCGCGGCGTTCAAGCCGCGAAACCTGAACCTGCGATACCTTCAGGATGCGTGCGGCCGCTTCCTGCGTCATCCCTCTGTAATATCGCAGCCGGATGACCATCTGTTCCTTTTCGGGAAGCGTCCGGATCGCTTCCCTGAGTGAGACCTGTTCGATCAGGTTTTCCTCCTGGAACCAGTCGCCGAGGACGTTTTCAAGTGTGAAGCCGTCCTCGCCTGTTTCCCTTTGGAGAGATTCCGGCGTGCCGGTTGCCGTTTCGGCCACCGCTATCTCTTCGATGGTAATGCCCGTTTCATCGGACAGCTCCGATAGCGTCGGTTCGCGGCCAAGGCGCTGTTCCAAAGAACTTTTTGCGCTTCTGATGGCGTGTGCGCGTTCCTTGATGCTCCGGCTGACCTTGATGCTGCCGTCGTCACGCAGAAAACGGCGGATCTCTCCTGCGATCTTCGGCACCGCATAGGTAGAAAACTGCGTGCCGAAGGCAGGGTCAAAACCGTCCACGGCCTTTAAAAACCCGACGCAGCCAAGCTGATATAAATCATCCGGATCGACGCCGCGTCCGAAATACCGGCGCGCAATGCTCCAGATAAGGCCGGAATTCAGCGTTACCATCTCGTCGGCCGCCTCCCGGTCGCCGTTTTTTGCGGCCATCAGACGGTCAAGCGCTTCCTGCTCCATTACTTTTGGCTGATCCGGACGGATATCTTCCGGCGCATGACGACGGTTGTGCCGCGCCCGGGCGCGGACCGAACGCGCAGGTTGTCCATGAAGCTCTCCATGATCGTAAACCCCATCCCGCTGCGGTCGTCGCCGCCGGTCGTGAACATCGGAGACCGTGCGCGCGCCACGTCCTCGATTCCGCAGCCCCAGTCCCGCACGGTGATCTCGATCGAATTGTCGTCAAACAGACGCGCGCGAACCATGATCCGGCCAAGCGTATCCGGGTATGCGTGAACGATGCAGTTGGTGACCGCTTCGCTCACGGCCGTTTTGATGTCGCCCAGTTCCTCCAGCGTCGGGTCGAGCTGGGCGGCAAAACACGCAAGGGCCGTCCGGGCAAAGCTTTCGTTGGAAGACCGGCTCAAAAACTCGATCTTAATACGGTTGGTCTCGGTCATATGTATCAGGCCTCCTTCGTCACGGCGGTTATTTTAACAATGCGTTCGACGCCGGATGCGTCCAGGACGCGCCGGGGCTGCTTGGCGACGTTCTCAACGCGCAGCTTGCCGCCCACTTCTTTCATCCGTCTGAACGTTTTGAGCACGACCGCAATGCCCGACGAGTCCATGAAGGATAAAGCCTTTAAATCCAATATGGTCTCGCTTGGCAGATGCGCGTCGATCTTCTCTTCGATATAGGCAACGACTCTTTTTGCCTCATGGTGGTCCAGCTCGCCGTCAAAGCGGACGGTCAGGATACCGTCGTCATAAGACGCTCTGAGTATCATCACGACACCTCCCCAGGTTTTGTGTATAAAAATACCCGTGTACAAGCTATGTACACGGGTATTTTATATGATTTATGCCGCAGTTTATGTCGGGAAGTGACGCCGTCGCGTTTTATTGCGGGACGCCAGGCGCTAAAAAGTAAGCGACTTCAGGCTTTCCTCAAGATTCTCGATAAGCGCCTGGGCCTTGTCGGCGCGTTCGCGTTCGGCGTTGACGACGTTCTCCGGCGCTTTGGACGTAAACTTTTCATTCTGGAGCTTGGCACGTGTTTTCTCAAGATCCTCGCGCGCTTTTTTAAGCGATTTTTCGATACGCTCGCGTTCCTTTTCCAGATCGACAAGCTCGGCCATCGGCATATACAGCTTTGCCTCATCCGTGACGACGGTGACCATGCCGTCCGTCTTTTCCGGCGGCGTATTTGTTATTTCCAGCTCACCGGCGAAAGCAAGCTTGGACAGATAGACGCGACCGGCCTCGAAAACGTCCGTTTTGTCCGTTGTGATAATAAGACGCGGCTTTTTGGACGGCGGTACGTTCATTTCCGCGCGCTGTGCGCGCACCGCGCGGACGGCGGCCATAATGATTTCAAAGTTTGCTTCATCGTCAGGGAAGGCCAGCGTTTCATTGTATGACGGATACTTTTCGATCATGAGCGCTTCGCCCTCATGCGGCAGCGCCTGCCAGATCTCCTCGGTGATAAACGGCATGAACGGATGCAGGAGCTTCAGTATCTCAATGAGAACATAAAGAAGTACCTTTTGAGCGCCGGTTTTCGCTTCCGCGTCGTCGCCGTTCAGGCGCGGCTTTGTCAGCTCGATATACCAGTCACAGTAGCTGTCCCAGATAAAATCGTAGATCTTTGACGCGGCGATGCCCAGCTCGAACTTGCCCATGTTTTCGGAAACTTCGCGTGCGAGCGTGTTGAACTTGGAGACGATCCATTTGTCCTCCAGCTCAAGCCTCTTCGGCAGCGCGTTTTTGTCGATCGTCAGGTTCATCATGACGAAGCGGCTGGCGTTCCAGATCTTGTTGGCGAAGTTGCGCATGGCCTCGCAGCGCTCCGGATAATAGCGCATATCGTTGCCGGGCGAGTTGCCTGTGACGATATTGAATCGCAGCGCGTCCGCTCCATATGTCTCGATAACCTCGAGGGGGTCGACGCCGTTGCCGAGAGACTTCGACATCTTCCGGCCCTGCGCATCGCGGATGAGGCCGTGGTACAAAACTGTTTTGAACGGCTCTTCTTTCATGTGTTCCATGCCGGAAAAGATCATGCGCGAGACCCAGAAAAAGATGATGTCATAGCCCGTGACAAGGACGCTCGTCGGATAAAAGTAGTCAAGCTCCGGCGTTTTGTCCGGCCAGCCGAGCGTCGAAAACGGCCACAGGGCCGACGAGAACCACGTGTCCAGCACGTCCTCGTCGCGGGTGATGTTTTTGCTTCCGCAATTTTCGCATTTTGTTGGGTCGGTACGGGTGACTGTGACGTGATCGCAGTCGCCGCAATACCAAGCCGGGATCTGATGGCCCCACCACAGCTGACGGGAGATACACCAGTCGTGCGCGTTCGTCATCCAGTTGTTATAAATCTTTACAAAGCGCTCCGGAACGAATTTTATCCGCCCGTCTTCGACGACGGCGAGCGCGTCCTTGGCCAAAGGCGGCATTTTGACGAACCACTGGGGAGATGTGATCGGTTCTACGGTCGTGCCGCAGCGATAGCAAGCGCCGACGTTTCTCGTATGCTCCTCGATTTTAACGAGCAGGCCGAGCGCATCCAAATCTTTGACGATCTGTTTCCGCGCATCGTAGCGGTCGAGCCCGTTGTACTTGCCGCCGTTTATTATTTTAGCGTTCTCGTTGAGCACCAGTATCTGTTCCAGATTGTGGCGGAGACCGACCTCGAAGTCGTTCGGGTCGTGGCAGGGCGTCATCTTGACGCAGCCGGTGCCGAATTCTTTATCCACATATTCGTCGGCCACGACCGGCATCTCCCGGTCCATGAGCGGGAGGATGACCGTCTTGCCGATGAGGTGCCGGTATCGTTCGTCGTCCGGATGGACGGCGACGCCGGTGTCGCCCAACATGGTTTCCGGGCGCGTCGTCGCGACGACGACGTATTCGTCGGAGTCCTTGACGGGGTATTTGATATACCAGAAATGGCCGGTCTGTTCCTCATGCTCGACTTCCGTGTCCGACAAAGCCGTTGTACAGGTCGGGCACCAGTTGATGATGCGGTTGCCTTTGTAGATGAGTCCCTTTTCGTACAGGGAGACAAAAACCTCGCGGACAGCCCTGGAACAGCCGGCGTCCATTGTGAAGCGCTCTCGGTCCCAGTCGCACGAACAGCCAAGGGTCTTGAGCTGCTCGACGATCCTGCTGCCGAACTTTTTCTTCCAGTCCCACACGCGCTCTAAAAACGCCTCGCGTCCGAGATCGTATCGCGTAAGGCCTTCCTTGCGAAGTTCCGCCTCGACCTTGATCTGAGTGGCGATACCGGCGTGATCCGTCCCGGGCACCCACAGCGCCGCGTATCCCTGCATGCGCTTATAGCGAATGAGGACATCCTGCAGCGTCTCGTCAAAGGCGTGCCCGAGGTGGAGCTGGCCTGTTACGTTCGGCGGCGGTATCACAATGGTGAACGGCGCCTTTGAAGGGTCGATAACCCCCTTGAAGTACCCGCCGTCTACCCACAGTTTGTAGATATCCTTTTCCACCTGTTTGGGGTCGTACACTTTCGGCAATTCTCTCATAAAAAACCTCTCCCGGCCTATCTGATAAAAAACGCCACGGGATATCCCCGGGCGCTTTCTGGTATCCGCTTTACTGTGGAATTATAGATGAATTTAAAAATATTGTCAAGCCTTGGACGCTTTGTTTCGGCTAAGCTGCTGCGCCATAATTTCAGACGCGGTTATTTCCGGATTTGTATAGTAATAGTCTTTTGCCACGAGCGCTCCCTTGATTGCTTTTGAAGGGCACCAGTCGAAGCATGCGAGACAATTTTCGCACCGGCCAAGCCAAACGGGCCTGCCATCTTTGAGTTTGATATTGCCCGCGGGACAAACACGTACGCAAAGACCGCAGCCGGTACAATTCCCGGTTGCTTGAAAACAGCGGTCAGCCGAATGGATCAGCGCGTCCAATTCTGTTTCCGCAGTTAGACCGGAGTACCCGGCAAGAGAGGCTTTGACCTTTATAACCAGGGATTCATGAATATGTATCAACACTTTATCCAGCAGGCTGTTTTTGTATACAACCCGTTTCCCTGCTTTAACAGCTGCTGCAAGTTTACCGATTTTTGAAACGCTTTTATTAATCAGCCGCTTGTTATTGACCCAGGGCTTTTTAAAAGCGTTCTGCGGCATATGTATTCCGTATGCTGCGGACAGCTCCCCGCCGTTGGAGCGAATAATTTCTTTCAGGGTTTTAAGCGACTGGCCGCCGCAGCCGCCGTAATTACACAGGGCGAAAACATACTTTTTCTCGATGTGCCGGAGTTTGCGCGCAAACGCCTTTACGGCTGCGGGCAGATCGTTATAGTAAACGGGATAGACAATACCAAAGATATCCGTGTCCGGGCAAACCGCCTCGTTGTCGGACGTCGAAACGATCGGAATAAGCGCTCCGTCTAAAAGACGAGCCGCCTCTTTGGCAAGGTATAAGGTATTGCCGGTACCGGAAAAGTAATAGATGACCAATTTACCCATATGAATACCTCATAGTGGAAAAAAACCGCAATCGAAAACGGCAAGGGCCATTAGGGGCTATGACGTTTCCATTTTGCGGTTTTGTTTTAGAAGATATTGTTCGACTTGGATTAATTAAAAGGTTGGCGAGCCGCCAGTTTCCTATGAGAGCGCCTGCATATAAGCTTCCTTGGGCTGCACGCCGACAAAACGGCGGACTTCTTTGCCGTCTTTAAAAAGGATGACGGTCGGTATGCTCATGATGCCATATTCCATGGCAATGGTGCCTTCGGCATCAACGTCGACCTTCCCGATCTTAACGCCGTCCCCGATTTCGCCCGCAATCTCCTCAATGACGGGCGCGAGCATTTTGCACGGCATGCACCATCCCGCCCAGAAATCCACTAAGACCGTACCGGAACCGATCGTGTCTTTAAAATCATTGCCTGTCAGATGAAGAACTTCCATTGTAACCTTCCTTTCACTTCATACATGAATCATTTATCTTCAGTCGTCCAAATGAGCCAGATAGTCGTCGGCGGACAAAACGGCGAGCTGCCCCTCTCCGACGGCTTTGGCAACCTGATAGGGCGTGCCGACACAGTCGCCGGCCGCAAAAACACCGGGTATGTTCGTCTTCATGGACCGGTCCGTTTTGATATGGCCGTTTGCCGTTTCCAGACCGGGCAGCAGCGTGTCGGGCGCGATGGTCTTCCGTAGAATAAAAACGGCGTCGCAGGGGATCTCTTCACCGTCGGCCGTGACGGACGTCACTTTGTTTTCGCCGTGTACGATAATTTTTTTCGTTTTCAGGCGCGTGACGTCGCAGCCGATGGATTCGAGAAAATCGGCCTCCTCATCAGCATCCGGCGACAGACAGACGACGCAGACTTTTTTGCCGCGGTAGAGCATGCCGTCGCATGTGGCGCAGTAGGATACGCCGCTTCCCAAAAGCTCTGCTTCGCCCGGGAAAACGGACGACTGGACGACGCCTGTCGCTAAAATCAGGCTTTTGCCTGTCAGGATCTCGGTGCCGTAGCTGACGTTGATCGATTTTCCCATCGGGAGAACAGTGGTTACGCGTCCCGTTATGATCTCTACGCCCATGCCGGATGCGTGCATGACCATTTTTCCGGAAAGCTCCGCGCCGGAGATCCCCGGAAGACCGGGATAGTTGCCGATCTCCGCGGCTTTATATAAGCCGCTCTCCGTGCGGTTGTTGGAGATGACGATAACGTCTTTACCGCGCATTCGCCCTGTAATAGCGGCCGAAAGACCGGCGGGGCCGTCGCCTACAATGATAATATCGTGCATGGTTTGCCTCCAGAATATGCTTTGAATCTTCTTTGGCATATTTTATCACACTTTAATTGTAAATACTACAAAAAACATGTATAATATCTTCTCAGGATATAGGAGCTGAAACATAATGGAAGAATCAAAGAATTTTATACATGCCTTCGTAGAGGAGGATGTCGCGCCCGGCGGCCGGTTTTTCGGGCAGACTGTGCATACCCGGTTCCCGCCGGAGCCGAACGGATATCTGCATATCGGGCACTGCAAGGCGCTGACGATTGATTTCGGCACGGCCGAGAAGTACGCAGGGCTTTGCAACCTGAGAATGGACGATACGAATCCTGTAAAGGAAGATGTCGAGTATGTCGACGCCATACAGGAAGACATACGCTGGCTCGGATTTTCATGGGGAGACCGGTTCTTCTACGGCAGCGATTATTTTGAAAAAACGTACGAGCTGGCCGTCGGCCTCATAAAACGCGGGCTGGCATACGTCTGCCAGCTTTCACCCGAAGCGTTCAGGGAACACCGGGGAGACGTCGGCGTCCCGGCGACAAGCCCCTATCGGGATCGGCCGGTTGAGGAAAGCCTGGCGCTTTTTGAACGCATGAGGAAGGGCGAATTCCAGGAGGGCGACATGACGCTCCGGGCGAAAATCGACCTCGCAAGCGGGAATTTCAACATGCGCGATCCGGTCTTGTACCGCATCCGATTTGCACACCATCACCGGCAGGGCGAAAAATGGTGCGTATATCCGATGTACGACTTCGCGCATCCGATCCAGGACGCAATGGAGGGCATTACGCATTCTCTGTGCTCGCTGGAATATGAAGACCACCGTCCGCTGTACGACTGGGTCATCGAAAACACCGATGTACCGTCCAAGCCGCGCCAGATCGAGTTCGCACGCCTCGATATGAACTACACCGTTATGTCCAAGCGCAAGCTGCGCCGCCTTGTCGAGGAAGAATATGTCGACGGCTGGGACGATCCCAGGATGCCGACGATCTGCGGGCTCAGACGCCGCGGTTATACGCCGGCCTCGATCCGCAATTTCTGTGAACGGATCGGCGTGGCCAAAACGGCCAGCATCGTCGAATACAGTTTTTTGGAATACTGCCTCAGGGAAGACCTCAACCAAAACGCTGCGCGCGCTATGGTCGTCACACGGCCGGTAAAACTGACGATAACCAATTATCCCGGGGATAAAAGCGAAACGTTTTACGTCGAGAACAACCCGGAGAACGAAGAGATGGGCAGCCGGCCGGTTACGTTTTCGCGGGAGCTGTGGATTGAACAAGACGACTTTGCCGCCCTGCCGCCTAAAAAATACAACCGCCTGTACGTTGGAAACGAGGTGCGCCTGAAAGCGGCGTATATCGTCCGCTGTACGGGATTCAACACGGACGCGGACGGGAACGTGACGGAAGTGATGGCTGAATACGATCCCGAAACGCGCGGCGGCAATACGCCGGATGGACGTAAAGTGCGTGGCACGATCCACTGGGTGGACGTCAATAACTGTGCGGACGTCGAAGTCCGCTTATACGACAGGTTGTTTTCGGATCCGGAACCGGACAGCGGCGACAGGGATTTTATTGAATGCCTCAATCCGGATTCCTTAAAGATACTGTCCGGCTGCAAGGCCGAAAAAGCCCTTGAACAAGTGAAGCCGCACGATACGTTCCAGTTTTTGCGGCTGGGGTATTTTACAGTGGACAGTCGGAATTCCCGTCCCGGATATCCGGTATTCAACCGCTCCGTCGCGCTGAAAGACAGCTATAAACCGGCAAAAAGAACCGGATAGGGCCGGTCAGCCGCCTGTACTGAAATAAAATTTCCGAATATTGGTATAAACAGCGTGTCCGCCGTCAAAAATAACGGCAGATACGCCGTTTTTTTACCCTTTTATACTTATCGGCGGGCTTAACTCATTTGAACAAACAGGAGGATCAGGGTGTGAAAGAAAAGAAGACGTTCATGCGTAAAATAGGTGACTTTATCGCTGGGAAGGGGTTTTACGTCGTCCTTCTAATCTGTACGGCCGTTATCGGAATTTCCGCATGGATATTGCTTTCTGCGGGAAACCTGAAGCAGGCGCCGGACGCGGGCGATATTGCAAGCATTTCGCAGGAAGATAATGAAGCCGCAGTTTCGGCCGGCAGCGATATAGCCGGCGCGTTGGCTACCGGTGATGCCGAGGCCAAGGCGGAGATGCCGGAAGAAACCGTAAAGCCGTCTCCGTCTCCGTCAGCCGTCGCGAGTACCGAACCGACGGCGGAGCCGAAGGATGAGGCCCCGCAAAAAGACACGTCCTCAAATACGGAAGACACAGAAGAGGTAATGGCAAAAGAACTTGTTTTTGTCTGGCCGATCATGGGGGAAATTGCCGTAATGTACTCCGTCGATGAACTCATATACAATGAAACGATGGGCGATTGGCGGACGCATGAAGGCATCGATATCGCCGGTATGCTGGGGGTTAAAGTAATGGCCGCTGCCGACGGGACCGTCGTCGGCGTCTATGAGGACGATATGCTTGGCACGACCGTCGTCATTGACCACGGAAACGGACTGAAAAGCATTTATGCCAATTTGGCAAAGATCCCCGTCGTTGAAACGGGCGACCAGGTCGCTATGGGCGCCGTTATCGGCGCGATCGGATATACCGCCATCGGTGAAGCGAGCGTCGTTTCACATCTGCATTTTGCCATGACACAGGACGACTCGCCGGTCGACCCCTCAAAATATCTGCCGAAGAATTAAACGACGGAAGCGGCAGGAAGTCATAATGTTCAAAATTCCCGTTTTTTCGCTATGGCGAGAAAACGGGAAATGTTTGTACCGGCATATCATCGGCTGTCGCTGCTGAGAAGACAGCCCATATCAAACAAAATAAAGTTTTCTCTTCCAATTTAACCATAAATATATTAAAATACTTAGGAAAAGCTTCTTGTGGAGGTGCGCGATGGCTGCTGAAAAACCTGTTTTCAAACGGGTGCTACTTAAGATAAGCGGAGAGGCGTTATCCGGCGACAAGCACTTCGGGCTTGATTTTGATATGATTAAAAACGTTTGTGCCGTCATAAAAAAATGCGTTGACATGGGCGTTGAAATCGGTATCGTCGTCGGCGGCGGTAATTTCTGGCGTGGGATAAAAGACGGCAGTGGCAGGATCGAACGCACCAGAGCCGACCACATGGGCATGATGGCTACGGTGATGAATTGCTTGGCGCTGGCGGACGTGTTAGAGCAGCTGGACGTCCCGGTAAGGGTCCAGACGGCGCTTGAAATAAAGGCCGTCGCCGAGCCCTATATCCGGCTCAAGGCGGACAAGCATCTGAAAAACGGCCGCGTCGTCATTTTTGGCTGCGGTACGGGCAGTCCGTATTTCTCGACCGATACGGCCGCTGTTTTAAGGGCTGCCGAGATCGGCGCCGATGTGATCCTTCTGGCCAAGAATATTGACGGGGTCTACAGCTCAGACCCGAAAACGGATCCGGGCGCCGTCAAATTTGATTCAATTTCTTACGACGACGTCCTCGCCAAAAAACTCACGGTCATGGATTCCACCGCAACGTCGCTGTCAATGGATAACAATATACCGGTCATACTCTTTGCGCTTAAAGACCCGGAAAACATCCTTCGCGTTATAACCGGTCAAAAAATCGGCACAGTCGTAGACTGATATCAACAATCAGGAGGCTATAGAAATGTTTACTGAATATGAGAATAAAATGAAGAAAACGATTGAGGTTTTGCATGCGCAATTCTCATCCGTCCGAGCCGGGCGCGCCAATGCGTCGATCCTGGATCATATCCGGGTTGAGTATTACGGCACCCCGACGCCGATCCAGCAGATTGCTTCGGTCTCAACGCCGGACCCGAGGACGCTTCTGATCCAGCCCTGGGACGCCTCAAGCCTGAAAGCAGTAGAAAAGGCGATCCAGACGTCCGATCTGGGGATCAACCCATTAAATGACGGCAGAGTGATCCGTTTGGTGTTTCCGCAGCTAACGGAAGAGCGCCGTAAAGAGCTTGTCAAACAGGTCGGCAAATATGGCGAAGAATCCAAGGTCGCCATCCGGAATATACGAAGGGATGCCATGGAGGCCTTTAAAGCGCAGAAGAAAAAGTCTGAGATCACTGAAGATGATCTAAAAGACATCGAAAAAGACTTGCAGAAACTGACGGACGACTATGTAAAAGAGATTGAAAACATCGTTAATAAGAAGGAAAAAGAACTTTACGAGATTTAAACGTAAAGCCAGAATCCGACCTCGGTCCGGCGTATCAAACGGCTTAGAAAGACTTTAATGATTGACCGTCCGACCGGCGTTTACCGGCCGGCGGCCGGCGTTAATCGGTGAGCCGGACGCCGGATATGCTTTTTTCGGCATTATGAAGTGCCGGTTAGTAAAGACGAAAGTATGAACGCTATGAGACTATTCAGGAAAAACAGGGCGCCGGCCGCGCAAATCGACGTTACAGGGCTTCCCCGCCATATAGCTGTTATTATGGACGGCAATGGGCGCTGGGCCAAAAAACGCGGGCTGCCGCGAACGCTTGGTCATGCAGCCGGGGCGGAAGCGTTCCGGCGTATCGCCAACTACAGCAAAGAAATCGGCATCGAATATCTCACCGTCTACGCGTTTTCAACGGAAAACTGGAAGCGTCCTGCCGATGAAGTCAAAGCCATCATGGGCATTTTGGAAAAATACCTGTATGAGGCGATTGAAACAATCAAGCGCGACCATGTACGGATGTTTTTTTTCGGGGATATTTCCGTTTTGTCGGCGGAGCTTCAAAAACTGATTGCTGAAACCGAAGCGCTGTCAAAGCTTCAGGACGGCGCGCAGGTGAACATGTGCGTCAACTACGGGGGAAGAGACGAGATTTTGCGCGCGGTACGCGCATATGCTGCAGCGAATAAAAACAGGGAAGAACCGATAACGGAAGAACTGTTCTCGCGCTACATGTACACCGACGGTCTCCCGGACCCGGATCTCATCATCCGGCCGAGCGGGGAAATGCGTCTGTCGAATTTTCTTTTATGGCAGTCGGCGTATTCGGAATTCTATTTCACAGATGTTTTATGGCCGGATTTTGACGAAAAAGAACTCGATCGCGCGATCATAGCCTATCAGGCCAGGGACCGCCGCTACGGGGGAGTGAAAGGGCAAAAATAATGAAGACAAGAATCATTGTCGCTGTCATATTCGTTCCGATTATCTTCGTCATATTATTTTTCCTTCCGCCGTATGCTCTCGCTGTTTTCACGTCGGCGGTTACGGCTGTTGCTTCATATGAGCTGCTTCGGGCCGTCGGGCCTCCCGCGGCGAAAAGGCTGTATGTCTACACGGCTGTTTCAGCCGCGCTCATACCGGCGTCGGCGGCTGTCGGTCTGTTGGGAAGAGTCTATTATATTGCGCTGTTTTTATTGCTGTCGGTTGTCTTTGCCGATGCTGTGTTCGCGTATAAAACGGAAAAGGAAATAAAGCTCTCTCAGGTGGCCGGCGCGCTGCTGGGCGGTGCGGTCCTTCCGCTTTTCCTGTCGGCGCTTATCGGCCTGAAACTGCACGACGCCGGGAAGTTTTACGTCCTGATTCCGTTCATCATAGCGTTTATAACGGATGCGGGGGCGTATTTTACAGGCGTTTTTTTCGGAAAACATCCGGCGTTCCCGGAAGTCAGTCCGAAAAAAACCGTTGAAGGCTGCATCGGCGGCTTCGTGATCGGCGTTGCCGCGATGGCCGTTTACGGCGTCGTTCTTCGTTATGCTGCTGGCCTCGGCGTGAATTTTTTGGTTATGGCCTTATACGGGTTCGTCGGCTGTGCCGCGACCGAACTGGGCGACCTGGCATTTTCGTTTGTCAAAAGAGTTTTTGGCGTAAAAGACTACGGCACGCTGCTTCCCGGCCACGGCGGGATGCTGGACCGGTTCGACAGCATGTTTTTTACAGCGCCCGTCGTCTATATGCTCGTTTATCTGCTGCCGGCGTTCTAAAGCCTTGTGGCCGCGCAGGAAACAGGATATGCGGGCGCGGCCGATCGGCGGTACTTGATTTGTTAACAATTGAGCAGATATAATTGTATCCGGTCGTTTTACATATAACAGGCGTTTTGGCCGGTCCGGAGATGCCGCGTATTTTTTGTACGGGTCCGGGAATATGTTTATACAAGACGGGGCGGCGGCCGCTGAAAGAGGAATTTCGCAGTGAAGAAAAAGATAGCGCTTTTAGGTTCGACCGGCTCAATCGGCAGGCAAACCCTTGAGGTTGCCGACGCGCTTGGGCTTGCCGTCTGTGCCCTGAGCGCCGGCAGCAATATCAGGCTTATTGAGGAACAGGCTCGGAAATACAGCCCAGCCGTCGTTGCTGTTTATGAAGAAGCTGCAGCTTGTGATTTGGCGGTGCGGCTGCGCGACACGCAGGTTAAAGTCGTTTCTGGTTTAAACGGCCAGATTGAGGCGGCGCGTATCAAGGATGCCGATACGGTCGTCACGGCCGTCGTCGGCACCGTAGGCCTTTTGCCGACGCTTACCGCCATAGAAGAAAAAAAGCGCATCGCGTTGGCCAACAAGGAAACGCTGGTGTGCGCTGGGGAACAGGTCATGCGCGCGGCCGAAGCGTCCGGCGCGGAGATACTTCCGGTTGATTCGGAGCATTCGGCTATCTTCCAGTGCCTACATGGCAGCGGAAAGACGTATGAAAAAATCCTGCTGACCGCCTCGGGCGGCCCCTTTCGCGGGAAGTCTCCTGGCGAGCTGGAAAAGGTGACGGTGCGCGATGCGCTTTGCCATCCGAGTTGGAACATGGGCCGGAAGATCACCGTCGACTCCGCTACGCTCATGAACAAGGGTCTGGAGTTTATCGAGGCCATGCATTTATATAGCGCGCGGCCCGATCAGATCGATATTCTGATCCACCCGCAGAGCATCGTCCATTCCATGGTCGCATTTTCAGACCGCAGTGTTATCGCACAACTGTCGGTCCCAGACATGCGCCTGCCGATCCAGTACGCGCTGACATACCCGGAACGACAGCCGTCCCTCACGCCGGAGCTTGATCTGGCCGGGATCGGCGCGCTGACATTTGAAAACCCCGATCTTAAAACATTTAAATGTTTGGCTCTGGCACAGGAAACGGCAAAGATACGCGGGACTGCCTGCGCCGTCATGAACGCGGCGAACGAAACCGCAGTCGCGTTGTTTTTAGAAGACAAAATATCCTTTACCCGGATTTACGAATGTGTTCTGTTAGCGCTGGACAGGATAAAAAACATTGAAGATCCGTCTGTTGAAGATATACTGGCGTCGGACGGTGAAGCCAGAAGAATCGTATTGGAGTATTATGGATGAAAGCCGGGAGAATGGCCCGCGGCCTTAACAGTTCCCTCAGAAAGGGTTGGTATATTTGTATATTGTCTTAGCTATTATCATTTTCAGCCTGCTTATCGTCGTACATGAACTGGGACATTTTTCGATGGCAAAGGCTTTCAAGGTCAACGTCATTGAATTTTCGGTCGGCATGGGGCCGAGGATACTGAAAAAGCAGGGTAAGAAAACGCTTTATTCCCTGCGCGCGCTGCCTATCGGCGGGTCGTGCCTTATGGAAGGCGAGGACGAGGAGACCGGCAGCGCAAGCTCGTTTACGGCGCAGCCGCGTTGGAAGCGCCTTCTTATCCTTCTGGCCGGGCCGTTTATGAACTTCCTGCTCGGCGCTGTTGTGGTGCTGATTCTGGTATCGCAGATGACGTATTTCGTCGGCCCGACCATCACGGGGCTTGCCGACGGGTTCCCGCTGGAGGGCGAAAACGGGCTCATGGTGGGAGACAGGGTCGTTTCCTTAAACGGGGAGCGGATTTACTATAAAGAAGATTTTGAGACATTCATCATGCTCTACGGAGATAGTCCCGTCGATCTGGTCGTCGTCCGGGACGGGGAAAAAGTGACGCTTGACAATCTGCCGCTTGAGCAGCGTGAATACGTAACCGATGGTCAAACAACGCTCAGATACGGCATCGACTTCAACAGGATTGAGGGAACGGCCGGAGAGAAGCTGAAATATGCCACCTATTCGACGATAAATTATGTCCGGCTCGTACGGGTGAGCCTGGCGGAAGTTTTCAGCGGCAATGTCGGTTTAGGCGAGCTGTCCGGCCCTGTCGGCATCGTTGATATAATGAATGACTACGCACAGCAGTCACAGTCCTTTTTAGCCGCGCTTTTCAACATGTCGTCGATCGGCGCACTGATCGCCATTAACCTGGCGGTGATGAACCTACTGCCGATCCCGGCGCTTGACGGCGGACGTATATTTTTCATGATTGTGACGTTTTTTGTGGAAAAGATCAGCCGGAAACGGATCAATCCGAAATATGAGGGCTATGTCCACGCCGCAGGATTCGTCCTGCTTATCGGACTGATGCTCGTCGTGATGGTGAACGATGTGGTGAAGATCGTTGGCGGATAGAAAGAGGATTTGGGTCGGCAACATGCCGATCGGCGGCGGTGCGCCGGTGAGCGTACAGTCCATGACGAATACAGACACGCGTGACATCGATGAAACAGCCGCCCAGATAGGGCGGCTCATCGACGCTGGGTGTGATATCGTGCGCGTTGCCGTACCGGACATGCAGTCGGCGCGCGCTGTTGAGGAACTAAAAAAACGCTTTGCCGTCCCGCTGGTTGCGGACATTCATTTCGACCACAGGCTGGCGGTCGCGGCCGCTGAGGCGGGCGCCGATAAGATCCGGATCAATCCGGGCAATATCGGAGGCGATGTAAACGTCCGGGCCGTAACGGAGGCCTGCCGAAAAAGAGGCATACCGATCCGCATCGGCGTCAACGGCGGGAGCCTTGAAAAAGACATTTTGGAAAAACACGGCGGCGTGACGCCGGACGCGCTTTTAGAGAGCGCGATGCGCCATGTCCGGCTCTTAAACCGGTTTGATTTTGACGACATCTGCATTTCGGTCAAGTCGTCCGATACGGCGCTCACGATCAGGGCGTACAGGCTCCTGGCGGAATCGACGGACTACCCGCTGCATCTCGGCGTCACGGAGGCCGGTACGGAGTATATGGGGATCGTCAAGTCCGCCGTCGGCATCGGAACGCTTCTGTCCGAGAGCATCGGAGATACCATACGCGTCTCTTTGACCGCACCGCCGGAACGTGAGGTCAAAGCGGGACGCGCCATCCTTAAAGCGCTGGGACTGCGCCGGGGCGGCCCGGAGCTGATATCCTGCCCGACCTGCGGCCGCTGCCGGATCGATCTGATCAAAATAGCCGGTGAGGTCGAAAACCGCCTGGAGAAAATCGACCGGGACATCGTCGTGGCGGTGATGGGCTGCGCCGTTAACGGGCCGGGCGAGGCGCGCCGCGCCGATTACGGCATTGCCGGCGGCGACGGTGAAGGCATCCTGTTCAAAAAAGGGGAGATCGTCCGTAAAGTGCCGATGGACAGGCTTGTCGACGAGCTGTTTTTGTTGATCGGCCGGGAATAAAGAGAATAAACGCATGGTACATAAAGGGGAGTTTATCAGTTGAGCGCGCAAAATCAAGTACCATTTTATGATATGTTCACATGCTGCGGCCAAATGGGGACGTTATCTGAGGTTCTGCGGAAATCATATGTTGTAACAGCGACGGTTGAAAAGGCAAAAATGGCGATGAAAATCACATTGCTGTTGCCCGAACCCGTCGCACCTGTTGATATTTCAAGGATCGAAGACGGCATAAAAGCGGAATTCGGCCTTAAGTCGGTTGTACTTACGCCCGTTTATCCCAAAAACGAAAAAACGGCGCGGAAGACGGCAAGAAAGAAAACCGTAAATCAGGTCATTTACGGCAGGGAGATAAAATCAAGTATCACGCCGATGGAAAAAGTCACGCTCGAGCTGGGCAGCGTGACGATTAGGGGCGAGGTATTCGACGTTTTATCCAGGGAGATACCCAAGCGAAACGCTTGGGTGTTCAGCTTTGATATGACGGATTATACCGGTTCCGTTCGCATCTCTAAGTTTATGACCGACCCGAATGCCGGGTCGATCGTTTCCCAGATCAAAAAAGGCATGTATGTGACGGTTTCGGGAAAGCTCGGAATGAACCGGTATGACGGCGAAATGACGCTTGAACCGACGAACATCATGAGTTCTCAAAAGGAGATACGGCAGGATACGGCTGAGGAAAAACGCGTCGAGCTGCACCTGCATACAAAAATGTCCGCCATGGACGCCGTCACCGATACGGCGGAAGTGATCCGCAGGGCCATTGACTGGGGGCATCCTGCCATCGCGATCACCGACCATGGCGTCGTTCAGTCGTTTCCCGACGCGATGAAGGCCGCCGGCGATAAAATCAAGGTCATATATGGGGTGGAGGGCTATTACTATAACGACGTAGACAGCACGCTGGCGGTTTACGGCAGCGCTGCCTGCGGGTTTGACGATGAGATCGTCGTTTTCGATATCGAGACGACGGGCCTGTCGCCCATAAAAGACGCCATCACCGAAATCGGGGCCGTTATTATGAAAAACGGCGAGGAAACGGCCCGTTTCCAGACCTTTGCGGACCCCGGCATGCATATCCCGATAAATATCACGCAGCTGACCGGGATATCCGACGAGGACGTCCGGGGCGCGCCGTCACAGGAGGAGGCCGTGCGCGCCTTCCTTGAGTTTGCCGGCGGACGTGTCCTGTCGGCGCATAACGCGAGCTTCGATATTGGATTTATTTATGAGGCCTGCTGCCGGTACGGCATCGACTTTGAGCCGAGGTATATTGATACGCTGGCCGCATCCCGCGCGCTTTTAACGTCGCTCAAGAGCCACCGGCTCAACGTTGTGGCCGGGTTTTTGGGTCTGCCGGACTTCAAGCACCACCGGGCGTCCGACGACGCCGTGACGGCCGGTCTCGTTTTGATGAAGCTGTTTGAGCGGTTTAAGGCCGCCGGCCTGACGGATTTATCCGAGGTCAACGCATATGTCACAAATGCACGCGCCGGCGTCCTGAAAGGCCGCTTCAAGCCGAAGCATATCATTATCCTCACGGCCACGCAGACCGGCATTAAAAACCTCTATAAACTCGTCACAAAAAGCCATCTGGAGTATTTCAGCCGGTATCCGATCATTCCGAAAAGTCTCTTAACAGCCCATCGCGAAGGCCTTCTTATCGGCTCAGCTTGTGAGGCCGGCGAGATTTTTTCCGCCGTAACGGACGGGGCCGGCAGGCTGGAACAGCGTCGGCTGGCCGAGTTTTACGATTATCTGGAGATTCAGCCTTTGTGCAACAACGCTTTCATGCTCGACAGCGAGCGGCCGAAAGCAAAAAGCATTGAGGATTTAAAAGCGTTCAACCGACGCATCATTGAACTCGGGAAAGAAACGGGCAAGCCCGTCGTAGCCACATGTGACGCGCATTTTCTTGACCCCGAGGAGGAAGTGTTCCGGCACATCCTGCTCACGGCCAAGGAATTTGATGACGCCGACCGAGAGCTGCCGTTGTATTTCCGGACGACGGAGGAAATGCTCGACGCGTTTTCCTATCTTGGAGAAGATACGGCCTATGAAGTCGTCGTGACAAATACGCGGCGCATTGCGGAAATGTGTGAGACCGTCCGGCCCCTTCCGCCCGCCAAGACGCTCTATGCGCCGAAAATCGAAAACAGCGCCGACGACCTGCGCAGCATTGTTTACGGCCGGCTGCATGAGCTGTACGGGGAAAATCCGCCTGAGATCATTACGACGCGCGTTGAAACGGAGCTCGGCGATATCCTTGAAAGGGGTTACGACGTAATATATATGAGCGCGCAGAAGCTCGTGGCTGATTCGCTGGCGCACGGCTATCTCGTCGGCTCGCGCGGCAGCGTCGGCTCGTCTCTGGTCGCCTACCTTGCGGGTATTACGGAGGTCAATGCGCTGCCGGCGCACTACCGCTGTGAAAACTGCGGAAAATCCGATTTTGAGTCCGGTAAGGGGTACGGCTGCGGGGCCGATATGCCCGATAAAACGTGCCCGGCCTGCGGCGCGGTTTACTTAAAAGAGGGCTTTGACATCCCGTTTGAAACGTTTTTGGGCTTTGGTGGCGACAAGGTACCCGATATCGACCTGAATTTCTCCGGCGAGTATCAGGCCAACGCACACAAGTACACGAACGATCTGTTTGGCGCCGATCACGTTTTCAGGGCGGGTACGATCGGAACGATTGCGGAAAAAACGGCTTTCGGCTACGTTAAAAAATATATGGAGAAGCAGGGCAAAATGGCCTCGCGTGCGGAGGAAAACCGGCTTGCACAGGGCTGCGTCGGCGTTAAGCGCACGACGGGGCAGCATCCGGGTGGGCTGGTCGTTATCCCGCAGAACATGGAAATCGCGGATTTCTGTCCTGCGCAGCATCCGGCCGACGATAGGCAGTCCGGTATCGTTACGACACATTTTGATTACCACTGCATGGAGGACAACCTCTTAAAGCTCGACGAGCTTGGCCACGACGATCCGACGATGATCAAGATGCTTGAGGATATGACGGGCGTAAACGCCCGGCGCATCCGGCTCGACGATCCGGAGACGATGGCCATATTCAAGTCGCCCGAGCCGCTCGGTCTGATGCGCGGCGACGAGATCGTCGGCGAAACGGGCTCCATCGGCATCCCGGAATTCGGCACGGGCTTTACGCGACAGATGCTCAAGGACACCCAGCCTGAAAACTTCGACACGCTCGTGCGGCTGTCCGGTTTTTCGCACGGTACGGACGTGTGGCTCGGAAACGCCAAGGATATCATTTTAAGCGGCACGGCTACGATCAGCGAGACGATCGGCTGCCGCGACGATATCATGCTGTATCTGATCTCCAAGGGTATCGGAGAGAAGCGCGCGTTCAAGATCATGGAAAGCGTTCGTAAAGGGCGCGGGCTGCCGGAAGGCAGCGAGGATGAAATGAAGACCGCCGGGGTCCCCGAGTGGTACATAACCTCCTGCAAGAAGATCAAATACCTGTTCCCGAAGGCGCACGCCGTAGCGTACGTCATGATGGCGTTTCGCATCGCGTGGTTCAAAGTGCATGAGCCGCTTGCGTTTTACAGCGCGTATTTTTACCGGCGCAGCCAGAAGGACGGCTTTGACGCCCAGCATATGACGCAGGGCCTCGACGTCGTCAAAGCAAAGATCAGGGAGCTTAAAAAGCAGGACGCGACGACTGCGAAGGAAGACGATCTTATGACGACGCTTGAAGCGTGCTACGAATTTTATATGCGCGGCTTTGAATTTGCCGGGCTCGACTTATATGAGTCAGACGCCGTCAAATTCAATATAACGCCGGACGGACGCCTGCGCCCGCCGTTCGTGGCCGTCAGCGGCCTCGGCGAAACGGCGGCGCGCGACATCGTTTCCAACAGGGCCGGACAGTCGTTTGTGTCGATCGAGGAGTTTTCAAGATGCTGCCCGAAGGTATCCAAAACCCACATCGAGCAGATGAAAAACCTCGGTGCGCTCGGTGAGATGCCCGAAACAAGCCAGATGACGCTGTTTTAAACGGATATGCAAAATGAAAAGGAGAGGTATAACCTCTCCTTTTTTCACTTTTCTCATCACTGCCGGGTTACAACCGTTTTTCCAGAATATCCGCGATGCGTTTTGACGCAAAGCCGTCGCCGTAAGGATTGGACGCCTTGCTCATCGCGTCGTAGGCGGTTTGGTCGGTCAGGAGCGTTTTAAACTCGCGGTAGATCGTTTCCTCCCCGGTGCCCGTGAGCTTAAGCGTACCGGCAGCGACGCCCTCAGGCCGCTCTGTCGTGTCGCGCAGGACCAAAACCGGTTTGCCGAGCGACGGGGCTTCCTCCTGAATGCCGCCGCTGTCCGTCAATATGATGTAAGAACGCGCCAGGAAGTTGTGAAAGTCGAGCACGTCCAGCGGTTCGATGAGACGCACGCGCGCATTCCCGCCGAGCACATCCTGTGCCGCTTCGCGGACGGCTGGGTTTAGGTGGACGGGGTAAATGACTTTTATATCCGGGAATTCCTCGACGATCCGCCGGATCGCGCCGAAGATCCGATGCATCGGCGCGCCCAGGTTCTCGCGCCGGTGCGCCGTCAGCGTTACGAGACGGCTTCCCTGCGCCCAGTCAAGCTCAGGGTGGGAATAATCGCTGCGGACGGTCGTTTTCAGCGCGTCGATAGCCGTGTTTCCCGTAACAAACACCTTTTCAGGCGTTTTGCCTTCCTTTAAAAGATTGGCCTTTGAAACATCCGTAGGCGCGAATAAAAATTCGGAGATGATATCTACGGTCTGGCGGTTGAACTCTTCGGGATAGGGCGATTGGATATTGTATGTGCGCAGCCCGGCCTCAACATGGCCGACGGGTATCCCCAGATAAAAACAAGCCATTGACGCAGCAAGCGTCGTCGTTGTGTCGCCGTGTACGAGGACAATGTCCGGACGCGTGTGCTCCAGAATGCCGCGCATGCCGGAAAGCACTTTTTCCGTGATATCAAACAGAGACTGTTTCTCCTGCATCACCGAAAGATTATATTCCGGAACAACGTTAAACGCGTCAAGCACCTGGTCGAGCATCTCGTGATGCTGACCGGTGACGCAGACAGACGTTTCAAAATACGGCCTTTTTTTCAGCTCCAGGACGAGTGGGCACATTTTGATGGCCTCCGGCCTTGTGCCGAAGGCAAGCATGACTTTTTTCATATTAAACCTCGGTGTTTATATGATCCAGCTGTCGAGATACTTTTTCTGTTTCGGTGTCAGCGTGTCTATGGTCAAATTGCAGGCATCGAGCTTCTTTAACGCTACATACGTATCAATCTCCTCCGGCACGGGCATGACGCCGATCTCGAGCTTGTCGCGGTTGTCTGCAAGGTATTTGGCGCTGAGCGCCTGAATGGCAAAGCTCATGTCCATGATCTCCACCGGATGTCCGTCGCCGGACGCGAGGTTCACGAGCCTTCCCTCCGCCAGCACGAAAAGCGTCTTGCCGCTTTCCAGTGTATAGCCCATGATATTCGGTTTTTGCTCTTCCCGGCGTGTTGCGTGCGCGTCCAGCCAGTCGACGTCGACCTCAACGTTGAAGTGCCCGGCGTTGCATAAAACGGCGCCGTCGCGTATGGTTTCAAAATGCTCCTGTGTGATGACGCCGCTGCAGCCGGTTGCGGTGATAAACAGATCGCCGGCCGCAGCTGCGTCCGTCATCTTCATGACGTTAAAACCGTCCATCATGGCTTCGAGCGCCTTGACCGGGTCGATCTCCGTGACGATGACGTGTGCGCCGAAGCCCCGCGCGCGCATGGCGATGCCCTTGCCGCACCAGCCGTATCCGGCGATAACGACGGTTTTGCCCGCTACGACGAGATTCGTCGTGCGGTTGATGCCGTCCCAAACGGACTGGCCCGTCCCGTACCGGTTGTCGAACAGATATTTGCACTGTGCGTTGTTAACGGTGATCATCGGGAATTTCAGCGAGCCGTCACGTGCCATCGCGTATAAACGGATGACGCCTGTCGTCGTCTCCTCGCAGCCGCCGATGATATTTGATATCAGATGCGTCATCTTCGTGTGTACGAGGTTCACAAGGTCCCCACCGTCGTCAATGATGATATTTGGGCCGGTTTCTAACACGGCCGTCAGATGTCTTTCATATTCCTCCGCCGTCGCGCCGTGAACAGCGTGCACGTCGATGCCCCCGGCGGCGAGCGCCGCAGCCACATCGTCCTGTGTCGACAGGGGATTGCAGCCGGTGACGTGCATCTGGGCGCCGGCGGCCTGCATCGCGCGGCACAGCCGGGCGGTCTTCGCTTCCATATGGACGCTCAGCGCTACTTTAAGGCCCTTAAAAGGCTGCGTGACGGCCAGGTCTTTTTCAATACTGGCTAAAAGCGGCATGTTGCGCTTGGCCCAGGCGATCTTTTTTTCGCCGGAAGGGGCTAATGATTTATCGCGTATTTCACTCATCGCGTTCCGATCCTTTCACATATCCGGCCCACCTCAAAGAGGACTTTGTCCCGGTCTATCGTCGTGTACTGTCTGTTTTCCATGAGGATCCTGCCGCCGACCATGACGGTTTCGACTTCGGAGCCGTTTGCCGAATATGCCAGCGCCGCGACGGGATTGTTCAGCGGCTGTATGTTCGGGCGGTCGAGATCCAAAACAGCAAGGTCGGCCTTCATACCGGCTTTGATTTCCCCCACATTATCAAGGCCCATGGCCTTCGCGCCGTTTTTCGTCGCGATATCAAGGCCCGCGCGCGCGCCGACAGCCTGCGGGTCGCCGGTCGCCCCTTTGTGGAGAATGGTCAAAAGGCCAAGCTCCCGGATCATATTAAGCGTGTTGTTGCTGGCCGCTCCGTCCGTGCCGATACTGACGTTGATGCCGGCGTCCAGCATTTTCGGAACGGGCGCGATGCCGTTGGCCAGCTTAAGGTTACTGACGGGATTCGTCGCTACGCTGACGCCGCGTTCGGCCAGCAGCCTAATATCGCTGTCCGTCAGATACACGCAGTGCGCTGCGATTGTTCTGTCGGTCAGAAGGCCCGTTTTGTCTAAAAGCTCCGGCGGCGTACAGCCGTATTTATCTTGGATGCTCTGCATTTCGCTCTGGCTTTCCGATACGTGCGTATGGATCCGGACACCGAGGCGGCGTGCTTCCGCGGCGACTTCCCGCTGATATCCGTCGTCGCATGTGTACGGTGCGTGCGGCGCCAGCATAAAGCTCAGATTCTCAGCTTCTTTCCATTTTTCAATTTCCGCTGCTGCCTCACGGAGACGGTTTTCACCGCCCGCTTTGTCGTCGGCGCCGCCGGTTAGCCCACGGGAAAGCACAGCGCGCATTCCCGTTTCGGTCGCGGCTTTGGCGGCGGCGTCGGTGAAGATATACATATCATTGAATGCGGTCGTGCCGCTTGAGAGCATCTCCATAAAACCCAGAAGCGTTCCCCAGTAACAGTCCTCCGGCGTTAACTTGTCCTCTAAAGGCAGGATTTTGCCGAAAAGCCAGTTGTTGAACTTCAGGTCGTCGGCGCAGTTGCGGAAGATGGTCATGTAGACGTGGGTGTGCGCGTTTACAAGGCCCGGTATGAGCAGCTTGCCGGAGCCCGGAATCGTCTTGTCGGCCCTGAAACCGGACGGCGCTTCCCCGGTTGACTTAATAACGCCGTCTTCTATAACGACCGAAGTGACCTTAACGCCGTCTGGGAGGACGGCGAGTATGTCCCGAATCAGTATGTTCATAATTGCCTCCCGTAAAGATTTTGCTTTTCATTAAATATATCATTTGATCCGCTTGAATACAACCATTATGGAAGCGGCGGACCTCCAGGCTAATGCATTATAGTTAAAAACCATCCGGTTTGCGCATAAAAAAGACGCCGTATTCAGGCGTCATAGTCGGGTGCATATATCGGTAGTTCGCTTAACAGATAAACTGCGTAAAAAACCAGATAAGGGCGGTCAGCGCCGCGCCGAAAGCGGCAAAGGCAGGTGCCGGAATTTTAGACAGCAGGTTTTTTTTAAGATGCAGCCGGACATAATTGTCGGCTACCGCCTGCGCCTGTTTGATGATTTCGTCACCGGTCGCGCCGCCGTCGCGCAGCGCATCTTCCTTCACGATAAATATGGCTTCGTCAAACAAATGCAGATTCGGAGACTTAATGACAATAACACGACGGGATACCCCTTTGACCACTTCGATCACACCCTAAATCGGTTTGTTATGAGTTTGCCCGTTTGGGATGTGGAATATACAGGAAAACAGACGTCTTTTATCCAGCGGCTTAAGACCGTTCCGTCACGGCAATGGCGATAGCGGTCATATCGTCCTCCGCGCCGAATTTTTCAGCCGCTTGATCAATGACCGATACGGCGAGCGCCCTCGGATTTTCGCCGTCATATTCGGAAATGACGTCACACAGCCACTTATCGTCAAGACCGGCCGTTACGCCGTCGGACACGATGACGGCCAGAGAACCGGACTTCAACTCCATTTTAAGCTGATCCGGCGCGTCGTGCGGCGGAACGCCGAGGCCGGCCGCCATGCTTTTTCCTTTGATGCGCCGGACCGATTTGCCGTTGCGGAGATACGACGGCGCCGCGCCGTATTTGAACATATGGGAAGATCCGGTGAACAGATTGATACAGACGAGGTCAACGGTGGCGCAGCCGGTATCATCCTCATTCTTTAAAAGCATCAGGTCGTTGAGCATACGGACGGCCGTATCCGGCTGGACGCCCGAACGTAAAAACCGCTCCAGAATACGTACGGCGTCGCTTGAATACTTCGCTGCCTGATCGCCTGAACCCATACCGTCGGACAATATGACGTATAGGAGCCCCTCGTCCGTTTTAAAATACGCGCCCCGGTCACCGCTGGCCTCCTGCTCGTTTCTCCTTTTGCAGGCGGTGCCGACGGAAGCCGCAAGCGGTTCCGCCTCCAAAAGCAGAATCCGGTCCGGGGCGGTGAGCTCGTCGACGACGCACAGCCGTACGTTGAAGACGGCCGACAGTTTTTCAAGGTATTTCGGGTCTTTTTTAAGCGAATGAAAGCTCGCGCCGAATATTTCCGCGTGGAGCCGGCCGCTGCGGTCGCGGAAAACGGCCGTTTCGGCCTGGACGTTGATGCTGCGCAGATATTTTCTAAGCCGGATTTCATGTTCCGGCTCAAAATGGATGCCGCCTCCGAGCTCTTCCGATATGTCCGTGAGGATGGTTGAAATATCGGCATATTGATTGAAAGCGGCCGCCTGATTCTCTTTCAGCCGTTTTTTATATTGACGGCGGTATAAAAGCGCCTTGAGCTCGTTGTTTACCGCGCAGATAAATTCGGGCAGTTTTGTACAAGCCTCCGTAAAATGGTCCGGGAGGTCGGATTCCACCAGACAGCCGCGACGCAGCATGGCCTCGGTCGCGTTATTCATTGCGTCCACAGTGGTCTGGTATTCGAGATGCCAGCATTTCGAGAGGTTTGAACAGCCCAGGCAGACGACGTCCGCGGCCTTGTCGAAAACGGCGGCGGCATCATTGTCGTTATGACAGCTTCCTGTAACGGACCGTACGGTCTCATAGAGGTCCCGAAAAGCCAGCGCTGTCTGCCGGACGCGGTTTTGCGTATATTCCCTGGACCGGATGATACCGTGGCCGGAACCCGTGCCGGGCAGAAGAACGCTGAGGCGCGCCATCAGAGACGACGGCAGAACCATGAATATAACGGAGGCGATGAACACTTCATATAAAATGGCGGGAACGCCGGCGTTCTCGATCGAAACCGCAGCTACGACGGCATCCACCAGTATGTATGAAACTGCAAAAACGAACCGGCTTTGTTTAGAGAAAATGCCGGAAATGAGCCCGGCCAGGCCGTATGCCGTGCAGAAAAGCGGCGCACCGCCCGATGCCGAGTCCATCGCCAGCCCCACGGAGATCCCCGCAGCACACCCCATGCCGACGCCGCCCTTAAATGCAGCCAGAAACACAATGAGCGTTGCCAGGGTCCTTCCGATCGAAACGATCCCGAAAACCGTCAGCTGCGCCAGGGACATCAAAAGCGTGGATACCAATATCAAGAAGCTGACCGTGTGGATAATTTCCGAGCTGTGCTCAAGATTGAACCGTCCGGACCAGGGCGACAGCGCCGACTTATAAAAGTAAGCGCAGCCTCCGGCCAATACAGTGTCGGTCAGCATCGAAACAAAGGCAGTCGGCGTCCAGCCGGCGCGTGCCGTGACGGCGATGCCGATGCACAGTGATATAAACGCAGCGGCTGTCGGCATGAACCAGTTGGTGCGGAAAATGTGCGTATCCCTAAAAACGATCGTCGTCGCGCAGATTATCACAGCGATAGATATATACTTAAGCGCCCAGAAAAAAGAACCTGAAAGCAGGTAGCCAAAGACGGCGCCTGCGAGTGACGCGATGCAGGCGGATCCGGAACCGGCCGCCGCCACGAAGCCGGCGGCGAACGGGGAAATGCCGCCGAAGATCTGTGCTCCGGATAAAATAAACGCGACAGCGAAACGGACGATCCATTCAGCAAGACGAACTCTATCAGCAGAATGCAGCTCACGCCTTGGCAGCTCGGCTTTTATATCAGACAGCCGCTGGCGGATTTGATTTCCGATCATAAAAACCTCCCGTGCGCTTTCCGCATAAATGATATTGAAAAGATCCTCCGCATGGGAGGCTTTGTCCGGCTGACCGGTCGTCATAATACAGTAATTTAATTGTAGTGGACAAGCCATAAAAAACACGTCAAACCCTGACAGGGCGTCGTGTAAGTTTGAGTCGGGAAATATTAGGAAATGCCAGACGCACCAACCCTGAAAAATCATCAATAACGTCTTTCACCATGAAAATTAAATGTTTACATAAAAAGGGCGCCGCTTTTTAGCGGCGCCCTAGCTTGTCATTTTTATATAGTTCCGTTACACGATCAGCTCGCTGACGAGCTCGGTGAAGTGCGACGGGTCGTCCAGCGGCACGCCGGCGATGAGCTGCGATTGACCGTATAACAGCTCGGCGTATTTTTTGGCCTTGTCCTTATCCGTCAGCATCGTCGTTTTCAGCGTCTGGAAGACAGGATGGTTCGCGTTGAGCTCGAGTACCCGTTCGGCTTTGAGGGCTTCGCCCGGGGCGCCCTGCAGGGTCGCGAAATAGCGCTCCATCTCGAGGCTGACGCCGCCCTGCGTCGTCAGACAAACAGGATGGCTTTTGAGTTTATGTGAAAGCTTCGCGGCGGCGATTTTACCGTCGAGGCTCTCCTTGATAAAATCGAGTACATCCTTATACTCCGTCTCAAGCTGCTCGGTGGCTTTTTTCTCTTCTTCGGTCTCAAGCCCCAGATCCTCGTCGTTGACGGATTTGAATTCCTTTTCTTCAAACCGCATCAGTGTTTTAACGACGAACTCGTCCACATCTTCCGTAAGGTATAGAATCTCATAACCTTTTTCGCGAAGCGGCTCAGCCTGAGGCAGCTTGCCCAGCTGCGTCACGTTTTCACCGCATGCGTAATAAATGTACTTTTGCTCCTCTTTCATGTTTTTAATATACTCGGAAAGCGCAATGAGCTTTTCGGCCTGTGAAGAGTAGAACAATATGAGGTCGGAGAGCAGATCCTTATTGGTGCCGTAACCGTTTAAAATGCCGTACTTGAGCTGAAGACCGAAGCTTTTAAAGAAGGTGACGTATTTATCGGCGTCGTTTTCAAGCAGCTTTTTAAGTTCCGATTTGATCTTCTTTTCCAGATTGGTTGCGATGATCTTAAGCTGACGGTCATGCTGCAGCATTTCGCGGGAGATGTTCAGCGACAGGTCCTGCGAATCGACGATGCCGCGTACGAAACGGAAATGTTCCGGAAGAAGGTCGGCGCAGTGTTCCATGATCATGACGCCGGACGTATACAGCTGAAGCCCGGCCTTGTATTCACGCGTATAGTAATCGTACGGTGCTTTGGCGGGAACGAACAGCAGTGCCTTGTAGCTGACGGCGCCTTCGGCGCTGACCCGGATGACCGCGGCGGGATCGTCCATGTCAAAGAATTTTTCTTTGTAGAACTGTATGCACTCTTCGTCGGTAACCTCGCTTTTTGAGCGCTGCCAGATCGGGATGCGGCTGTTGACGATCTCTTTTTCCGTATAGTCTTCCCATGTTTTTTTCTTGTTGCCTTGATCGTCCGTTTCTTCTGTTTCCACCTGCCGGCTTTTCGTGACTTCCATCAGGATCGGCCAGCGGATATAGTCGGAGTATTTCTTAATGATGCGGTGCAGCGTATGTTCCTCCAGGAATTCGCTGTAGTTTTCATCCTCTCCGTCCGGTTTCAGATCGATGACGATATCCGTTCCTACGGCTTCTTTTTCAATTTCTGTGATTGCGTAACCGTCCGAGCCGGAAGAGACCCATTTGTAGCCCTGATCGTTCCCGTATGCCCGGGTGACGACCGTGACTTTAGAAGCGACCATGAAAGCCGAATAGAAACCGACGCCGAATTGGCCGATGATATCGATATCCTCTTTCTCGTCTTTGATGTTTTTCTTGAAGGCCTCCGAACCGCTGCGCGCGATGACGCCGAGATTGGATTCGAGTTCTTCTTTGGTCATGCCGATGCCGTTGTCCGTAACGGTCAGTGTTCGATTTTCCTTATCGACGCTGATTTCAATTTTGAAATCGTCGCGCGTAAGGCCGACCTTATCATCGGTGAGCGAGATGTAACAGAGCTTGTCGATCGCGTCGGATGCGTTGGAAATGATTTCGCGCAGGAATATTTCCTTATGTGTGTAGATGGAATTGACCATGAGGTCGAGGAGCCGTTTAGACTCGGATTTAAATTGTTTCTTTGCCATGTTTATTACCTCCCTGAGTGTAGAGTTTTCTATATATCTCCCGGTGCCGGGAGTTAAACACAAAATTAACCGCATAAACAGGCGGGCGTGTCACGCCCGCCCGTTAATCTGAGCTTCAGCGTGGCTTTTCAGGCCTTCATCTGCCGCCTGCGGGCAAGATTGATGGTACCCTCATGCATATCGCCGACCTGGTCCAGAGATTTCCCGATACCGTAGCCGGCGCATAATTCAGCGTCGTCGGCGATATGCGTTGGGATGTTCGTCCGGCTCTCTATAAGCTTATCGAACCCCCACAGCAAGCTTCCGCCGCCGGTCAAAACGATGCCGTTTTGAGAGATGTCGGCCACGAGTTCGGGCGGCGTGTTTTCAAGGACATGATGAATCATCTCAAGTATGCGCTCGGAAACCTCCTCAAAAGCATCCAAAATTTCCGTTGTTGTGACCGAAACGACGCGGGGAAGACCCGTCAGAAGACAGCGCCCTTTCACATCGACCGAAGTTGATTCCGGCCGTGGAAAAACGCAGCCGATGCTTTTTTTCAGTTCTTCGGCCGTACTGTCCCCGATCATGACGTTGTGCTTTCTGCGGACGTATTTGATGATCGCATCGTCAAACGCTTCACCGGCGGCCTTGATGGACCTGGATTCGACAACGCCGGAGAGCGACAGAACGGCTACGTCCGTCGTGCCGCCGCCGATATCGACGATCATATGCCCGTCCGGCTTTGAGATGTCGATCCCGGCGCCGATTGCCGCTGCCAGCGGCGCTTCCACCAGATAGACTTTACGCGCGCCGGCTTCGATACCGGCGTCAATCACCGCGCGCTCCTCGACTTCCGTGATGCCGGAGGACACGGATATGACGATCCTAGGCTTAAACAGCGTAAAAGCGAGGGCTTTTCTTACAAGCTCCTTGAGCATGCGTTCCGTCATGTCGTAATCGGAAATAGCCCCGTCGCGGAGCGGCCGGATGGCGACGATATTACCGGGCGTCCGCCCCAGCATGCGCTGGGCCGCCATGCCGACGTTCAGGACGCGGCCGGTGTTTTTATCCATGGCGACGACAGACGGTTCGCGCAGCAAAACGCCCTTGCCCCTTGTCGCCACGAGCACGGACGTCGTGCCGAGGTCTATGCCGATGTCTCTTCCAAACAGCATTTGAAACCCCCAAAATAAGTATGAAATGTCCTGCTGATTGATATATGTATGTTATACGTAGACGGTGCACTTCAGAATCTTTCCGGCTTTACTAACTAATTATTGACGTAAAAACAGATATCGAAACATATGTGTCATAAAACGCGTTCAGGCCCGCGCGAGCGTCGCGCAGACGACGGCTTCCGCGCCGCCCATAAGCAGCACGCGTGCGCTTTCGGAAAGCGTCGCGCCGGTCGTGATAATGTCGTCGACAAGCAAAATGCGTTTTCCGTCGATGAGTTCAGTGTCTTTGATTTCAAACACGCCGCTCACGTTGGCGCGCCGCGCTTCTTTGTCCTGTATCGTTGATTGAGCCGGGACATGCCCGGTTTTGACAAGCGTTTCTGCGGCGACGTCGTCGAGCTCCAAAGCTACGGCGAGGGCGAGCAGCATCGCCTGGTCATATCCTCGGGAGCGGGCCCGGCGTACACTTAAAGGAACCCATGTGATCAGGTCGTACCGGCCGCTTAAATTATCACGGACACAATCGGCTACCAGTTTGCCGTAGCAGTCGGCATACGTTACGGCGCCTTTGAACTTATACCGGAGGATAGACGCCCGCACCGTGCCTTCGTACTTGAGCGGCGAGACGCATACATCAAAAAAACGGCCTTTTTGACGGACATCGCCGCCTGTTGTATAAGGCAAGCCGTCCCTGCATTTTTGACATATACAGGGCGTTTTTGAATCCAGCACTTTTTTGCAGAATATACATTTTGGAGGGAAAAAGAGGTCCAGAATACTCGAAAGAATACCCATATGCTTACCCCCTAAACCATTGTTTTTGTCTAACAATGATCCGCAAGCCTTGCCCGCAGTCCGCTGTAACGCCGCTGCCGCCGGTCGTTTAAAACCATCGCTTCAAAAACAGCCGGGTCCCCGACGATGATCAGAATCTCTTTGGCCCGTGTGACCGCCGTATATAAAACGCTTCGCACAAGAAGCTGCGGCGCGCCGGGCGTACAGGAGAGTATGACGGCCTGATATTCGCTGCCCTGCGACTTATGTACCGTAAGCGCATAAGCCGGCTCGAGCTCGGAAAGCTGCTCAAACAGGTATGTTACCAGCTTGTCCTCATAATCCACAGTAAGCGTCTCATGGACAAAATCGATTTCCCGTATGTGGCCGATATCGCCGTTGAAAACGCCGGCTCCTCCGGAGAAGCCGTCCGTACCTGTCCATATTATATCATAATTATTCCGGATTTGCATGACCTTGTCCCCCTCGCGGAAGACGGTGCTGCCGTAATTTTTTTCTTTTTTATGCTTAACCTCGGGATTGAGGGCCGCCTGAAGGCAAAGGTTGAGATTTTCCGTGCCCGTTTTGTTTTTTCGCGTCGGAGACAGGACCTGGATCTGCGAGGGGTGAATATGCATGTTTTTCGGAAGCCGCTCGGCGCACAGCTCTATGACGGTTTCCACCGTTTTTTCAGCGGATTGCCGTTTCAGAAAGAAAAAATCGCTGCTCTTTTCGGCAAGGTCCGGCAAAAGCCCCTTATTGATCAGGTGCGCGTTTTTAACGATGCCGCTCTCACCGGCCTGGCGGAATATCTCCGAGAGCACGATCGTTTCGACGATATCGCTGCGGATGATATCGGAGAAGACGTTGCCCGGGCCAACGGAAGGCAGCTGGTCCGCGTCTCCAACCATTATAAGCCTGCAGCTGCGGTCCATCGCGGCTAAAAGCGCGCGCATCAGGAGAATATCCACCATGGACGTCTCATCGACGATAACCGCTTCAGCGCTCAGCGGATTGGATTCATCGTGTTCGAATACCAGCCGGTCGCCATCCCCGATACCCGCGCCCAGCAGCCGGTGGATCGTTGCGGCTACACGGCCGGTCAGCTCGCTCATACGCTTGGCTGCGCGCCCGGTCGGAGCGCACAGGACCGTTTTAAGGCCCAGCATATCAAACAGAGAAATGATTCCGCGCACAGATGTTGTCTTACCGGTTCCGGGTCCACCCGTTAAGACCATCGCGCGGCATTTGGCGGCCAATTCCACCGCTTTGAGCTGCGCGCGCGCGTAGGAGATGCCATACGCCTGTTCGACGGCTGAAACAAGGTGGTCTACATTCAAAGGACCGTTGATTGGGTTGCTTGCCATATCAAAAAGCCGTTCGGCTACAAATGTTTCCGCCTCATGATACATTTCCAGATAACACGCGTCCTGCCCGGCGACCGTCTCGCGTACGATATACCCGCTATCAACGAGCGCGCACAGCGCGTCTTCAATTGCCTCAGGGTCAACTTCAATGAGTTGGTGCGTCGCGTCGAGGAGTTTTTGAAAAGGCAGGAAAGTATGACCGTTCGTTAGATTATGGGTAAGCTCAAACAAGACCGCCGCTTCAACGCGCTGCGCGCTGTCGCTTTCGAAACCGAGTTCCAGCGCCATGGCGTCCGCCTGAAAAAAATCGGCGCCGAACCGCTCGTCAGCCGTGATATAGGGATTATCACGGACAGCGGGAAACGCGTCGTCCCCATAACACTTATACAGCCGGACGGCTACGAGCGGGCCCAGGCCGTACTCCGACAAAAAATCGATCAGACGCCGCAGTCCGACCTGCCGCCGGAACGCGTTGCTCATCTGCTGCGCGCTTTTTGACGTGATGCCGCGTACCGCAGAGAGCTTCTCCGGTTCGTTTTCGATGATTTCAAGCGCAGAGTCGCCGAATTTCTCAACGATGTCGCGCGCTTTCGCAGGCCCGACGTTTTTGATAACACCGGAGGAAAGATAGGCATAGATTGCGTCGCTGCCGGTCGGCATACGCCGCTCGGCGAATTCGGCCTTGAACTGTTCTCCGTATGACGGATGCGTCGCCCAAGCGCCCGTCAGTAAAAGCGATTCGCCCGGGCTCAGCCCGGGCATCGTGCCGACGGCGGTAATAAGTCCGTCCGGCGTATCCAGGCGCAGGACGGCGTAACCGTTTTCGGGGTTTTGATAAACCAAAGAGGCGACCGTACCCGCTATTTGAATGTACCGCTCAGCCTCGTCCATCCAACGGCCCTCCGTCCTTTCAATATCTGTTTAACCCACATTCTAAGCGATCTTTACCAAAATATATACCGCATTAATCACGCAGAAGCCGACAGCCGGTTTGATAGGCATTACTTAAATCAATCCGTTACCGGCAGGCCGGTCAGATGCCGCCGGATCATATCCAGCGCGTGGCCGGCGGCAGCCGTTCGGACGCGGCTGCGGCTGAACGCAAGATCCAGATTCCGGCAGACAATCCCGTCTTCGGATGCCAGTGCGACAAAGACCGTCCCGGCCGGTGTGCCCGTCTCATCCGCGCCGGGACCGGCAGCGCCGGTGATGCCGACGCCGAGGTCGGTGCCGTAGAGCTTGCGGACGCTTTGAGCCATCTGCTTGGCAACGTCTTTGCTGACAACGCCTTTTTCACGGATAAAGCCGGCGTCGAGCCCAAGAATCGACGATTTTGACTGCGTTGCGTAGGTAACGACGCCGCCCGCAAAAACCTGCGACGCGCCGGCGATGTCGGTGACGCGTTTTGAAAGCAGGCCGCCCGTGCAGGATTCCGCTGCGGAAAGCGTCTTGTTTTTCTCTTTAAGCAGTCCGACGACGGTGTTTTCCAGACTGTCGGCGTCAACGCCGTATATGATATCGCCGAGGATCCCGCGAACCTTTTGGAGCACGGGCGCCATCATCTTTTCCGCGTCGTCTTCAGACGCGGCCTTTGCCGTCAGTCGAAGCAGAACCTCGCTCTCTTTAGCGTACGGCGCGAGCGTCGGGTTTTCCAGCTCCGTCATTATATCTCTAAGCCGTGACTCGACGGAGCTTTCGCCCATGCCGAAGATATGGATGTTGTGCGAATGGATCTCGGAATCCGACAGCACTTTGAGATACGGCAGCGCACAGCCCTCGAGCATCGCACGGCATTCCTTCGGAGGCCCCGGAAGCATGAGCACATGCGTGCCGCCGTCTTCGAAAGCACAGCCGGGCGCTGTCCCGACGCCGTTATGGAAGATCGTGCAGCCCTCCGGCAGATATGCCTGCTGCAGGTTGTTTTCCGTCATCTCCATATTATGCAGGCGCTTTTTAAAGAAGCTGCGTATCTTCTGGGCTTCCACTTCATTAAAGATGAGTTTCTTCCCGAACGCTTCCGCCAGCGTCTGTTTCGTGAGGTCGTCGTAGGTGGGGCCGAGGCCCCCGGTGGTAATGATAATGTCCGCGCGGGCTCTGGCGACTGCGACCGCCTGTTTGAGCCGTTCGGGGTTGTCTCCCACGACTGTGTGAAAAAATACGTTGATGCCGATTTCCGAAAGTGCGCGTGATATATCCTGAGCGTCGGTATTGGCAATATTCCCTAAAAGAATTTCGGTGCCGACGCCGATAATTTCAGCCGAGAATGTCATGTCTCTTAGACCTCCGTCACGCTTGTTCAAGCGTCATTATTCTATGCGTCATTTTAATGCAGGCCCAACGTCCCGTCAATATTTTATCATCAAAATAGCTTCAATATCTCAATCCAGGTCGACCGCGATTCTTTCGATGGCGTCAAAGGCTTCATCGACTAGCAATTTCACGTCAAGCTTTGACTCCGCAGCCAGAATGTCGTCAAGCCTCGGTTTTGTTTTGGGCCGGCGGGGTGTGAAAACCGTGCAGCAGTCTTCATAGGGCAAAATGGACGTGTCGAACGTTCCGATTTTGACGGCCGTTTCCACGATTTCCTGCTTGTCGAGCCCGATAACGGGCCGCAGGACGGGCAGCCCTGCGCATTCTTCCGTAACGGCCATCGCCTCGAGCGTCTGGCTGGCGACCTGCCCGAGGTTTTCGCCCGTGACGAGCGCTTTGCAGCCGTTTGACAGGGCGATGCGTTCTGAAAGGCGCATCATGAACCGGCGCATGATCACCGTGTTGAGCTCCTCCGGGCATTTTTCGCGGATCTCTTCCTGTATATGCGTAAAAGGCACGATCTCGAGCTTCAGCCGGGAGCAGTAGCGCGTCAGTATCCGCGTGAGTTCAATGACCTTTTCCTTGGCCTGCATGGAGGTATACGGAAAAGAAAAGAAATGCACCGGTATGATGCTGACGCCGCGCTTGGCGATCATATACGTCGATACGGGACTGTCGATGCCGCCCGATAAAAGCGAAACGGCCCGTCCGTTCGCGCCCACGGGCATGCCGCCCGCGCCCGCCTCGCTCGGACCGTGGACATAGGCTGCGTAATCGCGCACTTCAAGGTTGACGGTGAATTCCGGATGATGGACGTCGACTTTTACATGCGGAAAAGCTTCCGCCAGAAGGCCGCCCACATACTGCGAAAGCTCGATCGACGTGAGCGGGAAGCTCTTGTCGGCGCGCTTGGTCTCGACTTTAAACGACTTAGCGGCGTCAAGGCGCTCGCCCAGATAACGTTTTGCCGTTTCAAAAATTGCGTCTTTGTCCTTTGGGCAGGCGGCGGCACGGGACACGGCGACAATGCCGAAAACCGTCTTGACGGCATCGTAGGCGCCGTCCATATCGCACGAACCGTCCTTCGGCTCAACGTAGACGGTGGACTGGACGCTGTATACGTCAAAATCCCCGAACGGCCTTAACCGGCGCTTGATGTTGGAAACGAGCTTTTGTTCAAAAGCCCGCCGGTTGAGTCCTTTTAAAACAATCTCGCCCTGTTTCAGTAAAATAATATCTTCCATAAAAAAGTCCCATCTTTGTTAAAAGACGCGTCCTTCGGCACGCATCTTATCTGTTTCATAATAGTATATCGCCGTTCGTCTGTCACGGCAATAAAAATCTGTCCCCGCCCGCTGCCCGAGTTAATGTATGGCGCGGGCTATTTGTCGTCACGGAAATCATACGTGCGGTACTGTATAGCCTCCGCAAGATGACGGCGCTCTATACGTTCGCTTCCGGCCAGATCGGCGACCGTGCGCGCCACGCGCAGAATCCGGTCATAGGAGCGGGCGGTGAGGCCCAGCCGTTCGTAAGCATTGCGCATGAGTTTTTCACAGTCGCTGTCGAGCGCGCAGTATGTATCCAGAAGCTTCGTGCCGATATGTGCGTTGCTGGATATCCCTGTTCCCGCATACCGCCGCTGCTGAAGCTTGCGGGCTTCGTTTACGCGCCGCCGCAGCTCGGCCGACGATTCAGTCACAGGCTTGTCCCGCAGCTCCTCGTACTCCAACGAAGGGACCTCGATATACATATCGATCCGGTCCAAAAGCGGGCCGGACAGCCGCTCGTGATAGCGTTTGACAGAGGCTTCCGAACAGGTGCACCGGCGCGACGGGTGGCCGTACCAGCCGCACTTACAAGGGTTCATTGCGCATACGAGCATAAAGCGGCATGGATATGTGATAGATGCCGATGCCCGTGAGATCGTTACCTGCCCGTCTTCAAGAGGCTGGCGGAGCGATTCGAGAACGTCGGACGAAAATTCCGGCAGTTCGTCTAAAAACAGCACGCCGTTGTGCGCGAGCGATATCTCTCCGGGCCGTGGGTTTGACGTACCGCCCGCCATGGCGGTCGCGGAGATCGTATGGTGTGGCGAGCGGAACGGCCGCGTCGTCACGATGGGGTTTTCACGGTCAGTCAGACCCATGACGGAATGGATCTCCGTGCACTCGAGCATTTCTGTGCGGCTCATGTCCGGCAGGATGGTCGGGAGCCTTTTAGACAGCATACTTTTCCCGGCCCCGGGCGGTCCGACAAGCAGGATGTTGTGTCCGCCTGCGGCGGCGACCTCCAGGGCGCGCTTGACGTTGTCCTGACCCTTGACCTCGGAAAAATCAAGCATCTGCGGATAGGCGGCGGACGGTTCCTTCGGGTCTACGGGTGTGATAAGCGTTTCGCCAAACAGATGCGCTAATAGCTGACCGACGTTTTCGACCGGGAAAACCTTTATGCCGGACGCGTAGGACGCCTCGTCGGCGTTGTCGGCCGGGACGAACAGATTTGAGATGCCGGCCCGCTCGGCCGCCAGCGCCATTGGGAGCGCTCCCGTCACGGGGCGCAGAGCGCCGGTAAGCGACAGCTCACCGAAAAAGGCGCTGTCCTCAGGGAGCGGCTTGATGTTTTCCGAAGATACGAGGATGCCTAAAAGTACCGGCAAATCGTATACCGTACCGGCTTTTTTGGTGTTGGCGGGCGCGAGATTGATCGTGATGCGGCTGACGGGGAATTTTATGCCGCAGTTTTTTGTCGCGGCCCGCACGCGCTCGCGCGCTTCCTTGACGGCGGCATCCGGGAGCCCGACGATGTCAAAGCTCGGCAGCCCGCTGGACAGGGAGCATTCGACGGACACCTCATAACCGGAAATCCCGCCCAAGCCGAGCGAACGTATTTTGGATACCATGCGCCACCGCCCCTTTCTTAATAAGCCGACCGTTATATAATAAAATATATATACCAAGTATTATTTATAAAAATTGCGTTATTGGGTCATTTCGGCAGAGCCTTTATTTCCCTCATCAGTCAGTAAAGCTGACAGCTTCCCCTAAGGGGAAGCCTTTAATCAAACGATTCAATAAAAACCCCTCGCACTTAATATATAACCTTCCCCTGGGGGAAGGCGGCACGACGTAAGCCGTGACGGATGAGGGGTTCTGTTACTTTTCAAAATCCTTGTACATCAGACTTGGCTGGATTCCGCTGTTGTTTTGGTATTTACCACTGTCGTACAGATCGTATTCGCCGTGGATATCATGGTAATAGATCTGGCAGATTTCAACGTTCGGATATATTTTTATCGGCTGGATACAGAAGATCTCCAGCGTCCAGTACCCCGCGAAGCCGACGTCGCCGAATCCGGCGGTGATATGGATGAACAGCCCCAACCGTCCGGTCGAGGAGCGGCCCTCCAGCATCGGCACGAAATTGTCTGTTTTCGTGAATTCGTTTGTCCTTCCAAGATACAGCTTATTGGGCTCTAAAAGCAGTCCATTTTCGGGAATGATGATTTTACGGGTCGGGTTGGCTTTTTTCATGTCTAAAACATCGTTTTCATAAACGAGCAGTTCATCCGCCAGCGACAAGTTGTAGCTGTTGGGGTTTATTCTGTTTTCATCAAACGGCTCTATAATAATTTCCCTGCCGATGTGACGCAGGATTTCTTTACCGGACAAAATCATGGGATTTGCTCACTTTCGTAATTATTACACCCGCTGTATCGGAGCGAAAATATACTGCCGTCCGTCTTCTTCAAGGCTGGTATAGTCAAACAAAGCGCCTGCAAGAGCTAAGTTATTGTCTTCGATATATTTGAGGACGGCCGAAAAAGCCTCCTGATAGCTGTCTTCAACTTCCGTATACAGGTATTCATAGGACGGGGCTGTCCACTTGCTCCAGCCCTGCGGTGGCTCCGACCCGTCGTTGACTTCGATGCCCGCCAGATACAAGCCTTTTGAGAAATTTTCTTCCCATGGCGCAAACGACCTTGAAAAATCACTCATCAGGCCCCATACGCCCGTAATCGACCCGTCTTCGTCCGTTTTGGCCAAGCCTGCTACTTCATTTAAATGTATTGTCGCATCTGCCCAAAGGCGTTTGATAAAACCGCCGCCGTCGTCAGACGAGCCCTCTTTGCCGATGACCGAGAAGGCCTCTTTTACGTATTTCTTGATTTCCATGAAACTGTACCTTTCTGGTTTGATGCTCAGGAGCAGACAAGCATGAAACACATAAGAATTAAACAACAGATAGCTCCGTCAACAAATATACCGGGCCGTTCCCCAAGGGGAAAATTACCAGCTCAGTATATCATTAATCCTGTACGTTTTGCAATGCCCGCGCCCTAAAATTGCAAGTAATTCATGGAAATAGACAATTTACACAAACTTTTGGAGATGATATAATTAACTAACTATACGCTTATTGGAAAATGGTATATCACAGAAGCAAACGCAAGGATTTTTAACAGGAAAGGGATGATTAAAATTTGGCTAGAAAACTGAAGACGATGGATGGCAACAACGCGGCTGCGCACGTTGCATACGCTTTTACGGAGGTCGCGGCTATCTATCCGATTACGCCGTCTTCGACGATGGCGGAACATATTGATAAATGGTCGGCTAACGGTCGAGTGAACATATTCGGGCAGCCGGTAAAAGTGCTTGAGATGCAATCGGAAGGAGGCGCCGCCGGCGCCGTCCACGGTTCGCTTCTTGCAGGCGCGCTGACCAGCACTTTCACAGCATCCCAGGGACTTCTGCTGATGATTCCCAATATGTATAAATGGGCAGCGGAGCAGCTCCCGGCCGTTATACACGTTTCGGCCAGGACAATTGCCACACAGGCGCTGTCGATTTTCGGCGACCAGAGCGACGTCATGGCTTGCCGCCAGACGGGGTTTGCGATGCTGGCGTCCAACAGCGTGCAGGAGGCGATGGATCTCGGCGCCGTCGCGCACCTGTCGGCAATTTCAAGCAGTATGCCGTTTTTGCATTTCTTTGAAGGCTTCAGAACCTCCCATGAAATGCAGAAGATTGAATACTGGGAGAACGACGATCTGGCCGAAATGGTCGATTTTGACGCGCTGAACAAATTCCGGCAGAGAGCCAGCAACCCGAATCATCCGGTTTTGCGGGGGTCTGCCCAGAATCCTGATATTTTCTTCCAGGCCAGAGAATCTATAAACAGACATTATGAAGCGCTTCCCGAAACTGTTGAAGGCTATATGAATGCGGTCAACAAGAAGCTCGGCACGGACTATAAATTGTTCAACTATTATGGTGCGCCGGATGCCAAGCAGGTTATTATCGCCATGGGTTCCGTCTGTCAGACAGCGGAGGAAGTGGTTGACTATTTAAACGCCAAGGGACAGAAAACGGGCCTTATCAAAGTCCGGCTGTACCGGCCCTTCAGCGTGAAGCATTTTTTAAGCGCGCTGCCTGAAACAGTTGAAACGATCGGCGTCCTTGACCGCACAAAAGAACCCGGTTCCATCGGCGAACCGCTCTACCAGGACGTCAAGACTGCCCTGTACGGAACGGATATCAAAGTTTACGGCGGTCGGTACGGCCTGTCCAGCAAAGACACGACGCCCGGCAGCATTATCTCGGCGTTTACAAACCTGCAGGCAAAAGAACCGATAAACAGCTTCACCATAAGCATTACCGACGACGTGACGCATCTTTCGCTGCCTAATACCGAAGAACCGGATACGACGCCCAAGGATATCATCTCCTGTAAATTCTGGGGTCTCGGTTCGGACGGAACGGTCGGCGCCAATAAAAACTCCATCAAGATCATCGGCGACCATACGGACATGAAAGTACAGGCGTACTTCCAATACGACTCGAGAAAATCGGGCGGTGTCACGATCAGCCATCTGAGATTCGGAAAGAGCCCGATCAAGTCGGCGTACTACGTGAACAAAGCGAATTTCGTCGCCTGTCACAATTCGTCCTATCTCGATAAGTTCGATATGGTTCAGGACGTTAAACCCGGCGGCGTTTTCCTGGCCAACTGTTCCTGGGATGCCGAGGAGCTTGACAAACGGCTTCCGTCCGGCGCGAAAAGATATATTGCCGAAAACAATATCCGCTTTTATACCTGCGATGCTGAAAAGATCGCACGCGAGATCGGATTGGGCAACAAGACGAACGCGATCCTTCAGGCCGCCTTCTTCAAGCTGTCCGAGATCCTGCCGATCGACGATGCTACCCGCTATATGAAGGAAGCCGTCCGGACAACATACGGACGCAAGGGCGAAAATATCGTCAACATGAACATCAAAGCCATTGACGCCGGACTTGAGAATGTCACACAGATAGAGGTCCCGGCTTCATGGAAAGACGCGACCGGTGAAAAACCGCCCGTGGCCGTTGATACGGACAGGGAAGACGTGGCTAAATATGTCGGCGGAATTATGGATTCCATTAACCTTATGCAGGGCGACCGGCTGCCCGTATCGGCCTTCCTCGACGTCGAATGCGGCGCCATTGTTCCAACGGGCACGGCGGCGTTTGAAAAACGCAGGATCGCTATCGACGTGCCGTCATGGATTCCGGAAAATTGTATACAGTGCAACCAATGCGCATACGTTTGTCCGCATTCCGTCATTCGGCCCTTCGTTTTGGATGAAGCGGAAGTAAAGAACGCGCCCGAAGGCATGAAAATGCTGCCGATGCAGGGCAAGGGCAACGAGAAGTACAAGTTTGCCATCATCCCGACCGTTTCTGACTGTACCGGCTGCGGTTCATGTGTGAATGTCTGCCCGGCCAAGGAAAAGGCACTTGTCATGAAACCGCTTGACGAGATGCTGGAAACACAGAAACACTACGATTATGCTGAAAAACTTCCGCGCAAAGACACCGGCTTTTCCATCAAAACCGTCAAGGGCTCGCAGTTTGAAAAGCCGCTTCTGGAGTTTCCGGGCGCCTGCGCCGGCTGCGGTGAGACGCCGTACGCGCGGCTCATTACCCAGCTTTTCGGCGATCGGATGATGATTACAAACGCTACGGGCTGTTCGTCCATCTGGGGCGGCAGCGCGCCGACGATCCCCTATACCGTCAACGAAGAAGGCAAAGGACCGGCATGGACAAACTCCCTGTTTGAGGATAACGCAGAGGTCGGCCTCGGCATGGCAATGGCATCCGTCCAGCGCCGCGACGGCCTGCGCTTGATGGCCGAGATACTGGCCGAAAAGATCGATAACGCGTCCGTGAAGGAAGCGATTAACGATTGGCTTAAGTCGTTTGACGACGGTGCGGCCTCAAAGACGGCAGGGAAAGCACTGGAGAACGCTTTGGCGGACGCGCTTAAAACGACAGACGATTTTCCGTACAGGACGCAGCTCGAGGCGCTTTATGCCGCGCGCGATCAGTTTATAAAACCGTCCGTGTGGATCTTCGGCGGCGACGGCTGGGCGTACGACATCGGTTACGGCGGGCTGGATCACGTCATCGCCTCCGGGCAAAACGTCAATATCCTCGTGTTTGACACCGAAGTCTATTCCAACACCGGCGGACAGGCTTCAAAGTCTACGCCGACGGGCGCGGTGGCACAGTTCGCCGCAGCGGGAAAATCCGTCAAGAAAAAAGATTTGGCCCAGATCGCCATGGCCTACGGCTATGTCTACGTGGCGCAGATAGCGATGGGCGCCAATTATCAGCAGACGCTCAACGCCATTCTGGAGGCGGAAAGCTACGACGGACCGTCGCTCATTATCGCTTACGCGCCGTGCATCAACCACGGTCTGCGCATAGGGATGGGCAAATCGATGACCGAGATGAAAAACGCCGTCAGCGCAGGCTACTGGAACATGATGCGATATGATCCGCGCAAAGCCGATGAGGGCAAAAACCCGCTCACCATCGACAGCAAGGAACCGACGGCCAGCTACAACGACTTCATTATGGGCGAAGTCCGTTACAGCGCGCTGACGCTGGAGTTCCCGGAACGCGCGAAAATGCTCTTTGCCGAAGCGGAAAAAGAGGCAAAAGAGCGGTATGAAAATTTATTAAAGCGCAAGGAAATGCTTGAACCAAAAGAATAAAAGCACAAAACACAAAAACATCCCGTAGCACAGAGGTGAAGTGACCCCAAAAAGTTAGACAAATATTTATTCTTACGCAGCCGAGAGGGCTTGCAGTCTGTGAATGGCAGGCGGCAAGCCCTTTAGTCTTGCCTTGCAGCGACGGTTGTTATAGTAATCAAGATAGTCAATGAGTTCATTAATAAAATGCTGCATGGATTCGAATTTTTGCAGGTATAGCAGTTCACTTTTAAGCAAACCAAAAAAGTTTTCAATTACTGCATTGTCTAGACAGTTACCTTTACGGCTCATGCTCTGTATGATACCTTTATGCTTCAGCATTTTCCGGTAAAGGTTATGCTGGTATTGCCAACCTTGATCGGAATGTAGAATCAGATTTGTTCCATCTGGTATTTGAAGGAATGCCTTATCCAGCATTTCTGTCACCAAGGAAAGCACAGGCCTGTCAGAGATGGTATAGCTCACAATGTCCCGGCTACACAGATCAAGGATCGGCGACAGATAGAGCTTTTGCCCAAACAGACTAAATTCGGTGACATCCGTCACCCATTTTTGATTTGGTTGATCGGCATCAAAATTACGTTCCAACAAGTTTGGTGCAATTCTTCCGACCTCGCCGCTATATGACTTGTATTTTTTCATCCTCACTCGACAAAACAGACCGAGCTCTTTCATGATCCGCTGTACGGTTTTGTGATTGATGGCAAAATTGCGCCGACGTAGCTCTGTAGTAATCCGGCGGTAGCCATAGCGTCCCCGATTTTCATGATAGATTGTTGTAATCTCAGCTTTTACATCCGCATATTTATCCGGCTTTGTCATGCGCTTGGCGTGGTAGTAAAATGTTGCCCTTGGTAATTGAGCGATATCCAGCAACAAAGCAAACTTATGGTCTCGCCTCAGCTTTTGGATCACCTGCGTTTTTTGCACTGGTGTCGCTCTTCTTCCAAAACCAAGGCTTGCAAGTTTTTTAGGTATGCATTCTCCGCACGAAGCCGCTGTACTTCTGACAGCAAATCTTCTTCCACTTCTTTTGGCAGCTTTAAAGGACGACCTTTGCTGCCTCGACCACGACGCTCGATCTGAAAGCCCTCTGGCCCTTCTATCAAGTAGATTCGTTCCCATGCTTGTATCCTGTGATGGTCATTTATCTCAAATTGTCGTGCTGTTTCGCTATAGCTTAGTCTTTCTTTTTGCATCGTTTCGATTACATGCTGTTTAAATTCTGCTGTGTATCTTTTATTTGGTACTCCCTTTGGCATTAAATCACCCCAATTGTTATCAGTTTATCATACTGTCTAACAATTGGGGTGCTGTTCAAGGCTGCGGGATGTTTTTTATCTATATCATAACCTTTTAGGATGATACATTTTCTTGCCATTGCCGGAGCGTTTCCGTAAAAGCCCGTATCTGTTCCGGCGTATGCGGGGCTGCGCAGACTTTTTCCGCATCGCGGGGCAAAAACATTTCCGGTTTTCTGTACCGGTTGAGAACCCAGTGGGGGAGAAGGGGCAGCTCCTGCGCCATTTTTATCAGGTCGTCCTCGCTGAGTTGGGGAACGACGGTCGTACGAACCTGAAAACCAGCCGCCGTTTGTCCCGCTAGAAGACGTATCGTCTGAAGCACTTTTTCCGCGTCCGCCGCCGGTCCGCAGATTTCTTTATACCGTTCGGCAGGCGCTTTATAGTCGACGGCGAAATAGTCGGCGAGACCTGAACGCAAAACCGCCTCAACGATGCCGGGCGTCGATCCGTTCGTATCCAGTTTCACCTTATAGCCGAGGCGCTTCAGGTCTCCCAGAAAACCTGTCAGATCAGGCCTGAGCGTCGGCTCGCCGCCGGTCACAACGACGCCGTCGAGCTGACCGGTCCGTTTCTTCAGAAAATCCCATATTTCCTGAAGGTTAAGCTCTGTATACGGTCCGTCAACCAAGGGCCTGTTCTGGCAGTAAAAACAGTCGTAATTGCAGCCCGGCAGAAACAGCACGCAGGAAATAAGGTCCGGATAGTCAATAAAAGAACTTTTAACGATCCCCGCTACGGTCATACCAGTACGGGTTCCTTGATCTTAAATTTCCTGCGGAGGTCGTATTCTTCACGCTTACCTGTGTTGTAATTCTGCACCGGCCTTAAGTATCCGACGACGCGGCTCCAGACTTCGGTCTTCTCGCCGCATTCAGGACACTCAAAATGCTCGCCGGCGATGTACCCATGATTGTTACATACGGAAAACGTCGGCGTCAGGGAAATGTACGGCAGTTTATATTGGTTGAATACTTTTTTTATCAGCCTTTTAGCCGTTTCATGGTTTTTGATTTCCTCGCCGAGATACAGGTGCAGGACCGTCCCGCCGGTATACAGGGACTGCAGTTCGTCCTGAAGATCGAGCGTTTCAAAAATATCGTCCGTAAAGCCTACCGGCAGCTGTGTTGAATTCGTATAATAGGGCACCGTATCACCGGCTGTAATGATGTCGGCGTACATCTCTTTGTCATGTTTGGCCAGGCGGTAACTTGTACCTTCCGCCGGCGTCGCCTCCAGATTGTAATAATGCCCGGTCTCGTCCTGAATCTCACGGATGACGTCCCGCATATAGTTGAGGGTCTTGATGGAGAAAGCCTGACCTTCCGCCGTTGTCAGGTCGGTTTTGCTGCCGAACAGGTTCTGGCAGGCTTCGTTCATGCCGATGAGGCCGATGGTGTTGAAGTGGTTGTACCAGTAATATCCGGTTTTCATTTTGACGTCTTTGAGATAATTGGCCGAATACGGATAAAGGCCCTTGTCCGTTTGATCCTCGATGATCTTGCGCTTGATCTCAAGGCTCTTTTTGGCGATTGTCATCTGCTGCCACAGCCGCATGAAAAACTCCGATTCCGTCTTGGACTGATAGGCGAGTCTGGGCAGGTTGACGGTCACGACGCCGACGGATCCGGTGAGGGGGTTGGAGCCGAACAGCCCGCCGCCTCTTTTGCGCAGTTCCGCCGTATTCAGGCGCAGGCGGCAGCACATGGACAGCGCGTCTTCGGGCGACAGGTCGCTGTTGACGTAATTGGAGAAGTACGGGATGCCGTACTTGCAGGTGATTTCCATGAATTTTTCGACAACCGGACTGTCCCAGGCGAAGTCTTTTGTCACGTTGATCGTTGGGATCGGGAATGTAAATACCCGGCCCTTGCTGTCGCCTTCCATCATGACGTCGCAGAAAGCCATGTTGAACAGATTCATCTCTTCCTGGAAATCGCCGTACGTTTCCTCCCTTTGCTCGCCGCCGATCATGACGCGCTGGTTTTTCAGGGTGCTCGGGGGAACGATATCAAAGGTCAGATTGGAAAACGGGCATTGGAAGCCGACGCGTGTCGGTACGTTCAGATTAAATATAAATTCCTGCAGTGCCTGCTTGATCGTTTTATAATCCAGTTTGTCGTAGCGGATGAACGGAGCGCAGTAGGTGTCAAAAGACGACCATGCCTGCGCGCCGGCGCTCTCGCCCTGCGTTGTGAATGTGGAGTTTGTGATCTGCCCTAAAAAGGCGCGCAGATGCTTCGGCGGTTTTGACTCGACTTTGCCGGGCACGCCGCCGAAACCAAACTCCAGGATCTGCATAAGGTCCCAGCCGGCGCAGTAGGGGCCGAAAAAGCCGAGGTCGTGGATGTGTATCTCGCCCGAAAGATGGGCTTTCCGGATTTCTTCCGGGTAGATCTCATGCAGCCAATAGCTTTTTGTAAAAGCTTCCCGGATGTAATTATTAAGCCCGTTGATGGACTTTTGGGTGTTGGCGTTTTCATTGATCTGCCAGTCCCGGTCGTTTAAGTATTCGGAAAACATATTGATCGTCGCGCCGATAAGCGCATTGGATTCACGTGCGCTCCTGCGTTTTTCTCTATAGAGAATGTAAGCTTTGGCGGTCTTGGCATGGCCGTTTTCAATAAGGACTTTTTCTACGATGTCCTGTATGCTCTCAACCTCTGCGATGCCGTCCGGGAATTGCTTTTCGGCAATGCCGATGACTTCGTCGGCAAGCATTTCAGATGTTGTAAAATCATTGCCGCCGACGGCGTTGGCCGCCTTGAAGATCGCCAAAACGATCTTTTCTTTTTTAAAGGGTACATAAGAACGATCTCTCTTAATTATCTGAGTAATCATAACATCAAGCCTTTCTCTATAGGAATTTGCCTGCCTGACTATATATATGGGCATTAACCGATTTGATGTACTATATATGGTAGCACTCACACTATTATTTGTCAAGTTAAACATAAAAAAACTTAAATTATATCCTGAATTTATCCGATTTATTGCACAGCTGCAAGGGTTTTATAAAGTTGTCATAAAACTCATGCTCCTGTATCTGCAAAGCCGCCGCATATAAAATGCGGCGGCTGTTTTAATGCGGATGGCTATAAAGGGGCCACTATGTCCTCAGCCAAGGATATTGGCCCGACGTATAGCCCCAGATGGATGTGAAATCCCAGCTGACATACGTCGACTGCGTCATCATCTCAGCGGTCGTTTTCGGGATGCCTTTTCCCGTGTCGTTTCTGCCGGAGGTGTTCTGGTCATAATATGAATGTCCTACGGCTCCGATATTATAACCGACAAGCCCGCCCAGATAATCTGATCCGCCGACGTGCCCGGTTGAATAGCTGCTGGATACGAGTCCGCCGTTCCAGCCGACAAGTCCGCCGACGCTGTGGCTGGCGAAGACCCCGGCGTGCGCGCAGCAGTATATAACCATACCGTCAGAAGTGTTGTTGCCGGTTATGCCGCCGGCCCAATACAGCGTGCCGGTTACGCTGCAGGAACTGCCCGCCTGGCAGCGCGCAATGTTTCCGTCATTGTAACCGACGATACCGCCGGTATAGCAGCTTGATTTTACAAACGATTCGGAAACACAAAGCGAAACATTCCCCATGTTCTCGCCGGCAATGCCACCGGCGTAACTGCCGCACTGAACAGCGGCATAAGACGTACAGCTTATTATCGTGCCTTCGTTATGGCCGGCGATGCTGCCGGATGCGTTGTTTGTTACATTGATATAGCCGTCCACCACAACGCCGGTGACTACAGCGTCGCTGCCGATCTGTGAAAACAACCCAATATAATGATCCGGCGCCGAAGTGATGTGTATTGTGACCGTGTGACCGTAGCCGTAAAGCTTTCCTTCAAACGTATTTTGAATATAGGTGTTAAACGGCAGCGTTATATCGTCCGTCAAAACGAAAAACAAGCCGTCCGTCGGCATATAGCTCAGGCGCGCAAGCTGTTCGGCTGTCGAAATTTCATACGGGCTGGTCGACGACCCGTCTCCGCGGTCAAAGCCATATGTAACCGGCCCAACCGCCGCGCTGGTAGCGCTGCCGCCGGCCGCGCCGCTGGCGGTCACCTTAACTTTAAAATATTGCCCGACGCTCCCCTGCGGGACGACATATGTCGATTCGTTAGCGCCGTATATGTACATATATAAACCGTCCGGTGAAGTGGAGGTCATCCATTGATACGTGAAAAAAACATCGCCTGACGGCACAACGCCGCTGTATCCGAGCATAAACACGCTGAGCGTATTCCCTACCGCCGGATCTCCGCTGACTGTGACCGAATTGAGCGACGGTTTCAGATGAAGGCCGCTGCTTATATTGATGCGGATCATGATATCAGTCACATCCGTGCCGTCTGAGACGGTGACGGCAAAATCGTCGGTGAGGTTTTCCGTCACATCTTCGGAAATATAGCTGAGTTTTCCGTCCGTCGTGAGGGACGCCGTTCCATGCGTGGTTGGATACGGCAGCGTCTGCCCGTTTATCTTAATAACGGCAAGCGCGTCGCCGTCCGGATCGTAAGCCAGCTGACCGGCGTCTATAATTAGTTCGGTTTGCTCAGCGGCCGAGAATTCAACAGGTACGGAAAGCGCAATCGGGCCGGAACTGGTCTCTGTTCCGGTTTCCGCGCCCGTTCCGGCGCTTGAAAACGACGCGGCGAAAAACCCGTCATACAGCCGGTTGACGAGCAAAATGCTCTGCTCTATCGTTGCGGTCCCAAGCGGATCGATCTTGTTGTCTTCAACGCCTTTCATAACGTTCAGGCTGTACGCAAGCTGAACGTCGGAAAGGGCCCAGGAAGCGATTTTATCCTGATCGGGAAACGTTATGGAAGACGTATCCGAAACCTCGGCATAAGCTTTTCCCATCAGTTGGTCCAGAGCTCTGGCGCAGCGCATCATCATAACGCCGATCTCCTGGCGGCTTATGGGTAAATGCGGCGCGAACGCTGTTTCGGATATACCCATAACAATCCCCAGCTGATATGCTTTTGTCACATAATCGTTGTCAATATCATCGAAGGGGTTGGTGATCGTCAGTGCGATTTCCGCGCCGTAAGTTACTTCGACCATGTTGACAATCTGCATGCAAAACAGCATTCTGCTGATTTCGTTCTGATACCCTAAATCGGCCGGCGGCAAGATAAGCCCCTTTGCGCGCGCGTCGTCCACTTCCTCTTGCGCCCAGCTGCTCGGCGTATCGGACGCTTCCGCAATATAGCCGCCTTCAGCCGGTAGCACTGCGGCAAGCACTAAAACCAAAACTAAAGCCGCCAGTCGTTTAAATGCTTTGTACTTTTTCATATTCAGCAGGCACCTCCGTAAACGTACAATCATGTGGATTGGTGTTTTTATATATCTTAATCGCCTTGTAAACGGCAAATAATAAGCAGTGTTTTCTTATTGAGCCGGTAAGCCTTCCGGCAAAGACCGGATTTCTTTATTGACCATCCGCGAACTTCACTCTATAATTAGCAGATACAGGCATAATTTTTAACAGATAGTGAGAGAACGCATGAAAGACAGCTTCAAAGTATCATATATCGGTAAACTGTGGCGTACCGTGCTGGCCTGCGCGCTGATCGTCTGGCTGGCTTACGGGCTGCGGTTTTCCACGTTCAACATGCTGGCCGTCAGCATTACGGAAGACCTCGAAATCTCACGGTCGGCCTTCACGCTGTCCATCACGTTCCGGTATATTACGGCCTTTCTTTTAAGCCTGGCCTTCGGCAGGATTATTGAAAAGTTCGGTATCATGATTTGCCTGATCATCGGCCTTTTAACAACGGCCGTAGGTGAATATATCTTTTCCATCGGGAACACATTGCCGGTTTTCTATATAGCGGGCGCCGTTTCCGGCATCGGGTACGCGCTGGCCAGCAATCCGGTAGCCGTTTTGATTGTCAACAAACGATTTGCAAGCCATCGCGGTATCATCATGGGCGCCACGTCCGCCGTCAGCGGCCTGGGTCAGGCGCTGTTCAATCCCGTCGTCGGATTTTTAGCGACAAGCTGGGGCTGGCGCAGCGTTTACCTGTGCTCAATGGCTATCGTGTTATTTTTTGGATTTCTTATCGTCTTTTTCCTGCGTGCAGACGAGAAATACTGCATGACGGGAGACTGTAGCCAGGAGGACGGCGGCGGAAAGGATAAACAGGGCCTTGAAGTAGGGCAGATTGTCCGTTCGGTCCGGTTCTGGTTTTTGATGGTGACCGGCTTTTTGATCGGCATTGCCGCGACCGGCTCGTATCTGATTTTTCCGTCACACGCGCAGCAGGACGGTTTGTCGCTCCTGTTTGTCACATCTGTCCTCGGCGTAACGATGCCGATCGGCAACATAGTCGGCAAACTCGTTTTCGGTGCGTTTACCGACAGGTGGGGTGCGGGACGCGCCGCTACGATCATATTCGGGGCAAACCTCGTCGGCGTTCTCGCCGCCGTTTTTATGGAACCGTCTTTGACGCCGATTGCCGTTGTGGCTTCGCTCGGCATCGGCATCGGCATATCCGCGCCGAATCTAGTGCCGTCACTTTGGGTAACAGAGCTGTTCGGACAGAAAAACAGCGCCAGTATCCTTGGTTATCTCATGGCGGCCGTTGTTGTCGGCAGTGCCGCAACGATGCCGTTTTCGAATCTTTTGTTCGAAAGTGCCGGCAGCTATACCCCAGCGCTCATCGTGCACACCGCCTGCCTCACGGTGATTTTGATCATCAACCTGACGATATTGGGCAGAAAAGCCAGGCAGTAAACTGTCGATACTCTGAGATGTTGCTCAATGAAGGGCATCCTGTTTATGCTCTTGAGACTTTTTTAACCGTTTAGATCACTAATTGCACATATGGTCTATCTACAGTATAATCCGCTACCTGTGCATGTCAACTTAAAAGGCGGCTTTTGTGGCGTCACTGCGACGTTCACAAAAGCCGCTTTCCACAAAAAAGCCGTGTTACATTTTGACGATTCGTGTATATTTGTAATAGAGGTGTTCGGATGAAGTGTTTTGAAGAACACTGCCGTGAAAATTACGGCAGAATTTATAAATACATATTTGCGATGACCGGGGCAAAAGAATCTACTGAAGATCTGATTCAAGACGTGTTCACGGTTGCGCTTGAAAAAGGCGAGGCTTTTTTAAAGCACGAAAACCCGACCGCTTTTTTATACAGGACGGCGCGAAATCTCACGCTCACATATTTGAAACGGCAGCAGAGATATAAAACGGACTGTTTGGATGAAACTGTCTCCGCAGGCGACGGCGATGTGTGCGTGCAGCTTATGAGAGAACGCGACCGGCAAATCGACGAGACGGTTTATGCCGGCCGGGTTATCGGCAGTTTGGACGATACGCAGCGGGAACTGTATAAAACACGGTATATCGACGGCTGTCCGATCCGCGAAATCGCCGCGGACGCGGGCGTGAACGAGACGGCGATGCGCATGCGTCTCGTCCGGCTCCGGCGGGCGATATATAAGACGGTCAGGGATTTGAAGCTCGATGAGTTATAGTTACATTGACGCATTTGGGATATATATAGATGTAAGGCGCTTTACGGAGAAAGTCGAGGTTTGAATATGGAAAACAAAACCGACTTGAATATCAGGCAGCTCATTGAAAAGCTGGATGTGGCCGTTTTAAACGGCAACGTCGAAGAAGCGGATAAGATAACGTCCGTGCTGTATCGCATTCAAGGTGGCACGGAGGAAACGGCCGTTATTCCGGCGCGTTTTATTGAGCGGCTCAATGACGAGACTGTAAACGCACAAAAGGAGAACCAAATGAAATCAAAAAGCTTTAAGAAAATATTATACATAGCCGCAACGGCGGCCGTCGTAATGGCGGTGAGCGTTACGGCGATCGCGACAAACATTTTCGGCGTCCACGACCTTGTCATCCGCGACAACGCGCCTGCCTCGGTGTCCGTACCGGTCAGCGCCGGGGCGGACGACGGCATAACGCCCGGTATGATGCCTGAAGAAACGGCTGATCATGACCTGATCGTTCTGCAGGGCTATCCCGACAGTCCCGAGTACAAGGCTACAGAGGAGTGGAGAATTTTCTGTAATCATTACGACGAGGACGGCAGCATCATTGCCAAAGTCGGCAACAGTTCAAACAAATACACCGAGCGGTATCCCATGTATCTCGTCTACTCAAAGGACATGGCCGACAAGCTTGAGGAAATCATCGGCAAATACGGCTTGACGCTGCATCAGTCTATGACGGTAGCGGACAATGCCGTGGCGCTCATCGATGCGGCCGGAACCGGCGATTTTCTGTCCGGTTCCGCTGCCGGAGCGGGGCAGGTGGGCGGCTATGTCTATAACGACGGCACCTTCCATTACGATGGGCAGCTTGCGCTGCAAAACGGGAAAATGATCGCTTATCAGTTCGGCAACTACGTCAAAGGCACATTCTCCGACGTGTATCTGAACGTCGGCGACGCCGACAGCTACCGGGAGTGGCGCTATACGACCGCTAGTGGTATCGAAGTCTCGCTGGCGCTTGGCGAAACCAAGGCCCTTGTGATTGTGAATCTTGAGAACTCGTTCGTCACGATCAATGTCCTGACCGGCACGGCGGGGAGCGATTTTGGCTCGTCCGCAGTCACAAAAGATGACCTTGAGGCGTTTGCCGACCTGTTCGACTTCTCGGTTATTAAGTAAGACGCTTAATAGCGCCCACGCCATAAACTGACTCCGAACTGCATTTTACCACATGTATTATATAAGCAATCCCCTAATCATGGTTATCTCATCTTTCGATTAGGGGATTGGATATGTACGCAAAAAGAAAGCACTAACTCTTAAGAAAAGTATAAGGTTTTTATAACATAGAGACAAAGTCCCCGGCCTGATAACGGGCCGGGGACTATACGTTCAGTCATTGACTTCTGATGCGTTTATGGTAGATTATAAATATTCTTGAAAAGACAGAGGTATACAATGGAGACCGATAGAATAAAAGACTGCTATAAACAGGAAGCCGCCGCGTTTGACGCGATGATCCGAAAGCTCGTTCCTAATTATGAACAGATGATCGATGTGCTTGTAAGCATTATCCCCGGCCCGGCGGGCCGCTGTCTTAGCGTTGCCGATTTGGGCTGCGGTACGGGCGCTGTGTCGAGCGCAATTGCCGATAAATTCCCAAACGCTGAGCTCACATGCGTCGATATGTCAGATAACATGCTCCGTTTGGCCGAAGCAAAGCTGGGAGAGCATATCACATGTATTCAGGCCGATTTCAATACATTTGAATTCCCGCGGCAATATGACCTGATTGTATCATCGCTTGCGCTGCATCATCTGGTGACCGATGGCGACAAGCTGACGTTTTACGAAAAAATTTTTTCCGCCCTCAAACCAGACGGACAGTTTATCAATATAGACGTCATTTTAGCAGCGAACGAAGCGCTTGAGGATATCTACCTGAAGAAGCTGAAAAACTTTATGGCCGAGCATATCACAAGAGAAGAAATCGAGCGGGACTGGATTCCGAAATACGGCAGTGTGGACTTCCCGGTTTCGATGACGACGCATCTGGATATGATGAAAAGCTGCGGCTTCAAAGATATCGACGTAGTCTATAAATATTACAGATTTGCCGTCTATACGGGCAGAAGATAAATAAAACAACTCCCCGGCCTTTTGAACAGCACCCCAATTGTTAGACAGTATGATAAACTGATAACAATTGGGGTGATTTAATGCCAAAGGGAGTACCAAATAAAAGATACACAGCAGAATTTAAACAGCATGTAATCGAAACGATGCAAAAAGAAAGACTAAGCTATAGCGAAACAGCACGACAATTTGAGATAAATGACCATCACAGGATACAAGCATGGGAACGAATCTACTTGATAGAAGGGCCAGAGGGCTTTCAGATCGAGCGTCGTGGTCGAGGCAGCAAAGGTCGTCCTTTAAAGCTGCCAAAAGAAGTGGAAGAAGATTTGCTGTCAGAAGTACAGCGGCTTCGTGCGGAGAATGCATACCTAAAAAACTTGCAAGCCTTGGTTTTGGAAGAAGAGCGACACCAGTGCAAAAAACGCAGGTGATCCAAAAGCTGAGGCGAGACCATAAGTTTGCTTTGTTGCTGGATATCGCTCAATTACCAAGGGCAACATTTTACTACCACGCCAAGCGCATGACAAAGCCGGATAAATATGCGGATGTAAAAGCTGAGATTACAACAATCTATCATGAAAATCGGGGACGCTATGGCTACCGCCGGATTACTACAGAGCTACGTCGGCGCAATTTTGCCATCAATCACAAAACCGTACAGCGGATCATGAAAGAGCTCGGTCTGTTTTGTCGAGTGAGGATGAAAAAATACAAGTCATATAGCGGCGAGGTCGGAAGAATTGCACCAAACTTGTTGGAACGTAATTTTGATGCCGATCAACCAAATCAAAAATGGGTGACGGATGTCACCGAATTTAGTCTGTTTGGGCAAAAGCTCTATCTGTCGCCGATCCTTGATCTGTGTAGCCGGGACATTGTGAGCTATACCATCTCTGACAGGCCTGTGCTTTCCTTGGTGACAGAAATGCTGGATAAGGCATTCCTTCAAATACCAGATGGAACAAATCTGATTCTACATTCCGATCAAGGTTGGCAATACCAGCATAACCTTTACCGGAAAATGCTGAAGCATAAAGGTATCATACAGAGCATGAGCCGTAAAGGTAACTGTCTAGACAATGCAGTAATTGAAAACTTTTTTGGTTTGCTTAAAAGTGAACTGCTATACCTGCAAAAATTCGAATCCATGCAGCATTTTATTAATGAACTCATTGACTATCTTGATTACTATAACAACCGTCGCTGCAAGGCAAGACTAAAGGGCTTGCCGCCTGCCATTCACAGACTGCAAGCCCTCTCGGCTGCGTAAGAATAAATATTTGTCTAACTTTTTGGGGTCACTTCATTTATAGGCCCGGGGAGTGTTCTATTTAAACACCGACGGGTTGTTTGGTTGCGAAAACGAGACCGTTTTCGTCCGCGTCGACGGTGATGACGCTGCCGTCGGAAATCTCGCCGCGCATAATGATGCGCGCAACAGCCGTTTCAACGTTCTTCTGCACATAGCGTTTGACGGGCCGCGCGCCGTAGACCGGCGAGTAGCTGCTGTCCGCGATGAAGCGTTTTGCCGCGTCGGAAACGTCCAGAGACAGGCTTTGTTCCTTAAGCTTCATTTGGGTCTTTTCCATGATAAGATCAATAATCTTTATGATTTCCGCCATCGTCAGCGGTTTGAACAGGACCGTCTCGTCCAGCCGGTTTAGAAACTCCGGACGAAAAGCGCTTTGAAGCTGCGCCATGACAAGGTTTCGCGCTTCCTCGGAGATCTCGCCTTCATCGTTTATGCCTTCCATCAGATACTGGCTGCCGATGTTGGATGTCATGATGACGACGGTGTTTTTGAAATTTACCGTCCGGCCCTGCCCGTCCGTCAGGCGTCCATCGTCAAGGATCTGGAGCATCGTGTTGAACACGTCGGGATGGCCTTTTTCGATCTCGTCAAACAGGACGATGCTGTAGGGCTTCCTGCGGACAGCTTCCGTCAGCTGGCCGCCCTCCTCGTAGCCGACGTATCCCGGCGGCGCGCCGACGAGCCGCGAGACGGTGTGTTTTTCCTGATACTCGCTCATGTCGATGCGGATTATGTTATGCTCGCTGTCGAAGAGCGCCTCCGCCAGCGCTTTTGCCAGCTCCGTCTTGCCGACGCCGGTCGGGCCAAGGAACAAAAACGAGCCGGTCGGCCGGTTGGGGTCTGAAAGACCGGAGCGCGAACGTAAAATAGCGTCGGCCACCGCATCCACGGCTTCGTCCTGGCCGATGACGCGCTCGTGCAGCGTGTCGCCCAGCCGCAGGATCTTTTCCCGCTGCCCTTCCATCAGGCGCGATACGGGGATGCCCGTCCATTTCGCCACAATCTCCGCGATTTCTTCCTCGGTGACTTCTTCGCGCAGGAGCGTATTGTCCGAGTTCTCTTCCCGTCGCTTGGCCTCCTCAAGCTGGCGTTCCAGCTCCGGAAGGCGGCCGTATTTGAGCTCCGAGAGCGTACTCAGGTCGTAGTTGCGTTCGGCGGTCTCGATAACGGCTTTGACCTGATCGATTTCTTCTTTGATTTTGCTGACTTTATGGATGCTCTGTTTTTCCTCCTGCCATTTGGCGGACATCTCCTCATAGTCCGCCCGCAGGTCGGAAAGCTCTTTTTCGAGCGCATCCAGCCGGTCGCGGGAGTGCTTGTCGGTCTCTTTTTTAAGCGCCTCACGCTCGATTTCCAGCTGCATAATCTTGCGGCTTTTCTCGTCGAGCTCGGCCGGCATGCTGTCGATCTCCGTTCTTATAATCGACGCGGCCTCGTCCATCAGGTCGATGGCCTTATCCGGCAGGAACCGGTCCGAGATATAACGGCTGGACAAAACGGCGCAGGCTACAAGCGCCCCGTCCGTGATGCGCACGCCGTGATGCACCTCGTATTTTTCCTTCAGGCCGCGCAGGATGGAAATGGTGTCCTCCACGGTCGGCTCGCTGACAGTGATCGGCTGGAACCGACGCTCAAGCGCGGCGTCTTTTTCAATGTACTTGCGGTACTCGTTTAAGGTCGTCGCGCCGATGCAGTGCAGCTCGCCGCGCGCCAGAAGCGGCTTTAAAAGATTGCCCGCGTCCATCGCGCCCTCGGTGCGGCCCGCGCCGACGATGTTGTGCAGCTCGTCGATGAACAATATAATACGTCCCTCGGATTTGCTGACCTCGTCTAAGACGGCTTTCAGGCGCTCTTCAAATTCGCCGCGGTATTTCGCGCCCGCGATGAGCGCGCCCATGTCAAGTGCGAAAACCGTCTTATCCTTGAGCGTTTCCGGAACGTCCCCGCGCCAGATACGCTGTGCGAGCCCCTCCACGACGGCCGTCTTGCCGACGCCCGGCTCGCCGATGAGCGCCGGGTTATTCTTTGTTTTCCGGCAGAGGATGGTCGCTACGCGCCGGATCTCCTGGTCGCGTCCGATGACCGGATCGAGCTTGCCGTTTTTGGCGGCCTCGACGAGATCCGTACCGTATTTTTTCAGCGCGTCGTATGTCTCTTCAGGATTTTGAGACGTGGCGCGCTGGTTTTTACGCACGTCGCCCAGTGCCGCAAGAAATTTTTCCGTCGTGATGCCGTAATCTGAAAACAGCTTGGCCGACGGTGTTTTCCGCTCGGCCAAAAGCGCCAGATACAGGTGCTCGACGCCGGCGTACGAGTCTCCGAACCGCTTGGTGCCGTCTTCGGCGGCAACCAGAAGCGCGGACAGGCGGCGGCTTGCGTACAGGCTGTCGCTGCCGGAACCCGTAACGCCGGGGAGCTTGTCGATTTCGCGTTCCAGGTCATTTTGAAGCGCGTTTTTATCAACGCCCATGATCCCCAGAAGACGCGGGATGAGTCCGTCCTCCTGCGATACTAGCGCAAAATGCAGGTGCTCGCCGTCCACCTGCTGATGTTGATGCCTTAATGCCTCGGCCTGCGCGGCGGCGATGGCCTCCTGTGCCCGCTGCGTAAATTTTTCGATATTCATATCATAACCTCCTCCTGTTGGACGTGTTCATACCGCCCATAGGTATTCATTGGGCGCCGGCGCTCTTGGTCAGAGCGGCCAGCTGCTCGTAGATCTTCTTCATGTCTTCCGACAACGGGGTCGGATTTACGATCCGGATGATCAAGCTCAGGCTCCCGCGCTTGCCGTTTTTGGCGGGATATCCGCGTGCGGCGACCCGAAGCTTTCCGCCCGTCTGTATGCCGGCCGGTATTTTGACTTTCAGCTTTTCGTCAAGCGTCTGGATTGGTATTTCGTCGCCGAGCGCCGCCTGCCACGGATAAACGTCGACCGTTTTTTCAAGATCGGGCCCGCTGAGCGCAAAACCCGCCTCGGGCTTCAGGCCGACCTCTAGATACAGGTCGCCGGCCTTGCCTTTGCCGTAGCCGGGTCCCCCGAGGCCCGACAGCTTGATTTTTTCACCGGACTGTATGCCGGCCGGGATTTTGAACTTTATCGTTTTGGTGCCGGTGTCGGTCTGCAACGAGACGGCTTGTTCTCCGCCCTTATAGGCCTGACGGATGCCGATTTCGACTGTTGCTTCGATGTCCTGACCCTTTGCGTTGAACTCTTGAAAGCCACTGCCCCCGCGGCTGCCTCCAGTTGCGTGTCCTCCGCCGAAGATATCGCCGAAGCCGCGTCCGCCGCCGAAAAACGCGTTGAAAAAATCACTGAAATCGGCCGCGTCGCCGTCCGACGTCGTCCAGGTGTACTGATAGCCGCCGTTGCCGTCCGTATAGTTACGATACATGGATGGGTCAAAGCCGCCGCCCGCACCGGGGCGGAACCGGCCGCTTTTCATATCTTCATACAGCTCGTCGTATTTAGCCCGCTTATCCGTGTCCCCAAGCACTTCATAGGCTTCGCCAACTTCCTTGAATTTCTCCTCGCCTTTTTTATCGCCTTTCGTCGTGTCGGGGTGGTATTTTTTTGCCAGCTTGCGGTACGTTTTCTTTATCTCCTCCGCCGTTGCGTCTTTATTGAGCCCGAGCGTTTTATAGTAGTCCTTAAAATCCATGCACGTCACCTCCTGAATATATTGATTGCATTATAATATTAATATACACTAATAGTCAGAAAAGGTCAAAGTCAAAGAAAGCTTAAAAACAGCCGTTTTTGACCTTGCCTGACCATTTTGATTGTCATGCGTTGCCGCGCACATGCATGCTTAATATTTCACCGTTTCTCAGGACCGCAAGCAGCTTTTTCAAAAAAGCGTCGGCATCTATCACATTGTTTGACAAAAAGGCCTGCCTTTTGTAATATAATGTGGTTACTATGAATCAGAGGTGAACGCCTTGGCAGTCAGACAATTGAGAGTTTTTGAAGACCCGGCGCTGCAGAAAGCATGTCGGAACGTGACGGATGTCAATGACCATGTTTATCAGCTATTGGACGATCTGGCGGATACGATGAAAGATGCCGGGGGCGCATCCATCGCCGCCAATCAGGTCGGCGTTATGCGCCGCCTTATCGTCGTAGACGCCGGCAGCGGCGTGCAAAAATTAGTCAATCCTGTGATTATTAAGCAAAGCGGCATGCAGGAATGCCGAGAAAGCTGCATCAGCTTCAAGGACATACACGCGATCATGGCCCGTCCGCAGAAAATCGTCATCGAAGCGCTCGATGAAAACGGCGAGCCCGTCACCGTGACAGCCGAAGGCGACGAGGTCAAACATTTTTGTCACGCCTTGGACCTGCTCGACGGACGCATTTTCATAAAGGAAATCCTCCGGTTTGTGGACGCGCCGTTGGAAGACGAATAAAAAGCAAATATAAAACAAACAACGGCCGCCCGATCGGGCGGCCTCAAACTTCAAAATTAAGACAACCTGACACGAGCTGTTTGAATTTAGGTGTCGGAGTTATCTTAGACACGATTGAACCTATTATTCTTCCTTTACCTGTAGTGAAAACTCGAATTGCACTATATAACTTAAGTTTACAGTGGGTTAGATATAATAGATTAAATTGGTAGTTATTGTGATATAATTGTGTTGTCATTATTAAGCGGAGCATTGCTGTTATTCCCACATGCAGGAGGGTTATCAGTTAATGAAAAAACGTTATATTTTCCTGGCGGCTGTTTTTACGCTGGTCTTAGTATTGTCGGCCATTGTAAATGTATCAAATACCTCATCCAGGGCCTTAAAAACTGAAGGTAATCGGATTGCGTTATTTGCAGATGCCTATGCCGTCATGATTGAATTTCTCACGAATGCCAATCTTTTGCCGGAATTTGAGGCTGCAGAATTATTAGAAGAGAATTTGCGGTATGAGATATCTCAAGAAAGTATGGAAGTGCTTGCAAGTAAACTTGAGGACATGTACCCGTATTCCTTTTCGATTTCATATGGGCATGACTGGGTAACGGCCCCAAAGAGTGATGATACCGCACGAATATACCTTTTTATTTCTCCAGATTACAATGGATTTAATAAGGTTAAAGTAGAAGGCTTTATAAATAACCATACAAATCCTGTGGATATGTACTATATTTATCGAAACAGCTCGTGGGAATTAGTGGATGCAGAAGTTCTCTACCCAGATTGGAGCGTTCCGCGAATTTGAAATGTTGACAATTTACCCCTAGTTATAAAATGATTATTTCAAATCCCGCCCGCCGCCCCTTTAGGCATAGGGCTCCGACCTATGCCTCGAACGGTGTTTGCTAAAGCTATGTATAAGGCCTGAAATTGCTCAAAAAATTGAAAAACAAAATTTTAATTTTCAGCCAAAAAATTTTTAAACATTTATTATTTGCATCGTTTAAAATTTTATACGCCGCAGATACTATAATTGTCGGGCACGTTAATATAGATTCAGTTGATACCAAAGAAATAAACAAAATATAATCAAAATTGATATAAGGAGCGATGATATACGGCCAGAAAAAATCAGATCATTAATCCGAACGCGCGCACCGCGCTTGACCGACTGAAAATGGAAACGGCAAACGAAGTCGGCGTTTCGCTCAAAGCCGGTTATAACGGCGATATCAAGACCAGAGAAGCCGGACAGATCGGCGGCAACATGGTGAAGAAAATGATAAAGGCCTATGAGGATCAGGCATCCTCCGGCAGCATGTATTGAAAATTTAAAAGAAGGCTTATCCAAACGGATAAGCCTTCTTTTTATAAATAGTTATGCAGCGCATTTAAATACATACAAAAATAAAACGACGATTATGGTTAAAATAGTAAATTGTGATGAAAATGTTATGGCGCTTGGGACGCGGGCAAGAAGTTAACAGCCGTTATGGAGAAATAATCTTTAAAATATTGGAAAACCATAATTTTTTCAACACATGTTTTTGTTAAGCTGTAAACGAACGAATCAAAATTGTGAAAGGGAGGCGTAAAAATGAGTGCAACACCCGGCAAATGCTGTTGTTCGGAAGACGAGCAGGCGTTTTCTGAAATCGCTAATGTCATCGATCTGTATCGGGACAGAGAAGGAAGTCTCATCCAGATACTGCATGCATCGCAGGAGATCTACGGTTACTTGCCCCTGGAGCTCCAGGAATTTATTGCTGTCTCTTTGGGCATCCCTGTTTCCGAGGTCACCGGCGTCGTAAGCTTTTATTCGTTTTTTTCGACAAAACCGCGGGGTAAGCACACGATCAGAGTCTGCCTCGGTACGGCCTGCTACGTCAGGGGCGGTAAAAAAATAATTGAGGCACTAATGGATAAACTCGGAATCAATGTCGGAGACACGACGGAGGACGGGAAATTTACGTTTGAAGTGGCACGCTGTATCGGGGCATGCGGACTGGCCCCCGCCATGATGATCGACGAAAAGGTTTACAAGCAGGTCACACCCCAGAAACTGGGCAGAATCCTGGCCGAATACGACGACTGAAAAGGAGGTGGGCACGTATGCTGATCAAAACGATTGAAGATCTAAGAAACATAAAAAGCAACTATACCGATACGCTCGGCACGTTTAAATACGTGGCGTATATATGCGGCGGGACAGGCTGCGTTGCAGCGAACAGCGATTCTGTTGAGAGCGCACTTAAAGCGGAACTGCAGGCGCGCGGAATGACGAAAGACGTCGCCGTCATCAAGAGAGGGTGCATGGGCACCTGCGCCGTCGGCCCAGTCGTTTATGTGCATCCGGACAGGACCTATTACACGGAAATGACCCCCGACAAGATAAGAGAAGTCGTCGAGCAGCATTTTACCGGCGGCAGGCCTATCGTGGAATACACGTTTTACGACAATCTGCAGCAAAAGCATGTCCCCAAAATTGACGACATCACGTTTTTTAAAAAACAGGTGCGGATCGCACTGCGCAACTGCGGATATATCGACGTTGAAACAATTGAATCCTACATATCCCACGACGGATATTTTGCCCTGTATGACGTCCTGAAAAATAAGACGCGTCAGGAACTGATTGACCTCATCAAAGCGTCCGGCCTTCGCGGGCGCGGCGGAGCCGGCTTCCCGACCGGTGTCAAGTGGCAGTCCGGCCATGACGCCGAGGGTGACCGCAAATACATCATTTGTAACGCCGACGAGGGCGACCCGGGTGCTTTTATGGACAGAAGTGTCTTCGAGGGCGACCCGCACAGCGTTCTGGAAGGCATGATGCTCGGCGGGTACGCTATTGGCGCCAACATGGGATACGTATACATCCGCGCTGAATATCCGATCGCACTGATGCGCCTGAAAGATGCCATCAGGCAGGCGAAAGACGTCGGCCTTCTTGGCCGCAATATTTTCGGCACGGATTTCTCCTTCGATATTGAAATACGCATCGGTGCAGGCGCGTTCGTCTGCGGCGAGGAGACGGCGCTGATGGAATCCGTTGAAGGGAGCAGGGGAGAACCCAGGCAAAAGCCGCCCTTCCCATTCCAGAACGGACTGTTCGGCAAACCGTCCATTATAAACAATGTGGAGACGTTGGCGAACGTTCCGGCTATTGTTCTCAACGGCGTGAAGTGGTTCCGTCAGTACGGCACGGAGGACAGCCCGGGCACAAAAGTGTTTGCCCTTACCGGTCATATCGAGAATACCGGCCTTGTCGAGGTGCCGATGGGGATACCTCTGGGAGACATCGTGTTCTCCATCGGCGGCGGTATCCCGAAGGACAAGAAATTTAAATCCGCACAAACGGGCGGGCCTTCGGGCGGCTGCATCACGCTCGAAAATATGAATATTCCGATGGATTATGAAAATCTGGCGAAGGCCGGCGCCATTATGGGCTCCGGCGGCCTCATCGCAATGAATGAAGATACGTGTATGGTCGATACGGCACGCTTTTTCATGGATTTTATCAAAGATGAGTCCTGTGGTAAATGCAACGCCTGCCGCGTCGGCACAACGCGTATGCTTGAGATATTGGAGCGGATCACACGCGGTGAGGGTATGGAAGGCGACATTGAACTTTTAGAAGAACTTGGCCACGTGATCCAGGATACGGCTATGTGCGGCCTGGGGCAGACGGCGCCGAATCCCGTGCTCAGTACCATTAAATACTTCCGTGACGAATATGAGGAGCATATAAAGAACAAATACTGCCGGGCCGGCGTGTGTACGGAATTGTTTATTTCGCCGTGTGAAAACACGTGCCCGGCGAACATCAACATACCCGGATATCTGCGGCTCATTGCAGCCGGCAGGTTCATCGACGCGTACAACCTAATCCGGCAGGAAAATCCCTTCCCCGCCGTGTGCGGACGTATCTGTACGCATCCGTGTGAAAGCAAATGCCGGCGCGGGTCCGTCGACGAAGCCGTGGCTATCCGCGAACTCAAAAGATACGTAGCCGATTATGCCTATAAGAATGAGCAGCCGTTTACGCAAGACCTTGTTTTCCCCAAAAACGGCAAACGTGTGGCCGTCATAGGTGCAGGCACGTCGGGGCTTACGTGCGGTTACTATCTCGTGCGCATCGGTTACGACGTCGACGTGTTCGAGTCGGAATCGGTCGCGGGCGGCGTTCTGGCATTCGGCATTCCGGAGTACAGGCTGCCCAAGAAAGTCCTCCAGCATGAGATTGACCTGATCGAGCAGGCGGGCGTTAATATTAATCTGAACATAGACATTGTCAAGGACGTGACGTTTAAATCGCTACGCGCGAAATATGACGCCGTCTATGTCGCCACGGGGGCGCAGTTCCCGGAGAAGGTCAACATACCGGGCGAAAACCTGTCCGGAGTTATCCACGGGATCGATTTTCTTAAAAAAGTAAATCTTGGTAAAGACGTCAAACTCGGCAAGATGGTCGCCGTTATCGGCGGCGGCAACACGGCAATCGACTCGGCCAGGACGGCGCTGCGGCTCGGCGCCGAGAAGGTCATCGTCCTATACAGACGGACCAGGGATTCGATGCCCGCTTACGAAGAAGAAGTCAACGACGCCATCGACGAGGGCGTCGAACTTGTTGAACTGGTCTCACCCGTGCGGTTTGTCGGCGGGTCCAGCGGTAAGCTCGAAAAAATAGAGTGCCGACGCAATAAGCTCGGAGAGTTCGGAAACGACGGCAGGCGCAAGGCGGTTCGCGTCGAGGGCTCCGAATTCATGATCGAGGTGGATACGGTCATTCCAGCCGTCAGCCAATATTCGGATCTGCCGTTTATCCCCAAAAGCGAGATCGGCCTGACGCCGTGGGGCACATTCATAATCGACGCGGACACTATGATGACAACGATGCCCGGTGTTTTTGCCGGCGGCGACGTCGCGCGTGGTCCCGACACGGTGATCCAGGCCATAGCGGACGGGAAACAAGCCGCTATAGCCATCGACAAATATCTGGGCGGCAATGGTGTTTTGAACAAAGGCGCGCCGATCGAAATCCCGGATAATTACAGCGAAGACGAGGTCGTTGAGCATCCGCGTTTCCCGATTGAGATGCTTTCGTCCGAAAAACGCCGCGAGTCTTTCGATGAGGTGGATCTGGGCTACCACAAGCTCAACGCCATGGCCGAAGCGATGCGCTGCCTGCACTGTGACAGGAGGTAGAAGATGAAGAATATCACAATAAACGGTAGGAAACTCACTGTAGATGATGACCTGACCATCATCGAGGCCGCGAAACAAAACGGTATTAACATCCCGAATCTCTGCTATATGGAAGGTGTTCATCAGTTCGGCTCCTGCCGAATTTGCGTTGTCGAAGTAGAGGGTGCGAAAAAACTGATGCCTTCGTGTATGACAAAGGTTGCGGAAGGGATGGTTATCCACACGAATTCCGCCAGAGTAAGAAATGCGCGGAAAGTCCTGTACGAGCTCCTGCTTTCCGATCATTCCAAAGACTGCTTGAGCTGCAAAAGGAACCAGGACTGTGAGCTCCAGCAGCTCGGCAAAACGCTCGGCGTCGAAGCGACGCGGTTTGAGGGCAAGCGTTCCGACTGCACCATTGATGTTTCCGTCTCCATAACGCGGGATATCTCAAAGTGCGTTTTGTGCCGGCGCTGCGTTACGGCCTGCAACGAGATCCAGGGCGTTGGGATCATCAACGCGCAGCACAGGGGATTTGGTACGGTCATCAGCCCCGCGATGGGCCTGCCGATCGGCAACGTCAACTGTACGATGTGCGGCCAGTGCACCGTTGTATGCCCGGTCGGGGCGCTCAAGGAGACGGACGCCATCCAGAAAGTGTGGGACGCGCTTAGTGACAAGACGAAACGCGTTGTCGTTCAGACCGCGCCGGCCGTCCGTATTGCGATTGGTGAGGAATTCGGATATGAGCCCGGCGCACGCGTCACGGGCAAACTGGCTGCTTCACTGCATGCGCTGGGGTTTGACGACGTGTTCGATACGAACTTTGCCGCCGACCTCACAATTATGGAGGAAGGCACGGAGTTTTTAACGCGCGTTACGAATGCCCTGACGGGAAAAGAAGCCGTGCTGCCGATGATAACGAGCTGCTCACCCGGCTGGGTAAAATATATAGAGCACACATTCCCGGATGAACTCGATCACATGTCAACCTGCAAATCTCCGCACACGATGCTCGGGGCGCTCATCAAATCTTATTATGCCGGCAGGATCAACGTTGATCCTAAAGACATCTTCGTCGTTTCCGTCATGCCGTGTACGGCCAAGAAGCTTGAAATCGAGCGGCCGGAGATGCAAAACGACGGCCACCCCAATGTAGACGCCGTTTTGACGACTCGGGAATTGGCCGCCATGATCCGTGAGATGGGCATCGATTTCAAAGCGCTTGAGGACATGGAATATGACAGCCCGCTCGGGATGTCTACCGGGGCCGCCGATATATTCGGCCTGACCGGCGGCGTTATGGAAGCGGCGCTGCGTACGGTTTACGAGCTTGTGACAGGGCGCGAGCTGCCGTTTGAGGGCCTGCATGTGACGCCCATAGTAGGTTTGGAGCGCGTAAAAGAAGCTGAACTTACGATTGAAAACCCAAAAGAGGAATTTAAACATTTGGACGGCGTGACGGTCAAGGTTGCCGTAACAAGCGGACTCAAAGGCGTCCGGGAACTGATGCGGCAGGTGGCCGAGGGGCAGTCCCCGTACCATTTCATAGAAGTGATGGCTTGCCCGGGCGGATGCATGATGGGCGGCGGGCAGCCGCGGTCAAAGGACCCGGACGTCCGTGAGAAACGGCTTCGCGGCATTTATGAAGAGGATGAGAGCAAGACGCTGCGCAAATCTCACGAGAATCCTTACATAACAGCCGTCTACAAAGAATACCTGGAACAGCCGAACAGTCATGTCTCGCATAAATACCTGCATACGAACTACGTCCCGCGCGGTATTCTCAATGAATTGACGGATCAAAGATTTTCCGTTGCGTCGCCGCCCGAACAGAAAAAAACGGCGCGCGAACCGGCTGCCCAGAAGCAGCGTAAAGCAGCGGCGCCGGCGCAAGGCTACGGGTTTGACAGCCATTCGGTACAGGCTCTGTCGCTTGAAGCGGAGAATACGAAGCTCAAGAGCGAACTGGCGGAGACCGCCGAGACGGTTGAGATTCTCAAAAACGTCATAGCGGATTATCTGAAAAGAGAACGATAAGCGTTTGATGCATTATAAATGTCTTATTAAACTCTGATAAAAGCGGGCTGCACACAACAGCGCAGCCCGCTTTTATTCAGCCGAAAACAAAAAGAGTTGTAATTCAGCCGGAAACATAATAATATAAACTTGTAGGCTTTCCGACCAGTTTGGTTCCGGAGGTTTCTTTATGAATGATATACGGATGCTTATTGTTGATAAAGATGAATCTGCCAGAGACCAAATAAAACAATTGGCAGAAGAACTCGGCTATGATTATGATGCGGCTTTGGACGGCATCACGGCGGTCAAGCTTTTCAGGCGGTTTGATTATCAGATGATCGTCATGGATACGGAGCTTCCGGTTTTGGACGGCTGGAACGTATGCCGCCAGATCCGCAAGCTGTCCGATGTGCCGGTCATCTTCGTCAGCTCGCAGACAGAGGATAAAGACATGCTGCTCGCATTCGAATTGGGTGCGGACGATTTCCTATGCAAGCCTTTTTCACCGCAGGAGCTGAAAGCGCGTATCCGGGTGTTCATCTATCGGACGCAAGGCATCAAACAAAGCGCCCCCTCAAAAATCGCTTTCGACGGCCTTATGATTGATACGGCTTCACGCGCGGTTTTCGTGGATGAACGGACTGTTAAATTGACGCCGAAGGAATATGAACTGCTGTATTTCCTGTCCCAAAACCCAAATAAGGCGTTTTCACGGGATGCACTGTTAAACGAAGTGTGGGGATATGAGTTTATCGGTTCCGACCGAACGGTCGACACACATGTCCGGTCGCTTCGTGAAAACATCAAGCCTTATGACGCTTTTATCGTTACGGTATGGGGCTTCGGATATAAGTTTGTGATATAAATATAAACAGAAACCGCCCTCCGACGTTTATGGAAACGTCGGAGGGCGGCGCTTTGTTTAAAGAGCTTTTAACCGAGGTGTTGCCTTAAGCGGGCGATAGTCTCGTTTGTCTTAAATGGACACTTCTGAAAACGTCATCGTTTTCATGTCTATCAGCAGCAGCTTTCCGAGAAGGGAAGACGGTCTGCCGACCAGAAGCTTAACAGCTTCTGCCGACTGAAAAGCAGCGCAGGCAGCAGCAACAAAGGACAAATTGCCCTTTTTAGGCACGCCCTTTAAGCGGGGCGGATACAGCCGGTCGAACACACCCGAACCGGGCGCGACGACCGATACCTGTGCACCCCAGCCGCTGATCGCGCCATGGACGATAAAAACAGATTTTTCAGCGCACGCCGAGGCAAGTATTCGTCTGGATTCCGCGCTGTCGAGCGCATCGACAACGAGGTCGCAGTTACCCAGAATCCGCAGGGCGTTGTCCGCAGTAAGAAATTCAGTCGTTGCCGTTACCGCCACATTGGAATTGATGCGCATAACGCGCGATGCTGCGACTTCGGCCTTGTGCAGGCCTAAAACAGTCTCGTCGCAGAGAAGCTGCCGGTTTAGATTCGTTACGTCAAAGACGTCCCCGTCAACCACATTCAGCGCGCCAACCCCGGTGCGGGCGAGCAGCTCGATGATATAGCCGCCAAGTCCGCCGCAGCCAACAACGCAGACGTGCTTTCTCTGCAGGACGGTGCATTCCTTTTCCGTCACAGCCGGCATGTTTCTGGAATACCTTGCGTCCAAAGCTCAGCCCCCGTCCATCGGCCGGATGATTGTCAGCGTATCCCCTTCAGAAACAGGGGTGTCCGGATCGGACCATATGTTGTTTACCATCACCGTTGCGGTTTTTAGCTCGTTTATGTCCATCGTGACCTGACGCTGCTTCATCAGATCAAGGCAGGCGTCGAAGACATTGTCAACAACGGAGCCGTCCGGAATGTCCAGTTCGGCATCGGCAAAGCCGGGCGGCAGATCAAAGACATAAAACTTAACGAGGACTTTCATTGCTTAACTCCTGATATATAGTCTATTGATTTGCTGCGGGCGGATACAGGTCGTTTATGACGCAATCCAGACCGCCGGTGAACTGTAGCATGTCGAGATAGGGCTTGCCGTTCTGATAGTAGCCGATGGCATTGTAGAAATTGTCGCCGAGGCGTATTTCGTCCAGTGTGACATCCTTCATCGGTCCGCCCGTCATCGGAGGCCTTCCGGCCATGCGATCCGTTATTTTGAAATCGTCGCGCGTAAGCCCTTCGCGCAGGGTGAACGCCCAGCGTATTGTGAAGGAACGCATGCCGAAGAAACGCAGGTCGCGCATCGTCATATCCCATCCGGTGACATATTTATAAGCGTCGTAGATTGCGTTGCCCGGGAAGACGCGCGCCGTGAAGATGCAAAGACCAGAGGCGTTTATATATTCTGTGACGCTCATCTCCTGCACGTCGTGGTAACCGGTGACGCGGGAGTTATAACGAAGCTCGCGGGGCATGCGGTCGTTGGCTTTTGCCAGACCGCCCTTGACATGACGCCCGGGAGTGGGATCGAGCTGATAGGTGCGGATGTAACCGGGCGCTCTGCGCGGGTCATGCGCGGCGATCTCCATACCGTTGGCGACAAACAGGCACTCATGTCCTTTGCCGAAGTGGTTGGCGGCGTTGCGCGAACCCATTGCAAGGATCTTACCGCAGCCTTCCATATTGCAGATCTTTTTTGTCAGCTCAACAGCGGCGTCGCCGTTGCCCCATACGGGCTCGAGGCCGTCGAGTTCTTCCTTTGACAAAATGCCTTTGTTAAAACATTCGAAAACCCAGCCGAGTGTGCCGCCGGTGGAGATTGTGTCGATACCGGCCTCGTTGCACAGGTGATTGCACATAATGACGACTTCCGGATCTTCGTTCATGATGCCGGGGCCGAACCAGCCGAGGCTTTCATATTCGGGACGCGCGACGGGGATATCGTCGTCCGTTTTATATTTGCCTTCTTTGATCTTGACTTCAGCGCCGCAGCGCATTGGACAGCTGGCGCAGGAATAGCCCTCCGTCATGTATTCATCGCTGAGTTTCGGCGCGCCGATACGGGAGAAATCCTCGGCGGTCTTACCGGTCTCCTCCAGAGAAGTGGAGTAGTTTTTAACGCAGGTATCGCCGCTTTGCAGGTTAGGCATGAATGCGCCGCTCGAGCCGGCTGAACGCATATTTGCCATCATGGGGTGGTCTTTCAAAAAGTCTGCCAGGGTTTTATTGAGCGCGACCAGACTTTCCTTATCGGCAAGCTCAAGCGGAAGCCTGCCGGTGCAGACAACGCCCTTGAGTTTTTTTGAACCGATAACGGCGCCGGTTCCGCCGCGGCCTGCCGCGCGGGAATAATCGTTCATCACGCATGCCATGGGAGACACCATCTCGCCGCTGGGGCCGATGTAGGATGCGCTGTATTTAACGCCAAGATCTTCAGCCAGCGCCTTTTCAAAGCTTGCGCTCGACATGCCCCAATATTTGGACGCGTCGCGGATCTCGGCCTTGCCGCTGTCAATGAAAATGTAAACGGGCGTTTTGGAAATACCCTTAACGAATACGCCGTCATACCCGGCGTTTTTGACGGCGGGACCGAAGTCGCCGCCGGAGTTGGCGTCATTCCAGCCGTTGTAGATGGGTGATTTTGAGACGACTGAGTAACGGCCGCCGCAAAAGAAGTTAGAGCCGGGAAACGCTCCGGAAACAAAACCGACCATGCTGTCCTCTCCGTAAACGTCGCATTTTGCCGGCATGTACTCATAAAGGACCCGCGCTCCCAACGCAGGACCTCCTACGAAATCCCGATACCATTCTTCGGGAAGTCTTTTTTCCTCCAATTCGCCGGTCGTCAAATTGACGAACAGCATCTTTCCTGTGTAACCGTACATTTTTTAATACCTCTTTCGTTTAATATTTTCCGTCAAAAATAACAACGATTGATTATCAGACAGATTGCCTGTTTACCATATTATCTGATTTTTTTAGCGTTGGCAATGTATTAATGCACGATTTGGGGTGTATCTGGATAGCGGATATAACAAAAACAGCCTATGAACCGGTTGTTGATTCATCTTCGATAATATTGAGCAGTAGCCTGATTGCCGGGTTTTTATTTTTCTTTGACCATGCGATACAGAAATCAACGGCCATATCGCCTTCCAGTTCGATATAGCGGAGATTGGGGCCCGTAAACGGCTGAAGACAGCGCGGCAGCATCGTAATGCCGATCTCGGCTTCCACCATGAGCAGCATGTTTTCATAGAGCGTTGGCCTTGTGATTATACTGGGCCGTAATCCGTTGCGCATCCAGTCCTTGTGCAGCTTGCTGTTGTCCTGCGGGTCTTGCATATCCAGCAGCACGAATTTTTCGTTGTTTAAAAATTCGGGGCTGATTTTACCGACGTCGGCCAGAGGATGGTTTTTGTGCACGACGGCGCAGGAAGGGCTTGAGTCCAGGAGCATCAAACTGATATCATCCCGGTCCTGAAAAGGATACGGCGACGAGAAGACAATGTCGATCAGGTCGTTGTTAAGCGATTCAATGAGCGCTTTGTTGCTGTCCTGACGGATGGAAAGTTCGATTTTCGGATGAGCACGCCGGAACCTTGCCAGCAGTTTTGGGATTAAAATTGGCTCATAAGGTCCCCAGTACCCGACCCGCAGGACACCCGCCTTGCCGGTTGAAGCGCTTTGTATCTTCCGGACGGCCTCGTCGAACTTGGCCACGATGATAATAGCGTCGTCGTAGAAGACTCTGCCCGCGGGCGTTAGCCGGACTGACCGGTTATTCCGCTCAAACAGCTTTGTGTTCAGTTCCTTCTCCATTGATACGATAATCTGGCTCATGGACGGCTGCGCGATTTGCTGCTCTTCGGCGGCTTTTGTGAAATTCAACAGTTTGGCGACACTGAGAAAACACCTCAAATGCTGGATATCCATAGCAGGCCTCCAGATATAATAGTTATTGATTGTATTTACCTATCGGTATTTTACCATGTTAAGAGCATATTTGGATAAATATTTCAGTTTTTTGTTCTATTTTATAACAAAACGCTCATAATTAATAGGCGCAGCCTATCACATCAAATGAATTTAGTATTTTACAGGAGCCGTTTGGCGGTATAGAATTATATAGTTAATTCGAAAAAAAGCTTTTTTATCCCGGCCAGAAGAAGAAAGGGAGGATTTATTATGGCTGATATCCCAAAGACGTGTAAGGCAGCGGTCTTGACTGAGTATGGAAAGCCTTTGGAGATTCGTGAAGTACCAATACCCGAGGTGGAAGACGGAGCGATTCTCGTTAAAGTTGAAATGGCGGGCATATGCGGTTCCGATATACACATAGCGCACGGCAACCTGGGCATAAAAGCGCCGCTCCCGTTCATCATGGGACACGAGACGATCGGCCGCATCGTCAAGCTCGGGAAAGGGCGCATACACGACGCGGCGGGTGAACCGCTTCGTATCGGCGACCGCATTATGTGGGCGCATGCCGCCTGTTATGACTGTTACTACTGTGATATTCAGAACAAACCTGCGCTTTGCGATCATCGGCGCGGTTACGGCATGTCCCCTTTAGACATGCTCATGGGCGGCTTCTCGGAATATGAATACGTCATCCCCGTCACAAAAGTTGTCAAAATTCCCAGCGAACTGACCGAGGAGGAATCCATCGGCGTTGCGTGCGCGTTTCGAAGCGTCGTTGCCGCCTTTGAAAAGCTGGGCGGCATTGGCCTGGCGGACAGCGTCGTTATACAGGGCGCCGGCCCAATCGGGCTGTATTCAACCGTTGTTGCGCGCGAAAGCGGCGCCGGTCGCGTCATTGTTGTCGGTGCGCCGAAGGAGCGGCTGGAGCTGGCTAAAAAATGGGGCGCAGACGACGTTATCAATATCGACGAGGTCAAGGACCCGCTTGAACGCAAAGCTCAGATATTGGATATGACAAAGAACAGGGGCCCGGAGCTTGTTGTGGAGTGTTCCGGATTTCCGCCGGCATTCAACGAAGGCGTCGATATGGTGCAAAAAGGCGGACGATATCTGGTCGTCGGTCAGACGTCCCCGTCACAGATCACATTCAACCCCTATACGATCCTGCAGAAAAACATGCAGATCATCGGAAGCGGCGGCGCAATTATCAGCCATTTTTACAGGGCGCTTGAGTTTATAAAGCAAAATAAGAATAAATATCCGTTCGGGGATATCGTCAGCAAGAAATATCAGCTGGAGGATATCAACGAAGCGCTCACAAACATGCAGGCGGGCAAAGAGATCAAGCCGGCTATCGACAACAGGGGCAGATAAGCGTTTTTGGCAGCAGGAAGCAAGGCGCCCGGCATAATATCAGCCGGCTTTAAAACGATCCTGATATGAAAGAAAAGGGGAACCACCAATGAAAGATATGCTCAAAGATAAAATAGCGCTTGTCACCGGCGGCGCCTCCGGCATGGGGGAGGCCACGGTCGAGCTTTTTGCCAAAGAGGGCGCCACCGTCGTCATCGGCGATTATAATATCGAGAAGGGCGAGGCCCTGTGCAGGAAACTGACAGACGAGGGGCTTAACGTACGCTTTTACGGAAGAATGGACATAACCAAGCCGGAACAGGTGGACGCCGGCATTGACGCCATCATTAAAGAATTCGGGCGTATCGACATTTTCACCCAATACGCCGGCGGCGAGATCGGCAGCAGCTTTAACACCGACAATGTCCACATGGAGGTGTGGGATGCCTGTATGGACAGGAACCTGAAGGGCAACTTCTATTGCTACGTCAAGGTCGCCGAGCACATGAAAAAGCAGCGTTCGGGCAGCGTTATCCTGAGCTCTTCCAACGGCGCGTTCAACCCGCCGCTTATAACTTATGCGTATCATGCGGCCAAGGCCGGCATGGAGTCCGTTACCGTCAACGCGGCTTTTGAGCTTTGCCGCTGGGGTATCCGCGTCAACTGCATCATCCCCGGGGCGGTTGATTCTCCGTTCTGGGACGAGGTGTTCCCGCCGGATATGCCCCAGTCGGAAAGAGATTCGTTCCTGGGGGAAATCGCCAATCAGGAAGTCCCCATGGGCCGAATCGGAAAACCGGACGACATTGCCAACGTGGCGCTGTTCTTTGCGTCCGACTTGTCAAAGTTCGTGACCGGACTGCGCATGTATGTTGGCGGCGGCTCGGGCTATATCAATTGTCCCGAAGCCACATTCGGCAGCAACTCCAAAGTCAAGCCGATACCGCCTGTTGAATAATCAGATTCAGTATAAGAGCTGCTTTCAGCGAAACGGTCGCTGAGCGTAATATCGCCGCCTGTTCTATACAGGCGGCGATATTTTTGTGCGGGCACAAATCGGACATGGCGGCGAAAACAGACAGGCTTTTACCAGCAGGTCAATCGAAAATTTCATTAGGAAGGTGTTCACTTCCCGTTGCCTTTCGTTTGCCGGTGCTGCTTCCGGTATTCGGAAATGGTCGTGCCCTCATTTTCCTTGAACAGCCGGTAAAGGGTCTGCGGCGCAGAGATGCCTACGAGCGCAGCGATCTCTTCAACCGTTTTATCGGTGCAGCAAAGGTAATTCTTAGCGTAATTGAGCCGGTAAACGCTGAGCGTTTTTCGGAAGCTCGTGCCGAAATAATCGCTGAAAATCCGCGTTACATGCCGCGGCGTTATGTGAAAGGTTTTCGATATGTCTTCCAGGGAAATGTTTTGGGGGTAATGCTCATGCATGTATTTAGTGATCTCAACGGCCAGATTTGCATGGCCGGAAGGCGCCGGCATTCCCGTACGTTCCGAGAGCACGTTGCGTAGCAGTTTGATCAGGTATTCCCGGCAATAATCGACCAGAATGATCTGCCAGCCGGGCTGCTTGTTGTTCGCTTCCCGCTGGATTTCAGACAATATGGCGTCGCAGCTGTTTTTATCTTGTGCGATGACATACGGTTTGCCGTCCGTCGCGTTTTCGATCGTCTCTATAAAGGAGCGTTCCGGCGTCAGGCGCTGTGAAACCGCCTCTGAGTTTTCATGGATACTGTAGACAAAAACGACATATTCCTTGGGTTCGTCCGGATCATAAACGGCGCCGTGACGCATGCCCGGCGGAATAAGTATGAAATGATTTGGAAGAAGCAGGTGTTCGTTCCCGTCAATCCGCATGCGCATCCGGCCTTTAAGGATATAATAGATTTCGTAGTTCACATGCGTGTGGGTGAATTCCACGCATGTTTCGTCAAGTTTTTCAAGATACTTGACGCTGAGGTCATAACCGGATATCTGAAGCTGGATTTGAAACCGTATATACAATTCGTTGTTTTCACGCTTATCCATATACGCGCTCTCCATACTGCATATTCGCTCATAACCATTATAGCAACTTTCTCGTTATGAAACAAGATTACAGTCTGCGTAATACATCCGGACATGTGCCGGAAAATCGTGTCTTTTAACAGGATTGAATATTCAGATAGTTGTGGTATATAATCAAGTATACAAAAAAGGCGGGAGGTAAACTGAAATGAAATCGGTCACAGTTGTAAAAACGGGCAGTCTCAGGGATCCCGATGAAACGAAGCGCGGACAAGTCAAGGTTACAGATATCCCAATGCAGCCGCTTGGAGACGAGGACGTGCGGATCAAGGTCGCCTATTGCGCCATCTGCGGGTCGGACCCGCACCTTGTGGAGAACATCTTCGGATGGGAAGTCCCGTTTGGCCTTGGGCACGAGCTTTCAGGCGTCGTCGTCGAACTTGGAGCCAAAGCTACGAAGAAGGGGCTTAAGGTCGGAGATAAAGTTTCCGGCAACTTTCTCAAGTTTTGCGGTACCTGTTATTACTGCCAAAACGGGCAGCAGCAATTCTGCGAGCATGCCGACGAATCCAACAATCCGGGTATGAGCGAATACATTGTATGGCATGAATCCCAGGTGTACAAGATGCCGGACGACGTGGATCTGAAAGAGGCCTGCCTGCTGGAGCCGATCTCGGTAGCCGTGCGGCTTATGGATAAGGTGGACCTCCAGATCGGCCAGACGGTAGCCATCTGCGGCGGCGGGCCGATCGGGCTTCTGGCGACGCAGGCAATCCGCATGTCCGGCGCGGCAAATCTGACGCTCATCGAGCCGATCGCCGACCGGCGCGACTTGGCGCTTTCGTACGGCGCCGACCACGTCGTGGACCCGATTGCCGAAGACGTTAAAAAAGCGGCGATGGACCTCACCGGCGGCCGCGGCTTTGACGTCGTCATAGACTGTTCCGGCTCTACAAAAGCCGTTTACGACCTGCCGTATATTACGGCAAAAGGCGGCAAGCTTATCTATGCCGCCATGTATCCCAACGACTTTGAAATGCCGCTCAATATCTATAAATACTGTTACGCCAACGAGCTGACGATCACTGGTATGTATGTGTCCCCTTACGCATTCCCGCGGGCGTGGCAGATTTTCCCCAAGTTCAATCTGGAGGCTTTCACCTCTGCCGTTTTCCCGATTGACGAAGCATCAGAAGCCTTCAAGGCGCAGGTGTCGGGTAAGCACATAAAAATCTTGATTGAGTGCAATAAATTTGAGTGAGGAGAGACGTTTGTGAGAAAAGACAAGCTGGACGACAAGCTCATATGCGAGCTTGAAGAGAAATGTTATAAAGTCCGAAAAGACCTCTTGAATTTTATCTATAACATCGGTATGGGCCACCTCGGCGGTGAACTGTCGATGATGGAGGTCGCCGTCGCGCTGTATTACCGGTACCTCAATTACAGCGTTCACGAGCCGTTCGACCCGGACCGCGACCGTCTCATCCTGAGCAAGGGACACTGCAGCGAAACGCTGTATACCATTTTCGCCGATCTCGGCGCGTACACGATGGACTATATGGTTGAGCATTTTGAAACGCTGGATACGGCGAAATTCGGGATGCATTCCAACCGGAAATACTGTAATCAGATCGAGGTTTCCGCCGGTTCTTTGGGGCATGGCCTGCCCATCGCCGTCGGATACGCGCTCGGAGCGCGCAAAAAGAAGAAGACGTACCGCGTCTTTGTCATGACCGGAGACGGGGAACTCAACGAGGGCACGAACTGGGAGGCTATCATGTCGGCCGGCCATTTCGGACTCGGGAACCTTGTGCTGATCGTAGATAAAAACGGCCTTCAGATGACAGGGCCCACTGAAGATATAATGAACATCGATCCGCTTGATGAAAAACTGAAAGCGTTCGGATGGGATGTTATAAACATCCCGGACGGCAACGATATACGCCAGGTGTGTGAGGCGTTTGAACAGCTCCCGCCTGTCGATATTGAGAAGAAAAAACGGCCCGTAGCCGTTCTTGCCAATACGGTCAAGGGCAAAGGCGTTAATTTTATGGAGGGCAACCACAAATGGCACGGCGGCGGCATCGCCAAAGAGCAGCTTGACGAGGCGCTAGCCTCTGTCGACAGATGCAGAATGGAGGCAGGCAAATGAGCGTTAAATCGACTTTTGATTTTGATCAGATGCTTTCAAACGCCCGGGAGGCATACGGCGAGGAATTGTTTCGTATGGCCGAAGAGGGCATGGATTTCGTATTTACGTATACGGATAACGTCGCGCCGTCCTCTTCAGCGGGCAAGCTTCTCAAAAAATACCCCGAGCGGTGCTTTAACTTCGGGATCGCGGAGCCGAACCAGGTGGGCGCTTCGGCGGGCCTTGCCCTTTCGGGAGAGATCGTCTATTCGCAGGTGTTCGGGCCATTTTTGTCGCTGCGCGCGGCCGATCAGATCCACACGGACATCGCTTATAACGACGTCAACGTCCGCCTCATCGGTACGCATGCGGGTGTGACCGCCGCCGGCGGCCCCACGCACAACTGCATCGCCGATCTCGCGTTGTACCACGCCATCCCCAACCTTACTGTCGTTGTCCCGGCGGACGCGGCGCAGTGCTGCAAGGCCATTCGAGCGTCCTATAAATTTAAGGGGCCGATGGTCATCCGCATCGACCGCGGCGGGTCGCCGAACGTTTATGCCGACGACGATTATGCCTTTGAGATCGGAAAAGCCATCGAGACGCTCCCGGGCACGGACCTTACGATCATATCCGCCGGCTCGTCCGTTTACTGGTCTTTAATGGGCGCAAAGAACCTGAAAGAAAAATACGGCATCAGCGCCCGCGTCATCGATATGCACACCGTCAAGCCGCTTGATACCGATATGATCCTCAAATGTGCGCGAGAGACCGGCAACATTTTCACGGTCGAGGAACATTCGATCAACGGCGGATTGGGCAGCAGCGTTGCGGAGGTTTTGTGCGAGGCCGGGTTTAGCGGAAAGTTCAAGCGCATCGGCCTGCCGGACGAGTTCGCTGTTTTGGGCGACCCCGACGAAATCTATAAATACTACGGCATGGACCCGGAAGGCATTGCTAAAACAATCAGCGAAAGCATGTCGAAGCCGAAGGCTTTATAAGGAGGTCAGTTATGAGCGCACTCGATAAAATTGCCGCATTCAATATGGATTATTTCAGCCTTAAAGGCAAGGTTGCCATAATTACCGGGGCCAATCAGGGGCTCGGGATGGGATATGCCGCCGCTTTTGCCAAAGCGGGTGCGGACCTGTACATCCCGCACTTTACGGAAGATGTATCCGACGTCAAAAGGCTGATAGAAGCAGAGGGACGGAAAGTCGCCTTCATCCGGGGCGACCTGACGGACCGGACGTATCTCAAATCCGTTGTGGAAGGCTGTCTGAAGGAATACGGACGTATCGATATCCTGGTGAACAATGCCGGTACGAATCACTTTGCGCCGTTTCTCGAATTTCCCGCGGAAGCGTATGACCGCGTCCTGGAGCTGCAGTTGAAGGTTGTTTACCACCTCAGCCATGAGGTCGGCAGGGTTATGGTAAAACAGGGCGGCGGCAAGATCATCAATATCGGCTCGGCGCTGTCGTACTCCGCCGACAAGAACTGTCCCGCATACGTCACGTCAAAGCATGGCGTCATCGGCATCACACGCACCTTTGCAAACGAACTCGGCGCATACAATGTCCAGACGAACGCCATCTGCCCCGGCTTCATCCAGACGGATATGAATATCGCCGTCAGCGCAGATAAAACGTTTTACGACCATATCACTTCGCGCATCTCCGCCGGTCGGTGGGGCGATCTGGACGATTTGATGGGCACCGTCGTGTTCCTCGCCTCCAAGGCCTCCGATTATGTAAATGGGGCGGACATAAAAATCGACGGTGGCTTTTCCACCGTGCTGTAAATATGATAATAATAAAAAACGTGTCTTACTATTATCATGTGAGACACGTTTTTTATCTATTTTAGGGCTATTCCCGTCCGCCTGTTCCCTGCTCGGAGCGTTTTTGAAGTCGATCGGGGAGCGATTTTATTGGCAGTAATGGTGGTTTGAATTGACATACGAAACAATGACGCTTATAGTTTTATGTTGAGAGAAAACGATTCCCGAACTATTTTCGCTGGCGGTAAGCAGCTGCAGCGGCCATGGGCCGCTGCTTTTACCGGCTGCGGGGCAACAGGTAAAGACAACAACGTCTCAAAAAACGTGGCGTTTATAAAAATATTCGTATACTCAGCACATGGGGGGTTACTATGTCAATGTCGAAAATCATTACGGCAGAAGAGGCGGCAAGACTTATCAAAGACGAAATGACGGTTGCATTCGGTGCTATGGGCTTAGCCGGATGGGCCGAAGAAATCGGCCGGGCCGTTGAAAAGAGGTTTCTGGAAACAGGGCACCCTAAAAATCTCAATGTCGTTCAAAGCTGCAACACCGGCGACCGGAAGCAGCGGGGCATCACCAGATGGGGCCATGAGGGCATGATAAAAAGATGGATGGGCGCGCATATCGGGTTTTCCCCGGGGATATGCAGGCTCATACAAGATAACAAAATCGAAGCGTACTGCATCCCGCAGGGGGTCATCGTCAATCTGTGGCGGGATATTGCTGCAGGCAGGCCCGGCATGATCACGAAGGTCGGTTTGGGCACGTTTGTCGACCCAAGGATTGAAGGCGGGAAAATGAATTCCGTAACCAAAGAGGAGATTTTCAAGGTGTTGGAAATCGACGGGAAAGAATACATGTTCTATAAATCCTTTCCCGTTGATGTGGCGCTCATACGCGGCACGACCATCGATGAAAACGGAAACCTGACGCTCGATAACGACGGTATATTCATGGAGCAGCTGCAAGTGGCGCAGGCGACAAAAAATACGGGCGGCATTGTGATCGCGCAGGCGGAATATCTCGCCAAAGCCGAGTCTCTGCACCCCAAAAAAGTAAAAGTTCCGGGCATCCTCGTGGATTATATCGTGATTGCGACCGACAAGAGCGCCTGCTGGCAGACGGAGGTCCAATACTTTGAGCCGGCGTTCTCCGGCGACGTGAAGGTTCCGCTTGACAGCATACCGGCACTGCCGCTGTCGGCGGAAAAGATCATCGCGCGGCGCGCCGCAATGGAATTGATACCGAACGCCGTCGTCAATCTCGGCGTCGGATTGGCTGCCAATGTATCGTCCGTCGCCGTGGAGGAAGGCGTAAGCAATATGATAACGCTGACGACTGAAGCAGGCGTAATAGGCGGCGTGCCGGCCGGCGGTCAGGATTTCGGACATGCCTATAACGCCGAGGCTATTATCGAGCATAACGCGATGTTTGACTATTACGACGGCGGCGGACTTGATATTGCTTTTTTAGGCCTTGCCCAAACCGATACGGAGGGCAACGTCAATGTCAGCAAATTCGGCAGACCCATGGGCACCGGCGGCTTCGTCAATATTTCGCAAAACGCGAAGAAACTGGTGTTTACCGGGACATTCACCTCCGGCGGGCTTGAGGCTGAAATCAAAGATGGTCAAATAAAAATCATCAAAGAAGGAAGACACAAAAAATTCAAGGCTCTGGTTGAACAGATCACTTTCAGCGGAAAATATGCCAGACAGGCCCGGCAGCATGTCCTGTATGTAACCGAGCGCTGCGTTTTTGCGCTGCGTCCCGAGGGACTCACGCTGATCGAAACAGCGCCCGGCATTGACCTGGAAAAGGACATATTTGAGCAAATGGATTTTAAACCGCTTATCAGCCAGGATCTAAAGCAGATGCCGGCCGGGATTTTCTGCGAGAATTGGGGCGGACTAAAGAATATAATACTTGCGTGAACCGAACGCGGGCACATATGACAACGCGCTGTTAATGGGGTAAATGATGATACAATTGAGCAAAAAGCATAATCGGATTGCAATAAACCTGACGGCATACCCAATGGGTGAGGATTTGTGCGTTCTCATCACCGGCGGAGACACGCCGCACCTGGGGGCGTTTACGGCCGCATCGCGGAGCATGGCGCCGACAACCATCGCTTTTGATACACACAAAGAGTATCACGTAACGGAGATGGCGGCAAAGCATCTGCGTGAGATATATGACGGGAATTTCGTCGTCTGCTGCGGCATTCATCTGGACAATATCGAAGAACAGGAAATCTCTGATGTTATGGAGATGACCGAACAGCTGGTCGTACATCTGTGCGGCTGTCTGAAAAGCGAAAGCGGGGAATAACTGTGGATATTGTTGTGGGGATATCGGGCGCAACCGGCGTCCTTTACGCCGTCCGGCTGCTGGAGGCGCTGAAAAAAAGAGGCGTTAACACGCATCTGATTGTCAGCGACTGGGGAAAGAAGAATTTAGAAATCGAGACCCCCTATCACCTTGATGATATTGAAAAGCTGGCGGCATTTGTCTATGACTGCAATGACCTCGGCGCGGCGGTCTCGAGCGGATCGTTTAAAACGGACGGCATGGTCATATTGCCGTGCAGCATGAAGACGCTCAGCGCTGTGGCTAACGGGTATAACGATAATCTTATTGCCAGAGCGGCCGATGTGACGCTCAAGGAAGGACGGAAACTCGTCCTGTGCCCGAGGGAGACCCCGCTGAGCGCCATACATCTTGAGAACATGCTGAAGCTCGCGCGGCTGGGCGTCGTGATTGCGCCTCCGGCGCCGGCGTTTTACAATGACCCGAAAAGCATCGAGGATATCATCAAAAACCATACCATGAAGGTGCTCGATCAGTTTGGCATATCGTATGACGAACGGAAAAGATGGAACGGTTTAAAAGATATGAAAGGTGAGAAATAAGTGGCAAAGGTGTATGATTTACGCAGCGCTGTTGAACTGCTCAGGAACATGGATGGTCAGCTGATTGAAACGGAAGTTCCGGTGGACCCGCACGCAGAGCTTGCCGGCGTATACCGACATATCGGCGCCGGCGGCACGGTCATGCGCCCGACGCGTGAAGGACCGGCGATGATCTTCAACACCGTCAACGGCCATCCGGACGCCCGTGTTTTGATCGGGCTGCTGGCCAGCCGGAAACGTGTCGGCTATCTGCTGGATGAAAAACCGGAGCGGCTCGGATTTCTGCTCAATAAAGCCGTGGAGAACCCGATTGCGCCTGTTTTTGTTGATAAAAGCGAGGCCCTGTGCCAGGAAATCGTCCATCTGGCCACAGAGCCCGATTTTGATATACGGAAAATCGTTCCTGCGCCGACGAATACAGAGGAGGACGCGGGTCCGTTCATTACGATGGGCATGTGCTATGCGCATGATCCCGAAACAGGCGACGCCGATGTCACAATCCACCGCCTGTGCCTGCAGAACCGGGATGAAATCACGATGTATTTTGTCCCCGGAGTCCGGCATCTGACGGTATTCCGGGAGAAAGCGGAAGCCGAGGGGAAACCGCTCCCCATTTCGATCTCCATCGGCGTCGATCCGGCGGTCGAGATCGCAGCATGTTTTGAGCCGCCCACGACGCCCCTCGGGTACAATGAGCTGTACGCAGCAGGCGGTATCCGGGGCGAGGGCGTGAAGCTCGCCAAATGCCTGACCATTGACGAGTACTGCATTGCCAACGCAGAATACGTTATCGAGGGCGAACTGCTTCCGAACGTGCGTTACCGGGAGGATATGAATACGAATACCGGCAAAGCGATGCCGGAGTTCACCGGTTATACGGGAAAGGCCATACAGGAAATACCGGTCATTAAGGTCAAAGCCGTGACGACGCGCAAAAACCCTATCATGCAGACGGTCATCGGCCCGAGCGAAGAGCATGTAAGCCTTGCCGGCATCCCGACGGAGGCCAGCATTCTCGCGATGGTGGGCAAGGCGATGCCGGACAAGGTGCAAAATGTTTACTGCGCTTCCAGCGGCGGCGGTAAATATATGGCCGTGCTGCAGTTTAAAAAAACCGAGCCGACCGATGAAGGCCGGCAAAGGCAGGCTGCGCTCCTGGCGTTTTCCGCATTCGGTGAACTCAAGCATGTTTTTTTGGTCGACGAGGATGTGGACTGCTTTGACCTCAAGGATGTGATGTGGGCGATGACGACGCGCTTTCAGGCCGATGTCGATATGATCCCGCTCCCCGGCGTACGCATGCACCCGCTCGATCCGTCGAGCGACCCGTCCTATTCTCCGTCCGTCAGCTATTTCGGCATCGCCTGCAAGGCGATCTTCGACTGTACGGTTCCGTTCCACTTAAAAGACAGATTCCGACGCAGTAAATTCATGGACATCGATCCAAGAAAATACGCGCCTGAGCTGTATGAATAAACCACAGTTTTATAAACCTCGGCGGACACCCGTGATATTTGCAGGGAGTCTTGTATGCGATATGATTTTTTTGTATAATGATGGTAACAACCGATCACTTTCCCGCAAGATCTTTTGAAAACCGTTTTGTTGCACCGGATTAATCGCCCCATATGGTTAATTATGCAGAATGAAATTATTTTGAATGAAGAGGTGTCAATATGGTAACAAGACTGAATCTGATTTTGAACGGCGTCCCGCGTCCCGTTGTCTGCGACCCGGAAAAGGATAATCTTGCCGTTGTCCTTCGGAGGATGGGCCTGACAGGCACAAAGATCGGCTGCGGGACAGGCGTCTGCGGCGCCTGCTCCGTCCTGTTAAACGGCGAGGTCGTTCGTTCCTGCACGCGGAAAATGAAGAGCATACCGGAATACAGCGAGATCACAACGATCGAGGGGATCGGCACGCCCCGGCACCTGCATCCGCTGCAGCAGGCGTGGATTACATACGGCGGTGTCCAGTGCGGTTTCTGCACGCCGGGCTTTATCGTGTCTGCCTACGGTCTGCTCCAGCAGAATTTAAAGCCCACCCGTGAAGACGTGCGCGAGTGGTTCAGAAAACATCGAAACGTTTGCCGCTGCACCGGGTATAAGCCGTTGGTCGATTCCGTCATGGCTGCGGCCAAAGTCATGCGCGGCGAAGCTGCGATGGCGGACATCACGTATGACCCTGAGGCAGAAAAGGATTTTTACGGCTCCTGCCTGCCGAGGCCGGCCGCATTGGCCAAAGTCTGCGGACTGGCCGATTACGGAGACGACTTGAAGCTGAAAATGCCGGAAGGCACGGCATACCTCGCCGTCGTCATATCGGAGGTCGACCATGCCAAAATCATTGACATCGACACCTCGGAAGCCGAAAAAATGCCCGGCGTTATTAAGGTCTTGACCGCGAAGGACGTAAAAGGCACCAACAGCCTGCCCGTCCCGCAGATTCATCCGCGCATGAAGTCGGGCGGCATACTGGAGTTCCCGGTCATCTGCGGTAAAAAGATTAATCACCGCGGAGACGTTGTTGCGCTTGTTGCCGCTGCGTCGGAAGAGGTTGCCCGAGAAGCGGCGAAAAAAGTCAAACAGAACCTTGAAATATTACCGGCATACAAGACGTTTCCGGAAGCCGTCATGCCAAACGCCATCCAACTGCAGGAGACGCTGCCAAACTTCTATATGGAGCAGCCGCTCTTTAAGGGAGAGGATACGGCAGAGTTGTTTGAAGACGCGCCCGTCGTCGTTGAAGGCAGCTTCTTCTCCTCGCGTGAGCCGCATCTGCCCATCGAGCCGGATACCGTCCAGGGCTATTACGACGCGGACGGCATGCTCGTGATCCAGTGCCGTGCGCAGGCGATCCATGATTCACGCGGCGAGATTTCCGTGGCCACGGGCCAGCCGGAGGACAAGCTGCGCGTCATCATGAATCCAACGGGCGGCTCCTTCGGCAACTCGATTACCTCCAATACCTATGCCTTAGTGGCGACGGCCGTCCAGAATCTGGGCATTCCCTGTACACTGACGCTCAGCTATGAGGAATCGAGCCACGCCACCGGCAAGCGGGGGGCCTCCTTCTCCAACGCGAGGCTTGCCTGCGGTGAGGACGGCAGGATCATCGCCGCGGAATACGATGTCGCGCTCGACCACGGCGCGTATACCGTTGTTGCCAGTATTATATTCGGCAACTTCGTCTCCATCGGTTTCCACGGCTACAATATACCCAACATAAAAGCGCTCGCGCGCGCCGGCATGTCCAACAACGGCTTCCAGACAGCCTACAGGGGCTTCGGAGCGCCGCAGATTTATACGACGACTGAAGCGCTTATCGACATGGCCGCCGAGAAGGCCGGGATCGACGCCTGGGAGTTCCGTTATAAGAACCTTGCCAAGCCGGGCGAAACTACCGTCAACAGCAGGCCTTACTTCAACTATGATATTTACCCCGGGCTGATGGAAAAGATCAAACCCGTCTATGACGCGTATAAATCGGAAGCCGAAGCGGCCAAAAAAGAAGGCCGCCATGTCGGCGTCGGGATCAGCCTCGGCGGGTTCCTCTGCACGACCGGCCTATTCGACGCCGCAGAAATCGCGCTGGAATTGAATCCCGACGGTACGGTCACGCATTTCAACTCATGGGAGGACGTCGGTCAGGGCGGCGATATCGGAACGCTGACGCATACCCTCAAAGCGCTCAAGCCGCTCGGCCTGATGCCGGATCAGGTGAAGCTTGTCATGAACGACACGGGCACCTGCCCGAAAACTGGTCTCGCAGCGGCCAGCCGCAGCCATTTCATGGCCGGCAAAGCTACGATCGACGCGGCAAACCAGCTCATGGACGCCATGAGGAAGCCCGACGGTACGTTCCGCACCTACGACGAGATGGTTTCGGAAGGCATCCCGACGAAATATCTCGGTCATTATGACCAGATGCATCTGGGCGCTGATCCGGGACTTAATCCCAACACCGGCGAAGGGGAGAAGAATACGGAATTCATGTACGCGGTCAATACAGCGCTCGTCGAGGTTGACGTGAATACCGGCAAGACGCAGGTCCTCCGGTATACGACGGCGGCGGATGTCGGCGTCATCGGCAACAGGCTTGCCGTCGACGGACAGGCCTACGGCGGGTTGTCCCACAGCATCGGCTTCGCGCTCAGCGAGGACTATAACGCAGAGAAAAAACACGGCAATATGGCCGGCTGCGGCATCCCGACGATCGATATGATTCCGGACGACTTCAACGTTATATATCAGCAGACGCCGCGCCCGAACGGGCCGCACGGCTCCGCCGGATGCTCTGAGAATTTCCAGTGCTCCGGGCATATGGCCGTTATCAACGCCATCAATAACGCTTGCGGCGCGCGCGTCTACGCCCTGCCGGCTACGCCCGATAAGGTCAAGGATGCCTATGGGAAAAAGCAGCGCGGCGAAGACCTCACGCCGCCGAAGTATTTCCTCGGAACCGAATTCGAAGAAGAGCTTGAACTCATCAAAGCCAATCCCCTTTAAGTATCCATTGAGTTATCGTAATTTTTAGTGCCGGTCAAAGTCGTTCAAGGAGGAACCATATGAAAATCAAAGCGGCTGTCGTATTTGAAAAAGGCGGCCCCTTCCAGATCAAAGAGTTGGAGCTTGACCCGCCGAAAACCAACGAAGTGCTTGTCCGGGTGACGGCCTGCGGCGTCTGCCATACGGACGAAGGCGCGCGGCAGCAGGCTTTTCCGGTCCCGCTTCCGGCTGTGCTGGGGCATGAAGGCTGCGGTATCGTCGAAGAGACCGGTCCCGGCGTCACAGGCTTCAAAAAGGGCGACCGCGTCAGCTTCTCATATGGGTATTGCGGGACTTGCGAAGCCTGCCGAAGCGGTCAAACCTATGGATGTGAAAGAAACGTCGAACTCAATTTTTCCGGCGTCCATTTTGACAAGACGACACGGCTGCACGACAACGATAAAGATGTCGCGTCCTTCTTTGGGCAAAGCGCGTTTGCGACCCATGCGGTCGTACATGTGAACAACCTGATCCCCGTGCCGGAGGATATGGAGCTTGATCTGACCGGGCCGCTCGGATGCGGTGTGCAGACCGGCGCCGGCGCCGTTTTGAACTGCCTGCGTCCGGCTCCGGCAAGCTCTGCCATTATAACCGGGTGCGGCACCGTTGGGTTAAGCGCCATTATGGCGTCGAAAATTGCGGGCTGCTCGACGATCATTGCCTGCGACGTTGTCGATTCCAGATTGGATATGGCGATTGAGCTGGGAGCGACACATACCATCAACAGTAAAAAAACGCCTGCTGTCGTGGAGGAAGTCAGAAAAATCACGCGGCTGGGAACGGATTATGCGATCGACTGCACCGGTATCGGGGCGTGTGTCCGGCAGTCGCTGAACTGCACGCGCAGCCTGGGGACCTGTGTTGTTCTGGGCGCGACGGCGGAGCTGACAATCAACGTCGAAGAGGAACTCATGGGCGTTTGCAAGAAGCTCATCGGCATCGTCGAAGGCTACTCGGTACCGCAGGTGTTTATTCCCAAGCTGCTCGATTATTACAAAAAAGGTATGTTCCCGTTTGATAAACTCATAACCTATTACGATTTCGAGGATATCAATCAGGCGTTTGAAGATGCGCTTAAAGGCGGTGCGATTAAAGTCATATTGAAAATGAAGGATTAAACACCTTGTTTTTTCTGGGTTTTGAGCCTGGTTCAGTCAACAGCCGAATCAGGCTCTTGCATCATCGGATGCGCCGGCAGCAAATCACATAAAAAACAGATGAGAGAGGTGGCGCATAATGGACGCCCTGCAGCTGAAGCTTTTTGTCTCGGTATCCCAGACGCTGAACTTCACAAAGACCGCCAGTGAGTTTTTTATGACGCAGCCCACCGTGTCCAACTATATCAAGGCGCTGGAAAACAGGGTCGGCGTGAAGCTCCTCAACCGGGACAGCCGCAGCGTCTCGCTGACGCCGGAAGGGCAGGAATTTATCGGTTATGCCAACCGGATGCTTATGTTGCAGATGGAAGCGGAAAACCGGCTGAGGAACATATCCGCAGGGCGGAGCGGCTACATCCATATTGCCATGCTGTCGAGCGCGGCGGAGCTTTTTTCGAAGTGTCTGACCGAGTTTTCCAAACAGCAGCCGGATGTACAGGTGGATGTGGATATCAAAGAGGGCGCCGAGATGATCCGCGACATCAGCCAAAGCGCCTATGACATCTATTTTGCCAACCGTTACATGATGCCCGAAAACGACACGGTTGAATATACCGTGACCGGGACGGAGCATCTGCATCTGTTCGTGCACCGGGATATCGCGCAAAGCATTGACTTAAACGACTGGTCTACGCTTCAGAAACACCATTTCGTATCGGTGCCGGAAACGGATTTCACCCTGTCCGGACAAATCAAAAACATATGCCTTAAACGGGGCATTGTCCCGGATGTCATCAATTACTATAACCGTGCGGATACACTCCTGCTGGCGGTGAACTCCGGTATCGGCATGGCGATCCTGCCGCCGGCGCTGAAGTATTTTTATAATTTCCCGAACGTCGTTTCCATGATGATTGACGGCAACGACGCTGCGATCCATTCCGTGGTCGCGTGGCATAAAAACAGGGAAAATCCGGACGCACAGAAATTTTTGGAGCTTCATGCGCTTAAAAAACAGCAGTAGAGGAAATGTCGGAAAAAAGCAGGCCGCAAGGCTTGCTTTTGCTTTTTGTTTCCAGCCGTTTTCGGCCTGGTCGCGCTTGCAGGGCGATAGCTGAAAATATTGGGGTCGCGTCGTTTTGATGTGATTCGAAATCGTTATTGCCCGATAAAAAACCCGTTTTGACAAATTATATTTACGTCATCTATAATTAAGCTGTCGGAAATCGGAAATTTTAATTTATGACAAGTTAACAAATAACTTAAAGTGAAAGGATAATGAACATGGCCAGTAAGAGAAAAATCGTTCTTACCGTAGCCCAGACGGGCAATTTCCAGGGCAAAGCGCAAAATCCCAATCTGCCCGAGCAGCCGAATGAAATCATTCAATCCGCATACGAGTGTTATAACGCGGGCGCCTCGATCGTTCACATCCATGCCCGTGACAAGGAAGGTAATTCGTCTAACGACCCGAAGATCTTTGCCGAAATCAACTCCGGCGTCCGCTCCAAATGCTCCATCATCATACAAAACTCCACGGCCCCCGCTACAAGACCGGGCAGTGAGGCCGACGACGGCGTTGCACTCCTTTATGACGATTCGATCAAGGATGCGCTGCCCGAAATGTGTTCCCTCGATACCTCCCTCATCACGACCGTATGGGGCGATTTGTCGTTCATTTACAAATGGGAGCGTCCGTGGCTGCTCAAACAGGCCAAGAGGATGCAGGAGCTTGGCATCAAGCCCGAGCTTGAAGTTTTCAATCCGTCCAGCATTGAGGACGTATTCGGTACGCTGTACCCCGCCGGGGTGCTTGATGATCCAGTCTCGCTTACCCTTGTCATGGGTATGAACAAGGTTAGCCAGGGCGCGATCTCTTACTCTCAGTTAAATCATGATTTTATGATAAACTTGATCCCGAAGGACCGCTTTGTCAACTGGACGACCATGGCGATTGCCGCCTATCAGCTTCCCGGCGTGACTTACGGCATACTCAAGGGCGGAAATGCCCGCGTCGGCATGGAAGACAACATTTACTACTCACGCGGCAATCTCGCAAAGAGCAACGCACAGCTCGTCGAACGGATGGTGCGCATCATCCACGAGCTGGAGATGGATGTAGCAACACCGGAAGAAGCCAGGGAGATACTCAAACTGAAACCCCTGAAGTAATTTTGGAGGTCGGATATGAAACTGGACAGCGCAAAACAAATAGGCATTATCGGTAACGGCATGATCGGCGACAGCCTGTCCGTCCTGACGACGGGTCATGGCTATAAAACGGTATGCCTTGCCCGGAATCCGGATCGTATTCCCGTGTACAAGGAAGCGTATGACCGGTATTTCCGTCAGATGATCGACAAGGGCCTTATGCCTGAAAACCAGCTGGCGATCTGTGAGAAGTATTTAAGCTACACGCTTGATATTTCGGAGCTTAAAGACTGCGAAGTCATTTTCGAGTGCGTCTTTGAGGACATTGATCTCAAATACAAGATCTATAGCGACATTGAGGCCAACTGCCCGAATGTCAAAGTAATCTGCTCGGTCAGTTCATCCTTTGTGCCCGATGTGCTTTCCGCGAAAGCCACAAAATACAAGGACCGCATCATCGTGACGCACCCCTTCAACCCGGCGCATATGGTCCCGTTTTTTGAGCTTTGCGGCGGCGACAACACGGGCGAAGGCGTCCTCCAGTTTGCCAAAGAGGTGCTTGAATCCCTGGACCGCAAGCCCGTCATCCTGAAAAAACCGGCGCCCGGATTCATCGGAAACCGGCTGCAGTTCGCGCTTTGGCGCGAGGCGCTCAATCTCGTTGAGAGCGGCATCTGCGATCCCAGAGACGTTGATACCTGCCTTAATTACAGCTTTTGCCCGCGCTATACCTCCATCGGTATTTATGAGCACTTTGACAACGGTGACCTGCGGCTGAATATCACGACCTGCAACACGGTGTTCCCGACGCTCAGCAATATCGCTGAGGCTCCGCCGGCCATCACCGACAGAATCGCCCGCGGCGACACCGGCGCGAGAGCCGAATCCAAAACAGGCTTTTACGACTGGAACGGTGTGGATATGGACGCCTACCGGGAGCGCGTAAACGACCCCTATTGGCGGTTCATCAATTGGGATCTGCCCAAAGAATAGGAGTAAAACACCATGGTATACGACAACAACACTGGCGGGGAATTCGCCAAATATTTCGTGCAGGAGCTTCAGGAGCCCCCCAACATGGGCTCGCCCGAGTTCCGCAAACTGTATAATTCGTTTGCAAAGCGCATCCTCTGGATGGATTCAAACGTCTGTGAAGGCGCTTTTCAGATGAATACAGCCTGGTATTTTGCTGTGCCGGACAGAGATCCTATTTTTACCGAGCATACGCATGATTACGATGAGCTGATCGGATTTTACGGCAGCAATCCAGACGATCCGTACGATCTCGGCGGCGTTATTGAGTTTTCAATAAACGGCGAGGCGCACCGGCTGACCCGATCAACGATGATCTGGCTGCCGGGCGGCAGCGTCCACAACCCGATGCGCATACTTGAAGTTAACAGGCCGATATTCCACTTCTCCATCGTAACAAATCCGACGTACGACGGCAGCGCGACGTATAAATAACAAAGCAACGCTAAATCAACGCGCCCGGTAATCGTCCATTGAACAAACGATTACCGGGCGTCTCAAAAACTTAAATCATCGGAAAGGGACCTGATATGTCAGAGTTCGTAACACTAGAAGAAGCTGTCAGCCACGTACAGGACAATATGGAACTGATCGTGGGAGGCTTCAGCACCTACGGCGTCGCGGAAGAACTCCTTGAGGGTTTGGCAGCCCGTTATGAAGCGACCGGGCATCCGAAGAACCTGACGGTCATCACCGGCATCACACCCGGCGACAAGACCGAGAGGACAGAATATCTGAAAGGACTTAACATAGGCCTCAATAAAATCAGAGCCAAGGGACTTGTCGGCACGGCAAAGGTAGGGCTGCTCAACGACGCGCGGGCGTTTTCCAAGGCGGTCGGGAACAACGAAATCGCCGGATACCTGCTGCCGATGGGCATTGTAATGAATCTTTTCCGCACGACCGCCGGCGGAAGGCCGGGCCTTATTACAAAAGTAGGCCTTGGCACATACTGCGATCCCCGTCAGGAGGGCTGCGCTGTAAATGAGAAGGCCAGAGCGCAGGGCTCCATCGTTGAGCTGATGGAAATTGACGGCGAAGAGTATATGTTTTACAAGGCGTTCAATCCTAATGTTTGCTTTATCCGTGCCACTTACGCAGACGAGGACGGCAACCTGTCCATGGCGCATGAGGCGGTAATGGGCCCGGAGCTCGAGATTGCTGTCGCTACGCATAACAAAGGCGGCATTGTAATCGCGCAGGTCGAGGAAATCGTCCGCAGGGGAACCCTGCATGCTAAGAACGTCCGCGTCCACAGCAAACTTGTCGATTATGTCGTCAAGGCGAAAAATCGCGACAACTGCCGCCAGAACACGGATGAACCCATCCATTACCGTCCGGAGCTCACCGGCGATATAAAGACGTTAAGCGCAGCGGTAAAGCCGATGCCTATGGGTGTCCGCAAGCTTATAACCCGGCGCGCCGCTATGGAGCTTAAGCCCGGCATTATCATCAATCTCGGGGTGGGAATACCTGCCGGCATCGGAAGCGTAGCAGCCGAAGAGGGGTTGGGCAAGGGCATGACGATGTCTGTCGAAGCCGGCGCCATGGGCGGCGTCGTTCAGGAAGGCCAGGCTTTTCCCGGTACGGCAAACCCTGAAGCAATATTCACGCAGACGGACATGATCGACATGATCGACGGCGGCATGCTGGATATGACCTTTTTGGGCGCGGCCGAAATCGACGTAAAGGGAAACGTAAATGTTTCAAAATTTGCCGGACGATCAAACGGCCCCGGCGGATTTATCAACATCTCCCAGAATGCCAAAAAAGTCGTCTTTGTCGGGACTTTTGCTGTGGGCAAGCCCGAAATCGAGCTCACGGGCAGCGGCATGAAAATCGTAAAGGACAGCGATCAGTCAAAATTCGTGAAAGAGCTTCAGCAAATTACGTTTTCCGGCGTATACGCCATGAAGAACGGGCAGGAGATCATGTATGTCACCGAGCGGGCGGTGTTCCGGCTGACGCCGGAAGGACTTCTCCTGACGGAAATCGCACCGGGCGTCGACCTGCAAAAAGATATATTGGATAAAATGGCGTTTGCCCCCATTGTTTCAAAAGACCTTAAACTGATGGAGCCCCGCCTTTTCAGCACGGGGAAAATGAATCTGGACAGCTGACGATTAATAAAAACACAGCTCGACGAATAATAATCACGCCTGTCCTAACCGTATAAAGGAGAAAAGCTTCCTAGATTCCCGGCAGCTTTTCTTTTTAAGCCCCGCAAGGCGCGCCCTGCCTGTTCAAGCGGAATTTTCTATTGGCTGATATACACCGCGTCATAATTCATTGATAAATATGAATAGGACACGGTGTGTTATTGTTGTATAATAAGTATAAGAAAACTAGTATGCTTACTGCAATTGGAGGAATGTCGCGTGTATGAATTCAAAACGGCTACCGAACGCATCTGGCACTTAAGAGAGCTGATCCGTGACAGGGTTTTGCGGATCGATTCTGAAAGAGCTATGATCTGGACCGAAGCCAGCCAAAAATATGAAAATATCGTACCGATCATCAAGCGGCCGCTTATGCTATATGAGCTGTGCTCGAAGATGACGATCCTCGTCGAGGATTTTGAGATCATTGTCGGCAATAAAAGCTCCACTTTCTTTGGCAGCCCGCAGTATCCGGAGTGGATGGGCCAGGGCTGGTTTTTAGAGCCGATCCAAAACGGGGAATGGACGATCGGGGAGGACGGGCTGTATCAGAACCCCGAAGGGGAACAAGTGCGGCTGAGCATTAGCCCGGAGGATTATAAGGCGCTTTTGTCCATACAGGAGTATTGGACGAACAGACGAATCACTGCGGTTGCCGATGCCTGGCAGCCGGATGGGTTTGACGAGCTCAAGCGGCTGAACGTCTCCAGCTATGCGGACGGCGGCATGGGCATGACGATCCTTTCGCCCGGGCACTTAATTGCCGGGTATGACAAAATCATCAAAAAAGGCTATATGGCCATACGTGATGAAGCGCAGGGCTGGATAAACGAACATCGCGGCAACCTGATGGGTGACGATGTGGATAAGTATATGTTCTATAAGTCCGCTGTCATCGTCTGCGACGCGGCGATGCTGCTTGTTAAACGTTACGCGCAGGCCTGTTTTGAAAAGGCTGCTGAAACCGTGGATGAAAAACGAAAGGCCGAGCTTCTTAGGATGGGCGGGAGTCTCGAATGGTTATCGGAAAACGCCGCGCGCGACTTCTGGGAGGCTGTGCAGGGTATCATGATGTACCAGATCCTCATCAACATCGAAACGCGCATCCCGTCGCCGTCGCTGGGGCGTTTTGACCAGTGGACGTGGCCGTACCTGAAAAAGGATCTTGACGACGGGAAGCTGACGCTTGATGAGGCGCAGGAGATTGTTGATGCTTTTTTCCTGAAAGCCAACTGCTATTATAATGCCGGACCGGATAAGCTTGTCAAAACGACCGGCATCGGCAACACATATCAGCATACGACGATCGGCGGCGTAGACCCGGAAACGGGCGAAGACGCGACGAATCCCGTTACCTATATGGTGCTTGAAACCGTCGGGCGGCTGAAGCTGCATGATCCGACGATTTCACTGCGCATCAACAAAAATTCGCCCGACCTGTTATGGGCTTGCGCGCTCGAGACTTCCAAGCTCGTCGGCGGCCTGCCGCTGTTCCAAAACGACGAGGTCATTATTCCGTCATTGCAGGCGGAGTTGAATTTTGACTTGAAAGACGCCCGCAACTACGGCATCATCGGCTGTCAGGAGATCGTGGGCTGCGGGTGCGACTTTCCGGCGCCCAACGGCATTTACCCGCCCCACGCAAGTATTATGTGGGGGTCGGTGCTCAATATGGCCGTCAACAACGGAAAAAATCCAATGGGCGATGAGCAGTCGGGCCTCGAGACGGGTTATCTGCACGAGATGAACTCTATTGAGGAGGTCAAAGCAGCTGTTGAGAAAATGGGCCGTTATATTATGCGCCTGTTCATATCGGCTAATAACTACGCCGAGTATATCTCCCCATACTTTTCCACACAGCCTGCGCTCAGCATTTCAATGGAGGGCTGCATGGAAAAAGGGAAAGACTGCGTCATGGGCGGCTGCAAATACAATTCCTACGGCGGCACGGCAACGGGACTTGCCACGTTGGCGGATTCGCTGTCGACCATCAAATACATGTGCTTTGACAAAAAGCTTGTTTCAACCCGGGAGCTGTATGATGCGTGGATCGCCAACTGGGAGGGGCATGAACCGCTGCGCCAGCAGATTTTAAACGAAGTGCCGCACTACGGAAACGCCGATCCGTATGTCGACGAAGAACTCAAGTGGTGCGTCGACCTTTATTATAATATCTGCAAGGAGATGCACAGCGTGCGCTCCGAGGTTTACAAGGCCGGCCTTTATGGCGCATCCGACCATGTAGCGCAGGGATACCTCACCTGGGCTACGCCCGACGGACGGAAATTCGGGGATCCGATCGCCGACGCTATGTCCCCGGCGCAATCGCGGGATAAAAACGGACCGACCGCTGTCTTTGTTTCCTCATGCTGCTTTGATCATCACCATTATCTCGGAGGCATCGCCCTCAATCTCCGGATGCATCCGTCTGTCTTAAGCAGAGGCGACGGCATTGAAAAGCTGCGCGATATGACGAAAGCTTATTTTGAAAACGGTGGGATGGAAGTCCAATACAATGTCGTCGATACGACGACGCTCCGGGCGGCGCAGGACGATCCGGGCAAGTACCGCGACCTGGTTGTGCGCATCGCGGGATACTCCGCCTACTTTGTCGAACTCGGGCGCGATCTTCAAAACGATATAATAGCGCGCAACGAAAACAAGATCTGATATGAATGAAAAAACACCGGAGACGACTCTAAATCGTCTCCGGTATTTGTTTTAAGGATCAGTTATTACAGAAACCGAAAAGCTCCAACAGGAAAAATGACATCAGCATCATGAACCGCACATGCGGGTCATCCAGGTTCACATGAAGCATCTCCTGAATACGGTTGATGTGATATGTTACATTGTTGCGGTGCATATTGAGCTCTTTGGCTGATTCTGTGGCATTGCGCTCAAAGCACAGATAAACATGAAGCAGCTGCAGGTTGTTGCTTTTGTGGCGCTCGTCATGCTTGTATAGTTTTAAAAGCATTTCATGATAGTCACTGTGATACCAGAGTTCGGCATTGGCGTCGTTTTCGCCGAGCAGGCAGAATGCGTATTTCTGGCTGAAGAAATGGACGTGGCTTTCCTTATTGCTGTGCATCTGGATGTTTTTACTTATATTGTTCCCGCGCAGATGATGCGCGTACTTAAGAGCTAAAGCAGACTGCCTGAAAGAAAACTTCATTTCCTGAAGGTTCGTGAAGAAGAGGCTGACGCCGCATATAGCGTCATATTTTTCGAGGAACGACTCCAGTGAGCGGCAGATGTTCCCCAGCTGCTCATCGACGCTCTTAGCGTAAAAATGATTAATCGCAACAATCCGCTGCTGGTAGCGTATGAACTTAAAACGAGGAAAATACTCCGAGAATTCAATAAGCATCTTTCCGATTGATATATTCGGCGCGTTATTGGGGACGATCTGGAAAAGGCAAAATTTACCAGTGAGCGGGATGCCGACGTACTGCGCACGTTCTTCTATGATGCTTTTGTCAACGATGTTTCCCTCTACTAAATCAGTGAGAAAAGTATCGTAAATATGGTTACACGCATTCGTTTCTTCCCAGGCGCGCTCCATGCAAACCGACAGAACGTCAATAAGGATGTTGAACAGATCGATCATGCATTTTGTCATCGGTTTGCGGTTGCACGTCATGACGACGTGTGAAAAATATGTACGCCCGAATTTAAATATCTTGTGGTAAGCGGGGTACTTTGCTACTTCCATGCTATCGTCGAGATAAGGCTCGTCCGCCATCTCCCAAACCTTGAACAGGTCGTATTTTCTAAAAACCTGAATGGTTTCTTCGGGGAAATAGCCGTGCTGCCTGAGTGCCACGCAGATCGGATCGTCACAGGGGATGTGCCTGGAATAAGCCATAAGCATCAGCGAAGAGTCGGATACAGCGATATAATTGTCTATGATAGGGTAGCACAAGTCAACGATTTCCTGAACGGTGGCTTTATTGATAAGGGCCTCGTGCATTTGCTGGATCCAGTTTATAACCTCGAAAAAACGGTTTTGCACCAGTGTAAAAAGTGCTGTCACGGAGATGTTCTCGTTTACGATGATGAGCCCTGAAAGGCTGTCGTCCGTTTCAAACTCGTCCTTGATCCTGTCGCGCATACATATGCAGTAAAGACCGGGATAACTTTTACACAGCGATATTGCTTTGGACAATCCGCCCACATAAAGGCAATCGTCGCTGAAAGCGCTGGAATCATCCGGCAGAGGCAGGCATTTGGAAAAGGATATCGGGCCATCGTCGCTAACATGATTTTCAAATTTGAACGATTGTAGAACATCAACAACAATGTTGAGAGATATCTGCATTTTACCCCTTCCTACCAATGTAATTTATGTAAAAAGTATCTCACAACACGTTAAAAAAGTCAAATTCAGCCTATTGTCTATATCGGTTTTTGTGACATGAAAACAAATGAAAACATGTAAAAATAACGAAATTATTGTTCCAAATAACAAATATCAATAGAAAAATTTTATATTTTCACAGTATGCGTGCTGTTTTTCGGTCTTAAAACACTAAAAAAACATCTAAATGCAGTTAATATTTCCGATATGACTATAGTTTTTAAAATTGCTTGTTATAATTGCCAAAGACTTCGCTCGTTTAGCGTGGTATATTAGCTATATCGCATATTGATTCTTTTCTTGATTTTCTCCTTCATAATCATCGGCACACATGTCTGGCATGTGTGCCGATGATTAAAGCGAGAAACCAGCCGGCAATAGTCCGTTTAAAAGGTTTTATTACCCGGATGAAGCCGGCACTTAATATGATTTTATAAAAAAGGGGTGATGCCGGACGGTTTAATTTACTATAAAATATGTTTGATGGAAAAGGCATATAAGAAAAAAGGGAGGTACATAAAAAATGTTGAAAAAATCTTTACCGAAACTGTCAATAGCGGTATTGCTGGCAATCATACTGATCTTTGGAATGTTTGCCGGTTGTGCAAAGACGGAAACCGAAGCGGAGACGTCGGAAGCCGCGCCGGCCGCATCGGAAGCCGCATCGGAAGCTGCACCGGCAAATGAACCGGCGGGTGAAGAAGGGGCTGAAGAGGAATATCCCGACAAGGATCCAAACAAAACAACGATTAAAATAAGCGCCGTTCGTCCGATTACCGGCAGTAACGCTTCATTTGAGATTTATAACTACGGTCCTATATACAAAATGTGGGCCGATGAAGTCAATGCAGCAGGCGGTATCAGAGTTAAGGAATACGGCAACCGTCAGCTGACCGTTGATATTTCTACAGTTTACGATGACACCTCCGACGTAGGACTCATGGTTGACCTTCTTATTAAAACCATGACGGAAGACGATGTGGACTTCGTACTTTCACCCTGCTCAACAGCAAGCCTTCAGGCTGCGGCTCCTATATTCGACGAGTACGGTTATCTGATGCTCGGCGCTGAAGGCGGCGGTACCGATACAAGGCCGCTGTATGATGAATACGAGGATATATTCTTTACAACAGCCTTTTCTGTACATCAGGTTCCGAAAATGGCAGAAATCTTCAATGAACTTGGCATTGAGAAGGTGTTTATTACCTACATGCAGGACGCCCACGGCCTTGAGTATCTGGAAAGCACAGAAGAGGAATTCCCCCAATATGGCATTGAGTTTGAAGCGGTGGCCGCTCCCTGGGACTTTGCCGATATGACGCCGATTATTACGCAGGCGATGGACTCCGGCGCAGACGCTTTCGTCGCATACTGTTACCCGCCCTGGAATTCAAGTCTGATCAGTACAGCTATATCAATGGGCTACAACCCGAGTGCGTGGATGTGCGGACCCGGAGGCAGCCAGCAGTCTTTCTATGACGAAGCAGGTGGCATGGCTGTTAACGGCATGATGTTTGAAGGCGCGTGGTCAGTCAACAGCGGGCCAGCTTTCGCCGACTTTGCCGAAAGGATTGCAACTTACTATGCCGATGACCCCAACTGGGGACCGGAGTGGTGGGGCACTGCCGGATACTGGGGCGCGATGGAGATGCTCCAGATCGCCATTGAAGAGACCGGAACCCTTGATAACGCTGTCGTTGCAGATTATCTGCACGAAAACGTGATTGAAACATCGCTTGGCCCGATGCAGTTTGTAAATCATGAGCTGACTGTTGATTCTTGGGCCGGGATGATTGGCCAGTACATTGACGGCGTTGCCGAAGTTATTGACGTCGGCGATAAGAGGACGGCTGATCCAGTCTATCCGAAGCCCGATTGGCCTGCCGCATAATAAGCAAAAGACACAAGCATCAGTATTATTTTTAATGAAAGAGCAGGCTGTCTGAGCCTTTAGCAGGGTATTGGACGGCCTGCCTCTCTTAAAAAGCATCCCGATTTCTACAGATAGGAGCTTTTGCAGCATGTCAACTGTAGTTAACATAATAATATACGGCATAATTATGGGCGGAATATACGGGCTGATTGCCATGGGGCTGACGTTACAGTACGGAGTAGGGAAGATACTCAACGTTTCGCACGGTGAGTTTTTAATGCTCTCGGCCATGACGTCATGCGTACTGGTACAAGCGGGGCTACATCCGCTTCTGTCGTTTGTAATCTGCCTGCCCGCCGCATTCATTGTCGGATTCATTCTCAATATAACGCTTTACAGGTGGCTGAGGACTTTCTCGAAAGATGACGCGACTTTTGAGTCTAACGCCATGCTCATGTCGTTTGGCCTTTATTTTATTCTGGCCAACATCGGTTTGAAAATATGGGGCACCTTGTCCAAGAGCTATCAGTTTTTCAGTTACCCGGTCAAAATTCTAGGCGCAACCATTGCCGTTAACAGGCTTATAAGCCTTGGAATTGCCATAATCTTTATCGTGGCGTTTTTCATTTTCCTAAACAAAACAAGAATGGGCAAATCAATCAGAGCGACCAGCCAGAGCACGACGGCCGCGGCCATGATGGGCGTCCGGATAAACAGGACTATGGCAATCTGTTTTGGTGCGGGCGGGCTTCTGGCAGCCGCAGCCGGTGTTTTGATAGGTATGTCCTTCTCGCCAACAGCACAAATCGGACTGTCGAACACTGTTATCGCGCTGATTGTTGTTGTTTTGGGTGGAATGGGCAGCATACCCGGCGCGGTTCTCGGAGGCGTACTGATAGGCCTTGTGGGGCAGGCTGTCAGCTTTATTGATACAAGCCTCGTCACCGTGGCGTATTACCTGATGATCATTATTTTGCTTTTGCTGAGGCCGAAGGGCCTTTTGGGGAGGTAGCGATGATTAAGAATTTTAACCTTAGAAAAGAACTTCAATATATTGTCGTTGCCATAGCTGTCATTTTCTTTGCGTTTGTGCCGTTATTCGGGTCGACCTACACAATTACATTGTCTTCTACAATAATGATGTATATCGTCATGGCGGTATCCTGGAACATGTTTTCAGGCCCTACGGGGTATATTTCATTGGCGTCCGGCGCGTTTGTAGGCTTAGGGTATTACGCCTCCGGATTTTTGAGCAACAGTTTCCCGCTTCCGGTACTCATGCTTTTCGGAGGTATAGTGAGCTTTGCGCTTGCAGCGCTCATCGGCTCCATTACACTCCGTCTTCGAGGCGTATACTTTACGATTTTCACGTTTTGTCTTGTAGAGCTTGTAAAAGCTGTTATGACATGGTATGAGATAATGGTAGTAAGAAAGCGCGGGCTGAACGTTCATAATTTTGGCCCGGAGGCGGCGTTTTACGCAATGCTCGTTATGGTCGCGATTGCTCTGGTTGTTGTGGTTATCGTCAAGCGGACACGGTTTGGAATGGCGCTTACCGGAATCGGAGAGTCCGAAGACGCGGCTTCACATATTGGCATCCATACAACCAAGACGAAGGTCTTTGGATTCGCAATTACCGCCTTTTTGATGGGTACTGTAGGCGCTGTAAGGGCAACGATGCTCAACCATATAGACCCCACCAGCGCATTTAACATGATGTTTTCGTTCCTGCCGGTTTTGATGTGCGTATTCGGCGGTATAAAAACTTTCTTGGGGCCGATTATCGGCGCAATCGTATTTGCGATATTGCAGTATAATCTAGTTACGGAAATGCCGCAGGTTTATATGATTATTTTCGGCGGTATCATGATTTTGGCAATCTTGTTTATGCCATCGGGAATTGTTGGGGTTTACGAGAGAATTAAAAACTTTTCGAAAAAAGGCGATTCCAAAAAGGGGGAGGTTACCGACGATGCCAATGCTTGAAGCAACGGGTGTAAGCAAGGCGTTCGGCGGCCTTAAAGCCGTATCGAAGGTCGACTTCTTTGTGGAAGAGGGAGAAATCCTGGGCCTGATCGGCCCTAACGGCGCGGGTAAAACGACGCTTTTCAATTTGATATCGGGCGCATACCAGATGGATTCCGGCACCGTCGTATACAACGGAAAAAAGATCAGCGGTATGAAGCCGAATAAGATCTGCCGCCTCGGTATCGGACGGTCGTTCCAGGCCGCAAAGAATTTCGCCGGTATGCCGGTATGCCAGAATGTGCTGATGGGCGCGCTGTTCGGGCAAAAAGGACAATCAACAGCCGAGGCTCAGAAGACCGTGGATGAGGTCCTCGATTTCGTCGGCCTGACGGAGCTGCGCGACAAGATGGTGCCGGATATCCCGCTGGCGTATCAAAAGCGCCTCGAGGTTGCCCGTGCACTTGCCACGAAACCGACGCTTCTGATGCTCGACGAGATGATGGCAGGACTCAACCCGTCCGAGGTCACCGAGGCGATGGAGCTTGTCACAAAAATCCGTAAATCCGGGATCACAATTATCATGATCGAGCATGTCATGAAAGCGATCATGAATATCTGCGACCGTATCATTGTCCTCCATCACGGGGCCAAAATTGCCGAGGGGACGCCTCAGGAGATATCCACAAGCAGGACGGTCATCGAAGTATACTTAGGAGAGTGTTGACATGACGATGCTTGAAATAGAAAAACTGAACGTCTTCTACGGCAACGTACAGGCTTTGTGGGACGTATCCCTGAAGGTGGAGGAGGCCGAGATCGTGGCGCTGCTCGGTGCCAACGGCGCGGGCAAGACGACGCTCCTCAATTCGATTACGGGACTTGTCAAACCTACGTCGGGCCATATGAAATTCATGGATAAGGCGCTCGACGGCGTCCCGAGTCACAGCATCATGGAAAAAGGAATCGCGTACCTGCCCGAGGGCGGCCGCCTGTTTCCCGATATGTCCATAAAAGAAAACCTTGAAATGGGTTCTTATCCAAAGAGCATGTGGAAGATGAGAAAAGAGTCAATGGAACGCGTTTTTGAGCTTTTTCCAATGCTCAAAGAACGGCAGAAACAACTGGCATCAACACTCAGCGGCGGCGAAAAACAGATGCTCGCTATGGCACGCGGCCTTATGTCAAACCCGAAGATGTGCTTGTTCGACGAGTTGTCGTACGGACTGGCGCCGATCATCGTGACGGAAGTGTTCAATATTGTGAAAAGACTGAGGGAACAGGGTATAACGGTTCTTTTAGTTGAGCAGAACGTCAAACAGACGCTTGAAATCGCCGATCGGGCGTATGTCCTTGAAAACGGCAGCGTCGCGCTGAACGGCCCATGCTGCGACCTGCTTGAGAACGACTACGTCAAGAAAGCCTATCTCGGGCTGTAAAGCAGGAATATGAAAAAGGGGGCGGTTTAGCCGCCCCCTCAATTTGTCGAAAATGCTGCACCTGAGGCCTTCTCGAATGACTGCAATCTCCTGTTGTATTAAACATACGACAGGAGGCTGTTTTCTTATCAATGTACGTTTGTCCTGGGCGGCCGGTCAGGCTTTATAGTTCATCTCGATCGATTTGATTTTATCATAAAGCATCTGGTTGACGGGACAGGAGACCCCGTGTTTTTTGCCCAGAGATAAAACCGTGCCTGCAAACAGCTCGACTTCGGTAAGCCGTCCGGCTTCAACATCCTGCTGCATTGAGGTCTTTCCTTTAGGATTGAGGCCGTCAATGACGCGGAGCCAGTAGTCCAGGTCCTCCTGTGTCAGATCGATATGCTCCTTTCTGGAAAGGACGGCGGCTTCCCGCATTGCCGCAATCATGGTGTCCCGGTATTTTCCGCCTTCCTGGATGCCCCCGTAGTTACACCGGAAAACGGCGGTCGTCTGGTTAGCGCCGACATTGATCATAAACTTGCTCCACTGTCTTCTTGGCATGTCCTGAACAACTTCATGCGGGATCCCTGTTTTTAAAAAGAAACGCTCGACGGCTCTGACCTTTTCAGACGGTGGACCCGGCTGAACGTCGCCGAAGCTGAGCTGACCCACATGGTGATACGTCAGTCTGTTTCCGACTTTGACGGCATCCATGCCCTGCGCTACGCAGAGCAGGACTTTTTCCGGCCCGTACGCCTGTCCGATCAGGGATTCGCTGCTGATCCCGTTGAGCAGGGACAAGATGATCGTATCGGGGCCTACGTGGTTATATACAGCCTTTATGGCGTCGTCCAGACCGTTCATTTTAACAGCTATGATGATAAGATCGGCCGGAACGCTTTTATCGTCCGGCGCAACGTAATGAAACGGAAAGCGGACGCCGTTAGTGAAAACGCCGTCGCGCGCATACCGGCCGATCCTGTCGCGGTCGGCTATGATTTTAAGCGTTCCCGGCGCCGTTTGTGAAGCGATCTGCTGTCCGAACAATATGCCGAGTGCGCCGAGGCCGATAAGAGATACCGTTTTGATTTCCATTTGATTTACCATCCGTCATTGAGTTTAAGGTTCTGCGTTTGATAATTGGCTTTATAAAAAGTTTCGTCAGTTGTCGGCGACCGCCTGCAATAAAGCGAAGATTTCAGGCGCGGTCCGCTCCATGTTGACGGGCTTGAGCGCACTGTCGGTAAACGCATGCAGCGTTTCACCGGTGGCCAGAAGGGTTTTTGTTTTTGTAATGACGACCTCATAAGACAGTATTAGCCGTACCCGTGACAAGTGCTTCAATTTAGTTATAACAGTGATTTCGTCTTCATATCTTGCCGGACGCTTGAATCTGCAGGTTACCTCATAAAGCGGCAGTTGGACGCCTTTGGCCTCCATTTCGGAATATGTGATGCCAGTTTGCTTGATGAAATCCGTTCGTCCGGCTTCAAACCAGATTGGATAATTGGCGTGATGGACGATGCCCATTTGATCTGTTTCGGCGTATCGGACCGTTAATCGTGTTTCGGTATTCATGAAAACCTCCTATGCGCCTGATTCTTTCGCTCAAGCGCTCGCTTACATGCGCATAACACTATTTTAACGTTAAAAACGACTGTTTTCAATTGCTATTATGTAAAAAGAAGGCCCCGAGTCGTCGGGGCCTTTCTGTGTGTTGACTTAAATACTGCGGATGTTCAGACGATCCGCTTGGCGCCGTACCACACGCGTGTATAGTATGTACTGTCGAGACTGCTGATGATAACGCCTGTCGATGAAGTTGAGGCATGCACGAACTGACCGTTCCCGATGTATAAACCGACATGCGTGACAGATATACCGCCGTTGGATGAAAAGAATACGAGATCTCCGGACTGCAGCTGAGCTTTTGAGACGCTGATGCCGTTGTTGCTGTACTGCTGTGAAGCTCTCCTTGACAAGGCGTAGCCGAACTTGCCGTATATGTAGTAGGTAAAACCGGAACAGTCAAACCCGACCGAGGGGGAACTCGCGCCGTAGACATACCGATAACCGACGAACTGCAGTGCGTAATCGGCGATCTGCTGTCTAACCGGCGACGGTTCGTTTTCGGGTATTATCGAGTCGCCTTCAGACGTAATGTTAATAAAATCAGATCGGATATATCCTGTTATGCCCGTGTAGCTGACCTTGTACCAGCCGTTGTTTATACCAACGACATGCAGGACGGTCCCTATGGGATATGTACCAAGGATGCTGCCGGATGTAGACGGCGTGCTTCGCATTCGGACATTTTCTCCGACAAGCGTTCCCGTTGCGCTGAAATTTTCGGCCGTCGATAGCTCCGACATGTACATCGCCGCCACATAACCGACGGTTCCGTTGTAATTGATATGATACCAGGTGCTGTCGACGACATCCAAAACGACCGCGATATCGTCCTCATAAAGCGTTGCTGTGATCGGGGCTGTTGTTCCGGCTTCAGTCCGGACATTCAGCGCCACCGAGGAAACGGCAGATGCTCCGCAGGCTATCGACGCGGCGGAAACGTTGAAACGTACGACGGCAGTCAGAAGCGACACCGCCATAACCAGGACGGTTATTCTCTTTATCTTTTTCAAACGCTCACCTCCATATAACATTAATATGCATATTATATGAAAAAGATTAACAAATTGTAACCGAAATGTTACCGCTTTGTCAACTGTTGTCATTAAACAATTTATTTCTCCCGTATTTTTTAAGCTGTTATCAGGCTGATACGAAACCTTTCAGCCCGTAAAACCGACGTGAATACAAGTTAGAAAACGCATGAAAATTAAATATGTTTTTCTTGCAACCTTACAGCCTTGAAGAGTATAGTATAGTAGATTGAAAGGGTGACGAATATGTATGACAATATACTTGGGGCAATCGGGCATACGCCGCTTGTCCGGATCAACAGGCTTAACCCGAAACCGGAGATACCGCTGTACGCTAAGCTTGAGGGATTCAATCCGACCGGCAGCATAAAAGACAGGATCGCGTTAAAGATGATAGAGCAGGCGGAAGAAGACGGCGCGCTTATTAAAGGTAAAACGATCATCGAGCCAACGTCGGGAAATACGGGGATAGGTCTTGCGATGATTGGAGCCGTCAAAGGTTATGACGTTGAGATCGTTATGAGCGAAGCCGTTTCCGTCGAACGGCGGAAGATGATCGAAGCCTTCGGGGGAAAAATCACCCTGACCGACCCGAACCAGGGGACGGATGGCGCTATCCGGAAAGCGCATCAGCTTGTCCGGGACAATCCCGACAAGTACTTTATGCCCAATCAGTTTTCAAACGAATACAACAAGCTCGCACATTATTACACAACGGCTAACGAGATATGGGATGAGACCGGCGGCCGCGTGACGCATGTCGTCTCCGCTATCGGCACATCCGGAACGATTATGGGCGTTGGTATGGGGCTTAAAAATAAAAACCCGGATATAAAAATCGTTGAGGCGCAGCCTGTCAGGAATCATTATATCCAGGGACTTAAAAACATGCAGGAAGCCATAGTGCCGGAAATCTACGATCCTTCAAAGATTGACCGTTGCGTCATGATAGAATCCGAGAACGCGTTTGATATGGCAAGACAGATCGTCCATCAGGAAGGCATCTTCGTTGGAATGTCGAGCGGTGCTGCAATGCTTGCGGCATTGGAGACGATCCGGGAAATCGACGCGGGCGTCGTTGTCGTCCTGTTTGCCGACAGAGGAGAAAAATATTTGAGCACGAATCTCTTCAACTGCACCTGACATATAATAAAAGGACATAAAGAAAAACTCTTCGGAACCGACGGCTCCGAAGAGTTTTTAGCTTGTATCAGTATAAATACGTATGGTTAGTAGATTACGACGGTCGTGTCGACCGGCACCGTATTGTACATATAGGCGACGTCTTCGTCGTACATACGGACGCAGCCGTGGCTGATCGGAAAACCGATCCGCGCGTCGCTGACAGTCGTCGTTCCGGGGTAATAAAGTCTTGAATGAAAGGCGTATGCCGAGCTGTAGAAGTTGATGAGCGGCTTAACCGTATATTGTTTTGTCGTCCAGCCGACCGGCCTTTTAGCCAGGATGCTGAAAACGCCTGTCGGCGTTGCGTGGCCGGGCGCGCCTGTGCCGACTATAAAGGTCTTTTCCAGCTTCCAGCGGCCGGCTGAGCCGGTAAAGACGTTGACACGCTGATAAGCGATACTAACCCAGACCAAATAGTCCGTTTCGCTGGAATAGCCTTTAAGATTGACCCATTCTTCCTTTAAAATGCTCTCAAAGTCATTGGATTCCGCCCAGGCGAGCGTGTAGTCGCCCTTGTAGCCGGTCTTGACAAGAGACAGCACTTCCTGCGCGCTGAATTTGTTCCGGCTTTCAAGCGTCAGGCTTTTTTCGGTGCGGATTTCCTGATAAATGCCTTCGGGACTGCTGTAACTGAGAATGAATTTCAGCGTGGCCGTAACCGGAAGCTCGCTGCGGTAATCGGTTGCGTCAAAGCTCAATAAAGCAGTGTCCGTCTTGCCGAGATCTATTTCACTGCTCGATATCAGCGTATCGTTAAGGTACCAACGTCCCGTGCAGTATATGTCTTTGTCGGACGCGTCGATTCTGACGGATGCTTCCAGCATCTCATAAGACGGCAGATCATCCGGGGCGGACAACGCGACTGAAACACCGTTAAGGCCATAATTCTCATTGACGGTTATATCAGACGCATTGACTGATATCTTGCTGTCCTCGGCGTTGTCGGTAAGCATCCTGACGTTGCCGTAGCCGCCAACGGTTGTATCCGGCCCGTAAAGATCGCACTGACCGCAGTAGCCGTTGACCGTTATTGTATTGCCGGCGGCGGTAGTGAGTATTTTCAAGCTGGCGACGGTGACCCCCGGGTTTATGAGGATCCGATTGCCGCTGCCGCTGACAGTGAGGCTGTTGACGGAGCTGTTGATGACGACGTCTCTGTTATCTCCGGTGATCTCAACATCGGATATACTGCCGCCGAGATAGATTTTGCCGCTTCCGGTACCGACGACAACCGTTTTGATGTCATTGGCGGCGTTCGGCGCAAAGTTCAAGTCGCCGCTTCCGGCGGCAATGATGACCCGGCCGATTTGGCAGGAATTAAGGGTAAGCAGGTTTAAAAGTGCGCTGCGTATAACGATGGCGGGAGCTGAAACATTTCGTAAAAGGATATCTGAAGATGAACAGTCAAAAAATACGCTGCCGTCAAAATCCATACCGCTCAGACTGGCGTCGCCCGAAACGACAATATTGCCATCGCCTGAAACAACGCTGCCGGCGTCTAAATAATCCGAGGCGATTTTATACAGGACCGTAACGAATTCGGCGCGCGTCATACGGTCATTTATATGTAGAGCGCCCCCGTAGCCCTCAATATAGCCGCCGGCCACGAGCGCGGCCACAGCCGGACGGAATACGCCCGTAAGAATATGCCCGTCGGAAAAGCCGAGAAGGACGGACGTATCCTGCGCCGGACAGACGAGCTGAAAGGCTTCGGCCAGACAAACGAAAGCGTCGTGTCTTGAGATGGGATCGCTTAAATCCAGGTGGTTGTTTTCCGGTGTGATGATGCCCAACGCAACGGCCTTTGACGCCGCGTCGTAATACCAGTCGTCCGGACAGATGCCCGCTATTTCCGAAAGATCTGCGCGCTCTTCAGATGAAAACACGCGTGTGAGGATGGATACCATCTCGGCGCCCGTGAGCGGACCGTCAGGATCGAGGCTGCTGCCGCTGCCCTCAAGATGACCTTCATTTACGGCCTTTTCCAGTGTTTCTTCGGCCCAATGGCCCGAGATATTCGAATAACCGGCGCCGGCGGCGGCTGCGCCGATGGAAGAAACGAGCAGGACGAACATCAGTAAAAATATGATCAGACGTGAAAAATAATGCTTCATAAGATACTCCCATGCATACGGATACAGAATTTAAACGTACTTGCTGACAATTACAGGATATAGGGCAGCGCGCGAGAATTTTGATGTATTATGCCACCTTAAATAAATTCAATAGATAATTGGCGGAATGTAATTTCTGACAGTGCAGCAATATCCTATTTAATGCCTGAGCCCGGGTGTCAATTGTGTAAAAAACCAGCCTGACCGTTTGGGGCGTTGTTGACGGGAATGTAAAAACAGCCGTACAAATACGCCGTGACGCCTTTGTACGGCTAATCCGATGCCGATCATCGGTTTTCTGAACACGCTTGGGAATGTTTTTATATAACGCTGCTTTTTCCTTATGCGATCCACCCCAATCAGATAAAACGGACCGTATCCTCGAGGGGCTTCCTCTGCGCGTGCAGCGGCCCGGGTTCCGCGTCATCAGCCGGATACCCAAGCGGCAGGATGCTCGACGGTACGAGGTTTTCAGGCAGATTGAATTCTTTGACAACGGCCGCCGGATCGAAGTAACAGACCCAGACGGTTCCGAGACCGAGTTCTTCCGCCTCGAGCATCATATGTGAACAGATGATGCTTGCGTCAATTTCACCGTGATCCTTATTGTCAAACGGCCGTTTCCAGCTGGTGTTTTTGTCATAACAGACGAGAATCGCCGCCGGCGCGCCGTATATACACCGTGAGCACCGGTTCAGTTTTTCGAGCGCATCCGCGCTTTGCATGACGAATATCTGCTGGGGCTGAAAGTTTTTGGCGGTCGGCGCGATCTGACCGGCTTTCAGGATAATCGCCATCTTATCCTTTTCAACCGGCCGGTCGCTGTATTTGCGGACGGAATATCTCTTTTCGGCAAGCTTTAAAAAATCCATAATTTCCTCCTTGTATACTACACTTTAATTCTTCGTGACAGAATAAGATTGATAAGCGCAATAGCGGCCGCTGCCAGAAAGACATACTGATATCCGACGGCCGCCCATAAGAGGCCGCCGAAATACGGTATGGACATTGCTACGACATGGTCAATGCTGATCCCTGTTGAAATGGTCGGGGTGACGTCGGCGGGGTCCTTTGCTATTTTCTGCACATATGTCGACCGGGCCATTTCCACGGAACTCATGGAATTATCCAGGACATAACAGCCGGCGATAATCACGATGGCGACGCCAGCTGTGAAGAGTTCGGCGGCATACGCATATCCGATGCAGACAGCAACCAGTATGACGGCTTCCAGCGTCAGGATAAACCGCTCTCCTTTGATATCGATAGCTTTACCGACGAGCTTTCTCGTGAGGATGCTGACAGCCGCCACGACTACGCCCAATATGGCAAACGTCGACGCGTCCATCTGGAACATCCGGATGAGCACCCACGGCGCGAAAGTCAGGAAAATCTGCTTTCTCGCTCCGTTTACAACGCTTAGCGCGTAGAAGAGCCTGAACTCTTTTTTAAAGACAAAGCGGATCTTTCTCTTCTCCGGTTTTCTGGGATGCATGAAAAAAACAAAAACCGCTGAAAACAACATGAAAACAGTTGCGATAATAAAAGCAAAACCATATGTAAAATTCAGGTATTTAAACCCCAGCCAGACGATTGCGTACGCAATGAGCATCCCGGTGATCGTGTATGCGCTGATCCGGCCCAGACGCACACCGTGTTCCGCCCTGTCCGACAGCGACATGCCGATAGCCGGAGTGATCGTGAACATAATATGCTGGCCCATACTGAACACCATCATCCATATGAGCATCGTTCCAAACGTGGGGGAAAGTACGCCTAATCCAAGCAAACCCGCGGCGGCGGCCAGTGTGCCGACGAAAATTATCCGGATGTCGCCTAAAAACGCCAAAAACGCCAAAACAAATACGATTAAAACACCGGGTAATTCCCTTGGAAATTCCACAAGGCCTCTGCCGTCGGCCGTCAGGTTGAAAATGTCGCTTAAGTAGTTGTTGAATATGGTCATGAAGATGCCGGTTGCGATGCCGCCAAAAAGTCCCGCAAAAAGGAAAAGGCTGAAATCCTTATCGGATCGGAGGTTGCTGAAATAACGGCGCAGACCTTTTTTGTGAATAGGCTGAGCGTCGAGCTTATCTAATTTTTTCATTAAATGAAGCCTTTCTTTCTGGTAAGTTAAATTTTGACATGATTATAACACAACGGCAAAAAACCTACAACGTATAACTGCAAAATATACGTCGAATGCAAAAAACGGCGCAGAAAAAACTGCGCCGTTTATCTTTCCGTGTGGAAGCATCAGCCCACTGCCGATGCGCTGATGTCGTAATCGGTAACAATAAAATCAATATTGATACCGACGGATGCGCTGTGATAATCGCCGTATGAGCCGTATCTATGATTGAAGTAGCCCATTATATTGACAGACATTGCGTTTTCCGGAACGACGGCGCTGATTGAATCGCTGATCGTATGTTCCTTGCCGTCCTTCGGTGAAGCCTGTTCAAGAGGTGTGCCGATCACTTTGCCGTCTTTATCGTAAAATGTGATCCGCATGGTCAGCTGGTTTTCCAAAATGTTGTATTCAATGCTGTCGTGCTCGCGGTCACGCGCACTGGCGACCATCTGCAGCCCGATCGCTTCGCCCGCGTTGCAATATCCGTTGTTAGTATAAGTAAAAGTCTCGTTTACATTGTTGGACACATCCGGTTCCACGAGACGTCCGCCGATAATGTTGAACGCATCGATGCGCATATTCGGCGCGGTGCATATACTGCCCGAACGGGCGTTGGGCGTGGGGTCGTCAAACCGGTCAAAGGTTACGGCTGCGACCTCCGGCATGGCGTCTGCGCAGGGGTCTTCAGGGGCGCTTGGCGATGGCTCCGTATCGGGTGAAGCGGACGGTGAGCCGTCCGACGCATTATCCGTCGGGCCGTCGGGGCTCGTGCTCGGCGTCGGCTGTACGGCGCCGTCATTGTACAGCATAACGGTAAGCGTGTATTCCTCGTTGTCGACAGAGAAGTAGCTGCCCTCGTGCAGGCCTACGAGCTGAATGAGATAGATATAACCGTCGGCTGTTTTAGAAGCGAAATTATTGAGATCGACAGTAGTTCCATCGCCGGATATTATGGTTATATTGCTGCCTTTGATGCAGTAAGCGCTGACATCGCAGCTGCCGGAGCCGTACACCCACAGCTTGGTCCCGTCGGGAATTGCACCGGACGCGACGTTGAGCGCCAAAAACTGCGGCCCGTATTGGTAGGCCGTGACCGTGTATTCCGCCAGCTTCAGATGTTCCGCACCATTCGGGAAAAGCGTATCCAGGCTTGTCCCGGAAGACGGTAGCTTGAGATTTGCCGCTGTGCCGAGCTGCCGTTCGTCTTCGGTTGGGTTGTTCGTCAGCCAGCCATATATGATGCCCGCAGTGTTGGTATATGCGAGCTTACCGGTGAGCAATTTGTGGTAATAGTCGGCGGCATAACCGGATGGAGACCCGCAAATATCTGTGACAGCGTCGCACCACTGCAGATATGTGCCATAGCCGCGACTGGTGCCGGTATAGAGGCTGTGGATAAATCCGGGGTTTATGTATTCCTCCAGATACTGAAACAGCGGCATGCGCGCGTAGCCATGGTCGATAGTGGAGGCCCACGGGTACACACCGTCGAGCGTCTTCAAGCGGTTGCCGTTGACGACCTCACTGACATCGCCGCCGGTCTTCCATTCGTAATAGGTGGAAGCGGCCTCGTCGGTCCAGGTGCAGTTAAACGCCAGCGTGGTGTAGCAGTGCTGCATGAAATGGCCCATCTCGTGGACCACCAGCGGGAAGCAATTGCCGACCTTGTAATAGTTGATGCCGCCGTCGCCTATTTTTGAGAAATTCATCATGTTGAGGGAGATCGTGCTGTAATTAAGCGTCTTTATCGGCACGTACTCGCCGCTCATATCCCCAAGGTTCATTAGCTTTACGTCCATCGGCCAGTTTGTTCGCGGCTTGAAGCTGTAGCCTTCGTCTATGTAATACTGATAAGCGTTTTCAAGGTCGGTAAGGACGCCTTTGGCGATGTCCGCGTTCATCAGTCCGTACTTAATAGAGCTGGATGAGACAATGAGGCGGAAATGGCCGGGCTTGCTGTTATCTCCCGAAAATTGATAGGTGTGGTTATAAAACAATCCCAGACATAAGCCTTCCACAATGCGGCGGGAACCATCGCCCGCGCTGCGGATGGCGTTTTTAGCGTCAAGATAATCGGCGGGGATAAAAGTTGCTGAAGCTACGCCGTCCCTGACTTCGGCCTCGAGCGGCAGATACGATAATGTCTCGTTGCCGTCAGCGTCCTCCACATAAGAAAGACCGATACCGACGACAAGTATATCGCCGCCGTTGAGCTCTATATCGCCGACATCGCAGGAGAAGGTGTACGGCTCCTGCGCCGCTTTCTCCCCAGCGGTTAGTTGATACAGTGACGTCAGACAGTCCTCGGGCGGTGCTTCGGATAATTCGACGACGTCAAGGCGGTTGTTTTGTATGCTTGAACTGATAATAAGTCCCGCTCCGACAATAAAAATTACCGCCATTGCCGTTGCGAGTATGGCGGCGGCGACGCGTCCGCGCCGCCTGCTGCCGGACTGGCGTGTCCGCATCCGCTGTGTCGCCTGATATGCTGCGGACTGCTGCGGATAATTGTACGAAATGCCGGACGTAGGATGTTGTGGGAATTGCTGCATATTCATCGGTGCGCCGCATCCGATGCAGAAGCGGCTGCCGTCCGGATTACTCTTACCGCATTTGTTGCAATACATAGCATGAACCCCCCAGGTTTTATCAAACTACAAGAATAATAAACTGGATTATTTTGTTTGATTATTATAACATAAACACTTAAGAAGTGATATAATACCCTGCATAAATACTTTCCAATGCGACATAATCTGCGTTTACTATAGGCGGATTTTTTATGAGGTGAGTTGTTGAAGAAGTTTTTAATGGGAAATGAGGCAATCGCGCTGGGCGCCATACACGCCGGCGTCAATCTGGTGTGCGGATATCCGGGCACGCCGTCGACAGAGATTCTCGAAACAGTTGCCCGGGAAAACGACGGCAGCATCTATGTGGAGTGGTCCGTCAACGAAAAGGCCGCCATGGAAGTGGCCGCAGGCGCTTCCTATGCGGGCGCGCGTACGCTTGTCACAATGAAACAGGTAGGACTCAACGTTGCGTCAGACCCTGTCATGAGTCTCAGTTATGTCGGCGTAAAGGGCGGCATGGTTGTCGTCGTGGCGGACGATCCCGGCCCGATCTCATCACAGACCGAGCAGGATACGCGCCACTTTGCCCGGTTTTCCAAGCTGCCGGTGTTTGACCCGTCGTCGCCCGAAGAGGCGTATGCGATGATAAAAGACGCCTTTGAGCTGTCCGAGGAATACGGCACGCCCGTTCTGCTCCGCCCGACGACGCGCGTCTGCCACGGCTGCGCGTCCATGGAGGTGGCGGATGTCCGGACGAAGCATGAGATCGACGGTTTTGAAAAAGACGCCAAGTGGGTCATTTTCCCGAGGGCGTCTTATGAGAACCACTTGAAAATAGAGCGGCGCAATCCCGTTTTGGGCGACCGCCTGTCGTATTATGAATTAAATACGGTTACCGGAAGCGGCAAAAAGGGTATCGCCGCCGGCGGCATCAGCTGGGAATACCTGCGTGAGGCGCTGGGCGATATGCAGCTGAAGCTATTTAAAGTTTCCACGCCGCATCCCTTCCCGGAAAGGCTGGCGCTTAAGTTTCTCGACGGGCTCGAAGAGGTCCTGGTGCTCGAGGAGCTCGACCCTGTTATCGAACGCGAGCTCGTATACATCTGCGGTAAATACCATCTGGACGTGCGTATAAGAGGCAAGCTGAGCGGCGACGCGCGGCAGGCCGGCGAAAACAGCGTAGAATCCGTAAAAGCGGCTGTGAATAATTTTTTACGGCTGCCCATGCCGCCTGCCGACAGTGAACTGCCGCCTTTGCCGGAACGGCCGCCCGTCCTGTGCGCCGGCTGTCCGCACCGGGGGTCGTTTTATGCCGTCAAGCAGGCTATGAAGGGCCAGAGGGCGGTATATGCCGGCGATATCGGATGTTATACGCTCGGCAACGCTATGCCGCTGGATATGGTGGACACCTGCCTGTGTATGGGCGCGGACGTCACGATTGCGCAAGGGCTAAAACGGGCGGAGCCGGACGTCAAGAGCTTCGCTTTTATCGGAGACTCCACGTTTTTCGCATCCGGTATCACCGGCGTCGTCAACGCCGTATATAACGACTGCGATATTACGCTCATCGTGCTGGATAATTCGACGACGGCCATGACCGGCCAGCAGCCGCATCCCGGTACGGGCCGGACGATGATGGGCAAGACGATGCCGAAAATCAGCATCCCCGACATCCTGAAGGCTGTCGGTATCGGGGAAGTCATCGTTGCCGATCCGTTTAATTTGGACGCGTCCGTTGCGGCGGTCAGAAAAGCCGCTGCGCACAAGGGCGTCTCCGCCGTCGTCTTTGAAGCGCCCTGCATCGCGCTGAGAAAACCGGACCCGTTATACAAAGTGGACGAGACGCTGTGTATCGGCTGCAAAAAGTGCATTCGGGAACTCGGATGCCCCGCCATATCGTTTGAAGGAAAAAAGGCGTTTATCGAGCCATCGCTCTGCTACGGCTGCTCCGTCTGCGCTCAAATATGCCCGACGAACGCGATAAAGGGAGGGCAGTGATATGAACAGCAACATCATTCTGGCCGGCGTCGGCGGCCAGGGGACCGTATTGGCCTCCAAACTCATTGCGCTGTGCGCGCAAAACCGCGGACAGCATGTGCGTACCGCCGAAACGATCGGTATGGCGCAGCGCGGCGGCTGTGTTGTCAGCCATGTACGGTTCGGAGACGCCGTTTTCTCACCGATGGTTCCGAAGCGCCAAGCCGGCGTCATTATCGGATTTGAGCCGGCGGAAGCCGTGCGGTGCCTGCCGTACCTGAAGGAAGGCGGCGTTGTGGTCGTCAGCAAAAAGGCCGTCAAACCCGTCACCGCGTCGCTTGCGGGTTCGGATTACGACGGAACGGAAGCGCTTAACTATCTGCGCCGTCATGTAAAAAAGCTCATTGTCGTTGACGGCGACGGCGTCTGCGCGGAATGCGGCTCCGCCAAAGTGCTCAATGTTGCGCTTTTGGGGGCGGCGTCCGAGTCCGGCATGTTGGGGATTCCTGTGTCAGAGCTTGAAAAGGCCGTCCGGGATCGGATTGATCCGCGCTTTATCGAAATGAACCTGAAAGCGCTGGCCGCCGGCGCCAAGACCGCGCGGTAACAGTAAGAGAGGGGCAACTTCCAATGATAATGAAAAAAGAACAATTCGATCTGATAAAAGCACAGCTGAAGCGCCTGATGAGCATCAACGGTTTCTATAAGAAAAAATTCGGAGACCTCGATGTATCGGAGATCAAGACGCAGCAGGATTTTGAAAAGCTGCCCTTTACCTCAAAGGAAGATCTGCGCGATGCGTATCCCCTGGGCCTTCAGGCCGTCCCGGACGAAGACATCATTCGTATCCACTCCTCCTCCGGCACAACCGGTACGCCCGTTATTATACCGTACACGAAGCGGGACGTTGAAGACTGGGCGGTCATGTTTGCGCGTTGTTACGAAATGGCCGGAATAACCAAAAGTGACCGGGTACACATTACGCCCGGCTATGGCTTGTGGACGGCCGGGATCGGGTTCCAGGCCGGCGTCGAGCGTATCGGGGCCATGGCGATACCGATGGGGCCCGGAAACACGGATAAGCAGCTTAAAATGATGCAGGACCTGAAAAGCACCGTTTTATGCGCAACGTCGTCTTACGCGCTGCTTCTGGCCGAGGAGATCGATAAGCGCGGTATTAAAGATAAGATCCATCTTAAAAAAGGCGTGATCGGTTCCGAGAGGTGGGGCGAAAAAATGCGCCGGCGCATTGCCGACGAGCTGGGCGTGCAATTATATGATATCTACGGCCTGACGGAGATATACGGTCCCGGTATCGGCATCAACTGTCAGATGGAACCGCACATGCATTACTGGGACGACTATGTATACTTTGAGATCATCGACCCGAAAACCGGCCGGCTGCTGCCCGACGGCGAGAAAGGCGAACTCGTCATAACGACGCTCAAAAAAGAGGGCGCGCCGCTCATCCGCTACCGGACGCACGATTTAACCCGTATCATACCGGAAAAATGTTCCTGCGGTTCGTCGTATCCGCGTATCGGTACGATTCTGGGACGTACGGATGATATGGTCAAGGTCAAAGGCACGATCATTTTCCCCAGTCTGATCGACGAGCTTTTAAAGACGATCAAAGATGTGTCGAGCGAGTACCAGGTAATGATCGACCACTTGAACGGAAAAGACATCCTGACGCTTTTTGTGGAAATGGTGCCGGGCACCGATAAGAAGCAGGTGGAGCATGAGCTTAAGCGTGAGTTTAAAACAAAAATCGGCATAACGGCCGTCATAAAACCTGTGGAGATCGGCGACCTGCCGCGCAGTGAGAAGAAATCCACCCGCATCTATGACAATCGCTATTGATACAAAACACAAATAGAAACCTTTGTATCTGGCTCGTTCTTTACCTGTCTATCGAACGCTTACTCCTTGAAATACATCAGTATTACTGCGTCGAAAGAGTCCGATAGGCAAAAAAATAACTTCGTCAGCTTTCAACGTTTTCTACTTGTGATTAGTATGAGTTTAACGAACAAAGGCAACCGCACGTTTCAGTGAGGCTGCCTTTTTTGTGACCTGCAAAAAAGCCACTTCAATGTAAACGGTCATCACAAAAGAGTAGGAAAAGGATGAAGGAGTGCGGGTGTGGAGAGATCGAAAATAAGCGGTATAAAAGTTGTGACGACACAGAAATAATCGTTGCTGAGGTGCTGATCGGCCTTTCAAATCATGATGCGATTGACCATTGTTTTATCCAGCGCAAACCGGCAGCCCTTTACCTGCAGGATCATGTTGCCGCCTGTCTCGGATATCACTGCAACATGCGATCCGACGACGAAACCCATCTCCGCCAGATGGCGGCGGATGTCGTCTTTGCCGGTGATTTTTAGGATAGTGTTGATTTCGCCAGGCTTGGCCATTGAAAGAGGCATCATAAGGTCTCCTTAATATGTAATATTTATATATACAGTTAGTTAGCTTTAACTAACTAAGGACAGTTTAGCACTTCAAGCATTTGCTGTCAATATATTATTTTGTTATTCGGATGTTATTTCAGCTGCAAGCGTTTGCGCGGGTTTACAAATCAATATCCCAGGCGTCTTATCCGGATGTAGCCAGCGCAGGATTTTAAGTATGTCGTTCGCCGATACGGCGATACAGCCGGAGGTCGGCCGCGACCCGCAATGCAGGAATATGGCGGAGCCTTTTCCGGGAGAAACGTTTAATGTATTGTATTCAATGACGACGGCATACGCGTAGCTGTCTGGATAGTCCGATAAACGTTCCGCATTTGACCAATCACGCGTATCTGTACCCTCAACCCATGAATTATAGATATTTGATTTCGGATCGTCCACCCAGAAGCTGTTTTTTGTAACGTGCCGGTACATCATCTTTGTATCCGGTTTTTCCCTGCAGCCAAACGCGTGCCCGAGCGAAAAGTAGCCGGACGGCGTACAGCCGTCCCCTTCCTTTTTCACGAACGTGATGCCGTTTTTACCCACATGGGCGCCGACGGCGCCGATTTTTCCAACAAAGCGCCAGATACCGTTTTTATTTTTTTCATAGCAGCGTAAAACAGCCTTGGAAGCACCGCCCGATACCAGCAGCAGCTGAGATCCGGAGATATCCTTACAGGAAACGCCTGCGCGTTTTGCCGCGCGTACAAGTTCCGGCGGCTGTTTTCTTAGAATGTGCAGCATGTGATCTCCTCCGACAGCGGCAGTTTAGCCGGCATGGCGGCTATTTACCGGTTTAATAAAATATATGACGTCTTCGGCAATATATTTCCAAAGGCAAAACCGGTGCAGAACGAGCAGGGAATGAGGCATAAAACAGGTAAAAACCAGTCCGGTTAGAAATTAATGGCAAACGGTTTGTTTTCTTAAACAAATCTGTTATAATGAAGCCGTCAAACCGACAGCTGTCATTTGCGAAAGAAGGGGAAAACATTGGTTTCACATGGAAAAGACATCAAAATTTTTGCAGGTAACGCCAATAAGCCTATGGCGGAAAGCATCTGCCGCTATATCGGCATCAGGCTTGGAGATTCGAATGTCACAAGCTTTTCAGACGGCGAGATCTCAGTGTCGCTTTATGAATCCGTAAGGGGTTCGGACGTCTTCATCATCCAGTCCACGTGCGGGCCTGTCAACGACCACCTGATGGAGCTTCTAATCATGGTGGATGCCTGCAAACGCGCGTCAGCAGGCCGAATCACGGCGGTCGTGCCGTATTTCGGATACGCACGACAGGACAGAAAAGCAAAAGCAAGAGACCCTATATCCGCTAAGCTCGTTGCAAATTTGATCACTTCGGCCGGCGCCGACCGTGTTCTGACGATGGATTTGCACGCTTCGCAGATACAGGGCTTTTTTGATATCCCGGTTGATAACCTTTTGGCCAGCCCGCTTTTTTCCGAGTATTACCTTAAAAAGTTCGGCGAAGGTTCAGAGGATGTGGTTGTCGTTTCCCCGGATGTCGGTTCGGTATCCAGAGCACGTACGTTTGCGCACAAAATGGGCGTGGGTCTTGCAATTATCGATAAGCGCCGCGAAAAGGCCAATCAGTCCGAGGTGATGAATATCATCGGCTCGGTCGAGGGCAAAAACGTCATTTTATATGACGATATGGTCGATACGGCCGGGAGCCTGTGCGGGGCGGCGAAAGCGCTGGTGGATATAGGGAAAGCCAACGACATTTATGCATGTGCGTCGCATGGCGTCCTTTCCGGTCAGGCGATAGGCAGGATTAACGACAGCTATATAAAGGAACTTGTTTTCACTGATACCATCCCGTATCCCGGTGACGTTCCGAGCTCAAAAATCAAATACCTTTCCGCAGCGCCGTTGTTTGCCGAAGCTATAGAGCGCGTTTACGAGGAAGTCTCAATTTCAACGCTTTTCAGATAATACGATTAAGTCAGGTGCGATATGTTGTTTTGGAAAAAGTCCGGATCCGTATCGTGGATCGTCGTCTTTTTAGGCAATCCCGGTGTGAAATATGCGCGTACCCGACATAATGCCGGCTTTATAGCGGCCGGCCGTCTGGAGAAAGACGCCGGAATCAGGATTAACCGTCTTAAGTTCAAGGCGCTCACGGCCGTCGGCGATTTCGGCGGCTGTAAGGTCTTGTTCATGAAACCTCAAACGTATATGAATTTAAGCGGCGACGCGGTTTTGCAGGCAATGCGGTTTTACAAAGTCCCGCTTGAACGCATTATTGTCATTTCAGACGATACGGCTTTGCCGATCGGCAAAATACGTATCCGCCGCAGCGGGAGCGCCGGCGGGCAGAAGGGTCTGGCCGATGTTATAAAAAAATGCGGCGGTGAAAGTTTCCCGAGAATAAGGATCGGCGTCGGCGGACCGCCGCACGCGGATTACGATATGGCCGACTGGGTCCTTTCCGCGTTTACAGACAAAGAAGCGGCCGAGATAAATGATGCGGCCCGGAAAGCGCTGGACGCCGCCGAACTGATCGTTAGTTCCGGCATCGACAAGGCAATGAACGCATTTAATTAAACGAATAAACAAAACGGCTGCCGCATATTGCGGCAGCCGTTTTAGTTCATGCTTGATTTCATTCAGGAACAAAACCGGTGATTCCCGATCGTACATAAAACAGGACGGGACCATATCCAGCTGCTTGTGGCGGTTGCCGGATTAAAATAATAGATAGCCCCGCCGGAGGGATCCCAGCCGTTTATGGCGTCCCGGGCCGCGTTATAGGCGCTTGAGGAGACGGCGGCGTAAAACTGCCCGTCGGAAAGGCACGTGAACGCGCCGTTTTGATAAATGACGCCCGAGATCGTATTCGGGAAAGACGGATGCTTTGTCCGGTTCAAGACGACGGCGCCGACGGCGACCTGTCCGCTGTATGGTTCGCCGCACGACTCCGCCGAAATCAGGCGCGCGAGCAGCTCAATATCATTTGACCGGGAGGTCGCGCCCTCGGATTCGTTGATGCCGATAGCGGCCAGTGTGTTTTTGCCGACGATCCCGTCGACAGCGAGATCGTTTTTCCGCTGAAAATATTTGACGGCGGTTTCTGTCCTGCTGCCGAATATCCCGTCAACGCTGTCGAAGTAATAACCCCAGTCCGAAAGCCGCTGCTGTATCTTAGTGACGACGGAACCGGACGAGCCTCTCCTGTAAGTGGCTGCGGAGGCGCTCTGCGCGCACTGAATAAAGGAAATGATCATGATATTGATGATAAAGATGACCGTAAGCGACAGGATGAGCTTTCTTTTATTATGCAAAATAAAGACTCCTTCATATGGGCATCAAGAGGTTTGATTCCAGTTGCTTAAAGCGGCGGGTGGTTCACCCGCGTTTCAGGCAGATTACCGCTATTATTCAGTATGCCTGTACATATATTGTACGAAAGGGCAGTTACTGTTATGTGATGTAAATTTTGTCGGCTGCCGGAAATGCTGAAAAAAACGTCAACGGCGGTAAACCGTTGACGTCTCCGATTTTGAGTGTTTTAATAAGTGCGCGAAATCTTTTCCTGCGTAATGCCCGCGATGAAGTCGTCCAGATCCATAGCGCCCTGATCGCCCTCTGCGCGCTTTCTGACCGTTACGGTCCCGTTTTCGGCTTCTTTGTCGCCCAGTACCAGCATGTAAGGTACTTTCTGCAGCTGGGCTTCGCGGATTTTGTAGCCGATCTTCTCGCTCCTGAAATCAGTTTCCACCCTGAACCCGGCGTCTTTCAGTTTGGCGGCGGCCGCCTCGGCGTAATCACGGCTTCGGTCGGTGATCGGCAGAACCATGACCTGCACAGGCGCGAGCCACAGCGGGAAAGCGCCGGCGAAGTGCTCTGTCAGGATTCCTATAAAGCGTTCGATGGAACCGTAGGCCACCGTGTGTATCATGATCGGGCGGTGCTTTGCCCCGTCAGTGCCGGTGTATTCCAGATCGAAACGCTCCGGCATCTGGAAATCCAGCTGGATGGTGCCGCATTGCCAGGTGCGCCCGATGGCGTCCTCCAGGTGGAAATCGATCTTCGGGCCGTAAAACGCGCCGTCTCCGGGATTTATAACATATTCTTTCCCGTTTTTATCCAGTACGTCTTTGAGGATGTTTTCGCTGTACGTGCGCATTTCGTCGTTGCCGATGAAGTCTTCCGGACAGGTCGACAATTCGATATGGTAACTGAACCCGAAGAGCTTATAGACTTTGTCTATCTTTGTGATAACACCCAGGATTTCGTCATGCGTCTGTTCTTCCGTCATAAAAATATGGGCGTCGTCCTGCGTGAAGGCGCGTACGCGCATAAGGCCGTGGAGCGCTCCCGACAGCTCGTGGCGGTGAACAAGGCCAAGCTCGCCTACGCGCATCGGCAGGTCCTTATATGACCACATGCGCCGCTTATATGCCAGCATGCCGCCGGGACAGTTCATCGGCTTGACGGCGTAATCGCCGTCGTCGATTTTTGTGAAGTACATATTTTCCTTATAATGGTCCCAGTGGCCGCTTCGATGCCAGAGCTCCTCGTTGAGTATGATCGGCGTCTTGATTTCCTGATATCCGCATTCCTGATGGAGCTGGCGCCAATAGCTTTCCAGTTCGTTTCGGATGACCATGCCTTTCGGGAAAAAGAAAGGAAAACCGGGACCTTCGTCAAACAGTGCGAAAAGGTCGAGTTCGCGGCCCAGCTTTCTGTGGTCTCGCCGTTTTGCTTCTTCAATACGCTCCAGATAGGCGTCCAGCTCATCTTTTTTCATGAAGCAGGTGCCATAGATGCGCTGAAGCATCTTATTGCTGGAATCTCCGCGCCAATATGCGCCGGTACAGCTTGTCAGCTTCATGGCGTTGGCTTTGACTCTGCCTGTTGAGTCCAGATGCGGACCGGCACACAGGTCAACGAACTCGCCCTGCCGGTAGAAGCTGATGACGGCGTCTTCGGGCAGATCGCGGATCAGTTCCACTTTATACGGCTCGTCGCGTTCGGCCATAAACGCAATGGCGTCTTCCCGGGCCAGCTCAAAACGTTCGAGCGCAAGCTTTTCCTTGATGATTTTTTTCATTTCGCTTTCAAGGCTTTCAAGCGTTTCCGGCGTGAAGGCTTCTTCCGTGTCAAAATCATAGTAAAAGCCGTCCGCTATAGCCGGCCCTATAGCGAGCTTGGTTTTTGGGAACAGGCGTTTGACGGCCTGGGCCAGAATATGTGATGTCGTGTGACGGCATGCTTTTTTATAATTTTCATTTTCAAATGTATATTGATTATCGGACACGCGTATCATCTCCTATAAATCCATAAATTATCATGATAACGCCGCACTGTCAAGCAAACAAAATAACAAGGCGGATTTTAATTGAGTTATACCGGCTTTTATAAAAATGTTTCAATTTTATTCATGTATTGGACATAAACACGTTTTATTATAAAAGCACCAAAAAGCTGTAAATATAAGATATATTTATTAACCAGGAGGAATTCTATATGTATAATGATGACGAAAGGAAAACCGGAGAGTTTGTAAACGGCGTCCCGTCATCTGAGGACCTGAATGCCACCGATAATGATACGCCCGCCGCGCCGTACGTCGGGAGTCAGCCGGGTGCGCCTGCCTCAAAACCAGCCAGTGAAGTAAAACCCAATTCGTATTATGAACCGTGGCAGCAGCCGGTATATCGCGCCCCCGGACAGGAGTTCTCACCGGGACTCAATACAGGCGGGCACAACACTTACCAGAGGAGCGCCCAGACGCCTCCGCCTCCGCCTCCACCGCCCGCCAAGAAACAAAAAAGCGCGTTTGGAGGCTTTGTGAAAGCGGTCTGTCTTGTTTTGGTATGCGTACTGGCCAGCACCGGAGCGACATACGGCGTATTGCAGTATGATAAGTATTATGGTGAACAAGAAAACGTCAATCAGGTGATACTCGGCTCCGAGCAGTCCGACGAAACATCCGGCGACGTATCGGCAGCCGAAGAAGCGGACAATTCGCCCGCGGCGACAGGCTTGACATCGTCCGGCAAAGAGATGTCGGCCGAGGACATATATACGATGGCCGTGGAACAGGTCGTCGGCGTCAACTCTGAGACGAAGACGAACGTGTTCGGCCAGCTGACGACATCGGCAGTTTCCGGTTCGGGGTTTATTATCTCGGAGGACGGCTATATCGTGACAAATTATCATGTTATAGAATACGCGGTCGAATACGGGTACACATTGACGGTGATGCTTCATGACGGCGCTGCCTATGACGCAGCTATCGTCGGATATGAGCCGGACAACGACATTGCCGTTATCAAAATTGACGCAGAAGGCTTGAGCGCCGTTTCGATCGGCGACAATAATGACATGCAAGTCGGCGACCAGGTTTATACAGTCGGCAATCCGCTGGGCGAACTCGATTATACCATGACAAGCGGCATTGTCAGTGCGCTTGACCGGGTGATTCAGGTCGACGCCTCCACCAGCATAAACATGTTTCAGATCGACGCCGCCGTCAACTCCGGCAACTCCGGAGGCCCGGTCTACAATTCCGACGGCAAAGTCATCGGAATCGTATCAGCCAAGTATGCCAGCACCGGCGTTGAGGGCCTTGGTTTTGCCATCCCGATGAATGATGCGGTCGACATCGTATCACAGCTTATAGAAAACGGATATGTTTCCGGCAAGCCCAGCATGGGCATATCGGTCAGAGATTGGTCAAGCGGGAACGCGCAGTATTACGGCACGCCGGAAGGAGCGCTTGTTGAATTTGTCCAGTCCGGTTCCGCTGCCGATGAAGCGGGCATAGAAGTTGGAGATATCATCATAAAGCTTGGAGACACGGAGATAGCATCCACCAATACGCTCCTGACCGCAAAGAAAATGTTCAGTGCAGGAGATACGGCAACGATCATTGTCTACCGGAACGGGGAAGAAGTGACGCTCACGATAACCTTTGATGAGGAAGGCATCACATCCACCTCAAGCCGGACGACCACCAGTCAGCAGCAATCGGAGCAGAGTTTTAACGCCCGGTCCGAGACTGCAGGCTGATCCCGACACACATAGTGCCGGTTTATATAAAGCTCCCCGCAGCCTTGACGGCCGCGGGGAGCGTTTATTATCTTTAATTTTTATACCTTTTCCCAGATCGTTGCGTTGCCCATGCCGCCGCCGATGCAGAGCGTAGCAAGACCGAGCTTGCAGTTATCGCGTTTGAGCATCTCGTGAACAAGCGTAACGATGATCCGCGCGCCGGAGCAGCCGACAGGGTGCCCCAACGAAAGCGCGCCGCCGTTTGGATTAACCTTTGACATGTCGAAGCCGAGATCACGCGCCACGGCGAGCGACTGCGCAGCAAAAGCCTCGTTGGCCTCGATGAGGTCCATATCGCTGATTTTGAGACCGGCTTTTTCCATAGCCTGTCTGGACGCGGGAACAGGGCCGTAGCCCATGATGCTCGGATCCACGCCGCCCTGGCCACAGGATACGAGCCGGAACAAAGGCTTAAGATTGTATTTCTTGACGGCATCGCCGGAAGCAAGCAAAATCGCCGCCGCGCCGTCGTTGATACCGGATGAGTTGCCGGCCGTGACCATGCCGTCCTTTTTGAATGCGGGTTTCAGCTTGGCAAGCGCCTCCGCTGAGGTAGCGCGCGGGAACTCATCGACCTTGAAGTCAACCATTTCTTTTTTGACCTTGACCGGGACAGGAACGATTTCGTCGTCAAATCTGCCGGAGGCCTGAGCCGCGGCTGTTTTGGTCTGGGAAGAAAGCGCGAACGCATCCAATTCTTCGCGGGTAAGCTTCCACTGCTCGCATATGTTTTCGGCGGTAATGCCCATGTGATAGTTATTGTAAACATCCCAGAGGCCGTCGTTGACCATTGTATCGACGATAGTTGAATTGTTCATGCGGGCGCCGAAACGGGCTGCCGGGATAGAATAAGGCGCTGCGGACATGTTTTCAGTACCGCCGGCAAGAATGACTTCAGCATCTCCGGCGCTGATTGCACGGGCAGCTTCAATAACGGCCTTCATGCCGGAACCGCAGACCATGCCAACCGTATAGGACGGTATTTCATAGGGAACGCCGGCGCCGATGGCGACCTGACGCGCTACGTTTTGGCCGAGGCCGGCCGTTAAAATACAGCCGAACATGACTTCATCCAAATTCTTTGGATCAAAACCGGCGCGCTCCAAAGCGTTTTTGGCAACGATGGAGCCCAGCTGAGGTGCTGGCGTATTTTTTAAACTGCCGCCGAAACTGCCGATGGCCGTTCTGCAGCAACTGACCAGATAAATATCTTTCATAACGTTCCTCCTGCCCCGTTTTACGGGAAAAATTCGTATAAGCAACGGATAAAATATACACCTGCCGTCTGTAAAAGTCAACCCGACGGGAAATTGAGGGTATTATGAAACTTTTTGTTAATCGCCGGCGGATATATGCTATGATAAAGCATAAAAAAGGGAGGGCGTAATGAGTACGGCTGTTATTTTGGCCGGCGGAGAGAGCCGGCGTATGCAGCGTGATAAAATGGCGCTCCGATTTGGGAGCTTAACACTCCTCGAATCTGCTGTCGACCGATACTCCCGCTGTTTTGACAATATTTATATAAGCGTGGCCGATCCCCATAAATACCACGAGGTCAAAGCGCGTCGGATCGTGGATATAAAAAAGGGCTGCGGTCCCATCGGCGGGCTTTATTCGGCGCTGAAGACGGTAGAAGATGACGGTCTTTTTTTGGTTGCGGCTGATATGCCCTTTGCCGATCCGGAGGCCGCTAAGCGTATCGTCGAACTTGCCGGGGGAAGCGATATATGCCTGACGGTCGACCGCCGCGCGCGTTATGAACCGCTTTTCGCCTATTACAGTAAAACGATTCTTGAATATGTTGAAAAAGCGATCGATGCGGGCAACTATAAGATCGCGGCGCTTTTTGAGAAAGTCCGTCCGCGCGTTGTCAACAATTCGGAACTGGGCGGTTTATGGAACGAAAAGCTTCTCCTCAACATCAATTATCCGGAAGACTATGAAAGACTGCTGAATGAAAACGCGCCGGGCAATAGGGCGATATGACTAAAAAAAGCGATGACACTTGAACTTTGGACCCTGCCGTGTTACAATGCCGCTGGTTACTTATTCGGATAAGGCTTATCATAAACTCGCCCGCCTGACCGATTAGAGATTCAGAATGAACGAAAGGGATTGATTTCATGAGTTACAAAATCACGAGGAAAGATGAAGCCTATACATATGAGGCTCCGGGCCATTTCGATGTGCGCACTACACGCCTTCACGACGCCAAAGACGTAAATCAGGGCGGTATCACAATGGGACTGTCGCATTTCCTTCCCGGCGGCGGCTGCAACTACGGCTCCAATGCCAAGGAGTCGATCTACTACATAATGGAAGGTCAGATGTATCTGGAAAGTGAAGTCGGGACGCCGGATGAGGTCAAGACGACGCTTTACGCCGGCGACACCTATCACTGCGGTCCAAATACAAAAAAATCTGTTGTAAACAACGGGTCCACCTGCACGCAGATGCTGGTTGTTATGATCACGCCGCCGCAGGAATAATATATCTGATGGTAATAAGCCGAACCCAACCGGGTTCGGCTTTTTTATCGGCTTGCATTGTTTCGGATTTCCCGTATAATGAGTTCAGGCGGCGTCTATGACGACGCGCTGTACAGAATATATAATATAAACTGCAACAGGGGGAGTTCCGGAATGAAGAGGAGACTTATTAAGCCGGCCGTTGTGATCGGGGTGATTTTATCCCTGTTTATAACGCTTTTATTCAATGTTACGGCCTTTAAAGCTGAAGAACGCGCATGCGCTTCGATGACCGAGCCGGTTTTCAGCGTGACGGGCGGCAGTACGCTGCTGACGCCGGCGGCTTACGCGGCACAGGCGGATTTCACGGTAAATACATACGAGGAGCTTATTGCAACCGTCGCGCAGCAGTATGTGGCGCGGGATACGGAATTTTCGGTTTGGCTTAATAACTCTGGAGAAGAGCTTATCAATCAGCTCAGTGAGACCTTATGGCGCGATGTGTATACATACGATATTCCGGGTACCACATCGGATATTTATTACTTAAGGTACAATATGAGCGGAAGATCGCAGATGGAATACTCGTATAACAGCGAACATGTCTTTTGTGAGTTTACGCAAACGTACCATACGACTGCCGAGCAGGAAGCGTATGTCGATTCGACTGTTGAGAGCATACTGAATTCACTCGGTCTGGACGCCTTAAACCCTTATGAAAAGATCAAAGCGGTACACGTCTATATCGTGAACAATGTGGAATATGATTACACACTCAGCAAATATTCGGCCTATGAAGCGCTTTATTCGGGTGAAACCGTTTGCAACGGCTATGCGCTTTTGACGTATAAGATGCTTTTGGAGGCCGGCGTTCCCGTTAAAATAATCACCGGTACGGCAACAAGCGGGGGTACAACGGAAAATCATGCCTGGAATGTCGTAAAAATCGGCCCGTGGTGGTACAATCTTGATGTCACCTGGGACGATACCGGCAGAACGACGGACTATTTCCTTAAAAGCGAGGCTGCTTTTTCCGATCATTCCGCAGCAACTTATCCGGATACCGTTTATATTGAAAACTTCGAAATATCGCCGACGGATTTTGACCCTTCCGCGGATGTCCTATATTACGATCCGACTGAGCTGAGCACCTGGGCGCGGGATGGCGTCATGGCGCTGATCGGGCGCGGGGTCGTACCGGCACCTTTACAGTCTGATTTTCAAAACAGTATCACGCGCGCAGAATTCACCGCCTTGATGGTCGGCATCTATGAATACGCCAAAGGGCCGTATACACTTCAGAACGCATCGCCGTTTAAAGATATTTCCGGAAGTATTTATGCCGAACAAATCGCCAAAGGCTATGAGCTTGGGTTGATAGACGGCTATGAGATTGTTTCAGAAAACGGCGTGACCGAGTATGTGTTTAAACCGGAAGGTACGCTCACACGTGAGCAGTGTGCGAAAATCATCAGCGCCGCTGCGGGCGTTATCAACGGCAATATTATAGAATCTGATGCAACACTTCCATTTGCAGACACAGCGTCGATTAGCAGTTGGGCCTTGGTGTACGTCCAATATGCGTTTGAAAACGAACTTATGAAAGGTATGGTTGACACTTTTGAGCCGCAGGGGCTTTTAACGCGGGAACAGGCGATGCTGATCGCCGAACGTATGATCGAGAAATACGGCTGGTAAAAGAATCAAATCCCGCCCGCCGCTCCGAAGGTATAGGGCTGTGCCCTATGACCCGCAGAAAAATTAGTTTATCTACTTCACATACGCCTAAAAAAAGACGGCCGCGAAAGCGGCCGCCTTTTACTGCTATATTTACGATTTTTTATCGAGCGGGATATCGCCGAGGTTTAAGTCCTTCGTCGCGTCGACGTTCTCGAAGACCTTGTATTCAAAGCCCTTGGCTTCGATAACGACGTCGTATTTGCCCTGCGCGAGGTCTTTGAACCAGAAATCGCCGTACTCGTCGGACAGGACCTCAACGGTCTTGCCGCCGTTCGTGGCACGGCAGCGCGCCCCGATAACGACTTCCTTCTCAATGGGATCATACAGCGTGCCCGCAATGAACTTTCCGGGAATGTTGCGGTAGAAGACCTTGGGGCGGTTGCCCGTCTCGGGCCGGCGCACCGTCGCGCCGACGATGAAGTCCTGAAGGTCCTCCTCCTCGCCGAACATCATGGCGTCCGTCGGGCAGGCCTCCACGCATCTGGGCAGCTTGTAGCCGTTGTCGAGAAGATGTGCGCAGCCGGTGCACTTCTGGGCGATGTTCAGCTGCTTGTTAAGATAGATGGCGTCGTACGGGCAGGCCTCGGCGCACTTGCCGCAGCCGGTGCACTTCTCGGGGTCTATGATGACGAGGCCGTCGTCACGTCGGTACATGGCGTTATCGGGGCAGACAGCCATGCAGGAGGCGTTCTCGCAGTGATTACACAACTGCGCGATGTAATGGATCTTGACCTTCGGGATACTGCCGCCGACGTTCTCCTGAAGCTTAGCCCAGAACTGGCCGATCTCGGGCTGGGGCTTGGCGTAGGGCGACCAGTCGTTGCCGACATGCTCGTCCTTGCAGGCCAGCTGGCAGTTGTAGCAGCCGTTGCATTTGGCGACGTCTATACAGAATACTTTTGACATAGTATGCTCCTCCTCAGTTCTTTAACAGCCAGCCGTCGAGGCAGACGCCGGTGGCTTCGTCGATCTTGCGCGCGAAGGATTCCGGGTATTTCTTCTTCCACTCGGCCATCTCGTTATCGCTTACCTTCTGCACATCGACCAAAAAGCCCGAGACGACCATGCCGGTGACGGTCTTGGACGTAATGGCTGTCGGGGTGATCAGGTTGATGGCACCGCCGCGGTCGAGCTTTTCGGCGTCGACGGGGTCAAACCTTGAGCCGTGATCTACATAGACGACGCTCGGCATCAGGCGCTCGGTCACATACGCAGCGCACAGGACGGTGCCGCGCTCGTTGAAGACCTTGACAATGTCGCCGTGTTCTATGCCGCGTTCTGCCGCCGTCGACGGGTGTATCCAGGCCGGCTCGTACTGATAGCCGTCCTTGGCACGGATCTTCATGGTTTCGACCTCGCGGTTCCAGGTGATGTCGTCGAGGTTGGCGTGGAAGCGCCAGCGGCCGTGGTTGGACATGCACAGCAGCGGATAATTATCCGCGCGCTTGCTCGACAGGCGCTCGTCGTGCATGGGACTCGATTCGACCCACTTCGGATACGGCGGGCGTTCCTCGTCGTCGGGGAAATGCTCCTCGATTTTCGTTGAGGTGAATTCCAGCTTCCCGGTCGGCGTCGTCAGCGGCATCTTTTCGGGGTTCTTGTAGAACTCATAGAGACCTGCGGGCTTTTCCTGGATATCCGGTATGGCGGGGATGACAAACATGTCTTTCTCATGGAACTCATCCTCCGTATCCAGATGCGCCACGCCGGAGCCCTGCCAGAACAGCTCGATGACGCGTTCAACGGACTTCTCGTTGCCGGTGTAGGCCATATACACGTCTTCATTGATCTTTTTAGCAACGGCGGCCACGCAGTCAAAGTCGTTGAGCGATTCGCCCACCGGCGCGCAGGCGGAGCGCTCACGATAAACAGAAGTCAACACACCGCCGCCGGTGTCGTCGGAGATATCCTCCATCTCGAATTTCGTGGCTACCGGAAGTATGATATCGGCCAGATAACAGTCGTTTTCAAGCCATGGATGCTGCGCCACGACGCATTCGATGTCGGGCGAGCGCATTGCCTTAACAAAGCGGAAGCCGTCGTTCCAGCAGGTGACCATGCAGGGCGAATCGGTCCAGATCATATGGATGTTCGAGCAGCCCGGCTGCGGGAATTCGTATTTTGTCCATTGCTCCTCAGCCGGTCCGCAGAAGGAGTACAGGCCCCACCATTCGACGTGGCCGTCCAAAATGGCGTCGTGTACAAGACATTTCGGGATCGACTGCTGCGGCGGGATATCCGTCGTTTTGCACAGCTCTGACAGCTCCGCGATATTCTGGGCAAATTCCGTCAGTTTATAGCGCCCTTTCTGCCGTTCCATCTGTGTTTTAATTGAGTCGAGATTGGCTTCGCGCTTTACGCCGTCCATATCAACATTGGCACGCGGTGGACGTACAATTTCCGCGCGCATCGGCAGGGTTGGCAGACCGATTCCCTGATACGGCATCGGGTAGGTTTCGGAGAACAGGTTCCACTCCAGCCATTTGACCTGATGGACGCCGGGCTTGCCGAGCCCGCGCATGCCGAGGAGAATCGGCTCGAGCCGTCCGGGCTCCGAGGCGAACGGACCGCGGATATAAGGGCCGCCGTTGCCGTGCGTAACGCTGACGACCTTTTTGGCCCAGTCGCGTGCCAGCGCTTTGATCGTCCATTCGGGGACGCCGCATTTCTCGCTCGCCCATTCGGGCGTTTTGGGAATGCCGTCCTCCTTGCCCAGGACATAATCAAAGAATTTTTCATAGCCGACGGCATGTGTTTCCACATACTCTTTTTCGTATGTGCCCTCCGTCAGCCACATCCAGGCGATAGCCAGATGCAGCGCCGCGTCGGTATTTGGAAGAATCGGTATCCATTTGTCTGCCTGACAGACGCCGGAATAATTGAGCGCGGGATCGACAAAGACGAATTTTAGGCCGAGGCTGTGAATCCAGTAGCTCAGGCGGCTGGCCATATAGCCGTCGAAGCCGACCGGCGTGACTTCGGGATCAGAGCCCCAGAAAAGCAGCATTTCGGCGTTTTTGGCAATATCGGGCCACAGGTTGCCTGCCGGCTCCATTTCACCGACCGGCTCGCCACCCCAGACGTTTTTAGCGCCCCAGCTCCAGCCTTCCCAGCTGTCCTGGTTGCGCATCTGTACGGTATAGCCGCCCAGTAGGGATAAAAGACGGTTTGCGCAGCCGTGGCTTGGCGCAACGTGCTTGCCCTCGCCGTGCATGTCCGCTTCTGAGAGGACGGCCGGCATGCCGTATTTCTCACGCACGCGTAAAAGCTCGTCCGCGACAAGCTGGGCCGCCTCGTCCCAGGATATGCGCACATAGCCGCTTTTCCCGCGGTTTTGTGTGTTGCGTTCGCCTTTGGGATCCCAGTCGACCCTTTTCATAGGATAGCGGACGCGGTTTTCGGAATAGACGCGTTTTTTGTATGTTATGTAGTAAGGCGACGGGACGGTATGACGCGGCGGTTCAAAGACCCGGCCTTTTGCTTCTACTTTCCAGGGGTTTTTGCTCTCCCAGTCATGGTTTTCATCGTAGTAAAACGGACGTATGCGAATGATATTTCCGTCCTTATCGGAATCAACTACGGTTGGGGGGCCTGCCTTTGGTCCCATTAAGCTTGCGCCTTTGAAAACGCGCTTGTGGGCCTTGACGTCGATAGGTTTTACCCTCATTTTTCTCTCCTCCTTAGAATATTGTAATAACTGGCCTTGTATCTGCTCGGGACATGCCCGGTTTCGGCCGAATATACGCAATTACGCTTTTTTATCGAGCGGGATATCGCCGAGGTTTACGTCTTTCGTCGCGTCGACGTTCTCGAAGACCTTGTATTCAAAGCCCTTGGCTTCGATAACGACGTCGTATTTGCCCTGCGCGAGGTCTTTGAACCAGAAATCGCCGTACTCGTCGGACAGGACCTCAACGGTCTTGCCGCCGTTCGTGGCACGGCAGCGCGCCCCGATAACGACTTCCTTCTCAATGGGATCATACAGCGTGCCCGCAATGAACTTTCCGGGAATGTTGCGGTAGAAGACCTTGGGGCGGTTGCCCGTCTCGGGCCGGCGCACCGTCGCGCCGACGATGAAGTCCTGAAGGTCCTCCTCCTCGCCGAACATCATGGCGTCCGTCGGGCAGGCCTCCACGCATCTGGGCAGCTTGTAGCCGTTGTCGAGAAGATGCGCGCAGCCGGTGCACTTCTGGGCGATGTTCAGCTGCTTGTTAAGATAGATGGCGTCGTACGGGCAGGCCTCGGCGCACTTGCCGCAGCCGGTGCACTTCTCGGGGTCTATGATGACGAGGCCGTCGTCACGGCGGTACATGGCGTTATCGGGGCAGACAGCCATGCAGGAGGCGTTCTCGCAGTGATTACACAACTGCGCGATGTAATGGATCTTGACCTTCGGGATACTGCCGCCGACGTTCTCCTGAAGCTTAGCCCAGAACTGGCCGATCTCGGGCTGGGGCTTGGCGTAGGGCGACCAGTCGTTGCCGACATGCTCGTCCTTGCAGGCCAGCTGGCAGTTGTAGCAGCCGTTGCACTTGGCGACGTCTATACAGAATACTTTTGACATATTTTCACCTCAAACGTCTTTCTATTAGTAAGTAGTAACTTATTTCAGTTTTCTATAAGCCAGCCGTCCAGACAGACGCCGGTGGCTTCGTCGATCTTGCGCGCGAAGGCTTCGGGATATTTTTCCTGCCAGTCGGCCATCTCTTCGTCGGTGACCTTCTGCACATCGACAAGAAAGCCGGAGACGACCATGCCGGTCGCGTTCTTGGAGATGTTGGCGTGCGGTGTGATGGTATTGATGGCGCCGCCGCGGTCGATGCGCCCGACATCGATGGGGTCGAGCCGCGCGCCGTGGTCCATATAAGCAACGCTTGGCACCAGGCGCTCAGTGACGTAGGCGCCGCCAAGTACGATACCGCGCTCGTTGAAGATTTTTACGATATCGCCGTGCTCGATACCGCGCTCTGCCGCCGTAGATGTATGTATCCATATAGGCTCATACTGGTAGCCGTCTTTGCCGCGGATCTTCATGGTTTCAACTTCGCGCGTCCATGTGATGTCGTCGCATTGGGCATGCATACGCCAGTGCCCGTGATTGGACATACATAAAAGCGGATAGTCTTTTGTACGTTCGCTCGACAGGCGCTCGTCATGGCTTTCGCCTTTTTCGATCCACTTCGGATGAGGAGGACGTTCAGGATCATCGGCAAAGGATTTCTCCAGGGCGGTCGACGTCACCTCGAGCAGACCGGTCGGCGTTGTGAGCGGGTTGTTTTTCGGATCCTCATAAAATCCGTGAAGGCCTGCCGGTACGTTCAGGACATCGGGATCGCATGGGACGACATAATATTGCTTTTCGAGGAATTCTTCATAGCTGATATCCTGGTCCACGCCGGAAGTTTTAAACCACAGCTCAAGCTTCTTCTCTGTGGAAAGGTTACCGGTATACAGATCGTAATAATCGCTTCCAAGCTTTTCGGCGATTTTAGCAACGCAATCAAAATCGCTGAGTGATTCACCGACAGGCGGGCAGGCTTGCCGCTCGATATATAAAGACGTAAATATACCGCTGTTTTGCTCGTCGCCCATGTCATCCATTTCGAATTTTGTGGCAACGGGCAGCACGAGGTCGGCCATCAGGCAGTCGTTTTCGAGCCATGGATGCTGCGCGACCATGAATTCGATCTCATCGCTGCGCACAGCTTCAAGATAGGAGTTGCTGTCGTTCCAGCAGGTAGCCATACACGGAGAGTCCGTCCAGATCATATGTATGCGGGAACAGCCGTCTGCCGGGAACTTAAACTGCTGGAACTGATCCGAAACGGGACCTCCGAAAATACTCATACCGTACCAAGTGATGGACGGCTTTAAAATCGCATCATGGATAAGGCATTTCGGAATGAACTGCGCCGGCGGCGTTTCCATCGGTTTGAGGAGTTCGACGAGTTCCGGAATGATTTTATTCGACAGCGGGCCGGGGTAGCTGTAACTGCCTCGCAATGTTTTGCCGGTTTCGCCGGACGGACGCACCATTTCGGCGAAATTCGGTATCCTTGGCGTATATTTCCCCCGATACGGCAGCGGATGATAATCGGTCCAGAGGCTCCATTCAAGCACTTTCGCCTGATGGACGCCGGGTTTACCAACGGCGCGCATGCCGAGCAGTATGTTTTCCATACGGGCGGGTTCAGTCGAGTACGGACCGCGGATATAGCAGCCGCCGTTGCCGTGAAGAATAGACGCCGTCTTCTTAGCCCAGTCGCGGGCTAAGGCTTTGATCGTCCATTCCGGCACGCCGCACTTTTCACTGGCCCATTCGGGCGTTTTGGGTACGCCGTCCTCTTTTCCGAGTACATAGTCGGAGAACTTATCAAAACCGTATGCATGCGTTGCGATATACTCTTTTTCGTAAGTATCTTCAGTCAGCCACATATAAGCGATGGCCAGCTGCAGCGCCACGTCCGTGTTGGGCAAAATCGGGATCCATTTATCCGCGTGTACAGCCGCGCCGAAGTTGAGGTCGGGGCATACATAAACGCTCTTGAGGCCGATTTCGCTCAGCCAGTAGCACAGGCGCGTTGCGAACATAGAGCCGATACCTAAAGGCGTCGTTTCAGGGTCGCAGCCCCAGAAGAGCAGCAGGTCGGCGTTTTCGGAAATATCGGGGTATAGGTTGGCCGTCGGCATCATCTCGCCGACGGGCTCGCAGCCCCAGACATGCTTGGAGCCCCAGACCCAGCCTTCCCAGCTGTCCTCGTTGCGCATCTGTATTGTATAGCCGCCCAGCATGCTCAGAAGCCGGTTGGGGCAGCCGTGGCTTGGCGCCAGATGTTTGCCTTCGCCGTGCAGATCGGTCTCGGACAAAACGGCGGACATGCCGTACTTATCTTTAATCCTCAGAAGCTCGTCCGCGACGATCTGGGCGGCTTCGTCCCAACTGATGCGAACGTATTTGCTTTTTCCGCGGTTTTTCGGATTCCGTTCACCCTTGGGATCCCAGTCGACCCTTTTCAGTGGATAGCGGACGCGGTTTTTAGAATAAACACGTTTTTTATAGCCAAGTCCCACAAACGATATGACGGACTTAAGCGGCGGGGCAAAGGTCTTGCCCCGGGCCGAAAATCTCCAGGGCTTCAGTTTTTCGACGTCATACTTCCAGTCGTATGGGAACGGCCGGATCCGGAGAATTTTTTCGCCATCCGTCTCAACAAGTGACGGGGGGCCGCTTTCCGGACCGATGAGGCTGGTGCCTTTCAGGCATCTTGCTGCAGGTTCAAGAGAGTTTCGCTTTGAGTCCATCCGTTTTCCTCCTTCAAATAAACAGGCGAAAAATAGCCTGTGAAATGCGTATGGAACCACAGCTGCCGGAATAAACGCACTTTAGGGTAACGGGCAGAGCGCGGTCGTTCTCCAGCCGGGAATGCTGTGCCGCGATAAACACGCTCACCGGGCTGTGTATCGCTCGGACGCGGGCTTCCGTCGTTCCGGCGGGGGTCATACATCGTGCCCGGTCAACGTGTTTTATGGGATAGCGGACGCGGATTTCCGAACAAAGGGTTTTTTATGTGGTTGTCCGACGCATTCTGGCCGCCGGGTTAAAAGAGCGCTTCAATGCCCTTTCATTGGTCAGCAAGCCATCCGTCGAGGCATACGCCTGCTGCCGGATCGATCTTTCTGGCGAATGCATCCGGATAATCACGTTTCCAGCTTTCCATTTCCGCGTCAGTCACTTTTTGGACCTCGGCAAGGAAGCTGGTCGTTGCCATACCGGTTGAGTGCTTTGACGTTATGCCCGTCGGGGTAATGCAGTTGATACAACCGCCGCGGTCAAGCTCGCCGGGAATGATCGGATCGAGCCGCGCGCCGTGATCGACGTAGCAGGTGTTCGGGATGAGCCGCTCGGTAACATAAGCAGCGCATAAAACGACGCCGCGTTCATTGAATACCTTGATGATGTCGCCGTGTTTTATCCCGCGCTTTGCAGCTTCGGAAGTGTGCAGCCAGAGCGGCTCGTACTGATAGCCGTCTTTTGCCCGGATCTTCATCGTCTCGACTTCCCGGTTCCAGGTTATATCGTCACACTGGGCGTGCATACGCCAGCGTCCGTGATTGGACATACAAAGAAGCGGGTATTTCTCAGCGCGTTCGCTCGACAGGCGTTCGTCGTGCGTCACGCCTTTTTCGATCCACTTCGGGACCGGCGGCCGTTCTTCATCGTCGGGCATGTATTTTTCGATAGCCGACGAAGAGAATTCCAGCAGGCCCGTCGGCGTCGTAAGCTTGTTGTTTGCCGGGTCCTTATAGAAGTTATACAGGCCTGCGGGGAGATCCTGTGCATTGGGCTTGCAGGGTAAGACGTATATTCTTTTCTCCTGGAACTCCTCCCAGGACATGTGTTCTTCACAACCGGACGCTTTGTAGAAGAATTTAACGCGCTCCCATTCCGAGAGGTTGCCGGTATACGCGTCGAAATATTCTTTGCCAAGTTTCTCGGCGACTTTCGCACACACGTCGAAATCGCTGAGCGATTCGCCTACCGGCGGACAGCATGGCTGTTCGAGGTAAACGGACACGAAAGCGCCGCTGGACATGTCGTTGGCGATATCGTTCATCTCGTGTTTTGTCACGACCGGGAAGATAATGTCGGCGAAATAACAGTCGTTTTCCAGCCACGGGTGCTGTGCAACGATGCATTCGATATCCGGTGACTGCATCGCGCGCTGGGTCATGTGTCCGTCGTTCCAGCAGGTGACCTGACACGGCGCGTCCGTCCATATCATATGAAGCTTGGAACAGCCCGGGCGCGGGTATACGATTTTTTCAAACTGGTAATCAGTCGTCGGTTTGCGGAAGTTGTTCTTATCCGGCTGCTGGCTGGAGGAGAAACATTGCAGGCCATACCATTCCGCCTGTCCGTCCAGGATAGCCTTGTGAATAAGAACGCGCGGGATGAATTGCTTGGGCGCCGTGAACTGTTTAAAGAGATCAATAAGCTCCGGTGCGCGTTCTATCTGCGCGTCGCTGAGCACATAACGCTTCATGTTGATATCCGGGGCTACGTCCCCGTCGACAGGGCGCAACGCGTCGCAGATCGTCGGGACGGCCGGAGTGAACTCGCCCTGATACGGCAGCGGGAAATCCTTGTTCCATAAATTGAATTCGATCATCTTGGCCTGATGGACGCCGGGCTTGCCAAGTCCGCACATGCCTAAAAGCATTACCTCAAGGCGCGCCGGCTCGGTGGCGTACGGCCCGCGGATATATCCGCCGCCGTTGGAATGGATCATGGAAGCCGTCTTCCTGGCCCAGTCGCGCGCGAGCGCTTTGATCGTCCATTCCGGTACGTTGCACTTCGGCGACGCCCATTCAGGCGTTTTGGGTATGCCGTCTTCCCGGCCTAAGACGTAGTCAACGAATTTATCAAAACCATAGGTATGTGTATTGATGTATTCCTTCTCGTAGGTGTCTTCGGTCAGCCATATATAGGCGATGGCCAGCTGAAGCGCCGCGTCGGTGCCGGGCAGGATGGGAATCCATTTGTCGGCATGGACGGCTGCGCCGTAATTGAGGTCCGGACATACATATATGCTTTTTAGCCCGATCTTCGTGAACCAGTAACACAGCCGGCTCGGCAGCTGGCTGACGACGCCGAGCGGCGTCGTTTCCGGATCGCAGCCCCAGAAGAAGAGAAGGTCGGCGTGTTTGGCGATATCGGGATAAAGATTCGTCATCGGCATCATCTCGCCGACGGGTTCGCATCCCCAGACATGCTTGGCGCCCCAGAACCAGCCTTCCCAACTGTCCATATTCCGCATTTGCAGCGTATACCCGCCCATGAGGCCTAAAAGCCTGTTCGGGCAGCCGTGGCTGGGCGCGACGTGCTTACCCTCGCCGTGCATGTCGGCTTGACATAAAACGGATTCCGGACCGTAGGTCTCTTTCACACGGACGAGTTCGTCGGCGACGATCTGTGCCGCTTCGTCCCAGGAGATGCGTACATAACTGGATTTGCCCCGGTTTTGAGGATTGCGTTCGCCGTTGGGGTCCCAGTCAATGCGCTTGAGCGGGTATCGGACGCGGTTCGGCGAATATACGCGTGTTTTATATCCGAGACCGAACGGTGTTATCGTCACGCGGTCCGGAGCGCTGAAAGTGCTCCCGCGCGCGTCGATTTTCCATGGATTACAGTGCTTATCAGTATATTCCTTATCGTAATGATAGGGCCTGATACGCGTGATCCTGCCGTCGTTTGAGTCGACCAGGCACGGTCCGCCGCTTTCCGGTCCCATCAAACTGAAGCTAACAATATTCTGCTTTTCAGGAATGATTTTGCTCATCACGTCACCTCCGTTTTCTTCTTTGCATTAAATAAGGGCATATTTCGCTTAATTGTAGTATACAGAACAGTTAAGTCAAAGGGAAACTACATCAAACTAAGCGGCTACAACCAACAAGTTGTGACAAGGCACTCTTTTTGTACATTCTCTATTTTTTTAAATGATATCAAAATAAAAATAGGGCAATATACTTGACATTGGTATAATCCCAAGGTTTATAATAATCAGATGTAGCGGACACTGTAGGAATAACCGGCCGATACTATGCATACTGTAATATCTTACAAAAGTCAAAGTTTTTAGGAGGAGTGAAAACAATTTGGAAAAGGTATATACTAACCTGACCACTGGCGGCCCCATCTCCGTTTACGTGGAAGACGGAAAGATTACCCGTATCCGTCCGCTCCAGGTCCCTGAGGAGGATTATCCGAAGCCCTGGACGGTCGAAGACAGATACGGAAACAAGTATAGCCCCCCTAAAGCGATGCGGGTTGCGCAGAATATTCTGGCAGAGCGCAACAGGCTCTATTCAGAAGACCGCATCCTCTATCCCATGAAGCGCGTAGACTGGGACCCCAACGGCGAACGCAATCCTCAAAACCGCGGCAAGAGCGGTTATGAGCGGATATCCTGGGATGAAGCCGCAACGTTGATTGCCAATGAGCTTAAACGCCTTGTGAAATTCAACGACGACGGAACGATCGACGGGCATCAGATTACAGCCATTACGAGTTCCCACCACAACTGGGGCATCGTTGGTTACAAAATGGCTCCCTTCGGACGTTTCTTCGGAATGCTCAATTTTACCCCCATCTTGGACAACCCCGACTCGTGGGAAGGCTGGTTGTGGGGCGCTCCGCATATGTGGGGCTTCTATTGGCGCCTTGGCCAGCCCGAGCAGTTCGACCTTCTGCAGGATGCGCTTAAGAACACCGATATGATCGTGTTCTGGTCAAACGACCCGGATTCCACGCACGGCATCTATTCCGGACAGGAATCCAACATCTGGCGCGTATGGCTGAAGGAAATGGGTATGAAGTGCGTCTTCATCGACCCGTTTTACAACTACACGAACGCCGTCATGGACGGCACATGGTTCGGACCCCGCCCGGGTACCGACACGGCTTTGGCTGCGGCGATTGCCTACACGTGGTTTGAAGACGACACGTACGATCACGACTATGTCGAGCGCAAGACGATCGGCATAGACGAATTCCGCGACTATATCATGGGTAAGGAAGACGGCGTTCCCAAGACACCCGAATGGGCCGGCGAAAAATGCGGCATCCCCGCACGTCGTATCCGCGCTCTTGCAAAAGAGTGGGCGTCCAAAAAAGTCGCGCTCGCCGGCGGCGTCCGCGGCGGTGAAGGCAGCGCCTGCCGCGCGGCCTACGGTACGGAAGAAGCGCGTTTCCTCATCGCTCTGTCGGCTATGCAGGGCTTCGGCAAACCCGGTGTCTCCATTTGGGGCACGACGATGGGCGCGCCTGCCGACTACACCTGGTTCCCAGGCTATGCCGAGCCGCACTCCCAGATGGGCAAGTCTCCGGCTGCAAAGAACAAGTTTGCGATGACCAATTCCAACAAACAGCGCCTTTACAGGCTGACGTTCCCGGATGCCATCTTAAACGGAAAAGACGAATTTATCAGCGACGGCTTCTGCGGTCAGTCCATTGAGCAGCAGTTCGTCCCGCACGAATACCCGATCGAGGGCCGCGTCAAGCTGTTCTGGCGTTACGGCGGCAGCTTCTTCGGCACGATGACGGACACGAACAAATGGGCCAAGATGTATCAGAACGACGGCCCGTACGCTCTGGAATGCGTCATCAACCAGGACTGCTGGTTCGGCGGCGAAGCCAAGTATGCCGATATCATTCTCCCGGCCTGCACCAACCTCGAGCGCAACGACCTCGGCGAATGGTCCGTCGGCGGCGGCTATACAACGCACGCGGAGATCGGCAACAACTGGCGTATCATTGTCCGCGAGCAGAAATGCGTCGAGCCGCTCGGCGATTCCAAATCCGACTATGAGATATTCACGCTTGTCGCTGAGAAACTTGGATTGGGCGAGACCTATACGGAAGGCAAAAACGAGGACGATTGGGCGGAAGCTTACTGGAACATCTCGGAGCTCTCCAAACGCATGAGCTGGGAAGAGTTCAACAAGAAGGGCTACTATATCGTTCCCGTTCCCGAAGATTACGAAGAGCATCCCGCGTTCCGCTGGTATTATGAAGATCGCGACTGCGATACCGAGGATTACCTCAATCCGAAGATCAAGGCCGAGAACAACATGAATACCCGCATCCCTACCGAGCATTCCAAGGAACTTGGTTCTTTCTCCGGCAAAATCGAGTTTGCCAGTGAAAGCCTCAAGAAGCTGTCTCCCGAGGACACCGAGCGTCCGCCGGTTCCGCATTATATTCCCAGCTGGGAAGGTCATGAAACGACGGAGCTTTATAAAAAATATCCGCTACAGATCATTTCCCCGCATCCGAGATTCAGCTTCCACACGCATTATGACAAACATACGTCATGGCTGGATGAAATCTCCGTCCATCGCGTCATAAAAGACGGCTACGCATACTGGCCTGCACGTATCAACCCCAAGGATGCTGCTGAGCGCAACATAAAAAACGGCGACCTCGTCGAACTGTACAACGACCGGGGTAGCGTCATCTGCATAGCTGACGTTACCTATCGTGTGCCGGTCGGCATTATGCACAGCTACGGCTGCTCGGCCAAGTACGATCCCGTGGTTCCCGTTCCCGGCGCGACAGACAGAGGCGGCTGCGTCAACCTGCTGACAAGCGGCAGATTCCTGTCTAAAAACGCGCCCGGTATGGCGCCGAACTCCTGCCTCATCGAGTGCAGAAAATGGGAGGGTTAAAAATGGCGAGATTAGGATTTGTATTTAACGTAGAGCGCTGCAACGGCTGCTATTCCTGCTTCCTTGCGTGCAAAGACGAGTTTACAGGCAACTGCCATCTGCCGACGGCTGAAGCAACGGTTGAAGGCGTTAATCTCGTTAAGGTTAACGAGATCGAATACGGCACCGGCAGCAAAGTTAAGGTCGACTATACGCACACGATCTGCCAGCAGTGTTCCAATCCCCCGTGTATGAACAAATACCCGGATCAGATTTATAAACGCGACGACGGCATTGTCATCATCGATCCGAAGAAGGCAAAGGGCAACCGGGAAATGGTCAACGCCTGCCCCTACGGCGCCATCGTCTATAACGAACAGGCCGACCTGCCGCAGAAATGCACCATGTGCGCGCATATGCGCGACGCAGGCGAGAAGGTCACCCGCTGCAGCGAGTGCTGCCCCAACCAGGCGGTACTGTTCGGCGATCTGGACGATCCGAAGAGCGAAATTGCTATTTACGTCAAAGAGCACGCGGCCGAGCTGGAAAAGCTGCATCCCGAATACGGCACGGAGCCGAATGTGTATTACAGGAATATGCCGAAGCCGTTTATCTGCGGCGAAGTCGTTTGTGCCGATACAGACGCCTGCTGCAAGGGCGCCAAAGTTACCTGCACCGGCGAAGACGGCGCCGCCCAGGAGACCGTAACGGATTTCTTCGGCGACTTTGAATTCAGATTTTTGCCGAAAAACACCTGCTACACCGTCAAAGTTGAGGCGGCCGGTTACAAGCCCTGTCAGATCGAAACGAAGACGAGCGCTGCCGTCAACCTCGGCGAGATCTTTTTACAGAAGGCATAAAGTACAAAAATGCCGAACGTTGTCCGGAAACTGGATGACGCGGGCGTTAATACACCCTGGAAGTTTACGGTTCCGGGCCGTTAAATACGGCCCGGAATTGACCTTCGGTTAATCCGCGCAACCTTCAAACATTCATTTGAAAATGAACCATGGCGGGGGCTTGTGCCGTCCGTCACGGTAATTTATAAGAATACAAGAAAGAAGTCTAAATCAATGCTGAAAGAAGTTAGAGACGTAGTAATCGTTGACGGCTGTCGCACAGCTGTTGGCAACATGGGCGGCGCTTTGAAGCCGTTGCACGCCATCGATCTGGCCGAATGCGTCCTGAAAGGCAGCCTGGACCGCACCGGTATCGATCCAAAAGAGATTGATGAGGTTATTATGGGTCAATGCCGTCAGACCTCCGACGAGCCCAACATCGCACGTGTTGCCGCGTTGCGCGTAGGCATTCCTGTTGAATGTCCGGCATACACCGTTATGCGCCAGTGCGCTTCCGGTATGACAGCCCTTCAAAACGGCGCTATGGAAATTATGACCGGTCATGCCGACGTTGTTCTCGCAGGTGGTACAGAAAGCATGTCCAACCCTGTGCATTACGTGCGTAACGCCCGCTGGGGCGTTGGCACCGGCAACGTGGAATTCGTTGATGCGCTGACCGAGGGGCAGTTCCAGAGCCAGCCTCAGGAGATGTTCGGCCGATATAACATGGGTGCCACAGCCGAGAATGTTGCCCAGGATCTGGGCATCACCCGCGAAGAGCAGGATGCGTTTGCCCTTACGAGCCAGCTAAGAGCAATCGCCGCTATCGACGAAGGCCGCTTCAAGGAAGAGATCGTACCCATTGAGGTGCCGCAGGGACGTAAAAAACCTCCCATCATTTTCGATACAGACGAGTTTCCCAGACGCGATACCAACCAGGAAAAAATGGCAAAGCTGAAGCCATGCTTCAACATCAAGAAAACAGAAGACGGCAGAATGTGGGGCGATACTGCGCTCACGGGTACCGTTACAGCTGCGTCCTCCTCCGGCAGAAATGACGGTGCTTCCGTATGCATGCTTACGACACCTGAGAAGGCAAAAGAGCTTGGGCTCAAACCTCTCTGCAAGATTATCGGCATGGGTGTTGCCGGCAACGATCCCCGCAGTATGGGTCTGGGTCCTGTCTACGCGGCGCCAAAGGCACTGAAGGACTCCGGCCTTTCCATAGATGATATTCAGCTTATTGAGATGAATGAGGCTTTTGCCGCCCAGTCCCTCGGCTGCCTTAAACTGCTTGGCTGGGAAGACAAGATGGACATCATCAACGTAAACGGCGGCGCTATCGCCCTGGGCCATCCCGTCGGCTCATCCGGCAGCCGCATTCTCATAACCCTGATATACGAGATGAAGCGCCGCGGCCTTAAGTACGGCCTTGCAACGCTTTGTATCGCAGGCGGAATGGGCCAGGCTACCGTCATCGAAATGTGCGATTAAACTGCGCAGCGGCGTTGGCACGATATTTTTGAAATCTTTATAAATCGTAATTATTATCACCGCGCCGTGCGCGGTTGCAGATAATATATTATGAAAGGAGTAATTATCATGGCAAGCAAACTTTTTGACCTCACCGGCAAGACCGCCGTCGTCGTCGGCGGAGCCGGCGGACTCGGACAGGCCATTGCGCAGGGACTTGTTGAAGCCGGCGCGAAGGTGCTTATCTCCAGCCGTAAGGAGGAGTCCCTTAAAAAAGCGAAAGAAGAGATCAAAGCCGCTACCGGTATCGATGTATGTTACTGCTCGGGAGACGCGACGAATGAGGCGCAGGTTGAGGCTCTTGTCGAGGATGCAAAAAAACAGCTCGGCGGAAAGATCACCATCCTTGTCAACGCCCAGGGCTTCAACAAGAAGCAGGATGCGCTTGATTTCGACATAGAGGTGTTCCGCTCCATGCTCGACGCCAACATAACGAGCTTTATGATCACCGCCAAGCATTTCGGCCGTCACTTCAAGGAAAACGGCTACGGAAAGATCGTCAATCTTTCCTCCGTCCGCGGCAAGATAGCAACGAAGGGGCCGGGCAACGCTGGTTACTGTTCCACCAAAGGCGCAGTCGACATGCTCACCAAGCAGCTGGCCTCCGAGTTCGGTCCGTTCGGCGTAACGGTCAACGCGCTTGGCCCGAACATCACGGCTACGCCGATGATGACAGCCATCTTTGAAAAGCGCGCGGCGGATGCCGGCGTGAGTGTTGAGGACTATCTCGTCCAGCAGGGACAGGGTAACCCGATGCGCAAGATGGGCATGCCCGAGGACATTGTGGGCACAGCCGTCTTCCTCGCTGCACCGGCTTCAGATTTCATGACAGGCAATATCCTTTATCCCGACGGCGGCCTTACGGCTATAGGCTAATAAAAAAGAACAAAGGGCGCATTGTTCAGCAATGTGCCCTTCGTTTATTTAATACTAAACACAAATAGAAACCATTGTATCTGACTCGTTCTTTTCCTGCCTATCGAACTCTTTCTCCTTGAAATACGTGAGTATTACTGCGTCGAAAAAGTTCGATAGTCAAAAAAATTACTTCGTCAGCTTTCAATGTTTTATACTTGTGTTTAGTATAAGCGTTTGTTTTATTCAAGCGCGCGGGGTTGTTTTCGGCAAACCGTCGTCTGTTTCCTCAATCGGCAGCCAGACCTCGAAAAACCCGGTGATCTCGCCTTGCTCAACGACGCTGCATGCGAGATTGCCAAACGCGTAGCCGGCGACCGTCAGCCCGTTTTGTTCAGCGTAGCTTGTGAGAAAATCCAGATGCCGGGCCGTGAACTTGTCCTTGCCGGTGCTCGTGAATGCAGAGTGGATGCAAAGCTTCGACGGCACCTGTTTGACGGGCGGCCGTATGGCGATACCGAATTCCTCGACGTACTGCATGCTGATCGAGAAGCCCCAGGCATAATCATCACCGTCTCCTAACAGACCGTCCTCCGGCACTTCAAAATAACGCCTGGAGAAGGGCATGTATTTAAGCCATTGTCTGCTGAGACGCTGCAGCTCGGAATCCTTGTCGTAAATAGAGTTATAACGGTTTAAGTACCGGACAAAATCGGCGCTGCGCCGTATATCGCATTCTCCGATAGAGCCCCTGAGATTGGTCAGTATTTCCGAATATTTGCGGGTGCGCTCCAGGAGCATCTGCTGATACCGTATGGCTGCTTCAATCTCGTTGCCTTTGGCGTCAAGGGTTGTCATCAGGTCGTCATAAGTATTCTGGGATACAATATGCGCCACCTGCTCGATCCCGAAACCGAAATTTTTAAACCACAGGCAGTCGATGAGGAAGTTGATATCCCAGGTATCATAGTACCTGTAATTATTAATGGGGTCTTTTTCCGGGGAAACAACGCCTTTTTCCTCATAGTAGCGTATAAGATCCGGTGAAATCCCGAGGATTCTCGCTACATCTCCGATTTTATATCGCAAGGACGCCGTCACCCCCCGTTATTTTATAGAATATGCCAAAAAACCACAAAAAACAAACAGACCGGCTATTGACAATAAATCTGCATATATTATATCTGATTTTTCATGAAAGTCCAATAAAAATACGCAAAGCTCTTGACTTTGGGATAATGCCAAGGTTTAAAATTGTTAGAGGACAGTAAAAAGTCACAAAAATCAAATGATTTTGGGAGGTTATACTATGGCCTACATGCCACTCGATAAGAACAAGATGTATCTCGACAGGAACAAAATGACGAAGATCCACGATCTGTCGCAGCCCTGGGGCGTTGACACGCCGCTGTGGCCGTTCCCCGGACCCCGTCAGGACCTTCTTTTCCCGCGCGGCCAGTACCTCGGCCGTTTCCACAAACGCACCAACACCTATACCGGCACGCTTCACGCCGGTACGCACATGGACGCGCCAAACCACGTTTTGCACGAAGAGGAAGTCGATCGCGAGAGAAACGGTTACTCCCTCAACGAGATCCCGCTGGAATATGCTATCGGCACCGGCGTTATCCTCGATATGCGCTATCTGAAGGACGAATTCGAAGCTAAATGGAAGACCGGTTTTGAGGATGGACTTTGGACGGAGCTCAAGCCCGAGCACTTTGAAAAAGCATGTGCCAAAGACGGCCTCGAGATCCGGGAAAACGACTGGGTCGTCGTCAACACGGGCTGGCACCATTACTGGAGAAAGAACAACGACAAGTACTACAACTATTACGCCGGAATGGGCCCGGAAGTTGCCAATTGGCTTATCCACGAGAAGAAGATCAAGGGCATTACCGGCACATGGGGCGCCACCGACGCGCCGCTGTGGCATCATCCGCTCAGCCAGCAGATGCCGTGGCTGGATGAAGCGTACCGCAAGGCGACCGGCAGAGATCCCACGGTGGACTTCCCGGATTACGAGCCCTGCCACAGACTCTTTATGCAGGCGGGCTGCTGCACCGTCGAGAACGCCGGCGGCGATATCGACGAAGTTACCGGCAAACGCATGATCATCGCGGCTTTCCCGTTCCGCTGCGAAATGGCCGACGGCGGATTCGTCCGACTCGTTGCCTGGGATCAAGGCTCGTTTTAAGTAGCAAGGTAAAGAGTTTTGCCCCGCAAGTTTATCTTGTGGGGCAAAACAATGAAAAAGAGTGTCACAGCCTGACTGCTCGCCTGCACACAAACGCCGAATCAGAAGCAGGCCTTAATCTCAGCAGTGCGCATGATTAGAGACACTTTTATCAGGGAAAAAAGCCGTTTAAGCAGAGGCGGAAAGATTGCACACGATCAAACGGCCCGCTGTCTTGCTGCTGACACGGCAGCTGAAAATGATGGATAATACCCCCGAACGGGGGGCCAATCATTACTATTTGTGCGCGACAGCGCATGGGGGTTAATATGAACAGTATAAAAGACATCAAAAAAATCGCAGTTCTCGGCGCAGGGACAATGGGACCGGGTATCGCGCAAATGTTTTCCATGGGTGGCTACGAGGTCACGATGTGGACTAGGCGCGAAGAGACGCGGGAGAAGGCCAAAGCCACACTGTATAAAAGCCTTCAGACTTTTGTCGAAGAGAATCTTTTGCCGGCCGACAAGTTGGAAGAGACTTACGCGCGCGTCAGTTTCGCTCTGACGATCGAGGAATGTGTCAAGGGAGCCGACTTTATCCAGGAGACCATCGTTGAGAACAAACAGGCAAAGTTAGACCTTTTTGCCGAGGTAGACAAACATGTCAGCGACGACTGCATCATCGCATCCAACACCTCGGGACTCAACGTCTTTGAACTGGTCCCGGAAAGGCGTCTGCCTCAGATGGTTATCGCCCACTGGTATTCGCCCGCGCAGCTCATCCCGCTCGTGGAAGTCGTCAAGGGCGACAAAGCGCCGCAGGCTTATGCCGATATAACCGTTGAGCTTCTTGAAAAATGCGGCAAGACGGCCGTCTTAATGAAAAAATTTATCCGCGGTTACATCGCCAACCGTATGCAGATGTGCCTTAATCAGGAGCTGTTTTATCTTCTGGACAACGGCTACTGCACGCCGGAAGATATCGATAAAGCCGTCAAGACGAGCTTCATCCCGCGCGCCGTCGTTTTGGGCCTGTGCAAACGCGCCGACTTCGGCGGACTGGACATGACCGCCAATAACTTCAAAAATAAAAGTTACTCGATGCCGCCGGAGGTTGATATGCCCAAGGCACTTGCAGAGCATATTGATAAGGGAGAACTGGGATTTAAAAGCGGCAAAGGCTTTTATAACTATGAGGGCATCGACAAACAGGAGCTTTTGGCAAAACGCGACAAGCAGCTTTTCGAAGTATTCAAACTGGCAAACAAGTTTATGGAAGACCCTGTCTGACCATTAAATCAACAAGTTGAAAGGAATTTTATGTCATGTCTAAGACGAATAAAGTAATCATCCAGGTCTGCCTGGCTGGAGCCGGCACTAAAAAGGATAAGGCCCCGACCGTTCCGTATACCCCTGAAGAACTCGCCGAGCAGATTGTTGAATGCGCGAAAGCCGGCGCTTCCATCGCCCACATCCATGTCCGTGAGGACAAGGAGGTAAACGGTGAGATGCAGATCGGCTATAAATCCATGAGCCTTCAGAAGTTTACGGCAGCCGTTGAACTGACCCGCGAAGCCTGCAAAAAAGCCGGCGTCGACATCCTCATAAACCTCACCACCTCCGGCGGCGAGTACGAAGACCATAAGCGCCTGCAGCACCTGGGTGCCCTGAAGCCGGAGATGTGCTCCTTCGACCCGAACACCCTCAACTGGGCCAATGCCTACATCTTTGAGAACAGCCCCCGCTTTTTGAACAAACTGGGCCAGGAAGTCGTCAAGCACGATATCAAGCCGGAGTTTGAAGTGTTTGACACCGGCCATATCGACAGCGTTATGTACTACGTCAACAAGCACAATATCCCGAAGCCCCCGCACATCCAGTTCATTATGGGTGTCGGCGGCTCCATGCCCGGCACTGCCGAAAACCTTGCGTTTCTCGCGGGCAAGCTTCCGGAGGGCGCCACATGGTCCGTTTCCGGTATCGGCAAAACGCATATGCCCATGCTGCTCGCCGGCCTGGCGCTCGGCTGCGACGGCCTGCGCGTCGGCCTTGAGGACAACATTTATTTCTCAAGGGGCGTTATTGCAACGAATGTTCAGCTCGTAGAGCGCGCCGTGGAGATGTCCAAGCTGGCCGGACGCGAGATCGCGACTGCCGACGATGCCAGAGAGATCCTCGGCATCACGCGCAACTGCCTGCGTGACGAAGTTACAGGTGAAGTCACTTACACTGAGTAATACAGTAGAAACAGCTTCCGGGTATCCAGAGGATGTCCCATCCATCTGGATACCCGGTGCTTCTTGGCGGACTAATTAGGAGCATGATAAAGAAATGAGCACAACGACAATTATCGGAATAGCCGTCACGCTTATTGTCTTTATCGGATTGAGCGTTTATGCCGGCACGCGCGTTAAAAATGCCGCCGATTTTGTATCAGGCGCCGGAAAAAGCAGCGCGTTTATTGTTGCCGGCACCATCATGGGTACGCTCGTCGGCGGCTCGTCCACCATCGGGACGGCGCAGCTTGCGTATACTTACGGTATGTCTGCCTGGTGGTTTACGCTCGGCGGCGGAATCGCGGCACTTATATTGGCGGTCGGTTTTATCAGGCCTTTCCGCGCCTCGGGGTCTACGACCCTCGTCGGAATTGTGGCCAAAGAATACGGGAAGACCACCGGCATGCTGGCGTCTGTCCTCTCCTCTGTCGGGATTTTTATTAACATTCTCTCACAACTGCTGTCGGCCGTCGCTGTCATTTTCGTCATTGCGCCGACCGTTGGCACCATACCGGCACTCATAATTGCCGCAGCTTTAATGATCGTTTACGTGACGCTTGGCGGTATCAAAGGCGCGGGTATGGTCGGTATTTTAAAACTTATATTGCTATATATCACCGTTGTTTTCTGCGCCGTCTCCGTGCTTGTTTTAACAAGGGGACTTGGCGCTTTCCTTGAGCAGGTCAGTGCGCTCGGCAGAGACTTCGGACTTTTTTCACGCGGCTTCGGCGTTGATGCAGGCGCAGGCGCATCCCTGATCTTTGGCGTCCTGACGACCCAGACCTATGCGCAGGCCGTCATGTCCGGCAAAACCGACCGTAAAGCGCGGACCGGCGCGCTCATCAGTACCCTTATGATCCCACCGGTCGGCATTGGCGGTATTTTGGTTGGCCTGTATATGCGTACGGTAAACGACCCCGAAACAGCAGCGAATACGGCTGTTGCGATGACCCAGTTCATCGTTAAGCATGTTCCGCAGCTTTTAGGCGGCGTTATGCTCGCGACGCTACTATTTGCCGTCGTCGGTACGGGCGCGGGACTTGCTTTGGGTATCGGTACCATTATTAATAACGACATTGTTAATAAGCTGTCGAAAAATGCCGCTTCCGCAAAGAGAGATCTGGTTGCCTCTAGAACGATTATTGTCGGTGTGATGGTGCTCGGCGTCATCCTTGCCGCTGTTTTGGGGAAAACGGCTATACAGAACTTCGCATATATGTCCATGGGGCTCAGAGGTGCCGTCATGTTCATGCCGCTCATGCTGGCGCTGTTTGCGAAAAACAGGGTCGACAAACGGTTCATACTGGCCTCTGTAGCCGGTGGACCGATCATTGTCTTGATCTTTGGCGTTTGGAGAGTTTTTACCTTTGACCCGCTATTTATCGGCCTGGCCTTTTGTTTGATCGTCTGTCTGGTCGGAATTATTACAGGCAGGAAGAAAGCCGGCAGGCTATAGGATAAACACGCGAAAACTGAAGTAAAGCCGGGCGCTTCTTCGCCGTTCTAATCCCGGCGGAAAGGCGCCCGGTTTATTACGGACGCGTAGCCCGGCGGTATTTGATAAGTACCCGTTATTGAGCTATAATACAATCCCGGAGGGGAGGTGCGGCTTTGATTAATGAAGTCGCTATAAGATGCTTTTTAGCGCTTGCAAAAACGCTCAACTTCACGCAGGCGGCCAAGCTCATGTTTATGACGCAGCAATCGGTCAGTAAATATATCGCGAAGCTTGAGGAGGATATAGGGTATAAACTGTTTATCCGGACGCATCATTATGTCATGCTGACGAAGGCAGGAGAACACTACCATGAACTGTTTGCCAAGTTTGAAGAGGATATGAAGAAAGTCACCGAGAAAACGAGGCAGTATTATAACACCATGTTCAATTCACTGCGGATCGGTTATCTGGAATGGCTGGATATCTCGCCTGAAATCAGCGTGGCGCTTAAAAACCTGAAAAAGCAAAATTCTGAGCTGCGCTATATCGGCGAACGGCACTCAGTGGCAAATCTGGGTGAACTGTTCATGGCCCGAAAGCTTGATATGATCATAACATACAACGAATTTGCCCCGAAAGGGCCGGGGATAAAAAAGACGAAGATTCTTGAAACACCGCTCATCCTGCTTGTGTCGCCGGATCACCCGGGCGTCAGTGAAGGTGCGACGATAGAGGCCTTCAGACGCGAACCCTTTATCAAGGTTGCTTCAAGCCATGAGTCCAATTCGGAAAGCCGCGTCAGAGCAAGGCGGCAGTGCCGTGAAATGGGCTTTACGCCGTCGGAGATCGTTATATCTCCAAATATCGAATCGGCATATATGGCGGTGGAGTTCGGTCAGGGTGTAATGGTATCGACCATGCTCAGCCGGATGAGTATGCACAGCGAACTGCTGTGCTATCCGGTCGGGAAGGTTGAGGAATTGCAGTGTTTCTGGTATAAAGATCAGGAAAACCCAACTGTTGAGGCTTTTGCCTCGTTCCTGGAACAGACATATAAAAATAAAAACGGAGTTGTTTAAGCTGCGATGAAAAAGAATGAAATACCTGTCTATTCCATTGTTGCCTTTTCAAATACGGGCAAAACGACGATGCTCGAAAGACTGATCCCGGAACTGAAACGGCGTGGTTTAAAAACGGCGGTCATAAAGCATGACGCGCATGAATTCGAGATGGACAAGCCCGGGAAAGACAGCTGGCGGCTGTCGCAGGCCGGAGCGGTTGTAACGGTTGTTGCGTCCCAGACAAAGGCCGCTATTATAGAAAACCGGTTTATTCCTATAGACGAGCTCATAGCGCACATATCGGATGTAGACATCATCCTTACGGAAGGCTATAAGCACGGCCCATGGCCAAAGATCGCGCTGCAGCGCGGCGGAAACGACAAACCGCTGCCGCTGAAGCCCGAAGATTGCCTTGCCGTTATGACCGATGTGCCGGTCGAGTCTGATAAAACGCCCGTCTTAGGTCTGGAGGATGTGTCCGAGTTGGCCGATATCATTATTGATGATATAAACAAACAATAATATATGCCGCATAAAAAGACTGTTCCTGTTTCGTTTTACAGGGACAGTCTTTCTATTTGGCGCGATAAGACTTCCGGCCTTTTCCATAGAACCGTTTAACTAAGGCGTGCACACAAAGGACAAATACCATGCCCGCCGTGCAGCCCGAAAAATCCAGCAGTATATCCCCGACCAGCGGGCCTCTTTCTGATAGAATTTGCAGCGCTTCGTCCGCCATGGCTGCTGCGAGGCCGGCAAACAGCGCGTTCACGACGGATTGCGGGCGCAGCCGGCGCCGCAGCACACACAGCAGGGCGAACTCGCATCCCAGTGCCCCGAATTCAGAAATATGCGCGAGCTTGCGGACAAGATGTTCTGTTACATTGCCCGCACCAACGATGATTTCAACATACGGCGCAACATACTGCATAGCACTTTCGCTTTTAGCGCCTGACACGTCCTGACTTGCAAGCGAATTGCTCCATATGAATGCCAGCGTCAACAAGATAAGGACAAAAACAATGCCGGCAGCAGCCTTGCGCGCGTTTTTTCGGCAGCTTATTTTCATTGGAGTGCGTACTTTCTGTTTAGTGAAGTTATGAGATACCTCACATTTTGGCTGTTGGTGATTTTTCATCCAAACTGCAGCGCGGGTAATGAGCGGTTGCTTTTAACCTTTCCCCAGGTTTCAAGTTCATCGCGTATATATTGCAGGGACAGAAGCTGTTCTTTGACCTGTTCGACGCTTAAAAGCTGCGTATTCCCAGAGTTGAATCCGGAAAGCATCGAACGGCTTTCATCGCTTAGGATAGTATACTTGTCATAATTCAGGTCGCGCTTATCCGCCGGGACGCGATAAAAGCTGCCCATATCCACAGCACGGGCGTACTCCTCGGCGGTCAGAAGCGTTTCACAGAGTTTTTCGCCGTGGCGGATACCGATGATCCGAATATCGCCGTCGGCACAAAACAGCTCCATTACGGCCTTAGCCAGCACGCCGATTGTACAGGCCGGGGCTTTTTGTACAAGGATATCACCGGACTCTGCGTTGCGAAACGCAAATACGACGAGATTAACGGCCTCATCCAGGGACATAATAAAACGTGTCATATTTGGATCGGTGACGGTCAGTGGTTTTCCGGCCTTTATTTGTTCAATGAACAGCGGGATTACGCTGCCGCGCGAGCACATGACATTCCCGTAGCGCGTGCAGCACATAAGCGTTTTATACGGATCGATAATACGTGATTTGGCGACAACGACTTTTTCCATCATGGCTTTGCTGGTTCCCATGGCGTTTACCGGATAAGCCGCCTTGTCTGTTGAAAGACAGATGACTTTTTTGACACCGGCTTCTATGGCGGCCGTCAGCATGTTGTTCGTTCCCAGCACGTTGGTCTTGACGGCCTCCATTGGGAAGAACTCACAGGACGGCACCTGCTTCAAGGCCGCCGCGTGAAAAATATAATCGACGCCGCAAAGAACGCTATTAAGCGAGGCCGTGTCGCGAATGTCTCCGATATGGAATTTGATTTTGCCGCTGATCTCCGGGGTGAAACGCGCCTGATAAAAGTGGCGCAGTTCGTCCTGTTTTTTTTCGTCGCGCGAAAATATGCGGATTTCTTTAATATCCTGGGTAAGGAACCGGTCCAGCACAGCAATGCCAAACGAACCGGTCCCGCCGGTAATAAGAAGAATTTTGTCAGAAAACATAATGGCTCCGATTTTTCTCTATATAATGCTGCGCTCATTATCCGGGTTCGGGAAGGTTGCATCAAAACGGAAATGATAAATGAGCGACTTATTTGTTTGGCAGGATTGTTTATCGTCCGGATCGGCATATCTATACGATCCGACTATGCTATTTCTATGTTGCGGAATACAGTTGCGTGTCAAAATGTGCAAGCTGTCATTACCTTCCGGATTAATGCCGGTGCCGGTTGGCAATATGAGGTAAACGGAAGGACGCTGAATAGTCAGAATAATACTGTGGATACTAATGCTGTAAAACAAGGGAGGGTCATAACATGAAAGCAACCGGAATAGTGCGCCGCATCGATGATCTCGGACGCGTTGTTATTCCTAAAGAGATCCGCCGTACCATGCGAATCCGCGAGGGAGACCCGCTGGAGATATATACCGAAAAAGACGGCGAAGTCATTTTTAAAAAGTATTCGCCCATGGGCGAGTGGTCGGAAAGCGCCAACCAAATCTGTGAAACGCTCTATAAAACCTCTGGCTGCTGTGCTGCCGTTGCAGACCGGGATACGTATATTTCCGCATGCGGCGTACCGAAAAGAGAACTGACCGACAAGCATATCTCGAGCGATCTTGAGCAGATCATGGAAGCGCGCCGTCTCTATCAGCGCAAAAGCGGCGAAAAAGGCCTGCCGGTTATAGACAGCGGGGACAAGTACGTTATAGAAACAGCGGCGCCGATCATATCCGAAGGCGACGTGATGGGCTGCGTAATCTTCTTTTCCGAAGGCGACAAAGTACTGGGAGAAGTCGAGTATAAGCTGGCACAGACTGTTGCGGGCTTTTTAGGAAGACAGATGGAAAGCTGAGTGTGCCGGATCCTCATCGAAATAAAAAGCGGTTTCGTGCGCGAGGTTTCTAACCTTCATAAAGCGCCGGACCGCTTTTTTATTACCGGACAGGATAAAATCAAAACGGCATATATCATATAAAGCCAAGACTTATAGACTTTTTTAGTCGTTATGATATAATTAAGCGAAGGCTGAATAATCGAAAATATATAAAAGTTTTTTTGGTTAAGCGGGTTGAAGGAGTTATAACTATGATTTATTTTGTTGAAGACGACAACAGTATACGCGAACTCGTAATATACACGCTGAATAGTTCCGGGATGGAGGCCGTGGGTTTTGACAGACCGTCCGAATTCTGGCGGGCAATGGGCACGGCGCTTCCCAACCTGGTTATTTTAGACATTATGCTTCCTGAGGAAGATGGCCTTGAGATTTTGAAGAAACTTCGGGGCGCGGTTTCCACAAAAAAACTGCCGATCATAATGCTGACGGCAAAAGGCAGCGAGTATGACAAAGTGGTCGGACTTAATTCCGGGGCCGACGACTACATCCCGAAGCCGTTCGGGATGATAGAAATGATTGCCCGTATAAAAGCGCTTTTACGGCGTACGGATGAAAACGAGGCTCCTGCGGAGTATCAATTGGGAAACCTCTATGTCTGCTCTTCAAAACATGTCGTAAAAGTGGACGGTGAAAATGTGTCGTTGACGCTCAAGGAATTTGAAATGCTTTGCCTGTTGCTCGAAAACCACGATATCGTCCTCACAAGGGATCAGATTCTCAACAGGGTATGGGGGTATTCCTTTGACGGCGAGAGCCGGACGGTGGACGTACATATCCGTACATTGCGTCAAAAACTTGGGGCAGCCGGTGAATACATTCAAACGGTTCGCGGCATAGGGTATAAGATCACAGAAGCCGCGGGATAAGGCGTCAAGTATGAGTAAAAGGATTTTCTGGGGGATATTCCTCGTTGCCGTTATGGTTATCCTGGCGTGTCTTGTGTTTATACTGGGCGTGGATTACCGCGCCTATGTCAATGAGCATGAAGACAAAATGAAGGAGGAGACCGAATATATTGCTGCGGGCGTTGTTCAAAACGGATTGGGATATTTAAACAGCCTGGAGGAAAACGACGAACTGCGGATCACTTGGATCGATACGGACGGAACGGTTCTTTTCGACAATGTTGCCGATGCTGCGACGATGGAAAACCACAGTGACCGGGAAGAGGTTATAGAAGCGGCCGCAACGGGTTCTGGCCTGAGCAGCCGCAGATCGGATACCCTGTCGGAGCAGATGATCTATTATGCCGTTAAACTTGATGACGCTTCGGTGCTTCGTACGGCAACTGCGGAGAAAACGCTTCTTTCCAGAGTAACTTTGATGATCCAGCCGATGGTTATCATTTTGCTGATCGCCATTGCCGTGTCGCTGATTTTTGCGTACCGGATCTCCAGAGGCATCATACGGCCCATCAATTCCATTAATTTTGAACATCCGGAACGCAGCAGGGTTTATAAGGAACTCAATCCCCTTCTGGAAAGGGTTTCGCATCAGAATGAAATAATTGCCAAACAAATGGATGAGCTGAAAACGGAACACGAAGCACGGGAAAAAATGCGCCGTGAGTTCACGGCGAATGTATCGCATGAACTGAAGACGCCCCTCACGTCCATTTCCGGCTTTGCGGAGATCATGCGCAACGGCATGGTAAAAAGCGAGGATATAACGCGCTTCGCCGGTTATATTTATGACGAGGCGCAGCGGCTTATTTCTCTGGTGGGGGACATCATCAAGCTTTCTCAGCTGGATGACAATGAGCTGCCGGTCAAAAAAGTGCGGCTGGACCTGTACGACGCCTGTGAATCGGTGATAGCGTCGCTGGAACCTGCCGCGAAGGCCAAGGGGATCACAGTCGAACTGATGGGGGAGCACGCGGGGATTTTTGGCGCAGAGCAGATCATCGACGAGATCATATTCAATTTATGCGACAATGCGATCAAATACAATAATGAAAACGGGATAGTGTCGGTATCCGTTGCCCGAAAAGGAAACGAAGTTGAATTATCCGTAGCCGATACGGGGATCGGCATACCAGAACCGGCCCAGGCGCGCGTTTTTGAACGGTTTTACCGTGTCGATAAAAGCCAGTCGAAGCAGGTGGGCGGTACAGGGCTCGGGCTTTCGATTGTTAAGCATGGAGCGGCTTATCATAACGCCCGGATTGTCCTAAACAGCGTACCCGGCGAGGGGACAACCATAAAAATCTTTTTTATGAGTGATGAACGAAATAATGAAAATAAATAGGCTGATTATAAAAAGGCTGTCACACCGGTTGTGTGACAGCCTTAAGCTTATTTGACGCAGTATAGCTTGATTGCTTCGGATATGAATGCAGCCGTGCCGGGGCCATAACGGTCTATGTTTTCTGTGAAGCGCCCGTCGGCGGTGTACATCTCGCCGAGCCCAAGAAGTATTTCGTCCGTGCAGTTGTAATGATACTTTGTAATATGAGCCTGCCAAACCCGCACCAGCTGTTGTACATCCGGGTCGGATGGAGACTTTCCCGCCGCGTGTGCAAAAGCGGAGAAAATCTCGTCGGCCTCGTTCATCATTTTGACGGACTCATCATGCGTCCGCTTGCCATCATTTGAAGAGCTTTCCGCAAAGGCATCCGTCTGCCCCCATCGCACTTTTACTTCGGATGCATAGCGTTTTTTGACCTCTTCATAATCAGAATTGATCTGCTGATCTTGGCACATATTGTTATCACCTCCCAATGTTTCGTCGACCAATCGAATCAGGTCGGCGATATGATTTTGTTTCATGACCAGCAACGCGCGATGTTTCGAGAGCGCTTGTTTCTGATCGTGAGCCGGATGAGAGAGCATGTGTTGGATTTCCTTCAGCGAAAACTCAAGCTCGCGATAGAATAAAATCTGCTGCAGCAGAACGAGATTGGCGTTATCGTAGTAACGATAACCGGCTTCGGATAATTCGGACGGTTTTATAAGGCCGATTTCATCGTAATAGCGCAGTGTGCGCACACTGACTCCTAAAACTCTTGCAGTTTCACCTATTGAAAGCCTCATGATCTCACCTCAAAATAAATTGTAAAGGATTACGCAGCGTCAAAGTCAAGACTTTTTACAAAAGTTTTGCAGTTAAAAGGGAGCAAACGGTATACGTTTGCTCCCTGTATTTGTGACAAATAGGATTTACCCGTATCAGTCCTTGCCTTCGATCAGGCCGTAATTTCCGTCTTTACGCCGGTACAAAACCGAAAAGGCGTCCCGGTTTTCCTGGTTTTTAAAGACGAAGAACTCGTGACCCAAAAGGTTCATCTGCAGGATTGCCTCTTCCAGAGTCATTGGTTTGAGCGGGAACTGTTTTGTGCGTGTTATCAGAAATTCCGGCTCTTCCTCCTCATCCGCCTGATAGCTGACGGACGGTTTGACCTCCCGCTCAAAAACGCCGTCATGCAGGCGTTTGGCCAGACGGGTCTTGTTTTTCCGAATCTGGCTTTCAACAGCAGCCACAGCGGAATCAATTGAGGCATACATATCGTTCGTTGTCTCTGTGACACGGTAAAAGATACTGTTGTTATTGAGCGTTACCTCGACCTTGTGCCGGCCTCTTTCGATGCTGAAGGTTATGAATGCTTCCGACTCGAGTTTAAAGAAGCGGTCCAGCTTGCCGATTTTCTTCTCTGCGTAATCGCGAAGCTCATCTGAAACCTTGACCTTCTTTTCCGTAAAAGTAAATTTCATTCGAGTCATCTCCTTTTTGTGTAATACGGGCTATAAATATGGGGTGGTCTATACTGTAATTGTACCACAATTCACTGTTGTTGGATAGTGAAAGTTATATTCAAAAAGGACAGTTTTCATACGCCCCGGCGGATAAAACAACAGAGAAACTCCTTTGAATAAAAGAGTTTCTCTTTGCTTTCGCAGTAAAACAAACGAAAAGAATTTTTGTTCTTTGTGGAATAACGGTTATTATAATTGACAGCAGGCATGCCGGGTGGCATGGCAGCTCATCGTGACGACACACGGCAGACCGGCGATATGTGTCGGATACGGCTCAATATAGACGGCGACGGCCGTGTACCGTCCGCCGAAGCCCTGAGGCCCGATGCCGAGCTTGTTGATCTTTTCAAGCAGACGCCGCTCCATGTCGGCGTAAAACGCGTCCGGATTTGGAGCGCCGGCGTCGCGGAGCAGCGCGCGTTTGGAGAGAAGCGCCGCCTGCTCAACCGTCCCGCCGAGGCCTATTCCCAAAACGACGGGCGGGCACGGGTTCGAACCGGCCTGTTCTACCGTTTCGACAATAAACGATTCAATAGTTTCGATGCTGTCCGACGGCAGAAACAGCCGCATCGCGCTCATGTTCTCGCTGCCGAACCCTTTCGGCGCGACGGTCAGCGTGATTTTATCGCCGCCCACGAGCCGTGTGTGGATGACAGCCGGCGTGTTGTCATCGGTGTTTTCGCGCCGGAGCGGGTCGCGGACGATAGATTTCCTGAGATAGCCGTTTTGATAGCCTCGCCGCACCCCCTCGTTGACAGCATCCTCGAAAAGTCCGCCGGTTATATGGACGTCCTGGCCGATATCGGCGAAAACAATGGCCATACCCGTGTCCTGGCAGATAGGAAGGCCGGTTGACCGGGCGAGTTTAAAATTCTGGACGATATCGGAAAGTGCGGCGGCGCCTGCGGGGGAAGCTTCCCGTTCGGCGGCCTGTTCTAAAAGTAAGGCGAGGTCTTCCGGCAGATGAACGGCGGCTTCAATGCACAACCGTTCGACAGCGTCGGTAATTTTTAAACTGGCGATTTCTCTCATAGGAACCTCCGGTATCGGTGATTTCGTATTTCCCCGGATAAAACGGATTTATGATATTATTCTAGCATCCCGATTAAGATAGCACAATGACTTTGTTTTTTTCTTGTGTTATAATACTGCATTACAGGTATTATATTGCTGATAAGTCTTTTTCCGCCTTTTCGGAGCAACCGGAGGGACGACGGATCAGGCCATAAACACACCTGTGATCCGGTTATTACACAGATAGAATATTAAGGGAAGGGGAAGACAATGTTTAAGATAGGCTGCCATTTGTCCGTGTCCGACGGCTACCTTGCAATGGGAAAAAGGGCCGTGTCGATCGGAGCCAACGTCTTTCAGTTTTTTACGCGCAACCCGCGGGGCGGCGCGGCCAAAGCGATCGACGAAAAGGATATAACGGACTTCTTAAAACTTGCGGAAGAAAACGGCATCTCGGATATTCTGGCGCACGCGCCGTATACGCTCAACGCCTGCGCGGCAAAAGCGCATCTCAGGCAGTTTGCGCGAGAGACAATGGCCGACGATATACGGCGCATGGGATATTTGCCCGGGAACCTTTATAATTTCCACCCCGGCAGTCATGTGGGCCAGGGGATCGATACCGGCATCGAGCTCATCGGGGCGCTTTTAAACGAGGTGCTGTACCCGGAACAGACGACGACGGTGCTCCTGGAGACGATGGCCGGCAAAGGCTCGGAGGTCGGCGGGCGCTTTGAGGAGCTGCGGGCGATCATCGACAAGGTAATGCTGCAGGACAAGCTGGGCGTGTGCCTGGATACCTGCCACGTATACGATGCCGGATACGATATAGTCGGCGACCTGGACGGCGTCCTGGCGGAATTTGACCGGGTGGTCGGGCTGGAGCGCCTGTGCGCCATTCACATTAACGACAGTAAAAACCCCTTCGGGAGCCATAAGGACCGGCATGAGAAGATCGGCGACGGCTCATTAGGGGTCGAGGCGCTCAAAAACGTCATCAACCACCCGCGCCTGCGCCGCCTGCCGTTTTATCTGGAAACGCCGAACGATCTGGATGGGTATGCATCTGAGATCAAACTGCTTCGGAGCCTTTACAAGGAGCTGCCGGCCTAAACAGGAAAAGCGGATCGTTGAGCCGTGGCTGTGAATTTAATTATATTCCAGTGGCGGCTCAACTGTGATATACTTATAGAAATTTGACTGCGCGGCTTAATTTTCCGGACGGTACGCCGCTTTAGGATGAACCAAATATGATTACGATTGCACAGATGCAGGATATGCTCGATGATATCGCCGCGGAACTGCCACAGGAGCTTTATAAAGAGCTCAACGGCGGGATCCTCCTGCTGCCGGAAGCAAAGAAGCATGAAAAAGGCGGCGATATCTATATCCTCGGCGAATACTACCGCGGTGGACCGATGGGCCGGTATATCGTTATCTATTACAGGTCTTTTTTGAAGGTCCACGGGCATCTCGGAGAAAAACAGTTTAAAAAAGAGCTGCGCGCAACGGTGAGGCATGAACTCCGGCATCACATCGAATCTCTGGCCGGTTCCGACGACCTTGAGCGCATCGATGAAGAAAACATTGCGCGGATGACAGAAGGCGAAGACAATGAATGACGAAGAAAAAATTTTTTTGTCCCCTGACGAACGCGCATTGAACTTAAGTGATTTTGCCGGACGGCGGCCGCTTATGATCGGCGAGCGCCTGTTTAAAAAGTACGCGGTCCTCGTTCCGCTCGTTGAGCAGCACGGCGGCCCGGCGGTACTTTTTGAAAGACGGTCGGATAAGCTTCGCCGCCAGCCGGGAGAGATATGCTTTCCCGGTGGAAAACTCGAGCCGGACGAGACGCCGCAGGAATGTGCCGAGCGCGAAACGTCGGAAGAGCTTTTAGTAAGCGAGCGGCAGATACGGATTTACGGTCCGGGAGATACGTTCGTTTCACCGTTTAATTTGATCATTTATCCGTTTATCGGTTTTATCAAAGACTACCGCTTTACCTGCAACCCGGAAGAAGTGGCGGAAGTCATTGCCGTACCTTTGGATTTTTTCCTTAACCACAGTCCTGAAAAATATAAAGGTACGGTCGTCAACAAGCTGCCCACAGATTTCCCATATGAGCGCATCCCGGGGGGAGAAAATTATCCATGGGCCACAGGTACGCACAACATCCTTTTTTACCAGTATGACCGCCATCTGATCTGGGGCATCACGGCACTTATAGTGCAGTCGGCGGCGGAACTGATCGGCCGGTACAATCTGGCCTGAGCATCGTGTTTGAACATTTCCAATTGAATAAAGAAAGGCAATGTACATGTGTATAGAACTTGAAAGATTCGATATGCGAAAACCGCCCCAGCGACAAAAGTGGTATTTGCGGCCGGTTACATGGGGTCTGAGCTTTCCCGAAGTATGGCTGCGCCGGGCCCGTATTATTAAAACCGGAACAAAAGGACTTAAGCCGCCGTATATATTGCTGTGCAACCACAATGCGTTTTTGGATTTTAAAGTTGCAACCGCTGCTATATTTCCCCATCGGTCTAATTTTGTCGTCGCGATTGACGGTTTCATTGGGCGCGAAGGGCTTTTAAGAAAAGTCGGCTGCATCTGCAAGCGCAAGTTTACCAACGACGCTGTTTTGATCCGACATCTCCAGCAGGTTATAAAAAACGGCGATGTGCTGGTAATATACCCGGAAGCCCGTTATTCGCTCTGCGGCACGACGGCCGTGCTCCCGGATTCCATCGGGAAGATGTGCAAGATGTTCAAAGTGCCGGTCGTGACGCTTATTACGCACGGCCATCATATCAACGCGCCGTTCTGGAACACAAAAAGCCGCAAGGTCAAACGGACAGAAGCCGAACTCACTCAGGTCTTTACGGCCAAAGAGCTCGCGTTGTCGGATGTCGATGAAATCAACAATCGTATCCGAAAAGTCTTCCTGTACAACGACTATAAATGGCAGCTGGAAAACCGCATCAGAGTCAAGCGGAAAACCCGCGCCGAAGGGCTTCATAAGGTGCTGTACCAGTGCCCGTCCTGTCTGGCGGAATACCGGATGACGTCGAGCGGCGCACAGCTTAAGTGCGAAGCCTGCGGCAAGACCTGGACGCTCAGTGTCTACGGCGAATTGGAGGCCGACGACAACAACACGGAATTTTCGCATATACCCGACTGGTACGAATGGGAGCGCTTACAGGTCAAAGCGGAAGTGGAGGCGGGCGCCTATTCGTTCAGCGGTCCGGTCATAGTTGATTCCCTGCCGAACGCGGAGCGTTTCATCCGTCTGGGAGAGGGTCACATGGTACATAATATGGACGGGTTTCACGTTTGGGGCAAAACGGACGACGGCAGTCCTTTTGAAATGACAAAGCCGGTGCAGTCGCTTTATTCGTGCCATATCGAATACGATTATCTTGGGAAGCACGGGGACTGTGTGGACCTTAACACGCTTACGGATACCTGGTATATCTATCCGTCCGGACGTGATTTTTCGGTCACAAAAATGGCGCTTGACACAGAGGAGTTATATTTTGCCCATAAACGTTCTTGTTTGCCGAAAGAAGCGGTTGGAAGCACTTTCTGACCGCCGGCCGTGTCAGATATACACATTCAGCTGTGCAGATTATCACATTATATTAAAAGGCGCATAATGAAAGGAGAAAACGGCAATGTTCCAAAGCAAAGGCGACTTGAGCTGGCTCGGAGAAGAACCTGTTATCAAGGAAGCGAATATCGTTGAAACAATTGAAACGGAAGTCCTTATCGCCGGGGGCGGATCGGGCGGTCTTATCGCTGCGGCCACGGCAGCGGAGTTAGGGCTCCAAGTGCTCCTGATAGAGATCAAGAGAAACTTTACGCCGATACGCAAGGAGATCGGCGTTGTGGGCAGCCGGATACAAAAGGCCGAAGGCGTTGATATTGACATACAGGAACTCGTTCGCCAGCAGGTCATGTACGAAAGTGCCTATATCGACCAGAAGCTGCCGCTTATCTGGGCGCGTGAGAGCGGCGAGATGATGGACTGGTATGAAAAGCTCGTTACAGCTGCCGGCGCTAAAATGATGCTGCAGGGCGGCTATCAATATAAAGTGGAGTCCGGAGCGTATACAAAATTCCCTACCGGGCACAATTCGACATGGCCGAAAGGTGTGGACGGCGTAAAGGTCGTCACGGGTCACGCCAAAAAGCATGGAGCCGAGTTCCGTATGCAAACGGGGCTTGTGAAGCTTGAAAAGAAAGACGGGCGCGTCACTGGTGCGATCGTTAAAGATATGAAAAGCGGCGAATTCCTGCGCGTCAACGCCTCGAAAGGCGTTATCGTCGCGACAGGCGGCTACGCCAAGAACAAGAAAATGCTTAAGGCGCTCCAGCCGCAGACGGCGCTTATGGCCGGATTTATAATCAGCGAGGGCATGACGATGGGAGACGGCATCAAGGCCTGTCTGTGGGCGGGTGCTAAGATGGACGACTGCCACACGTCCATCCTGTTTGACCGCTGCGCCATCCTGCCGAGCGAAACGCCCGCGACACGTAAAAAAGTCGGCCATCCGACCGAATTCATCGGGCAGCCGTTTCTGAAAGTGGACCTCAAAGGCCGGCGATTTATCAACGAATCCACACCGTACGACTTTATTATTCACCGTGCGTACAGTCTGCCCGGGCAGTGCTACTGCGTCATCTTTGATTCCGGTTACCGTGAGGATACAAAACGGTTCGAGCTGGCGGGCTGCTCGCGTATGCATCCGTTCAACAACGGCACGCCGTGCAGCCGTCCGCTTGAGGACAACGAGGTTCTTCTTCAAAGCATGGTCAGGGAAGGCCGTATCATAAAAGCCGATACGATCAAAGAACTTGCGGAAGGATTGGGTATCCCCGCCGATACGCTGGAAAAGACGGTGGCCCGTTACAACGAGCTGTACGACAAGCAGTGCGACGACGACTTCGGCAAGGAGCCGTACCGTCTGTCGGAGCTTCGCAGGCCGCCGTATTACGGCGTGCGCTCCTGCGCGTTTCTGCTCGGGACGCTCGACGGCATCCGTATTGATGAGAACATGAACGCCATTGACGGAAACGGCGACGCCATCCCCGGACTGTATGTCGTCGGCAACGACAGCGGCGGATATTATGCAACTACATATATGAACCTGGCCACCGGCGGCTGCGCCGGCCGCAACATGACGTTTGCAAGAAGGACCGCGCGCGTGATCGCCGGAAAAGTATAATCAGGGCCCGTCAAGCGGACACAGATAAAAAAACACCCGATTTTAATCGGGTGTTTTTGCGTTCTTAAAGGTATGATTCCGAGCGGGTCGTTTGCCCAAACTTTTTTTAGTTATATGTCCCCGGGCCGCGCGTATAAGGGCGAAAAAGACCGGCTGCCGCAGGTGTCCGTTTTATCGGACATCTGCGGCGGTATACTTAATACAACGGATAAAGTTTTACACGGTCGCACGGGAGGTTATTATGGAATACAAAATCAGATACAAAGCCGGTCACGTTGAGGTTTTAAATGAATACGGCATGTTTTTATTCTCGGCCGATAACGAGCGTGAAGCACGGGAAGAGATAAACGCCATTGAGGCCGCGTAAGCGTTCAAGAAAGGGGATATGACGATGCGAACAGGAAGCTGCCGAGAAATGGAATCTATGAGGCCGAAAACACAGGCACAAAACGGAATCATTTATCTTTATGCACCGAAAAAGTCCGCCAAACAAATTAAAAAAGGCGGGGATATTTTCTGGAATATCTTTTTTGCGGTGATGTGCCTGGCGGTTTTGGGTATACTGTTCTTCCATTGATGAGATGTCGGGTTTTCGGGTTGTGCGACGGTCCGGCATCGGCTATAATCAAAGCAGACGGAGGTGACGGTTATGCCGCGATCACAGGGTCAGAAGCTTAAGCTCTTGTATCTTATGAAGATCCTGCAGGAGAAGACGGACGACAGCCACGTGCTGACGGCGGCGGAGCTCATCGAGGAACTGGGCCGTTATGACATTACAGCCGAGCGCAAAAGCATTTACGACGATCTGGAGGCGCTCCGGCTGTTCGGGCTTGATATCGAGACCGTCCGGTCCAGGTCCACCGGCTACTATCTGGCCGGGCGGACGTTTGAGCTGCCGGAACTCAAGCTTCTGGTCGACAGCGTTCAGTCGTCCAAATTCATCACGCATAAGAAGTCCATGACGCTCATCAAAAAGATCGAAAGTCTGTGCAGCGCGTATGAAGCGCAGGCGTTATCAAGGCAGGTCTTCGTGGCCGGCCGTAGCAAGACAATGAATGAGAGCATTTATTACAATGTCGATAAAATACATACGGGGATCGGCGAAAACCGGAAAATCAGCTTTTTGTATTTTGAATACGCCGTAACCAAGGAGAAAGTACTCCGGCGTGACGGGGAGCGGTATATCGTCAGTCCGTTTTCGCTGACATGGGACAACGAAAATTATTACCTCGTCGCGTACGATGCCGAAGCGGAGAAGATCAAGCATTACCGGGTCGATAAAATGACGGATATACAGGTCGCCGGGGAGCGGCGGGACGGGTTGGAGCATTTCAGAAACCTCGATGTCGCGGCCTATTCCAAAAAATTGTTTTCCATGTTCAGCGGCGAGGAGGAGACGGTCCGGATCGAGTTTAAAAACCGGCTCATCGGCGTTGTTATCGACCGGTTTGGGAAAGACATAGCAGTCGTCCAGTCCGACGACGAGCACTTTGTCGTGAGCGTCAGCGTCGCGGTCAGCCCGCAGTTTCTGGCCTGGATAGCCGGGTTTGGAAACGAGGCTAAAGTCCTGTCGCCGGACGGCGTCGTAAAGAAAATCATGCAATTGGCGCGGGAGATTGCGGATATGTACGGCCAATGACGGGAAAAGAACGCCTATAAAAGAATGCCATAACAAAAAACCTCCGGTTAGGGTTTGCATGATATGATAGCTGAAAACTTACGGAAGAATACGCAGCATAATATTGACAAAACCGCCGCATAATGTATAATAGTTATGAACTGAGTTAAATAGTTACATATGATTTGCGCATATAGTTTAGTTCTGTTTGATGCGGAACGATTAGTAATTATCTGAAATAACAAAAATTTAAGAGCTCCGAGCCTTCACACCTGTCAGATGGTGTTTTGGCCGGGACAGCGTTGAAAAACGCATGTCCAAACGGTTTTGCTGGAAACGGTAGAGCCCTCCGTTTTGAAAAGGAGCAACGCGAAAAGTGCTGATTGAGAGTCAATATGCGCTTATGAGCTTTGCTTCCGATATTCGGAAGCTTTTTCTTTTGTATAAACCGAAAAGGGAGATAAAGATTTATGAAAGAACGGCCAAGCAGGAACAGGCTTATTATCAGTCTTCTGGGAGCCTTATTAGTCGCCGTCGTTTTCCTCTCCTTTTTTCTCGGCCGGTATCCGATAACGCCGTCTGAGCTCGTCAGTATCCTCGCATCCAAGCTGTTTCCTGTTGAGCGGTTCTGGACGGATACGATGGAAACCGTGCTCTTTAACGTCCGGCTTCCGCGCGTACTGCTGGCTTGCCTTGTAGGTTGCTGCCTCTCGGCGGCCGGAGCGTCCTATCAGGGGATTTTTCAAAACCCGATGGCGGCGCCGGATATTTTGGGCGCGTCGGCGGGCGCGGCCTTCGGCGCGGCGCTGGCGATCAACAATTATGCTCCGGCAAGCCTGATTGCCGTCAGCGCGTTTGTATTTAGCATGATAACGGTCGGGCTTGTGATGCTGATCAGCAAAAGAGCAAAGGGTTCTAAAGTCCTGGGGCTGATCCTCTCCGGCATCATGGTCAGCTCGCTGTTTTCGGCCGCTACTTCCTATATTAAGCTGGTCGCAGACCCTATGGATAAACTCCCTAAAATTACATACTGGCTTATCGGAAGCCTCGCGGGCGCAACAAAGAGTGATGTATTGTTTGTAGCGCTGCCGATGGCGGTGGGACTTATACCGCTTTTTCTTTTCAGGTGGCGGATAAACGTCCTCACGCTAGGGGATGAAGAGGCCAAAGCCATCGGGATTAACGCTAAAAGAATACGGCTGATCGTTATCGTCTGCGCTACCCTGGTTACGGCTGCCAGCGTATCCGTCAGCGGAATGATCGGTTGGGTTGGGCTTGTAATCCCGCATTTGGCGCGCAAGCTCGTCGGCAACAACTATCGCTACTTAATGCCTGCGACAATGATTGGAGGCGCGCTGTTTTTGCTTCTTGTTGATAATATCTCGCGCAACCTGCTCACGATTGAGATACCGATCGGCATTTTGACGGCATTCGTCGGCGCGCCGTTTTTTATCTATCTTATTACAAGAAAGGCTGCGGACACATGAGTATTGCGGTTAAAGACCTCAGCTTCAGCTATGGGAATCACACGGTTTTAAAAAATGTGAGTTTCAGCGCAGAATCCGGACAGCTGCTGTCGGTGCTGGGACCGAACGGGGTCGGGAAAAGCACGCTGTTCCAGTGCATGCTCAGGCTCTTGCCAAATTACGACGGTCAAATCACGGTTGACGGAACGGATACTAAAACGCTTGAAATCAGCGAATTGGCAAGAAGGATTGCGTATATACCGCAGTCGCATGCACCGGTATTTGATTTCTCGGTGTTCGATATCGTTTTAATGGGTACGAGCGCACAGGTGTCCGCTGTATGTATACCGGGGAAAGCGCAGGTCGAGCTTGCAGAACAGTCTATGGAGCGGGTAGGCATTTCACATCTGAAGCAGCGTGGTTATCTGCAGATCAGCGGCGGAGAGCGCCAGCTTGTCCTGATCGCGCGGGCGCTTGCACAAAACGCGAAAACACTCATTATGGACGAGCCGACCTCAAATCTTGATTACGGAAACCAGATACGCGTTATGTCGCAGATCAGGAAGCTGGCCGAGGCAGGGTATACCGTCGTTTTGTCCTCACACAATCCGGACCAGGCCTTTTTATTTGCCGATCAGGTTCTCGCGCTCTCAAACGGATGCGTCGTACGGCACGGCAGGCCGAACGACGTTATATCGGATGAGCTGATGAAGCTTCTTTATAATATTGATGTTGAAGTCCATAGCCTCTTCATGGACAAGATACGCGTATGCCTGCCGAAAAGCATGATCTATTCGTGACCTGCGGGATAAACCCGTAGTGATATATAAACGAAAGAAAGGGAATTGTATGAAAAAAATATTATCACTGATTTTAGCCTTGGCACTCGTTTTTTCGCTGATTTCTTGCAGCGGGACTACCGAATCGTCGGAACCGGAAGCCGAGTCGCCCGAAACATCTGCTGAAGTATCCGCATCGCCGTCAGAACAGCCGTCGGAACAGCCGTCGCCGTCGGAAGCGGAAACGGAATCGGAGACGCCGGCCGATGAGACGGTTCTGTTCACCGATTCGGTTGGCCGCGAAGTGGAAGTCCCCGCGCAGATAACGCGGATCGCCGCGTCCGGCGCGCTGGCGCAGATCGTTATTTTCGCGCTTGCACCGGACGCGCTGGTGGGCATCGCCAGCGCATGGTCTGATGACGCCGCGCAGTATCTGGATTCCAAGTACTGCGAGCTTCCCGTGCTGGGACAGTTCTATGGCAAAGGCGACCTCAATTTGGAAGAAGTCGCGGCACAGGCGCCGGAGGTCATCATCGACATCGGGGAGGCTAAATCCACTATCGTGGAGGATATGAACGCAATCATGGAGCAGGTCGGCATACCGACCGTACATATCGACGCGGCCACGGGCACAACGGGCGAGGCTTACAGGATGCTCGGGCAGCTGCTTGGCATGCCGGAAGAAGCGGAGGTTCTCGCGCAGTATTGCGAATCTGTTGTCAGCCGTACGCAGGAAACTGTCGACCAGCTTGGCGAGGACGGGAAAACGAGTCTCGTTTTCTGTCTCGGCAACGATGGGCTGAACATATTGGCCAAAACGTCCTACCATGCGGAGGTGATCGACCTGCTTTCAGACAATGCTGCCGTTGTGGATGAGCCTTCTTCAAAAGGCACCGGGAATCCAATCGATATGGAACAGCTTCTCATCTGGAATCCGGACGTCATACTGTTTGCGCCGGATAGTGTATACGATACGGTCGGAACAGACGACACATGGCAGCAGTTAGATGCCGTCAGTAGCGGGAATTACTATGAAGTACCGTTCGGGCCGTATAACTGGATGGGTTTTCCGCCGTCTGTCAACAGATATATGGGCATGATTTGGATGGCGCAGCTTTTATATCCCGATATCGTAGAGTACGACATGTACGCAGAGACGGCGGAGTATTATGAACTGTTTTATCATTGTTCGCTCACCGAGGCGCAGTACAATGAACTTGTCGCCAATTCGCTCGGCTGACTTCCATACAGAGTATCTGCGGATTTACAAAAAAAGAACTCCCCCATATATGGGGGGGTTCTTTTTAAGCCGTTGGCAAAGACTCATGGGCTTTGTCAAGAATCGTATTAATGCAAAAACGCGTCTGCGATGAGCTCCAGTTTATCCGGCAGATACACGTCGCCAACGTACCGGACGACGATCACAGTTTTATCCTGATATGCAATGATGTACTGCTTATCATCAAACTGTGTATAAACCGCTTCGTCAAAGAGCGTTGTGTCCAGCGTTTCGTAGTCTTGCATCTCGCGCTCGGACGTCGTCATGTTGAAGCGCTTAAAATTTGCCTGAATCATTTCTTTATATACCGGCTTAGCCAGACCGGGAAACGCCGTCTTATAGAAGTTCGTATGCAGCACCGTTCGGATGTGGTCCATCTCGTCCGTTTGTATATTCACGCCGACGGTATATTGCTCGGGGACGAGAGGCGAGTGTCGGCTGTCGAAATGAGCGCCGCTATAATACACTGATTGTCTGGAATCTATTTCCGCAAGGCTTAGGGCCGGCATATCGCCCGGCGCATCTGACAAAGGCTGATAACTGTAGTTGTTTGGCCGGGACAAATTGGCCAGATTGCTTAAGATCATGAACACGAGAGCACTAGCGCTGACAAGCTCAAGGATTCGTATCGCTTTGGACCGCTTTTTCTTGGAATGATCCAGCGGATACCCTGCTTTAAGCCGGCGGTGCAGTTTTGTGAACCGGACGGCGGTAACGACTAAGTATATGCCTCCGAGCATAAAAAGGGGAACAAGAATTAAAAAAAACACGTTTGTCCGTAATAACAGGTTATTAACCCAGTCCCCCGTCGTAAAGTACCGTACCAACATGAACAGAAAACCGACCAGAAAAACGAAATAGATAATTGGTAGAATAATAAGCTGCCGGGACATTTTTTTCAGCGTCTTGCTTTGAACAAGCGGGTCGGTATGGATTTCCGGCGCGTCGGCGTCCTCTGTCATAAAGATATGATACAGCTTTTTGTATGACGAAATGAAGCGCCAGCCACTGTCCTCGTGCAGGTATTTCAGCTCCAGGCCGGGATAGCCCGGGTCCTTCCCGGCGGGCTCCAGGCGGTATCGGAAGGTCTTTGGTTTTGATTTGTGAATTGGGCAAAAAAGTAGCCGAGATCATAGAGAAAAAAGCCTTTATTTGCCATGTCCGACAGCCAAGTCTCCATGCCGACGATGTCGTAATCGCTTACCGGTATGAATTTTCGGTACGTTTTTTCATACGCCATTACATGTCCTCCCGTTCAGCGTCGGTGACGCAGGTTTTTCATAAAAACGTATCGGCGATGAGGTCCAACTTATCCGGCAGATATTCATCACCATAATACCGAACGACGATCACCGTTTTATTGCGGTATGCGATAATCGTTTGTGCAAGATCGGAACTGCAGTAGACCGCCTCGTCAAAAAGCGGTGTTGCCAGTGGCTCATAATCCGCGTTGTGCTCAAGAAATTCAATAAAAAACCGGTTCTGCTCGTTATATACGTGTTTGGTCAAACATGGGAAGGCCGCCTTATAATAATTCGTTTGCAGCACGATTTGATACGGGTCATTCGCTTCTTTTCTTTGAAAAATGGTATATTGGACGGGTACAAGAGGCGTATACCCTCTGTTAAATGAGCCGTAGGAACCGTGTACATATCCGGGGTCGATTTCTGCCAGAGAGAGGACCGGTACATCGCGGCGTATCTCCGACAGCGGCTTGTGGTTGCCCACACCCGTTGCGGCATAAACGATCAGTGAAACCACCAGCGCAAAAACACAGGCAAAAGTTGCACAGAGCTCTATAATTCTCAAAACGATTCCGCGTTTATATTTTCTGCGATGCTCAAACGGCAGGCCTTTGTGCAGGCGGCGGCGGAGTTTTATAAGCCTTGCGGCCGAAATGAAGGCGCCTATGCTCACGAGGATATAGATCGGAAATACAACGTACAGGTTGTAATTAAAATCTAAAAGCACGGGCCTGACCCAATCGCCGCCGGGCCAAAACACAGAAACAGAAAAAATAACAAACAAAGGCACAAATGCAACTGCAACAGTCAGTGAGATAACCAGCTGGCGTACGATTTTTTTCAGCGTGCCGCTTTGAATGACCGGGTCGGTGTGGATTTCCGGCGCGGTTGCGTCCTCGGCCATAAAAACATGGAACATTTTGCTACGCGTCGTGATATACCGCCAACCATTTTCCTTATATATCTCATATAGCTCCGGATTGGGGCGCTGCTCGTTTTTGCCGGCTGGCTCTAGACGATACCGGACGGTCTTTGGTTCGGTTTTCCTGAAATGGCCGAGATATGCGCCCAAGTCCGTAAGGAAAAAGCCCTTTTCCGCCATGTCCGACAGCCAGGTCTCCATACCGGCAATGTCGTAATTTGTGACAGGGATAATCCTGTGGTAGTTTTTGTTGACGGCCATTATAATCCCTCCTGTTCGGCGTCGGCAACGCAGGCTTTCTATAAAAACGTATCGGCGATGAGCGCCAGTTTATCCCGGAGGTCCACGTCACCCTCGTACCGGACGACAATGATTGTTTTATCGCGGTAAGCAATGAGAAACTGCTTATCATCAAACTGTGTATAAACCGCTTCGTCAAACAACGTTGTGTCGAGCGTTTCGTAGTCTTGCATCTCTCGCTCGGACGTCGCCACATTGAAGCGCTTAAAATTTGTCTGAATCATTTCTTTGTATACCGGCTCAGCCAGACCGGGAAACACCGTCTTATAGAAGTTCGTTTGAAGCACGGATTGCATGTCAGTATCATTCGTGTTTAAGCCTTGAATGACGACATGCTGTTCCGGCACCAGAGGCGAATACTCACTGTAGAAATCTCCGTCGGTGTTGTCCGTATAATCGGGGTCTATCGCCTTAAGGCTTAGTACCGGCATATCGTTTGGCGCCTCGGACAAAGAGCGACTGTTTGAAATTCCGGTTGTGGTGCCTATAAGCGGCAAGGATACAAGCAGCAATAAGACGAGTACCAGCAGAACCTTAAAACCGTTGGATATGACCGTGCGCTTATAGTTACGGCGATGCTCAAGCGGCCGGCCGGCGCGCAGGCTGCGCCAGAGCTTTGCAATAGGTCCGTTGAAAACGATGAAGATGCCCCATATAAAGAGCGGCAAGATTAAATATAGGCTGGGATTAAAATTAAGTACAAAGTAGCTGACCCATCGGCCTCTGAATAGATGCCCCCAACTAATAAGAAGGACTAGGTCAAACACTAATGAAAAAAGCACTGTATTGCGCCGCTGGTGATCCAGCGTTTTTAGCGATTCGCTTTGAACAAGGGGGTCAGTATGAATTTCTGGAACTGCGGTATCCTCCGTCATAAACACGTGGAATAATTTACGGAACGTTGCGATATACTGCCAGCCGTTTTGTTTATATAAGTCTTGCATCAACAGGCTGGGGTACTCCGTGTCTTCACCCGCGGGCTCCAGCCGGTAACGGACTTTTTTGGGTTCCGACTTCGTAAATTTCCCGAAGATATGCCCTAAATCATAAAGTAAAAATCCTTTTTCCGCAGTTCTTTCCAGCCAGGTCTCCATGCCGGCGATATCGTACTGGCTGACCAGGATGGGTTTCCAATATAGCTTGACGGACATTACAATCCCTCCCGTTCGGCGTCGGCAACGCAGAGTTTGAGCCGTTTGAGCTCATCGTTAAAGGCGGTCCGGCCGGACGGTGTAATCGCGTACGTGCGTTTGCGGCCGGAGACGTCCACCTCTTTGATTAGCTTTTCTACCAGGAATTTGGACAGGATTGTATACAGCGTGCCGGGACCGATGGAAATGCGCCCGTCCGTCTTTACGCGAATATAATCGGCGATCTCCGTGCCGCACAGCTCTCGTGTCCGCAGCGCCATGAGGACGTAGAACATCGTCTCGGTCAAAAGCTCAAGTGTTTTCTTGGACATGAGCATCCTCCATAAAAAGGAATATCGAGTATCGATATCATTATAATATCGACACTCGATATTGTCAACAGTGTTTTAACCCGGCCTGTTGGCTAAACGCTTTAAAACCGCACATGATTATTGCAATAAACATATCCCGGATAAATCCAGATAATTTATAAATTTATATAGAAATTATATAAAAAAGACGTCCGAATAATCTAGGCCCGTTTTTATTGGCCTCAAACCGTGGTATACTGAGAAAAAACAATATAGGAGGAAGCCTATGTATAAGCTGGATCCGATTACGCCGCGTGTCGCGGCGATGCGTGAGAAATACCGCAGCACGCAGCCGGAGATCTGCACTGCGCGCTATCGTCTCATAACAGAGTTTTATATGGCACATCCGGAACTCGAGGGCATTATAAAGCGGGCCCTGAATTTTAAAAACATCTGCGAGAATATTCCCGTACGCATTGACGACGGTGAGATCATTGTCGGCGCTCAGTCCGGCAAATACCGGGCCACGGCTATCTATCCGGAGAATTCGGCTGTCTGGATTAAAGAGGAGATTGAATCGCGGCTGGTGTCCACCCGGGACGTCGACCCCTACATCATCTCCGAGGAGGACAGGGAATACGTCCTCTCGACGATCGATTTCTGGCTCGCGGAGTGCCTTTCCGGCAAGATCATGAGCTATATGCCGGAATATTTGAAGGACCACGCCTTAAACGGCGTCACCATGTACGGCCTTTTTGGCGCCGGGCACCAGTGCGGCTCGCCGGTCGGGCACTTCACGGCAAACCACTGGACGGCCATCAACGTGGGCTTCGGCGCGATCCGCGCCGAGGCGGAGGCGAAGCTCCGGGAGCTGGAGGAGCGCGGCATCTTCCGCGATACCATCGATCAGTACAGCTTCTACCGGGCCGTTGCAATCGTGACGGAAGGCATGATCACCCTGACGAAGCGGTACGCGGCGCTGGCCGCCGAAAAAGCCGCGATCGAGAAGGACCTCGGGCGGAAAGCGGAGCTGGAAAAAATGGCGGACGTCCTGAGCCGGTGCATGGAGAAGCCGTGCCGCACGTTCCACGAGGCGCTTCAAACGCTGTATATGTACCAAAACTGCATGTGCCTGGACGCCACCATGCACGGCATCAGCTACGGCCGAGTAGACCAGTACCTCGGCGAATTCTACGAGGCGGACATCGCCGCCGGTCGCATCACGCATGACGAGGCGCAGGAGATGCTCGACCTGTTTTACCTCAAGGTAGCCGAAATGAACAAGCTCTGGAGCTACGGCGCTACGAAATCCGGTCCCGGCTACACATCCGGCCAGCTTATGACGCTGGGCGGCGTGGACAAATACGGGAAGGATGCCACGAACCCGGTCACCTATATGATGCTCCAGTCGGCGGGACGACTTGTCCTGCACGATCCCCCTCAGGCGCTCCGCATCCACAAAAATACACCGCCGGAGTTATGGGAAGCGGCTATTGAAACCACAAAAATCGCCGGCGGCGTGCCGACTTTTGAAAACGACGCCGTTATTATACCGGCCCTCACAGCCAGGAACCGCCTGCCGCTGGAAAGCGCCCGGAACTACTGCCTCATCGGCTGTGTCGAACCGTCCGGCTGCGGTGATGAATGGCCGGCCTGCGGCGGCTCCGGCACCGAGAGCTATATGAATCTCGCCAATGCCGTGCTTCTCGGAATCAACGACGGGCGCTACAACGCCCCGTTCATGAAAGGCATGCCGGCCCGCTACAAGTCACCGGGCGATGAGGGCAGCCAGCTCCCGCCTCAGGCCGGTCTTCCCACCGGATATCTCTACGAGATGGAGAATATGGAGCAGGTCAAGCAGGCCGTTAAAAAGCAGATCGAGTTTTTTGTAAAACTCCATGCCAACTGCACGAACGCCTTTGAATATTTGGCGCGTCAGCTTCTGCCGCTGCCCGTTGTTTCCTGCACCATTACCGGCTGTATGGAGAAGGGAAAGGACGTTATGTTCGGCGGCGCGCGGTATAATTCCACGGGTATTTCAGGCGTCGGCATCGGCAATGTCGCCGACAGCCTCTTTATGATTTATCATCTGTGTTTCGATACGAAAAAATGTACGACTCGGGAGCTCTACGACGCGCTCATGAACGACTGGGCGGGATACGAAGACCTTCAGCGCTATATCAAGAACGAGGCGCCGCACTACGGAAACGGCGTCGAAGAGATTGATTGGTACGTCAAATGGGCAGCCGGCGTATATGCCGACGCCGTAAATGCCTGCACGGGCCCGAGGGGCGTGTTCTCGGCAGGGCTGTATCCCGTGACGACGAACGTCATCTTCGGCCAGATGACGGCGGCGACGCCCGACGGCCGCTCGAGCGGTGTGCCGCTGGCGGACGGCATCTCGCCGGTCCAGCAGATGGATAAAAACGGTCCGACGTCGGTGCTCGTGTCCGTATCAAACATCGATCAGGTCAAATACCCAAACGGGACGCTTTTAAACATGAAGTTTCATCCTACGTCCATACAGGGTGAGGACGGCGACAAAAAGCTCTCCGAGCTTATCCAGACATATTTCGAAATGGGCGGCATGGAGATGCAGATCAACATCGTGTCGGCTGAGACGCTGAAAAAAGCGCAGGAAAAACCGGGTGAATATAAAAATCTGGTCGTGCGCGTAGCGGGCTTCTCGACGTATTTTGTCGAGCTGCATGCCGACAGCCAGAACGATCTGATCAGCCGGACGGAGCTGGCCATGTAGCAGCAAAAATATGAAAAACGGGCCGCCTTAAATGGCGGTCCGTTTTTTACGCATTTACTGCGGAAAAAAACTGCTTTATATTTCATAACCGGGTCGCCGGCGCATGCGGTCAGGGTAATTATTGCCATAATAGATATACGCGGCAGCGCATATGTCCATTATGGTCATTGATAGGAACCTAAATATCCAGTATAATTTAATAAAACAATGAAAAAGGGGACTTGAGTAATGGATTTCCAGTACAGGGATGTTTTACTGAGTGATGAGCAGTTGGGGCCGTATCCTCTTGAGAAGCTTCCGCGCGTTGACGTGGCGACAACGCACCACACGGAAAAAACGCAGCGGCGCGCCCAGAGCGAGAATCCGTTTACATACGCTTCACGCGGCGATTATGGGCAGGCCGTCAAGGAAAACAGTTTAAAATTTTTCTCGAGTGAACCGCTTCTGGCGGCAATGTCGGGGATAGCTTCGCATATTGCCAGGCATCAGATGCCGGAGGTGGCGCGGCAACAAGCGCCGCTGCCGGACGATCCGCGTGCCGTCACACGCCATATCAAAAAGCTGGCGTATTTCCTGGGCGCCGATATGGTCGGCGTCTGCCGCCTGATGCCGTCGGCGGTATATAAGACCGACTATGACGGGAATCCGGTCGAAGCCGATTATAAATTTGCAATCGTCGTTTTGAATGTCAAGGATACGGACACAATCCGCGCGTCCTACGGACGCGAATGGGTCGACGATCCCGTCAGCTTTCAGGTATACCAGAAGTGCGCTCTGCAGTGCATCAATATCGCAGACTATATATGCCGCCTGGGATATCCGGCGTTTCCCAGCATCGTCGGAACATACAAAACGCTGATGACGCCGCTAATAATCGAAGCGGGACTGGGTGAGGGCAGCCGTATAGGCATCGCGCTAAACCCGTTCGTCGGCGCGTCCTTCAAGGCGGCTGCCGTGCTGACCGACCTGCCGCTCGTACCGGATAAGCCGATCGATTTTGGGCTGCAGGATTACTGCGCATCGTGCAGGATCTGTGCCGAGCAGTGTGCAATGCGCGCCGTGTCCGACCGCGAAAAAGAAATTTATAACGGATATGAGACGTATCGTTTAAACATCAGGCTGTGCCTGTCCGGCGTCATGATGAATCCAATCGGAAACATGTGCCAGCGCTGTACGAAGATGTGCCCATTTAACCGGCCCGACAACCGTCCGGAGGACTTTAAAAACTGGGACGGAGACCTTAAATATATCTATGACTCCGTTGAACGTCAGGCAAAGCGCTTAAGAGATAACGATTTCATCGAACCTGCCGAGCACAAAAACAAATGGTGGTTCCCGCTTGAGTATAAAGACGATGTTTTAACCGAGGCGCCGGAGTTTGATTATAAAAACCACAAGACGCGCCTGAAACAGGTCGCCGAGAAGAAGGCAGCCGGCGAGAACTGGAGTATTGCCCCGGGCTGCGATGAAATATAAATAAATACAAGCCGCGGTTGAAACACTGCGGCTTGTATTTCCGCCTTGTGATAATGCGGCAGATATAATATAATAAACAAAATCTGCGTTTAATATAGCCCCAATAAAGAGGTGAAGACAATGCCGGATACGCACGGAAAAGAGCATGACCATCCGCCTGCGCATGAACACGAACACCGCCACAGTCATACGCATGCGCACACCGAGACGAAAGCCGTGCTCAACCGGCTGTCCCGTGCAATAGGCCATCTGGAATCGGTCCGGCGTATGGTGGAGGACGGGCGCGACTGCGCCGATGTCCTCATGCAGCTTGCCGCCGTCCGTTCCGCCCTCAACAACACGGCGAAAATTATCCTGAAAGATCATATCGAGCACTGCCTGGTTGAGGCGGTGAAGGAAAACGACTGGACGGAAATCGACGAACTGAACAAGGCTATCGAACAATATCTGAAATAAAAACGCCGCTTTTCAGCTTTAAACGAAAGCGGTGCTTTTTTACTTGTATTACATAATGTGACAAAATTATCCCCCCGGGGGGCTTGCGGCACCGGGCGTCCTAATTTATTATTCATTATATAAAGTAATAAAAATGGGGGTTATGACTTATGCATATGGCGGATGCCCTTTTATCTCCGGCCGTCGGCGGTGTGATGTATGCAGCGAGCGCGGCCTCGGTCGTATATGCGACCGCAAAGGTGAAAAAAGACGAACTCGGCGAGAAAAAACTACCCATCATGGCGGTCGCCGGCGCTTTTGTTTTCGCGGGCCAGATGATTAATTTCACTATCCCGGCAACAGGCTCGAGCGGGCACATCGGCGGCGGCATACTGCTGGCGGCCACGCTCGGAGGGTTCCCGGCGCTTTTGACCATAGCGGCCGTTTTGATTATCCAGTGCTTATTCTTTGCAGACGGCGGACTGCTGGCGCTCGGCTGCAATATCTTTAATATGGGCGTCATACCATGCCTTGTGGTGTATCCGCTCATTTTCAAACCGATCGTTAAAAAAGGATTCAGCTACGGGCGGATCGCACTGGCGTCCGTCCTGGCGGTTATCATTGGTTTGCAGCTCGGCGCGTTCGGCGTCGTGCTTGAGACGCTTATGTCCGGCGTTACGGCGCTGCCGTTTGCGACATTCGTAGCTTTGATGCAGCCGATACATCTGGCGATCGGTCTCGTCGAGGGGATCGTTACGGCTGCCGTTTTGGTGTTTGTCTACCGGATGCGGCCTGAAATCATGGAAAACGCAGCATCGGGAACGCCAGTTAAAAAGAGCGTATCCGTCAAAGGGATCGTGACCGTCCTGATCGTTCTGACCGTTATTGTGGGCGGTGCGTTGTCCTGGTTCGCCTCCTCTTATCCGGACGGGCTTGAATGGGCGATGGAAAAGACGGCCGGCACAGCCGAGCTCGAAACCGAGGGTGGTATTTTTGAAAGTGCCGCCGACATTCAGGAATCAACCGCTTTCATGCCGGACTACGATTACGCGTCTGTTTCCGAAGAGGGCTCGTCCACCGGAACAAGCGTAGCGGGTATCCTTGGCGGTGCTATGACGTTTGTGCTGGCGGGCCTTGCGGGCTTCGTGATATCCAAAACGAAAAAACGAAAAGCATCCGCGAACGTATAGATCAAAACGAAAACGCAGCCGCCGGCCCGAATTGCGGCCGGCGGCTGCGCGTATACCGGAGATTGAAACCGGCATTTTTGCGGGCGGTGAGGGAAACGGCCGATATAAGGAGCAAGATACAGGAAATATATTCGCTCGAGCAGCTTGCGTCGGGAAAAAGCGCGGTCCACGACCGGCATCCGCTTGTGAAGCTCGTCTCGGCGTTCTGCTATATCGTATTAGTCGTCTCGTTCGGCCGAACGGAATTCAGACGCCTTGTTCCGTTTATTTTCTATTGCGTCGTGCTCATGGCATTATCCGATACGCCATGGCCGGCGGTGCTGCGGCGCACCGCGCTGGCACTGCCGTTTGTTCTTTTAGCCGGATTATCCAACATCGTGTTTGACGGCGCGGCGGCGTTTGCCGTTGGGGGAATCACGGTCAGCGTCGGCGTGGTGTCTTTTTTCACCCTTATCTACCGCGCGTTTTTGTGCGTGAGCGCGGTTTTGATATTGATGGCCGTCACGCCTTTTAGTGATCTGACCGGACAGCTGCGGCGCATGCGTGTGCCCGATATATTTATAACGCTCTTTGAGATGACCTATCGGTACATCGGTGTGCTGCTGGAAGAAGCCCTGTGCATGCATACGGCCTATATGCTCAGAAGCACGAAACGCAAAGGGATTCAGATGTGTCATATGGGCAGCTTCATCGGGCAGCTTTTTATCCGCAGCTACGACCGGGCCGAGCGTATCTACGGCGCGATGAAATGCCGGGGCTACGGCGGGCGGGATGTGCCCATAAAGCGCCGGCCGCTTCGCGCGGCGGACTATATATATCTGGCCGCGGTCTGCGTACCGTTTATTTTACTGCGTATTTTTGATATAGCGCCGCTGTTCGAGCGGCTTTTTTAGTGATAAGGTGACGAATAGTTATGATTGAGCTCAATGGTTTACGAGTAAAATATCCCGACGGGACGATAGCGCTGGACAACGTCACGTTTTCGATTGAGGATGGAGAAAGCGCGGCGCTCGTTGGCGCAAATGGCGCGGGGAAGACGACCCTGATGCTCGCGCTTGTCGGCGTTCTTCCCATTGATGCCGGCAGCATAACGATAGACGGGTTATTTCATGATAAGAACGCGATTAACGAGATACGCCGCCGGGTCGGGATGGTTTTTCAAAATCCGGACGATCAGCTCTTCATGCCGATGGTCCGCGACGATATCGCTTTCGGCCCGAGAAACTACGGGGCCGACGAAGAGACGGTCCAAAGAATAACGGACGACACCCTTTCCGAGCTGGGGATTTGTCACCTGAAAGACCGGTCTTCCCTGAAGCTCTCGAGCGGCGAAAAACGCCTCGCTGCGATCGCAGCAGTTTTGGCCCTCGAGCCGTCCGCCCTGCTGCTTGACGAGCCGACGGCTTTTCTGGACCCGAAGGCGCGGCGGAACCTGATCGGCATTCTCAACCGTCTCGGGCACTCAAAGCTTATAGCCACACATGACCTGCACTTTGCAAAAGAGGTTACGACGCGCGCCATACTTCTGAAAGAGGGGAAAATATTTGCCGACGGCGAACCTGAAAAGCTGTTCTATGACGTGAAGCTGATGGACGCGTGCTCAATGGAGGCCGTGAAGCGAAGCCGATAATGGAAAATGACGGATCTGATAAACAAAAAGCAGCTTTAAAGCGCGGGTTTAAACTCAGCGCTTTTTATTTTTACGAGCATGGTATTTTTTTGAAAAAAGTGTTGACATAGGATATCTGCCGTGCTAATATATGAATGAACTAAAAAATATTCATTCATTTCGACCGGACGGTTTTTCATCCCGACAGGAGGTTTAAAATGAAAGGAGTGACTGCGCTAATCGGCAGCCAGAGGAAACAGAGTACGTACGAAGCTGTCTGTGAATTTAAGAAAAACTTAATGACAAAGGGAGACATTGATTTTGAGATCGTGTTTTTAAAAGACTACCGCCTTGAATACTGCAGAGGCTGCAAAATGTGCTTTGAGCGGGGAGAAGACTACTGCCCGATGAAGGATGACCGCGATTTGCTTTTAGAAAAAATGGAGCGGTCTGACGGCGTTATATTCGCGTCTCCGACGTATGCGTTCCAGGTTTCGGCTCAGATGAAAAATCTTCTCGACCGAATAGCCTTTATCCTTCACCGGCCGCGTTTTTTCAGAAAGACATTCACAACCGTTACGACGCAGGGGTTTATGGGCGGGGGCACGATCCGGAAGTATCTGGCCGACGTAGCGGTAAACTTCGGTTTTAAGGTAACGACGGGCTGCGTACTGAAAACGCTTGAACCGACGACGGAGGCGATAAAGGAAAAAAACAGCCGGGAAATCAAAAAGGCGTCCGAACGGTTTTATAGGGAGCTGACGAAGCCTGTAGCGGCCCCGTCCTTTTACCGGCTGATGCTGTTCAGGATGGCACGGGCGAGCGTTGTGCTGCTGGGCCGGGATTTGTATGATTACAGCTACTATAAGGAAAAGGGCTGGCTGGAGTCTGACTATTATTACCCAACACGCTTGGGGCCGATAAAGCGGCTCGCGGGACGCTTATTCGAGTTCATGGGCTACAGACTGATGAAACAATCGTAAATTGGAGGAAATCAGATAGATGGATAAAAAAGCAGAGATCTACAGATGCGCCAAGCAATTGTTTGAACAAAACGGATTCAAGGATACAAACGTGGCCGAGATTATGAAAGCCGCAGGCTTTGCCACCGGGACGTTTTATAACTACTACAAGTCAAAGGATCAGCTGTTTATGGAGATCTACAATGAAGAAAACGTCAAACTTAAAAAAAGCATCATGAAAACCATTGACCTGACGGCAGCCCCGATTGACGTCATGCAGGAAATGACGATGAAAAATCTTATGGGTATGACCGAGAATCCGATTTTGAAGGAATGGTACAACCGGGATGTCTTCAGCAAAATAGAACAAAGCTTCCGTGAAGAAAACGGGATGGAGCATGTAGATTTTTTCTATGACAACTTCATCGAGATCGTCCGGAAGTGGCAGGAAGAAGGGCGGATGAGAAGTGATATAAACGCGGAGATGATTATGGCCATATTCAGCGCTTTGATCAATATCGACCTGCATAAGGAAGAAATCGGGTTGCAGTTTTTTCCCGAAGTTATGGAACATATGGGGGAATTTATTATGAAGGGTTTGATGGAAGGCGGTGGTGCAGCGTTTGGGCCGACGAAAATATCAAAATAACTTATATATGAAAGGACGATAACAATGAACATTGCGGTAATCTCATACTCGCTCACAGGGAACAACGATGCCCTGGCCAAAAGCATAGCCGGAAAATTATCCGTTGAGCATATTAGTGTAACGGAAACCAAAAACCGTAAGACGGGTGCGATTATAGCGGATCTGCTATTCAACAGAACGCCAAAAGTGCTGCCGTCGGCGGCCGATCTGGGCAGTTATGACTATGTCCTGCTTATCGGACCGATCTGGATTGGGGAGATTGCAACGCCGCTGCGCGCATATCTGAAACAATTGAAGGAAGAGCCCTGCCGATACGGCTTTGTTTCAATCAGCGGCGGCGCGGACGGGCCGAACCCAAAGCTTGAAAACGAGCTTATTAAACGCACGGGCAAAAAACCCGACGCGCTCATTGACCTGCATATCGCCGACCTGCTGCCGCCCGAGCCGAAGCCTGAAAGAAAAGATACATCGGCATATAAGCTGAGCGACGGCGACGTTGATAAACTGACGAACACCGTTGTCACAACACTCGAAGATTCAATCGGAAACGCGCTGCTGCAGGCAGAAAAATGAATGAAACAAAAAACATCTGCGACGTATAAATACGCAGATGTTTTTTTATATAAGGAAAAAACTCGCCGGGTTCCCTCAATTGTTTGCGATATCGTTTGTCAGCGCGCGCACATCGTCCGGATCGGTCGCCCAGCTGGTGCAGAAACGCACGGCGCTGTGGTCTTCGTCTGTTTTCTGCCACAATTCAAAACTATATTTTGTTCGCAGTTTTTCAATAATGCTGTCGGGCAGAATCGGGAACTGCTGATTGGTTGGCGAGTCGACCAAGAACGGATAGCCTTTTTCGATGAATGCGTTTTTTATCTTCAATGCCAGCGCGTTGGCATGACGTGCCATGTCAAAGTACAGATTGTCTTCAAGCAGTGTGATAAACTGCAGGCCCAGAAGCCGTCCTTTTGCGAGCATCCCGCCCTTTTGCTTGAGGATGTATCGGAAGTCCGTCTTGAGCGCGTCGTTCGTGATGATAAGCGCTTCCCCGAAAAGCATACCGTTTTTGGTGCCGCCGATATAAAACACGTCGCACAATTGCGCGATTGCCGGCAGGTCAAGGTCGTTTCCGGCGGACCCAAGCGCATACCCCAGGCGTGCGCCGTCCATATAGAGTATCAGGCCGTTTGAGCGGCATATGCGGCTGATGGCGGTGAGCTCATCTTTTGTATAAATGGTTCCCATTTCAGTCGGATTCGATATATATACCAGCTTCGGCTGAACGGTATGCTCCCGGACCTCGTCTTCGTAATGCGACACATATATGTCCCGTATCTGAGCGGCGGTGATTTTTCCGTCGGAGCTCGGCATGGCGAGGACCTTGTGGCCGGTCGCTTCTATGGCGCCGCCCTCGTGCGTGTTGATATGGCCGGAGTCGGCGGCAATAACGCCCTGATGCGGGCGCAGGCAGGCCGAGATGACGGTCAGATTTGTCTGCGTCCCGCCGACGAGAAAATGCACGTCGGCGCCGGGCTGCCGGCAGAGGTCTTTGATGAGCGATGCAGCCTTTTCACAATACCGGTCGCAGCCGTAGCCCTCCGTCTGTTCCATGTTCGTTTCGAGCAATTTATTCAGGATTTTTGGATGTGCGCCTTCGCCGTAGTCACTGTTAAAGCGTATCATTATATCCCTCCGTGGTGGATTTTTATACAAAAAACGTCCGTATTATAAGAATGGTGTTACGGACGCTTTTAATATACACCGAATAATCAGAAAAATAAAGCGCCGCAATTTGTAAAAGATATATTAAACGGTTACGGCAGCATGTAAAAAAAGGTATAATATATATATTAAATACATTGTTTCCGTAAGGAGGGTTGACGGTGACGGACAAAACATATGCGGTCACAGGCATGACGTGCGCGGCCTGTTCCTCCGCCGTTAAAAAAGCAGTCTCGAAGCTGGACGGCGTAGAGAGCGGTGATGTAAATCTGGCAACGGAAAAACTGAATATCATATTTGATGAAGAAAAAACGTCGTTTGACGATCTAAAAAAAGCTGTTAAGGACGCCGGGTATGGTCTGCTGGATGAAACCCCCGTCAAAACGGCCGAGCTGGGCATTGAGGGAATGACGTGCGCGGCGTGCTCGGCAGCCGTGGAGCGGGTGACAAAGAAGCTTGACGGCGTGAAGAGCGCGGCCGTCAACCTGACGACGAACAAAGGCGTCTTTGAGTATGACCCATCAAAGGTCAAACTCTCCGAGATCAAGGCGGCCGTGGAAAAAGCGGGCTATACGCCGAGGGATATAAAACGTGATGAAGTCCGGGACCTTGAAAAAGAACGCATTAAGCGTGAAGAACGCATTATGCGTATCCGCCTCATTGCCGCCGTTGTCTTTGCGGTCCCCATACTGTATCTGGCCATGTCGCACATGTTCCCGACGCTCGGCGTGCCGATCCCGTATTTCATAGATCCGCACATGCGCCCGCTGACTTTTGCGCTCACCCAGCTGGGACTTACAATGCCGGTCCTCATAGCCGGCAGCCGGTTTTTCACCAGAGGCTTTAAAACGCTCTTCAAGGGCGCTCCGAATATGGACACGCTCGTCGCTATCGGCACAGGCAGCGCATTTTTATACAGCCTTTTGGCGACGATCAAAATTTGGCTCGGCGACACGGATTTTGTAATGTCACTGTATTTTGAATCCGCGGCCGTTGTCATCACGCTCGTTATGGTCGGTAAATACCTTGAAGCGGCGAGCAAGGGGAAGACGTCGGACGCCATAAAGAAACTGATGCGGCTGCGTCCGGCGACCGCGACGGTCCTGAAGGATGGCAAGGAACTTGAAGTGCCGGTCGAAGAGGTGTCTGTCGGCGACAGCGTGATCGTACGGCCCGGCGCATCCTTCCCGGTCGACGGCGTCGTGACGGATGGCATATCGACCGCAGATGAATCGCTGCTGACGGGCGAGAGCATGCCGGTCGAAAAGCAGCCGGGCAGCACCGTCACGGGCGGGAGCATAAACGGGGAAGGGCTTATAACGTTCAAAGCCGCGCGCGTTGGCGGTGAAACGGCGCTGTCGAAAATTATCCGCCTTGTCGAAGACGCGCAGAGTAAAAAAGCGCCGATTGCCAAACTGGCGGATATCGTTTCCGGCTGGTTTGTGCCGGCAGTGCTTGCTGTTGCCGTTGTAGCGGCTGTTTTATGGGCAATTGCGGGGAAAGACTTTAATTTCATTCTGACGATTTTCGTATCCGTGCTCGTTATTGCCTGCCCGTGCGCCCTGGGGCTCGCCACCCCGACGGCGGTCATGGTCGGCACGGGGAAGGGCGCGGACCTCGGGGTCCTGATAAAAAGCGGAGAGGCGCTGGAAACGACGCATAAGGTCACGGCGGTCGTGCTCGACAAAACGGGAACGATCACGGAAGGAAAGCCCGCCCTGACGGATATACGGACATACGCCGGTTACGGTGAAACACAAGCGCTGCTGCTGGCCGCCTCGGCCGAGCGCGGATCAGAACACCCAATCGCCCATGCCATCGTAACGGCCGCCGAAGAAAGAGGGCTTGCGTTAAAGACGCCCGAGCGTTTCACGGCGGTGCCCGGACGCGGTATCGACGCCGACGTCGGCGGAAAAAGAGTTTTGGCCGGCAATCTCGAACTTATGCGCGATAACAGCATCGATATTTCTGCCGCCGACGGCGATGCGCGGTCGCTGTCGCAGTCCGGCAGAACGCTCATGTACGTCGCATCGGACGGGAAGCTGGCCGCCCTGATGGCGGCGGCTGATACCGTTAAGCCTTCAAGTCGTGAGGCGATACAAAAGCTTAAAAATCTTGGGCTTGATGTATACATGATGACGGGGGATAACAAGCAGACCGCTGAGGCCATCGCCGGTGACGTGGGAATAGAAAACGTCCTGTCTGAGGTGCTGCCGGAGGAAAAGGCCGGCGAAGTCAATCGACTGCGCACTTTGGGAAAGACGGTTGCCATGGTCGGCGACGGCATAAACGACGCGCCGGCGCTCGTAGAGGCGGATATCGGCATCGCCATCGGCACCGGCACGGATGTTGCGGTCGAGTCGGCCGACATTGTGCTTATGCGCGGCGACCTGAACAAAGCCGCTGATGCGATCGCGCTCAGCCGGGCGACCATCCGAAACATCAAGCAAAACCTGTTCTGGGCATTTATTTATAACTCACTTGGGATTCCGTTTGCCGCGGGCGTTGTCTATCTTATCGGCGGGCCGCTGTTAAGTCCGGTGTTTGCAGGGGCCGCAATGGCATTTTCCTCCGTTTCGGTCGTGTCGAACGCGCTGCGGCTTAGAAGGTTCAAACCGGACAAAATATCACGCCGCAAAGCATCATATCCCCAAAAACATGAAAAGGAGAGACCTGTTATGACAACAATCATTCTCAATGTGGAAGGCGTGTCCTGTGCGCATTGTGAAAACCGGGTAAAAAAAGCGGTCGCGGCGCTGAAAGGCGTTGCCGGCGTCGAGGTCAGTCTGGCTGAAAAAAAGGTGACGGTCGAGCTGGACACGTCTGCTGTGACAGAGCGGCAGCTCAAAGAGGCTATCGAGGAGCAGGGCTACGACGTTTTATAGTCGAGAAAGCCATTGAGGTGGCTTTCTCGACTAAAGGCGCTCGCCCTGAGGGCTTGAAAAGTAGGGTTTCCGGGAAGTGAATTCCCGGAAACCCTATAATCTGATATTTTTGCCGCCGGGAGCAGACAACGCAGCGTCGCCGGCAAAATTCTTTTGTACGGCAAAACAACGAAGGACGTGCTGCTTGTTCGGCAGTCTTACTTGCTGGCGCTAAATGTGCCGCTTAATAGACCGGACGCCGTATACGTACCCGATATAAACTGGTTCGTCAGTTCGCCCTTGAATACCATTGCCGATATGAGCTCGCCGCTGTCGTCTTCACCGGTTATGTGTATCTCGACCTTGTTCCCGTCAATGACCATATATCCGTCGATCGGTTCGTCGGATACCTCAACCAGGTCGTTGCTGGCGTATTCCTGCCGCAGCTGGATATTGACGACAATATCCTCGTATTGCTCCGACACATCGTCCGCCGACTGCATCACATAAAGCGTGCCATATACGACCGTGCCCTCCAACGTGAAGCTGTAGTCATCGTTCAGGTCTGCGTCCGGGAAGAGCGACTGGAAGAACTTTACAAACAGGTCGATAATAAAATTGATGATGCTGTCGACGGCCTCGGATTCGTTAATACGGTAGGCAAAATCCCAGTTTCCGTACAGGTCGAGCGCGTCGACCTGCGCCTGCGCCTCGCCGAGAACCTTGCCGTCGGCATTGTTTTTCAGGGTACAGGAGATCACAAAGTCACCGGGTTTATCATATGTATATTTGACCTTCGGTTCGCTCGTTTCGAGCGCATCGCCGGTGCCGAAGTCCCAGACGTACGTGACATCTTCCGGCGCGTCCTTCGCGGTCACGGAGAAGGCCGATTCGCCGCCGACAACCACGCCGTAGGGGTCCTTGTCAAACCACATGTCGACGGCCTGATCATAAACCACCTTGAACCGCTGGAACTCGATGAATTTATCCGACTTCCGCGTCGCTGTGATATTGACGAGATTGCAGACATAAACGCCGATATCGTTGATGCCCGGTTCAAGCTCGATCGTGAAATATGCCAAGCCGTGCTCGTCTGTTTTGGTCTGCTGCTTGTACCCGGTGTCTGTAAGACCCACATATAAGTATACGTCCAGATTGTGATACGGCGTTTCAACGCATATCCGGATTTTATCTTTATATGGCTCGCCGAGTTCTTTCATGATGTCCGCCGAGTTCAGCTCAAGCGTAGCGGGCAGGTCGACCCATGTCGTTTTGCCCTCGTCGTCCTTCGATTTTAGATACTGATAAACGCACGTGGGAAACTGGTCGTCCCCGATGGTTTTGTCGAGCATTTTGTCGAATTCAGCCTTGATGGCCGAGTTGTTGATCAAAGCCGACTGACCGATATAGTAAATGCCGGTATAGGGGAAGTCGTTTCCGGCTTCGATCGCAGCGGCGTTCTGTCCGGAGGAATAAGTGTTGAACTTTGTGCCGTCAAAGGTGATTGATCGGTTCGTTGCGCCCGGATAATTTGGGTCGGCAATATAGATAGTGTTACCGATGATGGCGTAGGCAACCATTGCGTGTCCGCTGATCTGGACCGTGCCGTCCGATTTTGTTTTCTGCCCCCAGATTTCGACATACTGAGGCTCGCCCGTCATCTGCATGGCGTATATGAACGCGTTCATCGACCAGATCGGATGGGCCTTGGACAGCTCCTTGCGGTCCTTGCGGAGCCGGGTGTCCCAGTTGATGGCTTTTTGTATCACGGACGCGAAGCGGTAGGCCTCGGAATCATCCCGCCAGAATTTACTTGTTGAAATGCCGTAATTATAATTGTCATACAGTCCGTACAGTCGTGGAGCGCCTTCGTTCAGGACCATTTGATTGTAATACCACATGGCCGAGACGGACTGGCCGGCGCAGTGGCCCTTCGGCGCGATCAGGGAGCCGAAATTTCTGAACTGCCAGTCGTCGACGCCGGGCGTGAAGCCCGTGACGACCTCCACGTCCGCGAGGTCCGTCAGCTTGACCTTCGATACGACGATCTCGCAGAAGTGGCTTGTAAACAGCGTGATCCGGTCATTGTCCAAAGAGATGAGCGGGATGCCCTCGAGCGCCCCCGTTTTTTCATCGTAGTAAAAGCCCATGGCAAACTCGTCATCCGATTTTTCGATCGGTATCGTGACTGCGATGCCCTCGTCTGCGAAAACGTCGCCGTTTTCAATTGAGATAAGCGGCGTGACCGGATTGAACAAAGCGCCGAATTTATGGTTTTCAATGGGACGCGTACTGATGTCAAAGTCTGTTGCCTGCATATATGCGCCCGACGGTATGTCGATATCAAAACCGTCAAGGATGCCGCTTGTGACGGTGACATGCCCTCCGTCCGGCGAGACGGTTTCGGAAATAACTTGTGTTTCGGCGCCCAGCGTCATGTTGTCGCTTTTCTTTGTCAGGTACTTATATCCGATGAACCCGCCGATCAGCAGTACGATCACCAGGAAAACGATCAGCCCTGTATGCCGCTTTTTAGGCCTGAAACCGGCATTTTTCCGCCATTTTTTTTGAGCCTTGTTAATGGGGTATCTGCGCCCGTTTTCGATGAATATGTCCTGAGGAAAAAGAGCGCCCTGAGCCATCATATTCAGGAGTTCCTGCGCCGAGTAGGGACCGGACTGGGCCCCGTTTCGGAATAAATACCATGTCCGCATAATTAACCTCCATCATAAGTAGCTGTATTCAGCACTGCAACGTGCCGAATATGCCGGGATACCTAATTAGACATTAATGGATAGGAGGGCCTCCTGTCAACAGTCAAATGGATTTTTAGAGATCTTGCCTGTTGCGCCGAGCTTTTTTATGATATACTGAATTTTACAAAATTTTCTTAAAGTGCGGTAGAAATAAAAAACAGGAGGATGAGCTATGTCAGGACCAGGAGGTACGCCGGACGGCGGCATTGTCGGTTATGCGACCCAACTCCTTTCCGCATTGGGGAATGAGACCGGCGGACTGCATCGGATTATAAGCATTGGCTACAGGATGCTGGGCAATCCCATCCTTATTACGGATAAAAGCTGGAAAGTCATTGACATGACGGACGAAGTGTCTATCCCGGACGATCGCGACTGGAACGCGTTTTTAGTAAACGGTATGCTGCCGACAGACGCAGTGGCAGCCGGCATCAAGGAAAACCTGGCCGACCGGATTGAACAAAGCGATATGCCGTTTATCTGGAAGGGCGACGATATGAAATATCCAAGGATGTTTTATAAAGTGATGATAAACAACAGAAGCGTCGCGACGCTGACCATTATTGAGTTTAATAAGCCGTTTGCTGAAAACGACTGTTTGCTCATGAAGATCTTAGGGGATGCGGTGGCCGCAGAAATGCAGAAGAATCAGTTCCAGCAGTATACAAGGGGCCTTTTATACGAGGACTTTTTATGGAATTTGCTTGACGGACGGCTGACCGACCCGAAAGCCGTTGAAGAACGCGTCCGGACGCTGAATCTTGGGATCAAGAAAAATATATATGTATTTGTTTTTGATCTGAGTGAATACGACAGCAAACAGTTTTCACTGACATATATGCGCGATGTTCTGGAAAAAATGATCAGCGGCGGACAGGCGCTGATCTATGACAACAAGATTGTTATAACATCCAGTTACACCAGAGCACAGGACATTTTCAAAAAAGAGCTTGAAGACCTCAGTCAGTTCCTCAAGGAATACAACATCCGCTGCGGGATATCCCGCCGGTGTGTCCAGCCGTCCGAGCTGCGGTTCTATTATGAGCAGGCGTTGGACGCCATGCGTATCGGAACGTATTTGGATTTTGACCGGTATATCTATCCTTACGGTGCGTATGCTGTTTACCATATCGCTCAGGTCTGCAACGAAAACGGCGGCATAAAAAAATTCTGCCATCCGGCATTGGAGCTTCTCATCCGGTACGACAGCGAATATGGCACGAGTTTTACAGACAGTCTTTATATGTATATCCAGCAGTTTAAAAACATCACCAATACGGCAAACGCCCTGCATATGCACCGAAATACGCTGATTTATCACTTAAAGCGCGTTGAGGAAATCATGGAAGTCAAGCTGTCGGATTCAAACGTGGTTCAAATGTTAAACCTGTCCTTCAGGCTGCTTGAATACAACAAACAGATTAAGCGGAAGGGAAAATGGGATGACGTTCCCGAAAGGGAACAATGATCTGGAAATTCCCGGCGCCGAAGAAACGGCTGCTTCTTTATGAAGCAGCCGCTTTATTTTTATGCAGGCTGGCCACCCTGCCGTGTTTATTTCAGGTCGATCATTTTTTCCCAGAAGGTGTGCGGTTTGTCGCCAAGCTCCAGCCAGACATGCTTGTGCAGCGTGTACTCGTCGAAAACGAGCATGGAGTTTTCCTTTGTCCAACCGGACTCCTTGGTGCCGCCCCACGGCGTCTCGGGCACGATCTTCAGATGCTGGTTGACCCAGCAGGTCCCCAGCTCAAGGTGGTCGATCATTTTGAGCGCCTTTCGGTAATCCCGTGTCCAGATCGAAGCGCACAGACCATAACGGCAGTCGTTGACGCAGTCAATGGCCTCTTCAGGCGTTTTGACCTTCATAACGCCGACGACGGGCGCGAAAATCTCTTCCTGCATCATTTCCTGCGTGTTGTCGTAGACCTCGAAAATCGTCGGCAGGACATACGCGCCGTCTTTCATGACCGGATCCGTCGGGCGCTCGCCGCCCAAGAGGAGTTTGCCGCCCGCTTTTTTAGCCGATTCGATGTAGTGCTCTGCGGTATCGCGGCAGGCATTGTAAGCCAAAGGTCCCATCATTGTTTCCGGGTCTGTCGGGTCGCCTGTTTTGATCTTGCCGGCGGCTTTGATGAAACGGCTGATGAATTCATCGTAAATGCCTTCCTGGACATAAAAGCGGCTGGGGGAGCCGCAATTCTGGCCGGAATTGAAAAAGGCGCTGTACGTGGCCGTCTCCACGACGTTATCGAGCTCGGCGTCGTCAAGAATAATCATGGCGTTTTTGCCGCCGAGCTCGGAGGCTACGGGCTTGACCTGGCTGCTCGCCAGCTCCATGATGCGTTTGCCGACCTGGCTGTCGCCGGTGAAGTTAATCTTGGCCACGTCGCGGTGATTGACGATCGCCTCGCCCACTTCCGTACCGGGGCCTGTGATGATGTTGATGACGCCGGCGGGGAAGCCCGCCTCGACGGCGTACTCTGCCATCTTCAGGACCGTCAGCGGTGCGCAGGAGGGTGGTTTTAGAACGACGGTGTTGCCCGTGATGAGCGCCGGGCCGAGCTTTGAAACGGCCGTGACGAGCGGGAAATTCCACGGTGTGATGAGTCCCACGACGCCGTACGGCTCGCGGAGCGTCATGATCCGCGCCAGCGGGTCAGCCATAATCGTGTTTCCGGTGACGCTTCTGCCCATGCCCGCCATCAGGCTGAATTCCTCAACGGCGGCAGGAATGTCAAAATTGCGCGTTTTGCTGATTGGCCCGCCGTACTGTGCCGTTTCCATGGGGTACAGCTCGTCGGCGTGCGAGGCAATGATCTCGCCAAGCTTGTACAGAAGCTTGGCCCGGTCTCCGACATACGTATTTTTCCAGCTGTTTTTTACCCGCTTGGCCGCGGCAACGGCGCGTTCAACGTCCTGGGCGGTGCACTTGGGAACAACGGCGACGACTTTGTTGTCGTGCGGGCTTACGACATTCATCGTGCCGCCCTTTAAAGCCCTGCAGAGCTTGCCGTCGATTAGATTATAAAATTCATGATTAAGAAAATCCATGTGTAACACGCCCCTAAACCGTATAGTCAATGGTGACCATCTTGAAATCCGTGAATTCGGCCAGCCCGAGAAGACCGCCTTCTCTGCCGAGGCCGCTCTCTTTGACGTTTGTGCCCCAGGACTGTTCGTTCGTCAGCGTCTGGCAGTTGATGAAAGCATTACCGACATGAAGGTCTTCCGAGAAAGCCAGGAGCTTGCGGATGTCGGCTGACCACAGGTGCGCGCAAAGGCCGTACGGGGAGTCGTTGCAGAGGGCAAGAATATCGTCCTTGTCCGTATATTTGATGATAACGGCGACAGGCCCGAATACTTCCTCCTTGGCAATCGTCATTTCGTGTTTGACGTCCGAGACGATCGTCGGCATAACAAAGAAGCCGTTTTGATGAAGGGCGCTCTTCTCCATCTGGTAGTAGAGCGTCGCGCCTTCTTTCAGCGCGCCGGAAATATAATTTTCTACGTTCTTCATATGGGATTTGCTTACGACCGGCCCCATGAACGTCTCTTTGTCCGCCGGGTCTCCGACTTTTACACTTTTGGCAAACGCAGCCAGCTTTTGGAGGAATTCATCGTATACCTTTTCATGTACATAGTAACGGCCCGGGCCGGAGCAGTGCTGACCGCAGTTGTTATACTGCCGGAAACCCAAAACCCGCACTGCTGCGTCTATGTTTGCGTCCGGCATGATGACGACGGGATTATTGCCGCCGAGCTCCATGACACACTTTTTGACTGTGCCGCTGGCATAACGCAGGACGTCCTTGCCGGTCTCGCTGCTGCCGGTAAAACCGATGAGCTCCACGTCGGGGTGAGAAGCCAGCGCTTCACCGACGCTCCCGCCTGGGCCCGTGACGACGTTGAAAACGCCGTCGGGCAGGCCTGCCTTGGCCATGACCTCTGCAAATTTCAAAACGGTCATGGAATTGATGCTCGGCGGCTTAATGACGCACGTGTTGCCAACCGCAATGACGGCGGACATCTTGACAGCGGTCATGATGATGGGGAAATTCCATGGAATAATGAGCGCCGCGACGCCGAACGGCTCACGTTTGAAATAAGAGATCCCGCCCAATTCCATCGGGATCTGCGTACCCATCAGGGCCTGTGCGATAGACGCGTTATAGTCGTACTTTTCCGCCGCGCCCATGACGATGCCGAACGCGTCGCTATATGGCGTACCGTGCTCAAGGGTTTCGCACATAGCCAGCTCGTGCGCGTTTTCTCGAATGACGTCCGCGACTTTGTTCAGCATGGCCGAACGCTCGGACTGCCTGAGCTTTGACCAGGCCGGGAACGCCGCACGGGCGGCCTTCACAGCCTTGTCGACATCGCGTTCATCTGCCAGCGGAACCTGTGCCAGATCCTCCGCAGTTGTAGGATTGACGGTGACCATACACTTGCCTGATTCGGCATCGACCCACCGGCCGCCGATGTACATTTTATACGCTTGCATGATACTTTCCTCCATTACAAATAAATGTTATACGATCAACTGATTCAATATTAAAAGAACGGAGGAAATCAGGCTCCATAAGGGCTGCTGAAAAAAGGCATCCAAATTTCGTCATATCTTACGAACGGAAAAGCTTGCTAAATATTCCGATTGCTGGACGCGAAACGGCCGGCTGCAATTTGCAGCCGGCCGTTTTTTTGTAAACGAATTATTCTTCTCTCAGACAGATGGTGATCATTTTTTGTTCGGTGTATTCAAGGACGCCCTGATAGCCGCCTTCTTTTCCACCGACACCGCTCTGCCGTACACCGCCCCAGGGGGCTTCGGCAGCGATGAAGTTATGCGAGTTGACGGAGAAAGTGCCGACGGTCAGTTTTTTGCCGAGTTTCAGGGCGTGCGCGATGTTTTTCGACCAGATGGAAGCAGTGAGGCCAAAAGTGTTGTCGTTGGCCTGAGCCATGACGGCGTCCTCGTCGTTCCATTTCGTCATGACGGCAACGGGCCCGAAAATCTCTTCCCTGTAAATCTTCATATCGGGTGTAACGTCCGTGAAGACAGTCGGCCCGATGAAGTTGGCGTCGTACTTCCTGCCGTCCAGGACGAGCTTCGCGCCTTCGTCTATACCGCTTTGAATATAATACATGACCTTGTCATAATGGTCTTTGCTCACAAGCGGGCCCATGTCCGTTTTCGGGTCGGTTGGGTCGCCGACGACAAGCTGTTTTGCGTGTTCAAGGTATTTTTCAAGGAAGGCGTCGAAAACGCTCTCATGTATGTAATAGCGTCCCGGCGAGCCGCAGGCCTGGCCGCAGTTGTGGAACTGATGGTGTGCGAGGATCTCGATTGCGTGGTCTAAGTTGGCGTCCGGGAAAATGATGGCCGGATTCTTGCCGCCGAGCTCCATGACGAGTTTTTTAAGCGTCGGAGCCGCCGCCTGCATGATAGCCACGCCTGTCTCGGTGCTGCCGGTAAATCCGACGCAATCCACGCCGGGGTGCGACGCCATGTATGTGCCGATCGTGCCGCCCGGTCCTGTGACGACGTTGACGACACCGTTCGGCAGGCCTTCCACCTCGGCCAGTATCTCGGCGAGTTTGATCGAGGTGATGGCGTTGATGCTGGGTACCTTCAAAACGCATGTGTTGCCTGCGGCAATAGACAGGGCTACCTTCTGCGCCATAAGGAAGAGCGGCATGTTCCAGGGGGTAATGAGTGCGCATACGCCGACGGGTACGCGCTCAAGGGAATACATCCTGTCGTTGTTGGATGGAATGGCATGCCCTTCAAGATGACGGCTGTAGGCTGCGGCCTGCTCGAAATTGCCGGCGGCGCCCATAGTGGGGCCGATGGCTATATGCTCGGGGAGACCGTGCTCCAAAGCGTCCAGATGCGCAAGCTCCTTGGCGTGCTTCCTGATCTGATCGGCTATGCTGGCCACAATCGCGCCGCGCTGCGTCGGGGGCTTTTCCGACCATGCGGGGAAGGCTTTCCTGGCGGCGGCGACGGCTTTGTCGACATCAACTTTGTCGGCAAGTGGGACAATGCCCAGCTTCTCGCCGGTTGTGACGTTTACTGTGGAAAATGTTTTGCCAGATTCGGCGTCGACCCACTGCCCGTCGATCCACATTTTCATGTTTCCATATACCATAATAAGTAACCTCCTGAAATAATATGGGCGTTGTTTATTACCCATGAAATAGCAATAAACAACGCACCGTCAGGCAATTGCTTATTAAATTTTATCTGTTAATGCGGAATGTGCTGTCGGCTCCTCAGTAAGCCGGAACCGGTCTAGTTGAGCATTTATAACCTTGTGCAGTGCCCCGTCAGGCTGCCGCCCAAAAAATTTCTTCTTCTATTTTAACCTCTTTTAATAAATATGTAATGATAAAGTTTGATGAAAAAAGGTAGGCGATTTTTGTTATATCCTACAAATGGAAAACGTTAAGCTAATACCGGCTAATTACTCATTAGGAAAACCCTTTTGCCGGTATAATCCAACAGAAGGGTTTTTCTAAAAGTATACTAATTATCCGCCCGGGAAAATATTATACCATTTCATGCATGGTGCGCTGGACGATTTCGTCCTGCAGCTCTTTGGGCAGATCAATGAAGTAGGCGCTGTAGCCGCCGACGCGGACGAGCAGGTTCTTGTGATTTTCCGGACAGGCCTGTGCGTCCAGAAGCTCTTCCATGCTGTGGATATTGAATTGAATGTGCCAGCCGCCTCTCTTCATGAAGGCTTTTATAAGCCAGGAAAGCTTCTGGAGCTTCTCATCCGTGTTGAGGATGGATTTACTAAACTTCATGTTCATGGCGTAGCCGACGAATTCTTTCGAGTACGGGCCTTTTGTCGCGGAGTTAATAGCGGCCGTCGGGCCGTTTAAATCCATGCCCGGCATGACGGAGCAGGCTGCGTCGTTAATCGGTGTCCAGGCGAGCCTTCCGTTGGGCAGCGCACCGATCGTGGCGCCGAGGCCGATGTGGCCGGCGGCTGCGCCGATGAACAGCATCGGCTTTTTGCCGGTGATCGGGTCGATCCAGCGCTGCATGATCTCAGGCACCTTCGTGGACAGGGCGTCATAGATATCATCAACGTATTCGTCGTCATTGCCGTATTTCGGAGCGTTCAGGCACATCTGGCGCAGGTCATCGTAGCCTTCCCAATTCTTTGAACAGGCATCCAGAAGCTCGGCCAAAGTATATTTATTCTCGTCGAAAACAAGCTTTTTGATGGCGGCCATGCTGTCGGCCATATCGACGAGGCCGCGGCTTCCGAGCCAGCAGGTCCGGCCTTCGGGATAACGGGCGCCGCCCTCTTTCGGGGCCAGGCCTTCAGGGATACAATCCTCATACTGCATGGCGACCCGCAGTCCGCTCATCGGGCCGTCCGTGATTTCCGTGCAGAGCGTCAGGACCTTGACCTTATGCAGGATAGGTACAAAGTATTCCAGCTGTTTATAGTACGCTTCCATCAGCTGTTCGATGCTTGTGAACTTTGAGGCGTCGCCGGAGTGTACGCCGAGTTGTTTCTTTGTCCTCGGGTCAAAGCCGTCGTTGAGCGCGAGCTCAAACAGCTTTGTCTGGTTGATATTGTGTCCGCCGCCGACGTGTTCCATGCTGTCGAGGTGGTAGCCAAGGCAGCCGCTGGCATTCCAGTTGCAGGCGTCTTCGATCGGCACGTCCCTGTCAAGATAGCGCTGGGTGCCGAGGATGTCGTTTAGGAATGCCGGGTTTCCGCCGCCGAAATCTCTGTTGCAGCGCAGCGCGTGCAGGATAAAACCCTGATCCATATCCGGATTGTAACGGACATAAATAGCAGGTTCGGAGAGCTTGATCTGCGCCATAGCTTCCAGTACGAGCCAGGAAATCTCATTTGTCAGGTCGTTGCCGTCCTTATCCGTGCCGCACAGCGTGATGTTCGGCAGAAGCGAACCCGGCGCGGCGCGCTGGCTGCGGGGAATAGTGACAAGGTTTTCGGTTTCTCTGATCTTCAGCCACAGCGCGCCGAGAAGTTCGGCGGCGTCCTGTGCCGTGATTTTTCCAGCTTCTTTATCTTTCTTATAGTAAGGATACAGGATCTGATCAAGACGGCCGACGGTGACCTCGGGCCGGTCTGAACTTTCCTTCCAGCAGGCAAGATGGTATAACCTGAAACACTGAACCGCTTCAAAAAAATCGCGCGGCGGTTCGCCGGGGCAGCGCTCGCAGGCTTCGGCAATGCGGATAAGCTCCGCCTTGCGTTCGGGGCGTGATTCTCCGGCTGCCATTTCACGCGCTAAATCGGCATGGCGTTTTGCATATTTGATGAAAGCTTCACACTGAATGATACAGGCCTCCAAGAGCCAGTATTTACGCAGGAACTGTGCGGAACCGTGTGAATGCGCATTATCGCCTTCGGACATCATTCTTTTGCGCTCTTTCTTGCACAGATCAATGATGTAATTGAGGCCGTGGTCGATGCACTTGGCGCTGACCTGCGCGCCGCCGCCGCCGTAGGCCGAATAGTTCTGGAACAGGCCTCTGTCCATCTTATAACGGACGCCGCGTCCTTCAAAGACGCAGCCTCTGTCAAACATCAGGTCAAACACATCGGCGCCCATGTCAAATTCCAAAGCCGCATTTACGGTGCTGACCTTGGGCATATGCTCGATCCAGTATTCCGCGTCCTCTTTCAGTGCCTGCAGGTCTTCCGGTGTGATTTTCGTGGATTCGGTATCGCTTGTTTTACGGGCAAATTTCCCGGTTTTGCACATTTCAAGGATCTCATGGGGTTTCATGGCGCATAACGTGCCGTTGCCGCGGATAAATTTCGTCAGCGAACCGATGATGAGCTCGCCGTCCCGGATTAAAATCGGGCATTCCAGCAATCTTTTCTCAAAGGATTTGGCCCATTGTATGTCAACCGGCAGGCCCGCCGTCTCTTTCCATGATTCGGTGAACAACAGTGTGTCGTCGACATAAACCTGAGGTTCGGCATCTTCCCATTCCTGCTTCAGCTTCTGAAGCCTTGGCGTTAGGACCTGAACGTTTCTGATTACTTCGGGATTGACTTTCTCCATCATTGAGAGTATACCGCCTTTCATATCAAACCATAAAGCACGCCGGCTTCGATCTGTCTGTGAAGCCGGCGTACCAGTTCCTATTTACACTATTTTTTTATAAGCATAAATACGCGGGACGTGTATCAGTCGTAGTATTCGGGAAAATCCTTTTCCGGCAGGTTGTCGGGATCATGGGCAAATATCATTTTATACCCGCAGGCCTCAAGGTGCTGAAGCTTCTGGACCGACCGGATCGCCTGCCAGTTGTCGGTGCATGTGCCGGGTAGCAGCGTGCGCTCCAGGACTTCCTTGATCGGCGCCGCGTCATTGATAAGTACCGTCTTGCCCGTGTTCGGCAGGTTAAGGACGACGGACTGATGCCCTCTTGAATGGCCCCTCGTGTCTATGAGCACGACGCTGCCGTCCATGAAGATGTCGTAATCCTCGTCGTCGGCCGGCTGTAGGAATTTGTAATTGCGGGTCTTGTCATAGGTCGGGAAGACGTAACCGCCCTCGCAGGCCTCCGGCCACCAAGCAGCCTTCAATTCCTCTTTGCGTGTGATGAAGGTGGAATTCGGGAAGTCGTTCATATACCCGGAGTGATCCAGATGCATGTGACTGATGACGACATAATCGATATCGTCCGGCTTGTAACCGAGTGCGGCGAGCTTGTTGATAATGGTGTCCTGCTCTTCCATGATGGTGTTGTCATCACGCATTTCGTAAGACTGTCCCGTATCCACAAGTATGCGTCCCTTCGGATGCTCAATCAGGTAAGCGTATATCGGCATGACCGTAAGCACGCCCGCGTCCTTGCAGCGGGCCGCCACGAAACCTCTCGGAAGCTTGAATGAACCGACCTTAATACAGTAAAGCTTCATACCGTCCATATCAGTCGTTTACCAGTCCGGCTTTGAGAGCAAGGCCGGCGCGCATGTCTTCCAGCGCCTGATTGGCTTCCGCGAGCGGATATTTCTTGGATATAATCTCGCCGAACGGATATTTATCCTTATTGGCCTGGATGAACTTCAGGCATTTGATGTAATGGCGGATGTCGCCGCTGTGGCTGCCGATGACGAAGCAGTTGTGGCCCATGATCTTATTCGGGACGATCGGTACGGATTTATCGCTCGTCTGGCCGATGATGAGGTATTTGGACTGCCTGGAGAGAATATCGAAGTTCTCCGCAAAAACGGCAAGGGAACCGGAGCATTCGATGATGACTTCGGCGCCGCGGCCGCCGCAGAGGTCTCTTATGTACTGGATACGCTCAGCGGCGTCGGGATGATCTTTCGGGTTGACGACGTCGGTCGCGCCCCACTTCTTGGCAAACTCAAGGCGGTTTTCGCTGATGTCCACGGCGATGACCTTGGAAGCGCCTGACTGGGCCGCCATGACGATGGCGTACAGGCCGACGGGGCCCACGCCCGTAACGACGACGGAGTCGCCCTGACGGATGCCGCCGCAGGCATAGAGCTTGTCGAACGCGTTGACGACGGTGCGGCCGGCGCAGCAGGCGCCGACAGCCTCTTCGGACGTGACATCGTCAGGTACGCGAACGAAATCCGTGCCGGCGAGAACGACTTCGTACTCGGCGTAGCCGCCGCGCAGCTCGTAGGCGTTACTAAAGCCGTAGCCGCGGCTGCGTTCGCAAAGGCAGGGCTCATGCAGGACTTTGCATGAATAGCATTCGCCGCAGAAAAGATGTGACCACATGATGCGGTCGCCGACTTTGACAGGCGTACCGGCGACGTCGGTCTTGATGCTTTCGGGCAGATGTAAGATTTCGCCGACGGTTTCATGACCCATGATTATCGGCGTAGGCGGATGCATGCTCAGTTCATCGCGGGCGAGGTGCACGTCCGTGCCGCACACGCTGGCAAGGTTGACTTTGCACAACATATCGCCCGGGGCTAGCTCTGGGACAGGGATGTCCAGCATTTCCAGCGGCTCACAAAACTTGGTGAGGACCATAGCTTTGCTTGTTTTTGGGATATCCATAATAATGCCTCCTAAAAAATATTACAACATAATATATAATTCAGTGCTGAAATCTGACGTCTCAGCATAGGGCTTGAAAAAACGGGTGTTACCAGACCAGAAGTTTTATCAGATTACCGATGTCGGGTTCGTTTTCGAGATTATTCACCATGGCGATGATCTTGTCCGCCTGTTCATTCGACATGGGTTTGGCAGAGAACTCGACGCATCCGCGGAATTTCTCCACGCAGTCCTCGAAGGTGGCGGGCTTTTCGGGAGAACCGGTTGCCGTATAGAGGGCTTTCTCGTACTTCTTGCCGTCTTTCATCGTAATTTCGATCCGGACGGGTTCCAACCCGCCGGTGTCGAATTCCGGCTCGTATTCGATGATGACCTTGTTTGTGACGCTCAGCACCTCAGGGTCTTTGATGGCTTCGGCCGTAAAGCTCGAAAGCGACACACGCTTCTTGGCGAGGGCCGTGCCGCAGCCCCAGACAAGGCTGAACTGGCTGTCGACAAAGTTGCGCGGATTGGCCTTGATTTCCAGCGGATCCGCCAGAAGCCCCCGCGTACCTTTGCCGATCCATATTTTGATATAGTCGATCTCATCGGGATTGATGTCGTTTTCGTTTGCGAGCATCAGAGACGCGTCTATGGTAGGATGTGTCCCGCGGCAGGAGGGATACGGTTTAATCGAGATGTTTCCGCTCTCAAAACGCTTGCCCAGTTCTCCGACGAGTATATCCCTTGAATAGCAGCCGCCGTGATAGACTTTATAGTAACCCTGCACGCCTTCCATGCTGTTTGCAGCGCCCGTGACGCCTTTTTGGGCCAGCATGGCCGACTGTATTCCGCCGCGCACGGCAAAACCCGGCCCCAGACGCTTCGTCAGGACGCCGTCTTTTACGGCCTGTCCGTTTCCGCAGGACTGATGATAGCCGATGCCGATGGCATTGATCATATCTTCTTCGCTCAGGCCCATGATTTTTGAAGCTACGGCCGCGGCTGTCATAAAGCCGTTGAGCGTCGTGAAATGCCAGCCGTACTGGTGGATATCATCGCCGGGGCGTGTGGCCAGGCCCATCCGGCTGATCATGTCGCCGCCGACGGCAACAGCCTGAATGAAGTCCTTGCCCGAAAGCTTGCTGCCCAGTTCCGATACGGCAAGAGCCGTCGATATGGTTACGACGCCGGGGTGCATGACGGCCGCCTCATGGACGTCGTCGAAATCCAGCGAATGAACGGCCGTGGCGTTGGCCTGTGCGGCGTTCGGCGCCGGGATCTTGTCGCCGCAGCCGAAGACCGTTGCCTGAGGCTTGCCGCCCCAATCAAGTGCCAGTTCCCTGACCTCCTTCGCACCGGCCTGTCCGTATCCGCCGATGGCGACGCCAATATAGTCGAGTATCTGCTTTTTTGTCTCATCGACAACTTTATCAGGCAGATCCTCAAACTTGACGTTTAAAAAGTTTTTAGCAAAAAGATTGCTGGCATCCAATGGCGATTACCTCCCAAATAATAAATTTCGTTTATATTTACAGCGGCAGACAGCAGGAATATGCGTTTGCCGCACCCTTAAAAGGCGAAAAAAATCCTCGGCGTCGTGCGATGAATATGAGCGCCGATTTCAAATAATGCTGAGCGTTTAAGAAAGCAGCTTAATTCGGCGTTTCTCTGATAAGATAGCCTGACATTCTGATTTCACATAAAGATTGTATTACGGGTCAAAATTGTTGTCAACAACAATTCAAATTTTGTGAGTTTGCACGAAAAAGAGCACCGCCTGGACGTCTAAAAACACAGTCAAATCAATGGCCGAAGGCGTTGATATAAAGCTAAAGCCGGACTATAGCCGCCGTCGGCTTGCCATAAAAACAGTCTTTTGCGAAACCAGATTATTGTGTTATAATCAAAACATTATATAACGACTTTTTGTCTCGGCAGAGACGCAATGGACGCGGTATGAGCGATACCTGAATAGGGGGTTTTATTTTTGCCGGAGTTTTTATACTATGAAGTATACAATAACACAATACTGAAGTATCTTATTTTTCTTGCAGCACTTATCGTCAGTATCGCTGTTATTAGAATCGTGGGGCATTTCATATTCAAGCACAGCACAAAACTGGCGAAAAAATCAAAAACTACCGTTGATGACTATCTCGTTAAGAGTACAAAAAAATATATAATGCCAGCGGCCTATCTTGCCGCCTTGTATTTCAATACAAAAATTTTGGTCATCGGTACCGCTTTGACGAAGATCATCAACATAGTCGTTTTAGCGGGTGTTACTATCATGGTCGCGCTATTTGCCTCGTCCGTTATCGTTATGTTCTTCAATAAATACTGGGAAGGCAAACGCACGGATGCAAATAAAGAACTTGCAATTAAAACGCTTTCCGGGGTACTGAAGATCGTTATCTGGGTTGTTGCTGTTATCCTGTTTCTGGATAATATCGGTTATGATATCACAACATTAATCGCCGGGGTTGGAATCGGCGGGCTCGCCATCGCCTTTGCTGCGCAGGCGATTCTTGGGGATATCTTTTGTTTCTTTACAATCTTTTTTGACCGGCCCTTTGAGATCGGCGATTTCATCGTGGCCGGCGAGCAAATGGGAACTGTTGAATATATCGGCCTGAAAACAACGCGTCTGCGTACGCTGAGCGGAGAACTGCTCATTTGTTCAAACACCGATCTGACCGGCTCGCGTATCCAAAACTATAAGACCATGGAGCAGCGCCGCGTCCTTTTCACGCTCGGCGTGACGTATGATACGCCGCATGAGAAGCTGGCAAAAATTCCCTCTATTCTTAAAGATGTGATAGAAAAAGTTGAGTGTACGCAGTTCGGGCGCGCCCACTTTGTGTCTTACGGTGACTTCAGTTTAAATTACGAAACGGCTTATTTCATCTTAAGCAGTGATTATGATACGTACATGGATATCCATCAGAAAGTCAATTTGGGGATCAAGGAAGCTTTTGAAAAAGAGGAGATAGAATTTGCGTTCCCGTCCCAGACCATTTATATGGCCTAAAACGAAAAGACGACGGCAGCTTCAATATAAAAAAGACGGACTTCATAAAAAGTCCGTCTTTTTATAACAGCTTGCCTGTATATTGGGTATTATTTGTTTTTCTCCCGTTTAAAGCACATGAACCAATCAAGGCAATACGTATCGTCATCGGGATTGTCCATGCGCTCTTTGGCGGTACCGCACGAACCCGCCGTCGGTACGATGCAGTCGTCCCCCGGCCGCCAGTCTGCGGGCGTTGCCACATTTTCGGCATCCGCTTTTTGCAGCGCTTGAATAATGCGTTTGATTTCATCAAAATTCCTGCCGGTTGAAAGCGGATAATACAGGATCAGGCGGATGATGCCTTTCGGGTCTACGACGAAGACGGCTCTGACCGCCTGCGTGTTGGATTGGCCGGGCTGGATCATACCGTACTTTTTAGCAACATCCATGCGGATGTCTTCGATGAGCGGGAAGGTGACTTCAAGGTTCTTTTTACCTTTCCATTCCAAATCCTGAATCTTCCTGAGCCAGGCAATATGAGCGTACAGCGAATCAACAGAAAGGCCTACGAGTTCCGTGTTGAGCGCTTTGAATTCGTCGATCATACTGGCAAAGGTCATAAATTCCGTCGTACAAACAGGCGTGAAGTCAGCCGGGTGTGAAAACAGGATGACCCATTTGCCTTTGAAATCTTCCGGAAAATTTATTTCCCCCTGGGTGGTTGTCGCTTTGAATGCGGGGGCCGGGTCGCCGATAAGAGGCATACGGGTAACAGTATTTTCTTCCATGGGATAATAACCTCCTTCAATTAATTTACAAAACGATTATATACGACTAACTCTTTTCATACAGTGACCAAGTTACATTATTAGACGATTTAATTGCTAAAAATGTAATCGTCACCTTAATTATATACAAAATCAGTTTAGTGTCAATAACGATACATAGCGAATTAGTTATTGACATATGCCGAAAACGCGGTATAATACATAAGGAAAGAGACATATGCCAATAACTAAACAGCAGTGCCGGACATTCCGCGTTTGGACGTGACCGCACAGTAAGCGTTGCGGGCGGACGCCATAAAAAATAAAGAAACGGAGATTACCAATGAAAATAGCAATACCGACAGACGAGAACAATATCCAGACAAATGTTTGCGTGTCTTTTGGGCGCGCGCCATATTACATGTTTTACGACAGTGACACAAAAAATACATCCTTTATGGATAATGCCGCCGCATCCAGCCAGGGCGGCGCCGGAATCAAGGCGGCGCAGAGTATTATTGACAGTAAAGCAGAAGTCGTACTGACACCGCGCTGCGGGAACAATGCAGCAGAGGTGCTCGTTGCGGGCGGAATAAAAATGTACAAATCAATAGAAGGGTCCGCTATGGACAATGTCAACGCTTTTATAGAAGGAAAACTGCCGTCCTTGACGGAATCGCACCCCGGCTTTCACAACCACGGGAGAGGCTGAAATGAAAATTGCCGTACTCAGCGGTAAAGGCGGCACAGGGAAGACGCTGTTATCGGTTAACCTTGCCTTCGTCGCCGGGAACTCGGTCTATATCGACTGCGACGTTGAAGAGCCGAACGGCCATCTGTTTTTCAAGCCGTCCGATGGCGGAACGGAAGAGGTGTCCGTCGTTATACCGGACGTGGACGCCGAGCGGTGCATTGGCTGCCGTAAATGCGTCGATTTCTGCCAATTCAACGCGTTGGCGTTCGTTAAAGAGAAGCCTTTTGTCTTTGAAGAAGTCTGCCATTCCTGCCGTGGATGTATTCTGCTTTGTCCCCAGCAAGCGCTGATGGAAAAAAACAGGGTGATCGGCGCGGTTAAAAGCGGGGTTTCCGGTGATGTAAGCGTTTTAACCGGAATGCTTAATACCGGCGAAGTTACCGGCGTGCCGATTATTAAAAAACTGATCGACCGGCTAAACGCGGAACACGAAAGGCCGGTTTTCATCGATTGCCCGCCCGGCAGCGCCTGCATCGTGATGGAGAGCATCAAGGATGCCGATTATTGTGTTTTGGCGGCTGAGCCGACGGTATTCGGCACGCATAACCTCGCAATGGTGCATGAGCTGGTCAAGCTGTTCGGAAAGCCGCACGGCGTTGTGCTCAATAAGTGCCTGGACAGCGAAAACCCCGCCGAACAGTTCTGCCTTGAAAAAGGCATCCCGATCCTTGGGAAAATACCATATGACGCCGAGCTCGGGAACATAAACGCAAAAGCTGAAATCGCGGCGCTCGTCAGCGATAAATACCGCGAGATGTTCACCGGCCTGCTTAATACAGTCAATATGGAGGCCGAATCATGAAACAGCTTCTCATCCTGAGTGGCAAGGGCGGGACCGGCAAAACGACCGTTGCCGGCGCGCTCATCCGGCTTTCACAGGTGAAAGCCTATGCCGACTGCGATGTCGACGCGCCCAATCTCCACCTGATTATGGCGCAGACGGCGCAGCCGGAGCGGACGGACTATTACGGGCTGTCGAAAGCGCGGATAAACCCCGATTTATGCAAATACTGCAGCCGATGCAGAGATAACTGCCAATTCGACGCGATACTGGTGACGGATACGTCGTTTCGCGTCGACCCGTATGCCTGCGAAGGCTGCGGGGTCTGCGCGGCAATCTGCCCGGCTGGAGCGGTATCGATGATACCTTATGTTGCTGGAGAGATGATGCTGTATCGGGAAAACGACACGGTGTTTTCGACGGCGCAGCTCAAAATGGGCAGCGGGACGACCGGCAGGCTTGTGACCGAGGTCAAAAAACAGCTGACCCAGGCCGCCGGCGGCGCGGAGCTTGCAATCATAGACGGATCCCCCGGGATCGGCTGCCCGGTGATCGCATCCATGAGCGGTGTGCATATGGTGCTGGTTGTGACGGAGCCGTCGGTGTCCGGTATCAGCGATATGCAGCGTATCCTGGAAACGGCGGAGACGTTCCGGGTGAAAACGGCCGTCTGCGTCAATAAATATGATACGAATCTTGAAAACACGGAAAAAATCGAAGCATACTGCCGGGAAAAAAATCTGCCGTTTGTCGGCCGGATACCGTATGACGCCGAAGCGGTCCAGGCAGTCAACAGCGGACGGACGATTGCGGATGTGGATTGTCCGTCCGGCAGGGCGGTAAGGGAAATCTATGAAAACCTTATGAGGTTGATTTAGAGCAAAAAACTGAGTAGAATGAAAAAACATTGAATATCAGGAGGTCATTATGAAAATTGCAGTCGCGAGTGAAGGGAAAATGATTACGGAGCATTTTGGACACTGCGAAGGGTTTAATATCTACGATACGAAAGACGACAAGATCGTCAAAAGCGAATTCATACACAATCCGGGGCACCGCCCGGGCTTTCTGCCTAATTTCCTCAACGACAAGGGCGTTAACGTGATCATATCCGGCGGAATGGGCGGAGGCGCGATCGATATATTCAACGAGAAAAACATTGAGGTCATCGTCGGCGCGTCCGGCTCGGCAGAAGCGGCCGTCAAGCTTTATCTGCAGGGAGGCCTGAAATCCACGGGCTCGGTATGCCATCAGCATAAGCACCACGACGAATGCGGGCATTAATATCGGAAAAGGTATCTTCGATACCTTTTTTGATTACGATTGGACATAAGACGAAGGAGAGACAAAGTTGCTGATTGACGAACTGACTCAGCGAGGGATGGCAGAAGCAGCCGGCAGACGGATCAAAGATGTCCGCGCCGGACTGGGGTATACGTGCGTATTGCTTGAAGACGACGCCTGCGGGCTGGCGTATACCTTCCGAAATAAACTGGGCAGCTGCTGCGGGGCCTTGAGCGAAGCCGGCAGTCTGGTCGGGAAAGAAGCGTCTGAGATCATACCTTGGATAAAAAACCAAAACCTTTTAAAAGCGGCTGTCGGGACGGCCGCCGTCAACGCTGTTTTCAACACGGCGCAGACGGACTGGGGGACGGGAAACGTCATGGGTGTTTTAGATGTCGGCGCTTCTGAGACCTTTGGAATGGTCGGTCATTTTGAGCCTATACTTGCAGCCATTAAGAAGAAGACGGAAAACATCTATGTTTTTGAACAGAATGTTCCGGCGGACAGCCCGCTGTATCCCAGCGAAACCATTGCGGAGCATTTGCCGAAGTGCGACGTCGTCGTTTTGACGGCCACGAGCATCATTAACCATACGATCGACGAGATCGTCCCGTACTTAAAAAACGCGCGGAAAGTATGCCTCACAGGCCCGTCGACGCCGCTGTGTCCGGATCTGTTCTCCCGGTACGGCGTAACGCTTCTGGCCGGAAGCGTCGTTACGGACCCTGAGCAGATCCTCCGGATTATCAGTCAGGGCGGCGGCACCATGTCGATGAAGCCCGCCGTTCGTCAGGTGCTTGTCCGGGTGCAGTAAAACGTACGGCCTTATGTGCTTATTAGCCCGGCATAGATTTTATATTCATATGTGTGTTTGACCGGCTGGAGATTTGATGCCGCTTTATAACAAAAACAATACTTATAACAGTCTGCCGAGTATTTAGCTCAGCAGACTGTTTTATGTTGAAGAAAACCAGAAGCAGGAACAGATGGCATGCAGCCTTCAAGACGGAAGGGCGCATCGGACCAGAACCTGAAACTGCCGCCATGTATCCTATTGAATAATTAGTTGCATTGTTATTGAATGTTCGTTAAAAAAATGCTATTATTAAAAAAATAAAGAAAAAGGTTCGTTATAAATGGCTATATATGATCCACAAATTGTAGTTACATCCGATATCTTCAAGGCCCTCAGCCATCCGGCAAGGCTGTGTGTCGTCAACAGACTGACGACAACGAGCCTTATGACCGTCGGGCAGATGCAGGAGTGCCTTGAGATGTCTCAGTCAAACGTTTCCCAGCATCTTTCTATCCTGAAAAACAGAGGCATTATAAAAGGCGAGCGGATCGGGTCCGAGGTTTTCTATTCACTGGCTGACGAACGGATGAAAAGTCTTGTGAAAATTTTCATAACCCCTTGACTTTAGATTTTTTTTGTTTTAATATTATGACATTATAATATGATAATATAATTATATTGTTATATTATTCACAAAACAGGGGGTCGTCATTTTGAAAACAGATATATTGGTAATCGGAGGCAGCGCCGCAGGTCTCGTGGCCGCTTCAACGGCAAAGTCCAACAATCCGGATAAAAAAGTAGTTATGATCCGAAAAGAAGAAACAGTCATGATACCATGCGGTATCCCGTATATCTTTTCAACGGTCGGTACAAGCGAAAAAAATATCCTGCCGGATGCCGGGCTAAAAAAACTCGGTGTAGAGATCATCATCGGAGAAGTAACGGACGTCAATGCCGACAGTAAAACCGCGCAGACAAAAAGCGGGGATTCCATTGAATACGACAAGCTGATATTAGGTACCGGATCTATGCCTGTTATACCCGGCTGGCTGAAGGGGACCGATCAGCAAAACGTTTTTACCATCCCGAAGAACAAGGTCTATTTGGACGCGCTCCATAAAGGACTTGAAGGTCTTGAGAAAATCGTGATCGTCGGCGCCGGCTTTATCGGCGTAGAAGTCGCGGACGAACTTAACGCAAAAGGATACGACGTTACGCTGCTTGAGATCATGCCTAGGATCCTCGGACTTGCGTTCGACGAAGAATTTGCACAGGCGGCGTCTGAAAAACTGGCGTCCAGAGGGGTTAAAGTCAGGACAAGCACCGGCATTCAGGAGATTTTGGGTGACGGCAAGGTAACGGGCGCGAAACTGCAGACCGGCGAGGTATTACAGGCGGACGCCGTCGTTTTATCGCTCGGATACAGGCCCAATACCGAACTGGCTGAGAAAATGGGTCTGGAGCTAAACGAATTTGGGTTTGTAAAAACAGATCAGTACAAAAGAACATCCAAAGCGGACGTTTTTGCCGCAGGGGACTGTTCTGAAAAAAGAGATTTTCTCACAGGCAGGCTCAGCCGCATTATGCTGGCTTCCGGCGCGTGCGCGGAAGCGCGGGTAGCCGGACTCAACCTGTATGCGCTGTCGACCGTCAGCACATTCCGGGGCACGATCGGCATCTACGCCACCTGTGTCGGGGACTCGGCTTACGGCGTAGCAGGACTCAACGAGGCCGCTGCCGCAAACGAAGGCTTTGATATCGTGACCGGCAGCTTTACGGGAACAGACACGCATCCCGGCTGTATGGAATACACCCAGAAACAGACCGTAAAACTGATCGTTTCCAAGTCAAACGGCGTCATTTTAGGCGGCGAGGTCATGGGCGGCCGGAGCGTCGGCGAGCTGACCAACGTTATCGGCTTTGCCACCCAGAACAAGATGACGATCAACGACCTGCTGGTCGTGCAGATCGGGACGCATCCGCTGCTGACGGCTTCCCCGGCGGGGTATCCGCTCATCAAGGCCGCCGAAGCGGTCGCAAAGCAGCTGAATAAAATTGTCGTCATGTACGGCGGAGAGAAGCTTGCTTAAGTATTTGTCCTCCTTATAGCCCGGCAAAAAAACTGCGGAAAGACATCGTTCTTTCCGCAGTTTTTATCAATATTACGGCAGAGGCATGAAAGGCTAGCGCTCTTCCCGGAAATAAGACAGGCCGAGGCCGCCTGGCGGCTGGTTCTCTCGTTTGCGGCGCAGGGAGACGACCACAAGTACAATGATGGTGACCGCGTAGGGCAGCATCTTAAACAGCTCCATGGAACGCCGGGTGAGGTCCGGGATGTAGAAATAAAGCCAGGAGAGCATGCCGAACAGATAAGCTCCCCAAATTCCGCGCCTGCTCTTCCAGCTGGAGAATATGACAAGCGCAACCGCCAGCCAGCCCAGCCGCTCGATCCCGCCGTCGCTGTCCCAAGTGCCCTTGGTATAGTCCATCACATAGTAAAGGCCGCCAAGCCCGGAGATGCCCGCGCCTATGCAGGTGGCCAGGTATTTGTATTTGATGACGTTGATGCCCGCAGCGTCGGCGGTGCCGGGATTTTCGCCGACGGCGCGCAGGTTGAGACCCGTGCTGGTGCGCATGATAAACCAGTGGAGCACGATAGCCAGCAGTACGGCCAGATATACCATAAAGCCGTACCCCAGGAGCATGCTTAAAGCGGGGGGCAGATCCTGGGTGAACGGCAGGCTTGCCCTGAAAGCCGCGCTGGATGTCGCAACGGAAATCTGGCCCACGCCGCCGGCCAGTTTATTCAGGGAGCCCCCGAAGAAATTGGCGAAACCGGCTGCGAAAATGGTCAGCGTCAGGCCGGTCACATTTTGGTTGGCACGCAGGGTAATGGTGAGAATGCTGTAAATAAGCCCGCCCAGCATGGCCGCCGCGAATGCGCAGCACAAGGCGATCAGAACACAGACAATCTTACTGGGGTCGGGATTGTTTCTTTCGTAGAAAAAAACGCCGATAAGTCCCGTTATGCCGCCCAGATACATAATGCCGGGTACGCCGAGGTTCAGGTTGCCGGACTTTTCGGTCAGGATCTCGCCCGTGGCTCCGAAAAGTATGACGGTGCCGAACATGATGCCGGCCTGAAAAAGCGCTATGATCTGTGTCATGCCTGAACCTCCTTTTGTCTTCCGTTTCGGAGCTTGACCTGATATTCGATGAAGAATTCACTTCCGAGTATGAAGAACAATATGATGCCCATCAGCATATTGGAAACGTGATTGTTTAGGTTGTAACGCGAGGCAATCTCTATGGCGCCCTTGTCAAGGAAAACGAGCAGCGCAGCAATCAGGATCATGACAAAGGTGTTGAATTTAGCCAGCCATGCCACGATGATAGCCGTAAAACCCCGGCCGCCCGCGGTGCTTGTTGAGATCGTATGGCTGGCGCCGGAAACGGCTAAAAACCCCGCGATACCGCACAGCGCGCCGGAGATGAACATGGTACGCATGATGACCTTGCCTACGTTGATGGCCGAATAACGGGCAGTATCTTCGCTTTCGCCCACGACGGCTATTTCATAACCGTGCTTGCTGGAGCGGAGGTACACAAACATCCCCACCGTCAGCGCAAGCACCAGTATGACGTTGAGGGTATACGCCTGACCGAATATTTCCGGAAACCAGCCGATCTTCGTCTTGGCGTTGATCACGCCCACGGTGTTGGAGCCGATTGGATTTTCCCAAAGCGCTACAAAATAGGCGGTTATCTGTATGGCGATGTAATTCATCATAAGTGTAAAAAGGGTTTCGTTGGTGTTCTTTTTCGCCTTGAACAATCCCGGTATGAAGCCCCATAGACCGCCGGCCAGAATGCTCAGAGTGAGCATGACGAGCATGAGGGGAATGGTGGACAAATATTTGCCCAGATAAATCATGCAGGCTGCAGCTGCGATGCCTCCCATGAGGACCTGGCCTTCCGCGCCGATGTTCCAGAAGCGCATCTTAAAAGCCGGTGTGAGGCCGATCGCCACGCACAGGAGCATCATCATATCGCGGATTGTGACCCACACGCGTTTGTTCGTTCCGAAAGCACCTTCAAACATAGCGCCGTATACCTTGAGGGGGTTCAGCTTCACGATTACATATATAATGACGGCGCAGATGACGAGCGCGGCCGCCAGTGCGATTACCCTTATCCCGACTGCCTTCCAGAAGGGGATGGCAACGCCGCGCTTGGAAATGCGCACGAAGGGCTCTGAACTTTTATAATTTTTATTCATGCCTTTGACTCCTCTCCAAGGTGCGTCATAAGAAGGCCGACCTCCTCTTTGCGGACCTTGCGGGTGTCCACGATGGCGCTGACCCTGCCCGCGCACAGTACCAGAATCCTGTCGCACAGCTCCAGCAGCACGTCCAGGTCCTCGCCAACGTATACTACGGCCGCGCCCGTCTGCTTCTGTTTGTTTAAGAGACGGTAGATGGTATAGGAGGTATTGATGTCCAGACCGCGCACTGCGTAGGCGGACAGCAATAGGGAGGGCTTACCGGCGATCTCCCTGCCTACCAATACCTTCTGAACATTGCCGCCGGAAAGCCGGCTCAGCGGGATGCCGAGACCAGGCGTAACCACTTCCAGCTCATTCACGATCCGGTGGGCCAGCGATTTCGGTGTTTTTCTGTCGGTGAAAATGGATCTGCCGCGTTTATAACTGCGAAGCATAACATTGTCCGTTAGGTCCATGGAGCCCACGAGACCCATCCCGAAACGATCCTCCGGTACAAACGCAAGGCGCACGCCCAGATTGTAAATATCTATGGGCGTTTTGCCGACCAGTTCCTCCTCTGGGCCGTCGGGCGGGAGGAACCGAATGGAGCCGTCTTTTTCGGCGTGTCTCAAGCCTGCAATACTTTCGAGCAGCTCGCGCTGGCCGCTGCCCGTTATGCCGGCGATCCCCAGTATTTCTCCGCCGTAAGCTGTGAAGGAAACAGAGTCAAGACGCTTGACGCCGTCCGAATCGATCACAGTAAGATCCTTGACGATAAGGCGTTCGACCGTATTTTTAGGCTCCGGTCTATCGATATTCAGGGTAACCGCGCGGCCCACCATCATATCGGTCAGCTGCTGAGGATTTGTATCCTTCGTTTTGATATCGTCGATGAATTTACCCCTGCGCAAAACCGCCACCCGGTCCGATATCTCCATGACCTCATGGAGTTTATGCGTGATTATGACCAGAGATTTGCCGTCGGCCTTCATATTGCGCATGACAGCGAAGAGCTTTTCCGTTTCCTGCGGCGTCAGAACTGCGGTGGGCTCGTCCAGAATAAGCACGTCGACGCCCCGGTAAAGCACCTTGACGATTTCCATAGTCTGCTTTTCCGATACGGACATGTCATAAACTTTTTTGTCCGGGTCCACATCGAAACCGTAACGGTCGCAGATCTGCTTTACCTGAACCCGTACGTTTTTAAGATTGACGAGTTTGTGCTCGTTCAGTCCCAGCACAATGTTTTCCGCAGCGCTCAGCACATCCACCAGCTTGAAATGCTGGTGGATCATGCCGATACCCAGATCGTACGCATCCTTAGGACTGCGTATTGTAACCGGCTCGTCATTGATGTATATACGTCCGCTCTCCGGAAGATAGATGCCGGATAGCATATTCATAAGGGTAGTTTTCCCGCTGCCGTTTTCGCCCAGCAGCGCCAGAATCTCTCCGGGATGAATGTTCAGGCAGACCTTGTCGTTGGCCACCACCTCACCGAAGGATTTAGTGATATCCACCATTCGGATTGTTTTTTCGGTTTCCAAGGACATTATCCTTTCCTTATACGAACGGCCTTGAAAGAGCCGCCCGCGTATAGTATGTCGAAAAGACAGGTGCGCCCGGCTGCGACAAAGCGGCGGCCGGAAGGCCTAACTTAAAAAGGAGAGAAGCAGCCGCGACTGCTTCTCTCCTGCGATACACGGTCTAGTTGAGTTCGGTAATACCGTCGATGCGCAGATCGAAGTAAGGCGCACTGCGGAAGACGGACTCCTGGAAAACACCGTCCTCAATGGCTTCGCCGGAATCGCCGACCCAGTCGCCGTCCGTATCCTGCCACGCGTAAGAGGTGATTGTTTCACCGCCCGCGGTAAAGGTTGCGGTGTCGAATACTTCCAGCGAACCGTCCTTCAGCGCGGCGATAACCTCTTCCACCTTCTCGGCGGTGCCGGCGGCGCAGCTTTCGCCAAGAGCGGAAATCATGACGGCGTCGTCGCTGTAACCCAGAGATAAGTCTGCGGGCATGACTTCGCCGGTGATCATCTTGTTGATGACGGGCGTATACAGGGCGCCCCAGTTGTTCTGCGAAGAGGTCAGTGCGGCCGTGGGAGCCACGGAAAGCATGTCGACATTATAGCCCACGCAGTAGACTTCCTTACCGCTGTCTACGGCAGCCTGAACGGCGGAGGGGGCGCCGGTGGAATCGGCATGCTGGCCGATGATGACGCAGCCCTTGCTCATGAGAGCGTTTGCGGCTTCACCCTCGGCAACGGGGTCATACCAGGAATTGGTATACTGTACATCCATATGAGCGTCCGCCACGATGCTGCGGATGCCGAGGAAGAACGCGGTATAGCCGGAGACGACCTCCGCATACGGATAAGCGCCGATATAGCCGACATACGGATCGGTGACCACGCCGGCATCCATGAGTTCCTTAAGCTTCATGCCCGCCACAACGCCGGACACATAACGGCTCTGGAACGTGTAGGGGAATATATTGACGACGTTTACAACAGGCTCCAATGCGGCGGTGTCGCCGGTGCAGGCCAAAAACATAACATCCGGGTACTCGGCCGCCGCGGCCATCATGTGAGACTGATGACCGTAGCTGTCTGAGATGACGAGCTGGCAGCCCTGCTCGGCGAGGTCAACAGCCGTGTCGTAGCAGGTTTCGTCCTCGGGGATGTTGTACTTGAAGATAACCTGATCGTCCCCGATGTCCAGGGCGGTCATAGCGGCTTTTACGCCTTCGATATGGGACATGTCGTAGCCGGAGTTCTCATCGTGCACAAGAATCACGCCGACTTTCAGATCGCCCACGGGAATTGGATCGCGGTTTTCGCGGGTAACAACAGCGTCTGCAGCCGGTGATTCATCGGCAGCAGGCGTTTCCTCGACCTTCGGAGCGCAGGCAGTGATGGCCAATGTCATTACAAGCGCTAATAGAATTGCAAGCAGTTTTTTCATGTATTTTCCTCCTTAATATCTGTCCTTTATTGTCAACGCCTATGCGGCGCAGCAAGCCTATGGAGACGGTGGATTATAAATGCTGCCGGGGCGGAACCCATCGTGTGTTCACTTCGTTGTTATGCAGGCTTGTCGGCTTTGCCTCAGCTGTAAAACTCGATTTCTCCGCCGTCGTTCATGGATTTGATCCGTGCGAGAGATTCGATGCGCACGCCCTGCTTTCTGAGCCTGTCGCCGCCGGCCTGAAACGACTTCTCGATGGCGATGCCCGCACCTACAAGATGCGCGCCCGCGTCCCTGACAAGGTTGACCAACCCGGTAAGCGCATTTCCGTTTGCCAAGAAGTCGTCAATGATCAGGACTTTATCGGCCGTCTGCAGGAATTCCTTTGAGACGATGACGTCGTAAACCTGACCGTGCGTAAACGATTCTACAGACGTCTTTAAAACCGCGCCGTCTATATTTTTTGTCTTTGTTTTCTTTGCGAATATAACAGGACACTTAAATTTTTGAGCCGCGATACATGCAAGCCCGATGCCCGACGCTTCGATCGTCAGGATTTTTGTGACGCCCATACCGTTAAAGAGACGGAAAAGCTCGTCGGCCATCGCTTCAAAAAGGCCGATGTCCATCTGATGATTCAGGAAGCTGTCCACTTTAAGAATGCCGCCTTTTTTAACTTTGCCGTCTTTTCTAATGCGCTCTTCCAGAAGCTTCATAACGGACTTTACCTTTTTCTACATAATATAAGTTTATTTTTCAATTAACTTCACTATTCTACATTGAATTATTCATTAAGGCAATGCGTTTTTATTTAAAATTTTACATCCTTTTAATATTTGTTTTGTTACATTTGAGCGGATGTCTGAGACGGACATGCTTAATAAAAACACAAAATTAAGATTCTAATCGGCAGCGTTTGTTTATAATAAGGCAGAAAACATCGGTTTATTTTGCACTTTTGTCGATTTGTGATAGAATATTATTTACAGTTTTAAATAAGAAATACAGAAGTTACGCCGCTTAAGCATGGCGATTGAGTAAATATAGGGTTAAAGAATAACCCGGATATTACAGATAAACGGACCCGGACGTCCGTTCGGCACAAGAAAAGAGAATCATATATGAAATTATGGAAGAAGATATTGATCATCAGTATCAGCGTCATCGTTGTAATCGCTGTGGTGGCCGGAGTATTTGTATTTTTGGAATTGTCGCAGATGAAGATGGTCGAGCCCGTTCAGGCAGTCGCTCCTGAAGACGAGACTTTTGAAACGAACAGCAGCCCCGAACCGAGCGCAGACGTCACGCAGATGGAGCCGGAAGATGTCGTGTGGCCTTCGTATGCCGTACCGGAATTGGACAAGGATATTATAAACATCCTCCTTATCGGGCAGGACCGCAGGGAAGGCGAGGGACGTCAGCGGTCGGATACGATGATTATTGTCAGTTACAGCAAGGAATTCGGTACGGTCAAGCTGATCTCGCTGATGCGTGATATGTATGTACAGATCCCCGGCTACAGTGACAACAGGATCAACGCCACGTATCAATTCGGCGGAATGGAGCTCCTCGATCAGACAATAGAATTGAATTTCGGCGTCCATATCGACGGCAACTTCGAAGTTGACTTTGACGGCTTCAAAGAGATCGTTGATGTTCTGGGCGGCGTTGATATAACGCTGTCGCAGACAGAGGCGGCGTATATCAACGATATTTGGGGGTATGAGCTGAAGGAGGGTATCAATCACCTCGATGGGGCACAGGCGCTGGTTTATTCACGTATTCGGTATGTAGGCAATTGTGACTATGAGCGTACCGAACGTCAAAGGACCGTTTTGACGCAGGTGCTCAACGGAATAATGCGGCTGGATACAGCATCGAAGCTGCAGCTTGTGGATGAAATTCTGCCGTATCTCACAACGGATATGTCCAAGCAAGACATCATAAACACCATAATGGCGATCCTTCAGAACGGGGTCGACGGGATAAAGACGTATCGGATCCCGGAAGATGGCGCCTATACGGCGGCCTGGATCCGGGGGATGGATGTGCTTGTGCCCGATCTGGACAAAAACCGTACGGCGCTCGACGCCTATATTAATGAAAGCTGAAGATTTAAAACAAGACATGGCGGCGGGGCTTTTTAAGCCCCGCCGCTTTTGCTTGTGTGAAATTGTGACCGGAGAGGTTGTTATTCAACGAGCTTAATTGTATTTGCAGGCAGGCATTCCAGATCGCCTTCCTGGGGACAAATGCTTATGCTGCTGCCGTTTAACTGAATTTTATCGGCAATAAGCCGGCCGTTGATAACAACGCTTGAAGCGTTAATCTGGATGGTCCCGTTCGGGGCATAAATGATCCCGTCAAGCTGGACATTTGAACCGTTTACTTGGATATCACCGTTTGCGGAATAAAAACAGACCGCGTCGTTTGACGAATTCACGATGCTGCTGCCATTGAACTGGATGTCTCCGGTAGCAAGTATAACGCCTTGACCGTTGATCTGACTGCCGCTGAACATCAGGTCGCCGTCCACATAAAGCGGCGAATCCACATTGATACTGTTGCCGTTGAACATGGTGTAGCCGGTATACACCTGTCCCCCTGATTCGGCGTCCAGCTGAACCTGGTCGGAAAAATCGGGCATATCTATGACGGGTGCGGGGCTGATGATCTGGTTTGTGATGTTAATATTGCTCCCGTGTGCGGTAATACTCGCACCCCGGCATGTGTCAATCGTGATGGTTGAGCCGTATGCATAGAAATTCGATACAGCTTCAGCCGCAGTGATGGTCTGACTGGAACCGTTGAGCTGCAGCGTGGAGTTTGAATGCACACTGCCCTCAATAGATAAGCTGGAGGTGCTGAACATCAAACCGTTGGTGGTGTTGCCGTGAAAAACCGCGTAATCAAAAGGACCGCCGGACATGCCGCTTCTCTCGGCTACGGCGCGAGCCGATATGGAGGCGGACGTAAATCCCAAAACGCGCGCGAACGTGTATTCAACCGTTTGTGTGCACACGACCTCGATTTTTTTTAAATCGCCGTTATATGGGGTGCTGACGGAGAGCTCCGTTTCTCCGACCCCGTTTAACCCGGCATAGCCGACTGCGGTATTTATCGCCGCGCTCGTAAGAGGCAATTCCATTGCTCCGGATAATGCTGCGGAATCCGCAGCGTTCTGCAGCTGGCTTTTTGCTGCCGAAAGTCTGCCGATATCAACGGCAAAGGCGGCAACGATACATAAAACAATAAAAACAAGAGCCAGCAATATAACCGACTGACCCGCTTCGTTTTTCAGCAATTTTTTTACTAAAACCATATAATATATTTCCTTTGCATTCGCTAATAAATCTTAATTATTAGCGCGTAAATAATGCGTAGGGAACAATTGATTAACAGGATATTTGCCTGATTGCCGCTAAGTTTTCGCCGCAGTTTTGTCAGAAGCACGAGCGCGCGCAACCGACGGTCATTCAACGAGCATGATTTCCGTTTCCGGGATGCCGTGCGTCGCGTCGGAGTCATAAATAATATTCAATCCGCCGTTTCCGGAAATCGTATTGCCTATAACGCTGCCGTAGACTGCGCCGATGTCGCCGTTGAAACAGATATCGCCTGTCCCAGCATACAGGATGCCCCTGAAAACACCGCCGCCGCCGTTAAAGGTGATATTACCCGACAGCGAACAAAGAGCTACGGTATCGCTCGTCCCCATATCAACACTGCCGCCGTTGAATTCAATATTGCCGGTGATAATGATACAGCCGAGTGTACAGACGCCGGTGCCGTTAATAATCAGATTGCCGTCGATCAGAACCGTTTCCTCCGGGAACGCTGCGAGCATCGTGTTCAGCTGATCCGGCGACATGGTGTATGTACTGCCGTCATAGTCGGCGCCGTAGGCGAGTAGCGTCGCTTCGTCCAATAAGATCGCTAATTCTACAATGTTCGAGAAATCCGGCATTTCCAAAACATGATAATTGGGAACTTTTTGCGTCGCGGTGATTTTTCCGTCAATAATGCCGGCAGCGGTGACCGTGCCGTTGACGGTAGCGATATTTTTAATGTTGTAGTTGGCGTGGATGTCGCCGCTCACGAAGTTTTGGCCTGTGAACTGCAAAAGGTCGATACTGCTGGCGGAGAAAAGCGCATAGTCATACGGCCCTAATACACTCGTCACGATAGCCGAGGCTTTTGCAGATACCGTCCGGCTGCGGCTGGACATGATCGCGCGCGCAAAGTTATAGTCCACTTCCATTCTGGCGGTGACCGTAACTTTTCTATTGCCGTCGTAGGTTTCAAAAGACTGCAGGACAGCCCCTGGGGTATTGGCTTGCAGATATTTTGAAGCAGCTGTCTGTGCCGCAGCGACATCATCCGGTAGACAGGCGGCCGCAGCAAGACAGGCGGCATCTGCAGCGTTTTGCAGCAGACGCTTTTGACTGGCCATATTTCCGTAGTCGATGACCATGGCGGAGAAACCGACGAGTACAACCATCAGTAATGCCACGACAACGGCTATTGAGCCGGTTTCTTTTCTGTTGAGCCGTTTCACGTCAGATCACCTTACCTGTATCTGTTTTATGAAGCCGATATGTTCGTCCCTTCATTCGGCTCGTTCATAACGGGCTCTTTTAATCCCGATTGTTTTTGCATCAGTGATATTTTTTTGTTCAGTTCGTCAAACTTTCTGGTGGCAATCAGTTTTTCAACTGTCTGCTCAGATTTTTCATTAAGCAGCTGGACAATCCGCTTGTTATCCGATTCCAGATTGCTGGACAGAGTGCTGTTGGCGCTCATCAGTTTTTCATTCTGTTCCGTGAGGGACCTCAGGGCATTATTGATCTGCTCCATACTGTAGCGGAGCGTTTCGTTTTCCTCTGCCAAGGTGTTTATTTTATTGCTTTTTTGATCGAGTTCATTGTTTTGCCGGTCAATGATTTCCGCTTTGAGGGCGGCGTTTGACATAAGTTCGCTGATTTTAACGGTAAGTTTTGTCAGCTCTCCCTTCGACAGTGCTTTATTCAACTGCTCTATCTCTTGCCTTTGTTCCTCAATTGTTTTGGAAAACTGCGCATTGAGTTCCCGCTGGTTATTCGTTTCCGTCTTTTCTATAACAAGCAATTCACTTTGGGTTTTTACATCCTGCCGTGTATTATCAAGCGCTGCTTTTGCCTGGAATAAATCTTTCTCCAGACGCTCAATACGGGTATCCTGTTGTTTTCTCTTGTTTAGCAGGTCACTGTTTTCGCGGTCAAGCATTGACAACTTATTCAAAAGATCCTGAGACGGCTTATAGTCTTTTGCATCCTGACGGACTTTTTCCAGTTCCGCTTTTGCTTCTGATAAATCTTTTTCTAAACATTCAATGCACGCGGTTTGCTGCATTCCCGCTTCTTTTAAGGCTCCGTTTTCACCGTCAAGTTTTGATAATGTATCCAGCAAATCCTGAGAAGACTCGTTATTCTTTTCGTCCTGGCGCGCTTTTTCCAGCGCCGCTTTCGTTTCGGATAGATCCTTCTCCAGATGTTCAAAACGCGTTTCCAGCTGTTCGTTTGAGGTTTTAAGATCTTTATTCTCAGTTTTTATTTCCGATAGTTGTTTTTTTAAATCTTCGGACGCTTCGTCTTTGCTTTTGAGCGAATCCGAAATAGCCTGAAAATCCGATTCGACTTGAGTGATTTTCTCCAGCAGGCGTTCGTTTTCTTTTTTCAGAGTCTCTTTTTCAGTCAATACGGACTGCATATTACTGTTGAACGTTTCGGCATATTTTTGCTGCTTCTCATGCAGCAGATTTATGTATTCCATGACGGATTTTTTTGTATACCCACCCATAGCGCTTTTCAGATGCTCATTGAGGTCTTCCTCGACTGTACGCTGCCGCAGTACACTCAAATGATTTTTTTCAAGCTTTTCCGCCATGATGCTCACTCCCTTTGTGATCTGTAATGCCTAACGAAATTTTCATGCCCGGCTTGACTGAGGATGCAGTGCCCGACCGAAGTTCAAGTACGTGTTTTGTGCCTTTAAACCATTTACCTATACGCCAGGGCTTCAGCGTTTCGGTGCCGAGTACGGTCATATTTTTAGAAATATAAATCGTATCAATCGGAATTTTCATGAAGAAACAATGCACAGCTGACGTTTTCAGCAGCAGGCCCTCGCCGGCTTCAAGCTGTTTCTTCCCCATAAGTCCGATAAAGCGCTTGAAAAAACTATCGGCAAGCCTGACTTTGTCGGCCAGAATGAAGTCTCCGCAGTATATGGTCATAATTGCTCCTTTTTGCCGGGCGGATATAGACGGGCTGAATCGGATAATTGGCAAAACAAATACCTGTCAGCCGCGGAATACCTGAAGAACGTTCACGATCGCCGGCCCGAGCAAAATGATGAATATGACCGGGAAAATGAATAAAACCATCGGAAAAAGCATCTTGACGGATACCTTCATGGCCTTTTCCTGCACTTTGGCCTTGCGGGCCTGCCGCATGGCCGCTGCCTGAGAACGCAGGACGTTCTTCATGGAGATGCCCAGTTGTGAGGCCTGCACCAAAGACCCTACGAAGGATTTGATTTCCTCGATATCGCAACGTTGTCCCAAGAGCGTCAGGGCGTCTTTTCGGGATCGGCCCATCGCCATTTCCCGGTATGTGACAGTCAGTTCGTCAACAAGGGGGCCATCCATATTGGTCGTAATATGTTGGACAGCCTGTTCAAAGCCCAGACCGGCCTCGACGCTGACGCTGAGGAGATCGAGTACATCCGGGAGCTGTTGCTCCATAAGTTTTTTTCTTCTTGTGATAGACTTAACCAGAAGAAAACGCATAATGACATAGCCTACAAAAAAGCCGATGGACGTGCCGAAGAAAGCGCCGTTTGCCGATGCGCCGAAAATTAGCGGTAATGCCATAAATATCGCGGTCGATACTAAAATGACGAGCAGCCGGATCACGCTGTATTCTGCCGCGCTGATACTAAAGCCGGCCTGCGCGAGCATTTTTTTGAGTTTAGTGGTTTGCCGGTTTTTATCCGCGTCTGTATTATTGTCTTTTTTGCTGACGAGTTTTGAGATCATGGATCTAAAAAGCGGCTTAAAAAACCTTTCCGATATCGGTTTGGTAATTTCCTCATCGGCTTTGAATGATTTTTGCTTTGTTTTGCCGACCGAATCAAGACGACGCCGTATGGTGTCGCGATATTCGCCTTGGTGGCTGAAGACGATCACTATGAATAGATAAATCGCAAGACCTGAAATTACGGCCGCAAATATCTGCATGTCTGATCCTCCCTTTCATCGAGGCTTTTACCCTTAATACTTGATGTCTACGACTTTTCTGACTGCCAAAAAACCGATGATTTCCAATACAACGCCAACAGCAAGCATGATCTTGCCGAGCACATCGTCAAAGAATGCCTTGATAAATGAAGGATTCATAAGCATAAGCATAAGCGCAATCACAACGGGCAGCAGTCCGATAATAAGGCCAGACATGCGTCCTTGCGCCGTCAGCACACGGACCTCGTCGCGTATTTTTATTCGGTCTTTGATCGTTGCGGAGATGTTATCGAGGATATCGGTCATATTGGCGCCGACCTGGCTGGAGGTGACGACAGCGGAGACTAAAAGCCCGAGGTCGGGGTTTTCGGTACGCTCAACCATATGATTTAAAGCTTCTTCCAGACCGACTCCGAACCGCATCTCCCGAAGGACGATCGAAAACTCGTTGGAAAGCGGCGGCTGCATGTCTTTTGCCACGCTTTCCATCGCCTGCTGAAAAGAGTATCCGGACTTGATACAGTTTCCCATGACGATTAGCGCTTCGCTCAGCTGCGTATTAAAAAGCTGCTGACGCTTTTTCCTTGCGCGCTGAACCAAAAACGGCGGTATGACAAACCCGATGATTCCGGCGCTCGTGACTGAGATGAAACTTTTACCCAGAGCGGCCAGGATTGCTACGGGGATCAAAGTCATGCAGACCCAGGCCAAGAGGTATTCTTTGCCGGTCAGCTTTATGCCGGAAGCCGTGAGGCTGTCCTCAAACCGCTTGCTGATCAGCTTGCTTTGCTTTTTGTTGTTTTTGTCGGATTTTCGCTTTTCTCGCATGACATCGGTATGTATGCTGTCAAAATCTGTTTGTGACGACAGGCTTGACAGCCGCTTTTTGATTTTTTTAGTACCGGAGTCGCCGCCCGAGAAGGCTACGATCAGAGTGAAAACCGATACGGCAGCTAAAAGCGGCAGCAGCAACGGCAGAAACAGTTGTATGTATCCGCTCATAATAACCTCCCATACGGCTTAACTAAACATGAACTATAAGTTTTTATGCATGTGCATCGTCGTTCATCAACTTCGGTACCATTAAACGTCAGGTAACTTTTTTTCGGGGCGGAGCCGCCTTTCACACAGTTAACCTCAGTTGGAAAACCATTCGTTTTGAACAAGTATTCCGGCGCTGCTGAGTTTTTCGGTGAAGCTCGGACGAATGCCCGTGGAGAGAAAACTGCCCTTGAGCATCCCCATGGCGTTGAGGCCTTCGGGCTTGTAAACATAGAGGTCCTGAAGCGTGATGGTATCGCCCTCCATGCCGACGACTTCAGTAATATTCGTTATTTTCCTCGAGCCGTCTTTCATCCGGGCCTGCTGGACGATCAGATCCAAAGCCGACGAGATCTGTTCGCGGATAGCTTTCACTGGGATCTCCATTCCCGACATCAGGACCATCGTCTCCAGGCGCGAGAGCAGGTCCCTTGGCGTGTTGGCGTGCGCCGTTGTCAGAGAGCCGTCGTGTCCGGTGTTCATGGCCTGAAGCATGTCAAGCGTCTCGCCGGAGCGTACCTCTCCGACGACAATCCGGTCCGGCCTCATACGCAGTGAATTTCGCACGAGGTCACGGATGGTGATTTCACCGGCGCCCTCAATATTGGGCGGCCTGCTTTCCAGCGTAACAACGTGGTTCTGACGCAGCTGCAATTCCGCCGCGTCCTCTATGGTCACGATACGTTCGTTATTTGGAATATAGCCGGACAAAATGCTCAAAAGCGTCGTTTTACCGCTGCCCGTGCCGCCGGCTACGATGATGTTCAGCCGTCCTTTGACGCAGGCTTCTAAAAACGACATCATTTTCGGTGAAACCGAGTTGAATTTAACGAGGTCTGCAACTGTCAGGGGGTTTTTTGAAAATTTCCGTATCGTTATAGTCGGGCCGCTCAAGGCCAGCGGGGGAATGATGATATTGACACGGGAGCCGTCTTTCAGCCGGGCATCCGCCATCGGGCTCGCTTCGTCGATACGGCGTCCGATGGAGCTGACGATCCGCTGAATCACATTATTCACGTGTTCGTCACTTTTAAAAGTGACGGAAGAGAGTTCGATTTTTCCTCTTCGCTCGATATAGATGTGTTTGGGGCCGTTGACCATGATTTCCGTAATATCCTGATCGTCCAGAAGCGGTTCCAGCGGCCCGAGTCCGAGTACGTCGTTGTAGATTTCCCGCACGACGCGCGTCCGGTCTGTCCGGGTCATATTGACGCCGTTGGCGGAAAGCAGCGCGTCCAGTGTTTGCAGGATATATTCTTCCTGGAGTTCCTCCGAACCGGGTTGCGACGTCTTGTTGTTCATGAACTCAATGAGTTCGGCATGCATATGTTCTTTGAGTTCGGCATATTCGTCTTTTACGCCAGCCGCAGTTGAGGCGTTATTGTCGGCTTCCGGGTTATCGATTGCGGGCTGCCCCGATTTTGTTTTTTCAAGTCTTTCAAGTAAATTCATAATGCTGTTCTCCCTGATATGCGAAGAGACTGCGCCGGGTTACACTATTGCCGCTTTTCGCCCAAGCCCTTTCATGAGTTTCTTTTTTTCCTTCGGGGTGAGCTTCTGGATATCGTAATCATCCTTACCGTTTAAAAGCAGCGAGGCGATTTCCGACAGGGACTGACTGAGTTTCGATTTTGGGGCGAGTGTTACAAACGGCATGCCGCGGTTTAGAGCGGAAACAGCCAGTTTGTAATCGCTTGGGATGCTGGACCAAATAGGGCAGCTTAAGATCTTTTGTACGTCGCCCAGCGTGATGGTATTGATTTCCACGGCCCTGTTGACAAGCACCTTGATTTTATCCCGCTGCTGGAGCGACTCAAGTATCGACATGGAAAGCTTTGAGTTTTTCAGCATGGAGATATCCAGTCCCGTAACGAACAGCACGGTTGCCGAGCTTTCGATGGCGGTGAGTGTCACCTCGTTGAATGTCGGCGGTGTGTCGACAATTACAAAGTCGTAATAGGATCTTAATAGGCTCAATAAGCTTTGTACCTTTTCGGCGGAAACAATATCCGCATATTCCGGACTTTTCGGTGCGCACAGGACATGGACGCCGCTGGAATGTACGACCATATAGCTTCTCACGGTGTCGATATTGGGCGTTAGAACCTCCTGGACCATCTCGGCGATTGTATCCTTGGGTTCAATATCCATAAAGACGTGCACGTCACCGAATTGCAGGTCTAAGTCTATGAGTGCGACCTTCTTTTTGTGGGAGGCCAGTTTTACCGCGAGATTGGTGGCGATGGTTGTTTTGCCAAGACCGCCCTTGGAGCCGAAGACGGTTATAACCCGGGACATCCACGTCAGGCTGGATTTCTCATTGAGGGCGGCCAGCCGCGTCGTTTCGCTGGTAAAGACTGTTTTGATATACTCGGCAAACTTCTTTTCAGAGGTGGGAAATTCCGTCACGTTATGCGCGCCGATTCGGACAGCCTGTTGGAGCGTATCGACGTTCATCTGTTCCAGGAGCAGTATGACAAAACTGCGCGGTCTGTGAAGCAATACCCTTTCCGTGAGATTCAGAACATCCATGTCTCCGGCGCCGAGCGTCATAATGATAATGTTGGGCGACAGGTTTTCGATCTTGTCCAGAGCTTTGGCGCCACCTGCCGTCTCGCCGATGACAGTGATCTCTTCATCCTGTATAAGCTGCCTCATTTTCTGAAGCGTGTTTTCTGATTTGCTGACAAGCAGTACACTGATCTTCATTTCTTGCGCTCCGTTTCTGAATACCAAAACATCTGATTTCCAATATGTTTTGAATTTATCGATTCGACCATTTTCGTCTGACTTGCTCTTGGCACAAGTCGGAAATATCAGTCGGTAATATCCAAAATAGTGATGCCTTCTGAGGCGACGGTCTCCGTATCGAGCGGTGACCGGAGTATGGCCCGCAGCAGGCCGTTCGTTTCGGTAAGGCTCAGTGTGACGGCCTGTTCAGGCGTCACTTCGAGCGTCAGCGTCGTATACGCTTCCGCGCCCGATTCCAGCATGACCTGATCCACGGCCAGGACCAGCGTTTGCTGAAGCAAAAGTCTTGCCTCGGGAATGGTTCTTATTTCCGTTTCGCCCTGGGCGCTGGAAACAAGCTGTTCCACCTGATACTGGGCGATGATATCCACAAAATCGCCCGGACGTATCATGCATTTGAGACTGGATGTGTCGTTGACGCCGATTGTTATTGCGCGCATGCCCGGCGTAACCGTATATGCCAGCGAGCCACTGCTGGACGATCCGACTTCAACGAGACGCGAAGTGACAATCTGTTCGCCTGCGACGATCTCCGACCGGGCCGTCATGCCGATAATATCCGATGCGCTGTTATAGGTCTGTGGCATAACGAGATCAACAGGTATAGCGGACAGAATGACCATTTCCGCTGTAATAACAGTGTTTTCAGGAATATTGTAAGCGGCGACAGCCACGTTGGATTTTGGGATCTCGACTGCTTCGGCGTCGTTTTGGCTTAGATACCAAAATAATACGCCGGCAGTGATCAAAGCCAGAAAGAGTGCCAGAATTTTTATCTTTTTCATAAATCGGTCCCTCACGTCTTATAGTGCTGCGCATCGGCAATATCAGCCGCTTTAGTTGTGATATTATAATATGTTTTGGGCCGGAAGCCTGTTGTATTGCGCAGATCGGCGGCCTGCCTGCATTTAGTCTGAAGATAGTAATCGGATGTTTCACACATATTTATTTGCGTAATCATCCGTTATGTTTCAATTCGCATAATACTGGAAGAAGATAACGTGACCGCGCTTTTCCCAAGAAGCGTAGATGAAATGCCGGTCAAAAATTCTACAGCCGCCGAGACGGTCACCTGTACCGAATCGTCAACGCCGTCGCTGTCCATATCCAGGCAGGTCAGAGCGACTGCCGTGGAATTAGGCGGCAACTGAGTTGCTTCGCCGAGTACAATGCTTTGCGCTATGGCCTCGTCGTTGTCCGTGCTGCTGTCGAAAAAATGTATGGAGGTATAACGCGCTGCCTCCCGGACGGCGTTGTTGGCAGATATCTGACAACTATAAAGCCAGCCGAAATCAATGATCGCGCCGAGAAGAACGACCAGTATTGGCAGTATCAGAGCCAGTTCAACAATGGACTGTCCCTTTTCGCCTTTGAGTTTCATTTCTGTTTTCCTCCATGAAAAGGGCGTGCCAGACCCCGTCCCAGGGGCCGGGGTCTGGCTCGTGGCTATTTTTTGGATATGCTGTTATTCGCCTGACGGGCTGGTTGATACCGTGTCAAGCTTGTCGCCGACACCTTCAAACATTGTTGAGATCTTCGGGCCCAGCAGGAAAATAGCGCCCATGACAACAATCGCAATACCCGCAATAATCAGGCCGTATTCGACCATTCCCTGTCCGCTTTCTTCCGTCCTTAACCAATTCATAATACCTTTCATTTGTTTGTCCCCCTATTTTGAATTTGTGTTTTTTATTATCATTCCAAGGTTATTGCCCTGAAACGGTTTACATGGATTATTTAGATGACGCGGGCTGCTTATTTCAGCGGCTAAAAACCGGTGATGGACGCCAGGATGGCGAATGCGGTGCCGCCCATCATGAAAGGGCCGAATGCAAGCATGCTTTTCAGTGTCATTTTTTTAGCGATCAGTCCGACGGAACACCAAAGAAGCATCAGCGCGCTCATCCCGATAAGTCCGTACATGATATATGGCCAGCTCAAAACGATCCCAATGGCTCCGACGAGCTTCACATCGCCCGCTCCGACCGTTCCCGTACCCAGGAAAGAACCCAACGTGGTGAAAACGACCATGACTACCATCATGGAAATTATTGCCGGAATGACGGATAGGAATCCAAAAACAGTAACGCGCAGCAGAAGGCCGGCCAACGCCAGGATCAAAACAGTTTCGTTCGGGATCATATGGGTACGGATGTCGATAATGGTGATTACCAGTGCGTCAAACAGGATAACGGCAAGTAAAACGGCCTGAATTACACCGGCGGAAAATGCTCCGGCCGCCGCCCAAAACGCGCCACTTGCAATAAGGCACAGAAGTTTGACCGGGACCGAGGTATATCGCGGATCGGCGGGCAGCGTCTTGCCCTTTTTATTGTATTTGTATTCGATCGTTTTCTGAGCGACCGTTGGGACGAACCAACCGGCCAGCAATCCCGCCGCTGCGAAAACCGAAGCCATCAGTATATTCATCGTGCGCTCCTCTTACCCGTACCGTCTCCTTGGCGTATTAAACAAAAAATGCCCTATCAGACGCTCTGATAGGGCATTTACTTACGTTAAGACCATTATCAACACGATCGTCAAAACGGACGTTATGTTGATAAACGTCAAAATATCGGCAACTGGCTGTCATAGTAAGTACTTTAGACCCTATAGCTTTGCGTCCTTATTTTTCAATAAGTTTGCTATTAACAATATTTAATTTTTAATTTTTAGTTTTCAGAAATTCTCATTTTTTCTGGTAATTATCATGTTAACATACGAGAATTTCACTTGTCAATAAGAAAATAAAAATAAAAGTAAAAATAATGTATGATATAACCGAAAAGTATTTGTGCAAGTTGCTTTAAAATTGTCGGATTTTGTCAGTAATATAGCATTTCTGATATTATTGATGTTATATCGGGTTTATTCAACCGGGTTCAAAGTTATAGCTGGTTTCCAAATTATTATATCAAACATTTTCGGATTTATTGAAATACGCCGCATCGTATTGTAAGATTAAATAAAATACCCATACGGGAATAAGGAGGAACCACCATGAATCAATATGACGTTGATGTTCTGGTCGTCGGCGGCGGTTGCGCGGGCGTTGCCGCAGGAATCTCGGCGGCACGCAGAGGCCTGCGAACGCTTCTCATCGAAAACATGAACAATCTGGGCGGCCTGATGACGAACAGTTATGTGACAGGCGTCGCCGGCATGATCGAAGGTCTGTGTAAAGAGCTTCTGGACCGGCTGGATCAAAAGGGATTTCTTTTCGACACGCCGCATACACCTGCAGTAGATCCTGAAATGTGCAAATTAGAGATGGAGACAATGCTCCTGCAGGCCGGGTGCCGTATCCTTTACGGGATCCGTGCCGTAGACGTCGTTATGGATGGAACGAACATCGAAAGCGTCGTCTGCTACTCCAAGTCCGGCCGATGTGAGATCAAAGCCAATGTGTTCATCGACGCCTCGGGCGACGCGGACATCGCGGCTTTCGCGGGCGTACCGTGTGAGGTCGGAAACGCCGAGTATATGGGCCTCAATCTGGCGCATACGATGGGATACCGCATGTCCAATGTCAACATGAAGGAATACCGCACGGCCAACAAAAAATGGGTCGAGGAGAACAAAGGGTATCCGCAGAACATGTGCATGGCCGGAGAGTATATGGACAAAGCGGTCAAAAACGGCGATCTGCCATATCCGATTTTCCCGGGCGGGCTGATTTATCAGGTGCCCGGCACCCCGGACGAAATTGCCGATATTACCTTCTGCGTCGGGCACAGCTTCTACAACCACAATCTGGATGTGGAGGACCTGTCCCGTCAAATCGTTGAACAGCATCAGCAGGGGCTGTGGCTCGAAGCGGCGTTCCGTAAATACGTTCCGGGATTCGAGGGCTGCCGCATATCCGGTATGGGAAGCCTGCCGGGTATCCGGGATTCCCGCCGCATCGTAGGCGAATATATCATGAAGGACACGGACATCGCGGGCGCCGTTAAGTTTGACGACAGCATCGCCAAGTTCCCCGAGTTTTATGATACGCACCATCCGACGAGCGGCTACTGGGGCTTCAGGCACCACGTCCACTCAAAAGAGCCCATCCCCGGCGCAATCAACTACCCCGAGCCCTGTGACAAGGCGATGCATCCGTTCTGCCCGCCGGAGGAGGGGAGTTATTCGGCCTATACGAATCCAACCAATTATTGTGAGGTCCCGTACCGCTGTATGGTTCCGCTGAAGATCGACAATCTTCTGGTCGCGGGCCGCTGCGTCTCGTCCGAATTCCACGCCATGGCGGCGGTGCGTATCATCTCGATCTGCATGTCCACCGGACAAGCCGCCGGTATCGCCGCCGACCTGTGCCTGAAAGAGGGCGTCCGCCCCAGAGACTTGGACGGCATGAAAGTGCGCCGGGCCATGATCGAAGACGGCGTGCCGCTTGACAAGGCGCCCGACGGATATTGGGCCTATCTGGCCGAATCGGCCAAAGACGACGCCACGCAGCATGAGTTCGTACGCCTTCGCGGCGACATGATGGGTATCAGGCTGCCGGACGGAAAGATCACGATGCGGTTCGGGTTTGCCGACAAAAAAGAGGAAGCTGAAGAAGAGCGGCCGGATGATTGGGAACCGGAAGTCATTATGTAGAAGCTAAACCCGGGCTCAGAGATATCCTGTATAAACACATACATGAACAAAAAGCCGTAGGCGCAGCGCGCCTTCGGCTTTCTTGTTTGATTTATCGGGATTTGAAAAAACAGGACTATGCAAAAATACGGCGGATCAATTTCACGGCGTGTCTTCCTCCAGCCACGGTATTTCCAGATGCAGGCTGTTGTCTTCATCATACACGATGTATTGGCGCAATCCGAAAAACAAGGATACCGTCAATATAATCACCGCAACGATCAAAGACAGCAGAACCGTTAAAATGATTTTAAGCGGCCGGCCGCTTCTGTACGTTTTGGGATATCCGCGTTTTAAGGAGCGTTTCATGACTTACCTGCTTTTCTCCAACGCGCCGAACAACGCGATGCGGCGCGCGTGACGTCCGCCGTCGAAAGACGTATTGAGGAACGTGTCGAGTATTTTCAGCGCCGGCCCCGGGCCGATAACGCGCCCGCCGAGGACGAGGATATTCGCGTCGTTATGCCGCCGAGTCATTTCGGCGGAAAAAACGTCGGCGCACAGCGCGGCGCGGATGCCGGATATTTTGTTGGCGGCCATCGACATGCCGATGCCCGTTCCGCAGATCAAAACGCCCTTTTCGCATTCGCCCGAAGCGACGGCGCGGGAAACAGCTTCCGCGATAACGGGATAATCACAGCTGTCCTCCGTAAACGTCCCGAAATTTTTGTAGGTGCATTCCTTTTCATCGAGATAACCGATCACATCCCGCATCAGGCCGAAACCGCCGTGGTCGCATCCAAGCGCTATCATTGTGTTACCTCCCGCATTATATGAAAATATACTTTGAATTAGAAATACGCTTAAAAAGGCCACATGGGCGGGATCCAGCGCAGGAAGTACTTCGTATAGACTTCGGACGCCGGGACGCCGGTTAAAACCGGATAAAAAGCACCGAACAGCACGACGGCGCTGCCTGTGAGACCGAAAACGGCGTGTTTAAACCGTCCAAGTCTGCGTTCCCAGATCGTATTGAGCACGTGTGAAAGCGCCAGAACTAAAAACAGTACGCTCGGGAAGTAATGGTAGATGAATACGACGCGTGAGATGAGTATCCAGGGCCCGATTTGTGACAGGTAGCCGATGAGGATGAAGAGCGCTTTTCCGTCGTTGAATCTGACAAAACGGCACCCCATGGAAATTATCGCCAAAAAGCCGCCCCACCAGACAATAGGGTTGCCGAAAGCGGCAAAAGACGATTTAAGGCCGCCGCCCAACGAGGAATCCCTGAAGTAAAGGATGGGGCGTGCGTCCAGGATCCACTGCCACCAGGCTGACGAATAACTGTGCGTGGCTACCAGCTGACTGTGGTAGCTGAACATGAATTTCTGGTTTTCCCAGATCATTGTGTAATAATCCGGATCCCACAGCATGCCGTCTTTGATGCGCATCCCCGCGATCCGTCCGTTTTGAATATAGCTCAGGCAGTAAATGACGAGAGGGACGGCAAGATAAAACAGTAAGGAGAGAGCCAACGTTTTAAAAAGGAGTTTTTTAAAACCGGGTATGTCGTTTTCGTCGTAGACTTTCCGGCACCAGATGAGATGCACGACATAGAGCGCCAGAAGCCCGATGCCCGCATATATGACGATCCACTTGCAGGCGCAGCCGATACCGAAAAACAACCCGGACAGCGCCAGCGGCGCAAGTTTTTCTTTAAACGGCGTTTCCGGGTCCAGCGTGACGTAGCGGTACATGAAGAAATACGACAGCAGGATAAAGAATACCCCGTAAGTATCTATGGTCGCGATGCGCGTCTGCACAAAATGCATGAAATCAAAACCGAACAGGATCGTCCCGCACGTGGCGATCACGGTTTTCCCGAACATGTTTTTCAGGAAAATATACAGGATCGGCAGCATGGCCACGCCGAACAAAACGCCCATAAAGCGCCAGCCGAAGGGCACCATGCCGAAAAGGCTGATCCCGATGGATATGATCAGTTTTCCCAGCGGCGGGTGCGTCGTTTCATAAATCCGCTCACCCTGAAGGCTTTCATAAGCCGTACGTCCGTGGTAGATCTCGTCGAAGTACATGCTGTTCATATAGCTCGGCGCTTCAGGTACGAGATTTTGTTCGTCGAAAAGCGCATACGCGTCGCAGGAGATCTCCTCATAGGGAATAAGGGTGCCGAATTTTGTATACAGGGCGATCTCGCCCAGTTCGATCGGCGTATCGTAAGCCGTTATACGGATATACTGCGTCGAAAGGTTGTCCGGATTGAGGGTGGCGTACAGCCACTTGAACAGGTCGGAGTGCGGCTGGTCCATTTCGGATTCTTCATTTTCTGCCGGATACTGCCGCTGCCAGTTGACGCCGTCGTGGGAGAGTTCCAGATCATAATGCCCGACCCACAGGCCGGTATAATACATGAGTGAGCCGATGTCCGTCGGTTCGTCAAGCGTAATGGTAACGGTTTTGCTGCCCGTCTCGAAACGGTAAAAGCTTTGCGGCGCCGTCATGTCGCCAAGCTTAAAAAAACCGAGAAACGCGCATACAAGCGTAATAATAACGATCGGCAGCAGGTCGCGCCGCTCCATCGGGTGGCGTGTAAACGTCATGGTAAACCGAGGCTTCTCGATCATCCAGGTAATCCATTCGGTTGTACCCGCCAAAGGCCGCGACGCCCGCCGGTAGTACCAGAAAAAAAGCATCAGGCAGGACACGGTAATAACAGGAAAAACAAATGTCACATAGGAATAATACAAAACAGATTCCTCCGCCATACGCTCTGTAATTCTTTAATGAATTCTATCTTATTATGATAGCAAGAAAAGCAAAAAAAGTACAGTATAAAATTCGACATGAAATGGAAAACCAATGGGAAACCGCGGCTGGGATTAAGCCGCGGTTGTGTATAGTTTATGAAGAATTATTCGGTATACTACAGAATTTTCTTTTTCTTTTTCTTCCCGGTTTTACTATCGCCCATCGATTCAGCCAGCTGTTTGAGAAGGTCTTTTTGCTGGGAGTTGAGACCAGTCGGGGTCTCGACACGAACCGTGACGAACTGGTCGCCGCGTCCGCCGCCGCGTAGGTTCGTAATGCCCTTGCCGCGCAGGCGGAAAACCGTGCCGGTTTGAGTTCCCTCAGGTATTGAGTATTTCACTTTTCCGTCCAGTGTCGGAACATGGATGTCGGCGCCGAGCGCTGCCTGCGAGAAGGAAACCGGCATCTCGAACAGGACGGCGTTGCCTTCCCGCGTAAAAAGCGGATGGAGCTGTACGCTGATCGTGATGTACAAATCGCCGGGCTCACCGCCGTTTATGCCGGCGCTGCCCTGCCCGTGCAGGGAGATGGTCTGCCCGTCGTCAATGCCTGCCGGTATGCTGACCTTTATTTTTTTGTTCCGGCGTATAAGACCGGCGCCCTTGCATTTTGTGCAGGGCTGATGTATTATTTTGCCCTTTCCGCCGCATTTGGGGCAGTCGGACGTGCTTTGCATGATACCGAACGGCGTGCGGTTTTGCGTCGTCACGCTGCCCGTACCTTTACAATTGGAACATTTTTCGGCTGTGGTGCCTTCCTGACAGCCTGAGCCTTCACAGCTGTCGCAGACTTCGATGCGCGAAATCGGCACTTCCTTGTCACAGCCGAACGCTGCCTCTTCAAACGTAATCTTTGTTTGGGCGTGGACGCGCTCACCCTTTCGGGGAGCGTTTCTGTTCCGGGCGCTGGAACGTCCGCCGCCGAAAATTGAGCCGAATATATCACCCAGATCAAAGTCCATTCCGCCGAAGCCGCCGCCGAAACCGTCGAAGCCGCCGCCGAAATTTGGATCGACACCGGCATGGCCGAATTGATCGTATCTTGATTTTTTCTCCGGGTCGGACAGGCACTCGCAAGCCTCGTTGACTTCCTTGAAGCGTTTTTCAGCTTCCTTATCGCCGGGGTTTAAGTCCGGATGGCATTTTTTTGCCTGCTGCCGGAATGCCTTTTTGATCTCTTCGTCGGACGCGCCTTTATTAAGACCGAGCACCTCGTAGTAATCACGTTTGTCTGCCATATGAACTTCCTCTCTGTTGTCTGCCTAAGAGCCATGCTGGGTTGCCTTGCATTATCACATGAGTGAAGAACCTCCGTCAAGGCTCGGGAGATTCTTCACTCTTGATGCATCAAAGACTTAAGGGTGCGCTATGCTGCTATTTTTTTTCGTCGTCATCAACGACTTCGTAATCCGCGTCGTAGTACTCGCCGCCTCCGGGTGCACCGTCATCCGCGCCGCCTCCGGCGTTTTCACCTGCGCTGCCGTCGCCGCCCGGCTGTGCGCCCTGGGTGTTGTAAATTTTTTCGCTGACGGCGTAAAATGCCTTCTGAAGCTCATCGGTCGCTGCTTTTATAGCTGCAATATCCGTTCCGTTCAAAGCCGTTTTCACTTTGGAGACCGCGTCTTCGATGGTCTGCTTGTCGGATGCTTCGATCTTATCGCCCATGTCGGCAAGCGTCTTTTCGCTCTGATATACGAGCTGGTCGGCGTGGTTTCTCGAATCGATATCATCTTTACGCTGGGCATCTTCCTGTGCGTACTGTTCGGCTTCCTTGACGGCCTTGTCGATATCGTCCTTGGAAAGGTTCGTCGAAGAAGTAATGGTTATTTGCTGCTCTTTGCCCGTGCCGAGATCTTTTGCCGAGACGTTGACGATGCCGTTGGCATCGATATCAAAGGTGACTTCGATCTGCGGAACGCCGCGGCGGGCGGGCGCGATGCCGTCCAGGTGGAAGCGGCCGAGCGTCTTGTTGTACTGAGCCATCTCGCGCTCGCCCTGCAGGACGTGGACTTCAACGGAAGTCTGATTGTCGGCGGCAGTTGAGAAGATCTGGCTCTTCTTGGCCGGGATTGTGGTATTGCGGTCGATGAGCTTTGTGAATACGCCGCCCAGCGTCTCAATGCCCAAAGACAGCGGCGTGACGTCCAAAAGGAGGATCCCTTCAACGTCTCCGCCCAATACGCCGGCCTGGACGGCTGCGCCGATGGCAACGCATTCGTCGGGGTTGATGCCCTTGAACGGCTCTTTGCCGGTCAGCCGCTTGACGGATTCCTGAACGGCGGGGATACGCGTGGAGCCGCCCACAAGAAGCACTTTGGAAAGCTCGCCTGCTGACAGGCCCGCGTCGCCAAGCGCCTGATTGACGGGGCCGACCGTTTTATCCACAAGATGCGCCGTCAGTTCGTTAAACTTTGCGCGCGTGACGGTGACCTCAAGGTGTTTCGGGCCGTTGGCGTCCGCCGTGATATACGGCAGATTGATTGATGTCGAGGTCACGCCTGACAAGTCCACCTTTGCTTTTTCTGAGGCTTCGCGCAGGCGCTGCATGGCGATTTTGTCCGTCGACAGGTCGATGCCATTGTCTTTTTTGAATTCGGCAAGCAGGTGTTTAACGATGCACTCGTCAAAATCATCGCCGCCGAGGCGGTTGTTGCCCGCCGTGGCGAGGACCTCGATAACGCCGTCGCCGATCTCCAGAACAGAGACGTCGAATGTGCCGCCGCCGAGGTCGAAGACCATGATTTTCTGGTCTGTCTCTTTATCGAGCCCATAAGCCAGCGCTGCGGCTGTCGGCTCGTTTATGATACGCTTAACGTCGAGTCCTGCGATTTTACCGGCGTCTTTCGTCGCCTGGCGCTGTGAATCGGTAAAATAGGCCGGAACCGTAATGACGGCTTCCGTCACTTTGGCGCCCAGGTAAGCTTCCGCGTCGGTTTTGAGTTTTTGCAGGATCATCGCGGAGATCTCCTGCGGCGTGTACGGTTTATTGTCGATGTTGACTTTATATGCGCTGCCCATTTCGCGTTTGATGGACATGACGGTGCGGTCGGGATTTGTGATGGCCTGCCGTTTTGCCACCTGGCCGACCATGCGTTCACCGTCCTTGGAAAAGGCGACGACCGACGGTGTTGTGCGTCCGCCCTCTGCGTTTGCTATGACGATCGGCTCTCCGCCTTCAATAACGGCTACGCATGAATTTGTCGTACCCAGATCTATTCCAATTATTTTTCCCATAGTGGTTTCCTCCTTGAATATATAAATGATGTTGTTTTAATATTAGTTTGCGACTTTGACCATTGAAAAACGAATGACCTTGTCGCCGAGCATAAAGCCCTTTTCAAATTCCTCCACGACGACGGCTTCGCCGTAGTCGGGGTCATCCACATGCATCACGGCGTTGTGCAGATCCGGGTCGAACTTTTCGCCTGCTGCCTCGATTTCTTTGACGCCGAGTTTATCTAAAATTTCTTTCAGCTGTGTCATGGTCATCTCCACGCCTTTATAAAAGGCGTCGTCGGAACATTCCTGCTTCAAAGCGCGTGTCAAGTTGTCATAAACGGGAAGAATCTTTGTGATCGTATCAGCGCGGATGTCGTTATACAGGGCTTCGCGTTCCTTGATGCTTCTTTTTCTGTAGTTGTCATATTCGGCGGCAAGCCGAAGGAATTTATCTTTTTCGGCGTCCAGCGCCGCGTTCAAATCATCGGTCGGAGAAACCTCTTGGGGTGAGGCCTCCGGCGCTACGACGGCGCTTTCGGTCTCGATTGGGCTTTCCTGCGGCATTTCGTCTTTTTTTGATTTCGCCAATCATATCATCTCCTTTATCTTTGGTGTTTCAGGACAGTTCTTCTTCATCACCCTGTCTGAGCGCATCCGGCAGTTTGATGCTGCCGGACAAGAGCCAGCTCAACCCTCGGGCAATATATGAAAGCCGTGCCGACACCTTTGAATAGTCCATGCGGGTCGGTCCGACAACACCGATGAGGCCTTGCATATCGTCGCCGGCATCATACCGGGCAACGATGACACTGGAATCCTGCAGTTCTCTTGCGAGATTCTCGGGGCCGATGGTGATTTTCATCTCTTGACTTTCCTCCGGAGCGGGGAGCCGGGCCAGTTCGTTTTTATCGGAAAGGTAGCGAAGCAGCTGCTGTGCCTTGTCGATATTCCTGTATTCAGGGTATTCGAAGAGATTGGAAGCGCCCGTCATGTGCGATTTCAGGGTTTTCGTTTCATATAAAACCTCAATGGCGAATCCGGCGATCACTGCGACGATCCCATTCCGGTCGTTTACGGCCCGTTCGGTCGACGAGATCAAAGCCGTTGTGATTTTTTCCTCGCATATATTTGTGAAGCTGGCGTTAAATAGCGTCCCCAGTTTTGTAAGCATGCTCTGTTCCAGCTGAAACGGCAGGTTGACCAGTTTGTTCTTAACGGTTTTATTGCTCATCATTACGACAATAATAAATGAGTTGGGGTTTATATAAATAACGTCAAAACGTGATATTGTGACGTCACCGCCCGCCGCTGCCAGCGCGTAAGCCGGATAACTTGTCAATTGCGAAGTTAGACGGCCAGCGTCGGCCAATATTTTATCCAGCTGCTGAATACGGGTTTGAAGCACCTGATTAATTGTCTGGGATTCCTCCGACGACAGGCTGGGCCGTTCCATCAGCTCGTTGACATAGATGCGGTAGCCCAAACAGGTCGGGATCCGTCCTGCTGAAGTATGCGGCTGCTCTAAAAGCCCCATTGATTCCAGCTCCGCCATTTCGTTGCGGATCGTAGCCGAAGAAACGGACATGTCGATCATATTGGCGATCGCCTTGGAACCGACAGGTTCGGCCGACTTCACATACTGATCTATGACCGTACGCAGTATTTTCTTTTTCCGTTCGCCAAGTTCCATAAATCCCCCTTCCTTTCGAAGGTAAAAATATGGTTAGCACTCTCGTGCGTTGAGTGCTAACCATAATTTAGCACTATGATGCTTTGATGTCAAGACCCTTGTTAATTTGTTTTTATTTTATTAATAATCATAAAGATTTTATGTATTGTTACTTTTGTAAATTATTGTTGTTGCATTTATCTATTTGTTAAAGTATTCTGGTTGAACGAAAAGGAAGTATGCGTTTACGTTTCAGGTGCGACTGAAAGCTGGTGATCCTATTGAAAAAATTCTGGGTGCGTCTGCTGCTTGTTGTCGTCGGTATTGCCGTTGGCATATCTGCGACCATAGCGGTTTTTTATTTTGGCGGAGAAGATTTATATAATAAGATGCTGGGCGAAAACGCTCAGAGCGAAGAAGCGTCGATTAGTCTCGCGGCGTCGAACGCCGAGTTGACTGCGTATGCGTTTGAGATACTCGGTTACATCAAAGGGGAGGATTACGAAGCGCTGTCTCGGGAAATCCATCCGGAATACGGCATCGTATTTTCGCCTTACGCGACCATCAGCCTGTCTTCAAATAAATGCTTTACCGCAAAACAAGTTGCTGAGTTTTCAAAAGACGAAAATCACTATGTCTGGGGCAAATACGACGGCAGCGATGATCCGATTGAACTGAAACCGGTGGAATACTTTAAAGAGTTTGTTTTTGATAAAGACTTTACCCTGACGCCGGAAATCGGCGTCGACACGATCATCGAGTCCGGCAATTCCCTTGAAAACATCACGGAGGTTTTTCCCGATGCGCGGTTTGTGGACTTCCATATCCCGGCGTCCGACTCGGGAACGGAAGACCTCGACTGGACCAGCCTCAGGCTTGGGTTTGAAGAATTTGAGGGGCAGTTGAAGCTGACGGTGGTCGTACACAGTGAATGGACAGTTTGAATATTAAGACAAATGATTACAAAGCGCCGACATCAGTCGGCGCCTTATTGCTATGGGAAAAGCCTTTAGGGCTTTTTAGCGAATGCCAATATATTACATACTATTTTTCCAGAATTGAGAACATAATAATCCTGTCAGGCAAATCCAATAAAAACCGCGAAGCGAAAACTTTTAAGCAGGAGGGAAGTATGAAAAAAGCGGCAATACTGATTCTGGCGCTGCTCCTTGCATTTATTTTTGTCGGCTGCAACGTGGCGCCCAATATACCCAGTGTAACGCCATATCCGACAACCACCGTAACGCCGTATACGACAGCCCGCGTATCGCCATACACGACGACTCCGGGCTATGATACGACTGACAAATACCGCTACGGGTATAACGGTTATGACTATAACACTACGGCACAAATTCCTTAAACAACAGTCCCGAGCTTAATAAAGCAACCGGCAAAGCATCGCGCCGGGAGCTAAACCGTAATGAACAGATACCGGCGCATATGCGCCGGTATCTGACTCTTTTAACGGGGCGTCTGCCTGTGTATGTTTTATAATTTGATATGATAAGGTTTGAATGCGCATGTCGTTAGACGTTTGGTTACTATGGAACATGGTGTAATTCAGCAAGACACAAAAAGCCGGTCTGATGACCGGCTTTTTATACACGCTATTTCATGTGTAACAGTTTTTCTGTTCGTTTATATAACAGGAAGGTAAGAAGCGAGACGATAATGCCTTTTATGAGATTGAACGGGACGACGGCAAACAATACAAGCGTCGACACGCTTGTGATATTCGGATTTATCGCCGTTCCCATGCCGATGATCGCATCCAGAGGCATTCCGTACATTTTTGCAAAGGTCGGTAAAAGGTAGACGGCATTAAAGAAACTGCCGAAAACTGTCATGATCAATGCACCGGAGGCCATGCCGATCCAAGCGCCTTTTTTTGTTTTGATTTTATGGTAGATAACAGAGGCAGGCAATACAAAAGCGCAGCCGATGGCGAAATTGGCAAAGTCCCCGACAAAAGCCGTCGTGGTGCCCTTTATGACAAGCTTCAGGATGATTTTGAGGAATTCGCAGACGACACCGGCGACGGGACCGAGAGAAAACGTGCAAATCAAAACGGGGATTTCGCTCAGATCAATTTTGTAGAAACTCGGTGCGAAGAAAAGCGGTATTTCAACGAGCATCAAGACTGCCGCGATGGCTGAGAACATGCCGACGTACGCGATGTACTTCGGTCTGCTTTTGTATCTCTCGCGTTTTATTAAGTAGCGTTCGGCAAGCCATGCAAGCACAAAAAGACCTAAAAAGATTGCCAGACATACACCCAAGAAGCTGAGGTTTTCCAATGCGGACTGTAGAAGTTGTGACATTAACAATGCCTCCTGTAAAATAGTAAAACACCTGAAAGACATGTCTTCCAGGTGACCACAAAAAAGCTAAACAAAACGTTTAACAAATCTTCTTCCATCCAGACTGTAACTGTCGGTATTGGAGTTTCACCAATTCATGCGCTGTGCGCTCGCGGACTGTACCGCCGATCGGGAATTTCACCCTGCCCTGAAGACATCCTATTCAATTCAAATGTTCATTAGTATTATAGCATTATTTTTTTTAAAAGCAATATTTTTTTTGACAAAAACTCCGGGCGCATTTAAAATAGAAAATGTAAAAAAGCGGCAAAAAGGACGGTTTAAACTGCTTATGAAACCTGATGTAAATCGAAACAATACCTGCTGTTTTTCCGGTTATCGGCCCGAGAAACTCCCGTGGGGCTCTGTTGAAGCGGATGATCGGTGCCGTCGGCTTAAGGAAAAACTATACGATGTCGTATATGCCGTTTACGCGTCCGGGATCCGGCATTTTGTCTGCGGCATGGCGCTCGGGTGCGATATGTATTTTTGCGAAACCGTGCTTCAGCTGAAGGAGGATCATCCGGATATTACGCTCGAAGCGGCGATGCCCAGTGAGGATCAGGCGGCCAGATGGAGCGAGGCCAACCGCAGCAGATACTTCAAACTTGTCGGGCAATGCGACATCGAGACATACGTATCAAAACGGTACACACCGGACTGCATGATGCGGCGGAACATGTATATGGTTGATAAATCCTCGGTTCTGATTGCCGTGTTCGACGGCCGCCTCGGCGGCACAATGCATACGATAGGATATGCCGATATGAACGGTTTGGAGATCATACAGATAAAGCCCTGAAAAAGGCGCCGGTTCTACGCTTGCGGCGGGATTTATCCCGCCGTTTTTTTATCGGCAGCCCGGGACGAAACGGGGTTGTCCCGAAACGCGGCATTTTAAGGTGTATACGGACAAATAGCGGCGGAATACACTATACTGATCCTTTTTTTGGTGGTGTATATATGCTGTCTGCCACATTTGCCATGCTATTATTGAGCCCGTTCCTGATGCTGCGGATGTCCGGGGGCACCGGCAGCTTCCCCAAACCGCTTCCGGCCGCCGAGGAGCAGAAATATATCGAGCTTTATATGAAGGGCGATATGGAAGCGAGAAACGTACTGATAGAACGCAATCTGCGCTTGGTGGCACATATCATCAAGAAATACTATACGCAGACGAGCGAGCAGGACGATCTGATTTCGATCGGCACGATCGGACTTATCAAGGGAATATCGACCTATAAGCCGGACCGCAGGGTGCGTCTGGCCACATATGTGAGCAGGTGTATTGAAAACGAGATACTGATGTATTTCAGGAGCCTGAAGAAAACGGCGGGAGACCTTTCGCTTTCCGATTCGATCGATACGGACAAGGACGGCAACAGCCTGTCTTTGATGGAAGTCATCAGTGTCGAGGATGATATGCTTGAAAGCCTGAGCGCCCGTGATACGTGCGCTCAGCTGTTTAAGTACATTGATGATGCCCTGACGTTCCGTGAAGCAAAAATCATTGCTATGCGGTACGGACTGGACAATACGGCGCCGAAAACTCAGCGGGAAATAGCAGCCATCTGCGGCATCAGCCGCTCTTATGTCTCGCGGATCGAAAAGAAGGCGCTTGAAAAGCTGCGTAAGTGCTTTGAGGAAGCGGACGCCTGATACTAAACAAACGGCGCCCGCTTCATTTTTTTTTACAAAAAAATTTTTAAGGCAAACGAAATCATATTTTAAGATATTATAATGCTGCCTGTCGAATGATGGATACTATTGGGCATGCCAGGTAAAATACTGTGCATTATTTACAGCAAACACACATAATATGTATACAAAATAAACATGAAATAGGTATTGACAAGACTGGAAATTATATGTATTATACGGGATGTTACAGGATGTAACCTTTGGTAACCGATGTGTTACCAGGTGTTTTTATTTATGGAACAGAGGTGATACGGTGCGATTAACAGAGCCGGAAACCGAAAAACCGGAGCAGATCCCGGTCGTCTGTATGCGCTCTTTTTTTAACCGGACGATTTCTCGGCGCATCAAAGAACGAAGAGGATGGACGATGGCGGCCGTCACGCTGTTTATAGCGATGGTACTCACTGTTTTTCTGATTCATACACAGGTCGGTTTTGCCATTTTCCTTAACGGTGAGCAAATCGGGAACGCAAGGAGCATGGAAGACGTTTCGGCCATTGTTTCAGGAGCCGAGGAGCAGCTTGAGGAGATATTCGGCTGCGAATACTGTCTGGACGACGCCATATCCGTTTCACCGGATCTGGGCGCACCGGCGGACGCGTCGGATAACATCCAAAACGCCATTCTGGATGGGATCGACGGTGTTACGAAGATGTATGTTCTTGAAGTCAACGGCGCCCCTGTCGGCGCGTCCGGCGACATGTCGGTGCTTGACGGCATACTCAATGAAATACTGGACGATTATTCTACGGACATGACCTTGTCGATCCATTTTGTCGACACCGTTACGGTGACGAGCCGTTTTATCAATGAGGATATTGCGCAGGATCCGGAAGATATTCGGCGGATGCTCGATCCCCAAAATACATCTTCGCCGTACAGCCTTACCGTCAGAAATACCGAACAGGAGCAGTACACAAAGCAGCTCAATTATGACGTTGCGTATTATGACGACGAAACTGTCTATGAGGGCAGCTCCGAGCTCATGACCGAAGGCGTCGCAGGAGAAGAGCTTGTTACTGAAAATACGGTTTATATAAACGGAACGGAACAATCCAGGCAAATTGTCAGTACAGTTACAATAAAAGAACCGGTGACCGAGCTTATCGCCGTCGGTACGGCGCCGCGCCCGAAAACGGCGTCCTTCGGTTTCTATGTGTGGCCGGCCCAAGGCGTGATTACCTCCGGTTTCGGTCCGCGTACAGGATTCGGGTCGTCCAATCATCAGGGGATTGATATCGCCGGCTTCTACGGCGATGATATCGTAGCCTCAGACGGCGGAGAAGTCATTCTGGCCGACTGGTACTTCGGCTATGGGCTTTTGGTACAGATCCTGCACGATAACGGAGACGTCACCTATTATGGGCACTGCTGTGAATTGCTTGTACAGGAAGGCGACCGCGTATACCAGGGGCAGGTCATCGCGCATATGGGCGAGACGGGCGTAGCCAGCGGCGTGCATTTGCATTTTGAAATAAGAAAAGACGGCGAACCGGTTGACCCGGCAGGCTGTCTGCCCTGACGGTTACAATTACCGACAGACGCGGAGATGAAGACCGTTAAATAAAAGAGCGGGATGTAAAGCATCCCGCTCTTTATTCGTTAAGCCAGTTTTAATCAAACGGCATTATTTATATTTTTCCTCAAGCTCCAAAAGCGTGCGCTTGATATGAAGCCCGCTGCCGTACCCGACAAGACGCCCGTCTGCCCCGATGACGCGATGGCACGGGATGATGATGGCGATCGGATTCTTATTATTGGCCATGCCTACGGCCCTGCAGGCTTTCGGGTTTCCGACCGCTGCCGCGATGTCCCGGTATGCGCGCGTTTGTCCGTAAGGGATATCTATTAGAGAAGCCCATACGTCTGCCTGAAACGGGGTCCCCGATGTCTTCAGCGGAAGATCGAAATGTTGCCTGTGCCCGTTAAAGTACTCCCGGATCTGTTCGGATGCATGCCGGATAAGCGCCGTCTGCTTGTTTTCGGCGCCAGATATCGGGCTGAATTTTAAATCGGTCAAAGCGCCGTTTTCCTCGGCGATAAAAACCGGACCGACCGGTGTCCGGCACGAAGAAACATATTTCATTCCGGCAGCTCCTTTAAAAGTAAACCGGCAGAAAAAGACTGCCGGTCAGGGTGCATATCAGGGGGTTCCTTCAAAGCCTCAAGTTCAGGTTATAATCCGAGATTCAGTCCGCCTGTCAGCTTCGACATGCCCTCGCTCATGGAAGCGTCGGCCTGCCGCATTGCCTCGTTGACAGCGGCCTTGACCAGGTCGCACAGCATCTCGACGTCTTCGGGATCAACGGCTTCCGGATCTATCTCCAGAGATACAAGCTCGTGCTTGCCGTTGACGACAGCCGTCACTACGCCGCCGCCGGCTGTCGCCGTGTATGTTTGTTCTTCCATTTCGGCCTGCATCTTCAGCATGTCGGCCTGCATTTTCTGCGCTTGTTTGATCATGTTCATGTTGACGCCGCCACCGCCGTAACTGCCGCCTCGGAATCCGCCTTTTGCCAATTTGATCACTCCTTGCTTGATGATTCGGTAATTACTCGAATTTTATGTTGGAATAACGCCTGAGCGCGTCCAGTTTGTCGTTTGTTTCGTCTTCGCTGCCCGTATCCTGCACGATCCGGACGGCTGCCGGTTTCCCAAGCAGGTTTGCCGTGATTTCTTTTAGGGCCTCCGTAACAGGCAGGACGTTGACGACCGTTGCGGCAAATGAGCTTTTCAGCTTGATTGTCAGTATATTGCCTTCCAGGACAGCTGAGGTGTTTGCCGTATCGCTTAAAAAAGAATATTCCGGTTTCCCGATTTTTGATTTGACACGCTCTAAAACTGCTGCCCAAAAATCCTCCGGCGGTGATGAAGACGGCTGATTGCCGTTTTGGAATTCGAAAGTGCCGTCAGATGGTTCGTCATTTTGAGACGGCTGTTTGTCTGAATCCGGTTCTTCCGCAACTTCATAGGCAGCATCATCAACGGGACTAAGTGCCATTTTTTCAACCGGTGCTGCTTCGGGGGCTGCAGCGGGCGGTTTGGGCTCGGACTCAGCCGTTTTAGGAGATTTTGCTGCTTTCTTTACCGGCAGGGCCGCCGCGCTTTTATAGGCGGGTATGTTCGTTTCCGGCTGAATGCCGGAGAGCTGTATCAGGCAGATTTCTGCGGTCAGTTTGCCGCCTGCGCCCTTTGATACGTCCATCAGCGCCTGCCTGAGCAGTTCCATCATTATGAGCAGCCGATCCTGCGGGATGTGTTCGGCGAAGGAAAGAAGCGTTTTTTTATCAAAACCGCCGCTTAGAAGCCCTGACCCGCCGCTTGGCATCAATGCTGTGACGAGCGTGTCGCGGATGAGACTTAAAAGCTCTTCCAGCACGGAGGACATCACTTTACCGCTTGTGTACAGCTTATCCAGCCGGTCAAGCGCCTGTGGGATATCGCCGTTTGCCGCAGCGCCCAACAGGCCTGCAATCTCGATGCCGCTGGCCAAACCGATGGCGGATAATACACGGTCAGTATCGATGGGTTCTCCGGCGCCGCACTGATCTAAAAGCGACAGCGCGTCGCGCATCGAGCCGTCCGCCAGACGTGCCAGCAGGTCGGCAGCGTCGTTTGTCAGCTCAATATTTTCACGGCCGGCAATATCCGAAAGCCTTCCGACGATGTCCGGCGTCCGTATGCGCTTGAACATATAGCGCTGGCAGCGGGACAGGATCGTCGCGGGCACCTTGTGCAGTTCGGTCGTAGCCAGAATGAACAACAGATGTTCGGGTGGTTCCTCAAGTATCTTTAAAAGGGCGTTGAATGCCGGTGTGGAAAGCATATGCACCTCGTCGACGATATAAACGCGTTTTTTAACGTCGACGGGAGTGAACACGGCTTCTTCGCGCAGGGCGCGGACGTTGTCCACGCCGTTGTTGGAGGCCGCGTCCAGTTCCAGAACATCCAGGATGCTGCCGTTGTCGATCCCAAGGCAGCTGGGACATTTATTGCAGGGATTGCCGTTTTGAACATCGCGGCAGTTGACGGCCTTGGCCAGAATTTTTGCGCATGACGTCTTGCCGGTGCCGCGCGTGCCGACAAACAGGTAAGCGTGTGACAGCCGCCCGCTTGAAACCTGGTTTTTCAGCGTCTGGGACACATGCGTCTGCCCGACGACATCGTCAAAAGTCTTTGGGCGCCATTTTCTGTATAATGCCTGGTACATGAAGCGCCCCTCCGTTAAATAAACTGAAGTAGAAACAATACCAAATCCGCGACGACGACGCGGCGCATGGCAAGGCCGCACACCGGCCTTTGAAGATGTGATATATCCGTAAACTGCGGCAGCCGGCTCAAAGCCGGCTTCCTCGCGGCACACGTAAGGTTTCGCTTAATGCTGCTCGGTTCCCCGCCTGACATGATTCACGAATTTACGTTGCGCGAGACCGGCTCGTCAACGCTGCTTGCCGAGCTCAGACAATACATCACACATCCGGGGGCCGGAATTCATTCCTGCTATAGCGGTTTGCAGGTTACAGGGCACCGCTGACTCCCCAACTAGTGCAGCCTTGCCCCGCGCCGCGCGGATGCGGGGAAAGCTTTATTATTATACTACGACGCATGCTTTTTATCAACAGGATTTGCTTGGACTGAAAAATGCCTGAACACGCTTGCAGCGCGTTTCAGGCATTTCGGAGCAATTGAAATATGTATAGCCGGTTGGCCGGAAGGCCCCCCGGCGTATTTGCCTTAACACCCGGTAATAACCAAAGCCGCTTGAAGACAACGCTGCAGGCTGTCTTGAAAAACCGGGAAGGCTGCGCGTCCTGCCCGGACCGGCCGATATGGGCCGGATTTATATTTATCGCAGATCGATTTGTCAGGGTTTTCTATATATATGACGTATACAGCGGCAAGTGTTAACGCTCTTTGAGTTGCGGTTATACTATGACGGTGTGTCGGGCTCCAATTCAGCAGTTGTTGCAGCCGCAGCCGCCGAAACCGCCGCAGCAGCAGCAAAGAATAATGATGACGATGATCACCCAGACACAGTTGTTACCGAGGAATCCGCAGTTCATAGAATACCTCCTAAAATGATTTTGCCCATACAAAAGGGTTCGTTTCATTTTATTCGGGAGGCTCTCAATGGTTACATGCCGGCAACGTTTGAGCAGAAGTTCAAGATGATCTGCGCCACCTGCGCTCTGGAGGCCGTGTTTTTAGGCAGCAGTTTTCCGTCGGAGCCGTTGATCAGGCTGTTCGATGTCGCCCATTTCATCGCGTTGACGGCAAAGTCTGATACGCTGCCGGTATCGGGGAACGAATCGTATGCAGATGCGCCGCCTGATGATGTGCCGTATCCAGCGTATGAAGCGTACCGGTACATAATGACGGCCATCTGCTCGCGCGTGATAAGATTATCGGGCTTAAACCGGCCGTCTTCATACCCGTTGACGATGTTGTTGGCGTTGGCCCAGACAACGGCTTTGTAGTAGTACAGCGATGTGGAGCCGACATCGGGGAAAACGGAGGCGGCGTACACCGCCGGTTCGCCGGCGAGCCGGTAAAGTACGGTTACGAACATGCCGCGCGTCATAGAGCTTTGAGGTGAAAAAGCCGTTTCGCTTGTGCCGGTGAAAAGACCGTTGTTGCTGGCATAGATTACGGCGTCATAGTACCAGTCGGCACTCGAAACGTCCAGAAACCTGTTCGGGCTGACGATAACGGTGCCGGTCGTCTTGTAATATCCGTCAACCTGACAGACGGCGCTGGACGATGCCGTAAACACGGCGGCCGTGTCCTCGGCGCAGAAATAACGCTGATTGAGGGACAGGGACGCGCCTGAGGCAACCTCGCTGCCGGTGGAAATGTTGATGACCGTTCCGGTTATGATATTGAGTGTTGCCCTTCCGGATATGAGGGTAAACGTGCCGCCGGTGACGAGATTGACCGTCTGCCCTGCCGGAAGGTCCAGCGGCGTGAAATCATCGGTAAACGTATAGCCCGAATATCCGCTTAAACGAAGCATATACGCGTCATAGGCGGCCTGAATTTCCTCTTCGGCGTTTTCATAGAGCGCGCCCAGCGAATTGCTTGCCTGGGTATTGCAGTCACTGACCGTTGCCGGAAGAAAAGTGCCTGTTATATAACTTAAAGAGATAAGCGGATCGGCCGCAGACCCCGGAGTCGAGGCGAGCGTTGACGTTAATGAGACTAAAAGCAGCAAAACGAGAGCCGCCGCTATGATACGCTTCATTGTGTTCTCCTTATGTTTTCTGCGTTTACGGATATACTGTAATATGACGAAAAACAATAACTGCGCCCTATGCCAAAACCTTTTGGTTATTGTACCATGGGCACGGCGCGATATCAACACAGACATGTTGACAAAAAATACCCCGTAGTATAGATTTAAAGTGCTTAACAGGCTAAAAGCTGCCGTTTTACCGGTGGTTGTTTTGCCGATTGGGAGGGTATGATCTGTGGACAAAAGCGATATTAAAAACAGAATACTAACGCTGAAAAAAGAAAAAAACGCGCTTGTTCTGGCGCATTATTACGTACCCATTGAGGTGCAGGATATTGCCGACTATGTCTGCGACAGCTTTGAGATGGCCAAACGTGCCCGGCAGACGGAAAGCAAACTCATCGTCATCTGCGGCGTGCGTTTCATGGGTGAGAGCGCTAAGATCCTCTCGCCGGACAAAAAAGTGCTTATACCTGCCGCCGGTGCCGGCTGCCCTATGGCGGATATGGTGACGGTGGAGGATGTTCGTTGCCTGAAAGCCGAGCATCCGGACGCAACGGTCATGTGCTATGTCAATTCCTCCGCTGCGGTGAAAGCGGTATCCGACATTTGCTGCACGTCGTCATCCGCCCTGCGCATCGCCGGCGGGCTGGATGCGGAGGAGATCATTTTTGTTCCGGATATTCATCTGGCGGAATATACGGCTGAGAAGGTGCCGGATAAGACGTTTGTTTGTCATACGGGATTTTGCCCGACGCACCACGCGCTTACCGAAGATGATATCCTGACGGCCAAGGCTGCGCACCCCGGCGCGAAATTTGCCGCGCATCCGGAGTGCCGGGCCGAAGTTTTAAAGCATACCGATTTTATCGGCAGCACCTCGGAGATCATTAAGTTCGCCCGCGAGACGGATGCCTGTGAAATCATCATCGGAACGGAGAAGGAGATTGTTGCCTACCTTCAGAAGAAGGTGCCGGAGAAGACGTTTTATCCTGCCAAATCCGACTTTGTATGCGCGGATATGAAAAAAATAACGCTTTTATCCGTTTTGGACTGCCTTGAAAAAGAGCAGTTTGAAATCGTATTGGACAAAAGCGAGATCGACGCTGCCGCCCAAAGCCTTGAACGGATGGTTAATTCCTGACAGGAAAAATCATACAACATATATGGTATGAAACCGGTTTTGTTTTTACAAAGCCGGTTTTATTTATGCTCAAATAAAAAAGCGGTGCGATATGCAAAGCGGCGCTGTCACCCGCGCGCAGTCGCAGGAATAGAATAAACGGAAATACCTGGGTCGGATGCTTGGATGACCCGCGCCCGGCGCCGACTGTAACAGTTGCAGCGCGTTAGCCCCGCGCCGGTGTTTAAGTCGGTAAAAGGTTTTTCAGTGCCGACGCATGTTTATATGGAGAAGAAGGAGGAAGCATATGAGGTTTTCGGTTTTGGGCGGAGACATGCGCCAGGCGAAACTGGCGGAATTACTGGCCTCGGACGGATACGCGGTTTCGACTTTTGCCATAGACAAGATTCGCCTTGACAGCGCTATAACACAAGAGACGTCGTTGAAGGATGCCGTAGACGCGGCCGGATGTGTCATTTTGCCGTTGCCTGTCACGTCGCGGGAGGGCATGCTCAATACGCCGCTCAGCTGTAATCTATACACGACGCGGGAGATTTTTGCCGCCCTCTCCCCGGATCAGCTCATCTGCGCCGGGAAAGTGGACGACGCCACGCGCGGACTTGCGGATTCGATGGGGCTTACAGTCATTGACTATCTGCAGAGGGAAGAGCTTGCCGTGTCCAATGCTGTGGCGGCGGCGGAGGGCGCTGTTCAGCTGATCATGGAAGAAACGCCGATCACTGTCTGCCACGCGCGGTGTCTCGTGATCGGGTTCGGACGTATCGGAAAAATTCTGTGTCACCGTCTGCGCGGCCTGGGCGCTAATGTCACTGCGAGCGCACGCAGGTATTCGGATCTGGCCTGGATATGCGCTTACGGTTATGAGGTTGTGGAGACGCCTGATATTGACCCGATTCTGGGCAGGTTTGACGTCGTTGTCAATACGGTACCGGCCCGGATACTGGATGAAAGCAGGCTTCGCAGGCTTAAACCGGGTTGTTTATGTCTGGACCTGGCTTCAAAACCGGGCGGTATGGATTTTTCGGCTGCATCCAAGCTGGGCGTTAAGGCAGTGTGGGCACTGAGCCTTCCGGGCGAAGTAGCGCCTGTTTCGTCGGGTGCCATAATTAAAGACACCGTGTATAATATTCTCAGGGAAAAGGGTTTGGAGCTATGACGGATAATAGGATTGGATTTGCTTTTTGCGCCTCTTGCTGTACATACGACAAAGCTGTCGAGGCGTTTTCCGAGATTTGCGGCATTTATAATAATGTAACGCCGATCCTGTCGGGGAACGCATATACGACCGACAGCCGCTTTGGCACGGCTCAGGCCCTTATAGACAGGCTTGAAAGTATCAGCGGCAAAAAAGTGCTGCACTCGATCTGCGACGTTGAACCGATCGGGCCTAAAGCGCTTCTGGACCTTCTTATTGTCGCGCCGTGCACCGGCAACACGCTGGCAAAACTGGCTTCGGGCATAACAGACACCAGCGTTACGATGGCGGTAAAAGCGCATTTGCGCAACGACAGGCCTGTCCTTCTCGCCGTTTCCACGAATGACGGTCTATCGGGCAATGCATCGAATCTCGGCAAGCTTTTAAACCGGAAAAACATTTTTTTCGTGCCGTTTTATCAGGATAATCCGTTGAAGAAGCCATGCTCAGTCATCGCTGATTTCAATCTCCTGTCCGACGCCGTCCGTCTGGCGCTTGAGGGGGTACAGATGCAGCCGATTCTGCGGTGTGCGTCTGCCCAGGTATAAAGAATCTCAACAGCACCAATAAAGGGGCCGCCACAATTTGTCCGGCCCCGTTAAAAACGTACATTGCATGAAAAAGGCCTCCTGTCGTAGGATAAAGACTACGACAGGAGGTCTTTCAAACGCCAAGAAAAAAAGGAAGGAAGAATACACCGCAAAGCATAATTTTTCAAAAGAGGAACGTGAAATCTATGCCCAAATGAATACCCGAATGCACAGAATGCAGAGAGAGGACTAAGCAATATATGATCCCAAAAATTACTGAGGATAATGGTTTTCTTGGAACGGATCCGGCCGGGAAACCGGGTTGCGTGGTCCGGCTTGATAAACCGTTGACGATAGGTTAATATTTTAATCAAGGCTGTATGACATACATAAAAGGATATAGCAAGATGAAACGGTTTTTTATATTATTGCTTTCTGCTTCATTGCTCTTGTTGCTCAGCGATTGTACGGGTATGGAAATGATCTATAAAGAAACACCGTCGTTTTTGGTATCGGCAGATTTAGAAGCCCCAATGCCTGAACCATCTTTTCAGGAAACGGTTTCTGCGGGGCCGTCTGCGTCCGGGCAGGAAGACGCAGGGGATGATGTATCCGAAGACAACAGTTCGGCGGATGATTATTCCCCGCAGGCGCCGGCATCCGCGTCGCCGGAGGGAACGGAAATGTACGATGATACGCAGACAGAGGATGAAATCGGTGCGCCGGCCGATGGCGGTGCGGAAAGTATAGTGACGGATACGCCTGCCGAGCCGGAAGAGCAGATTACGCCGGATGCCGGGGGGCAGCCGCCTCTGCTGTCACAGTGCATTTTGTCAGCCGGGCTTTCATTTGACAGCTTTGCCTTCTCACAATTAATACTTGTCCGGGCCGATGGGTCAAATGCCGATATCTATTGCTATGAAAAAAATGATAACGGCCTATGGAAGCTCAATGATGATCTTGGATATATCGCCGGATATGCCGGACGCAACGGTGTCAGCACGGACAAACGTGAAGGGGATGGTTGTACGCCGGGCGGACTTTACAGGCTGGGGTATGCCTTTGGCAATAAACCACAGCCGCCTACGGGGATGGCGTATCGCGCGATCACGGCGGATAGCCTTTGGATTGACGACCCGAATTCAAAATACTACAACCAATGGGTGGAAGGAATGGATGGAGCCGATTGGACAAGCTGCGAGCATCTGGCAACGAATATCGTCAGCTATGCCTATGCAGTCGTCGTAGAATACAATACGCCGCCGGACACGATTGCCGGGAAAGGCTCGGCGATTTTTTTCCATATCGGGAACAAACCGTCTTCCGGCTGTGTTGTCGTGACGGAGGAAACATTGCTCAGCATTCTGAAATGGCTCTCGGCGGATGAAAACCCGAGCGTATTGATCGTGGCGAAATAGGCAGCGGCAAGCAGCGGATAAAACGGCCGCCGATTGCGGGAATTAAATGTCATAAACGCACACAATTAAGATAAAACAGATATCAATAGATATTGACATATAGCTTTCTGTTATATATAATATCAAGACATTAATGGGCATATGACAGTAACGGCGGCTGTTTTATACTAAAACAGCATGAAAAATACATCATAAAGCTCATGCGTAAAAACCGCAAAATACATAGACAATTTTTATAAATCTATGCCTTTTCACAGTGCATGGTTTTTTTATGCTTGCCGCGGGAATCAGAGCGGATTATAAGACATCAATGAGCTGGCCGGAGAAAGGGCTGAAAAGCTCGCGAACTATGCACATCGGAGATGATTGCATTTCCGTGACAATCAAGAGACGCTGCGTATTGCGTTACATTGGAATTCAGATGGCGTTTCCTGAAAAAATGTCTGAAAGCTATATAGTACGGATATTTGATCTGGACGAGGATCGAAGCGTACAAAAAAATATGGCGCAGAAATAAAAATTAAATAAAGGATAAAGTGTTGGCGTGGTGTGATCTAATCGTGGCTACAGGCAGCCTCGTTGTGAACGATACGCTTTAATATTTTGTCGGTGCCGGCATCTGGCTTATTTTTATAAGACCGCGATTGCCGGTGCGGTCTGCATGCTCTGATTTGACAGGTTTTGCAGGTGTTCAAAGTAAAGAAGAGTAGAGAACACAAGGAGGAAATGACAAGAAATGAAGAGGAAAAGATTATTTGTCGGAATGCTGGCTGTTGTGCTGATGGTATTATTTGCCATTTGCGGCTGTGCATCTTCTAATGAGACGTCAGCAAATGAAAGCGACAGTCAGGTTTCAGCGTCGGCAGCGGAAAGTGACAGCGCGTCTCAGGATGCGTCTGCTGCGGGGGAAAGCCAGGATGCAGCTTCTGCGGAAGAAAACGATGATACGCTTTTGTATGAAGGTCAAAGTTTACTTGTATACAGCGGCGCCGGGCTCAGAAAGCCTATGGATGAGATAGGCATTGTTTTTAATGAAAAGTATGGCGCTCAAATTGAGTACAGCTATGCAGGTTCCGCACAAAACCTCAGCCAGATCGAACTCGTCCAAGAGGGCGATTTATATATTCCCGGAGCATATTCTTATATTGAAAGCGCCATTGAAAAAGGGTTTGTCGATGAATGCTGCGAAGTGATTTATCATATCCCCGTTATAGCCGTCCCTGCGGGAAACCCTGCGAATATAACCTGCCTTGAAGATTTGGCAAATGAAGGCGTGGAAGTCGTATTGGGTGACGAACGGTCTGCCGCAATCGGGAAAACGGCCCAAAAAATGCTTGAAAACAAAGGCATACTTGAAGCGGTCGAGGCAAACGTGGTGTCCAAAGATGCAACGGTGAATGAAGTTGTAGTACATATAACCATGGGTCAGGCGGATGCGTGCATCGTATGGGAAGACAACGTTGCCGATATTGAAGAAGTTGAAATCGTCGAAATCCCGGAAGCGGACAATCAAATAAAAATAATCCCGATAGGGATATTGGAATTTACGGAAAACAGAGAGCTCGCCGAAGTTTTCTATGACTTTGTCTTATCGGACGAAGGCAAGGCGATATTTGAAAAATACGGATTTAAGACAATAGAAGAATGACAGATAAAAAGGCTGAAAGAATGAGCCTCAATGAGTCGGTCGGTAAATACAAAGCAAAAAACAGGGCCTTTAAAGCAGTTCTGGCTTTTTTTACGGTGCTTCTTTTGCTGTTGATTGCCGCATCCATATCAAATATTATTATTAGGGGGTTCGCGGGGATTGGAGAGAGCATCTCGTCTCCGGAAATCAAATTTTCAATTAAACTCAGCTTGTTTACATCGGTCATATCAACGCTGCTTTGTATCATCTTTGCCGTGCCGATCGCATACGGTATGCAGCGGTTCAATGTTTTTGGCAAAAAGGTGATCAACACGATCATAAACATACCGTTGGCACTGCCGCCGGTCGTTTCGGGCGTTGCATTGCTGCTGCTTTTTGGCGGTACGGCTTTTGGGGACAAGCTTGCAGATCTCGGTCTGAAATTTGTTTTTGATGTCAAGGGCGTTATTCTGGCGCAATTTTTTGTGAACATATCTTATTTGGTCCGCATCCTCAAGTCGACGTTTGCAGATATCAGTCCGAGGTTTGAGTTTGTCGGCCGCACATTGGGCTGTTCCCAGTTTCAAACCTTTATGAAGATTACGCTGCCGCTTGCAAAAAACGGTTTGCTGGCGGGCGTTGTTATCACATGGGCGCGTGCCATGGGTGAGTTTGGAGCTGCGTTGATGCTGGCGGGAGCGACAAGAATGAAAACGGAAACGCTTCCGGTGTCGCTGTTTCTCAACATGTCAACAGGTGATTTGAGCCTGGCGATGGCGGCGGCTACAATTATCATCACGATCTCAATAGTCGCATTGTTTATTTTTGAACTGTTGGGCGGAAAGCAGCTGGTCCCGCGAAGGGATTAACGTATAAATTAAACAGGATTCAGCCACCGGATACGGTAATTATATTAAAAAATCCGGTGGCTTGGATTATTGACGGATTGGAAAAAGGAGCATATGAAATGCTTGAACTGAGGAATGTATCCAAAACGTTGGGAGACTTCAGCCTGAAGGACATCAGCCTGGAGATCCAAACGAATGAATATTTTGTTATTCTTGGCCCGACAGGCACGGGGAAAACAGTCATACTTGAAACAATAGCTGGTTTATATAAACCCGATAAAGGAAAGATCTTTTATAACAACACAGATATAACCGCCTTATACCCGGAACAAAGGAACATTGGCTTCGTCTACCAGGATTACGCCTTGTTTCCGCATCTGACAGTCAAGGACAATATTTTATTTGGCCTCAAACTGAGAAAAACACCGGAGCGGGTGATGCAGCAAAAATTAACGGATGCCGTGGATATGCTGAGTATCGGTCACCTTTTAGCCCGTTATCCGTATACCTTGAGCGGCGGGGAACAGCAACGCGCGGCGATCGCGCGGGTACTGGTCTTATCCCCGGAGATTATGCTGCTTGACGAACCTTTAAGCGCACTGGATCCCCGTACGAAACAGAACTTTCAGCAGGAACTCAAGGCGATCCATAAACAGTTCAATACGACGACGATCCACATAACCCATGATTTTAACGAAGCGCTGGTGCTGGCCGACAGGATAGCTATTATGAGAAACGGGGAAATTGTCCAGGTGGGCAAAGCCAATGAAGTTTTCAATAAACCGCAGGATAATTTTGTTGCGCATTTTGTCGGCATTGAAAATATCTATTCCGGTTTGGCTGAAGAAACGAACGGCGAAAAATTCGTAAGGGTAAATGACATCGCCTTGAAAACAAAAGCTGAAATATCCGGCGAGGTGAAAGTGACGGTCCGGCCGGAAGAGATTGTTTTGCAAAAAAGCAAAAAAGAAACGACACACAACTCTATCGAGTGTTGTATAACGGAGATCGTTCATGAAGGGACAATGGTCAGAGTGAAGATGGCGTGTTCGATACTGATCACCGCGTTAGTCACCAATTATGCGCTGATGGAAATGGGCGTAAGTATTGGAGATCAGATCTATGCTACGTTTAATGACTCTGCCGTGAACGTATTCAAGTGTTAAGTGCCCTGGATAATCGCCCCGGAAAAGTCTGAAAAAATCAAGAAAAGCTCCTTAAAACACGTGGTTTTAAGGAGCTTTTGTTATTTGCAGAGACATGGTTTGGACCCAAGGCCTTCGGTGTGAACCCGTATCCGGTGACCGTGTTTATATACTGGTCCGACAAATTGGTAATAACAAATTTCCCCGCTATACAGCGCGCAATAAATGAAACCTAAGGCCCTTAGTCAGCATACGAAGAATTGACTTTTTCCCTAAAAAGGCTATTATTAGTAGCATGAAGCTTGGGGGTGATGAATAACTATGAAAATCAGTATGTGGATATTACACGATGCGCTTTCTTCCTGTATTGTACAGCACAACTTGAACAATCTTTCCAAAAAAACTTGTATCCAGAGCGTTTCGGTTTATGAGGATGAGGATGCGGGAAGCTTATCCGATCGGTATATTTATATCGCTGACGCTTCTCGGGACGAGCCGATTCACCTGCCTGCTGAAAATTTGTTTTTTGCTTTAATCGGAGATAATCTGACGCTGGACGCAAACAGCTCCGTTCAATACGTCATTCTCCCATCCGATTATAGCATTAAACGCGCATTTTGCGACATATGCAAGATATTTGAAAAATATCAGGACTGGCTTGACGCATTGCAAAGTGAGCTTGACGGTGAAGCCGACATTACACATATTTGTGAGCTGGGTTATTCTTTGCTGCAAAACCCTGTGGCGGTTTATGATAAGAATTACACTTTGCTGGCATGTGCCGGGGAACTGGACATGTCTTATCTGGAAGACAAAAGAGGACCGTATACTGCGATATCTTCAAAACTGGTTATGAAACTTAAAAATGAGCCGGAATATATTAAAACAATCGGCGTAGAAGGCGCAGGCTATCAGGTATCCCGGCACGTGTCACGCGCGACGCTTTACGTGAACTTTAGCAATGGAGATGTTTTTGACGGAAGAGTCTGCGTACCGGAAGATAACCGGCCTGTGCGTGAAGGGGATTATCAGATCGCCGAGATTTTGACGCATTTTATCCGCCTGGCCGTCAACCGCCGGAATACATATGCGGACAGCCGCCGTTACGTGTTCCGGCAATTACTGAAGGATATTGTCAATGGAGATAAAGTTTCGGATAAACGGCTGGAGCATTATATGGAGAAGTGGCATTGGGGAAATGAGGATCGTTATATTTGCATCTATACGGGTCTCGATGAAACCGAAACTTTTACGTCGTCGGGGAGTTACATGATCAACCAGATCGAAAGTACCGTGAGCGATTGTTGTTCATTTATATATAAAAATGGATTGATTTCCATCATTCATTTGCTGGATGACGAAAATCCGGAGGATGCGCTTGCCAATGTAACCGCATTTTTTATAGATACGCAGCATTACGTCGGCATCAGTGACGTATATTACGGTATCCTTAAGTCAAACACAGCGTATCTGCAGGCTTCAATTGCATACTCCATGGGCCTGCAGAACAAGCCGTCCAGTTGGAATTTTTGGTTTAAGGATTACGCGATGCGTCATTTCTTTATGAATGGCACATCGGTGTTCCCGCCGATCCTGTATACCGAAGAAGATGTTCGAAAGCTTGCTGCGTATAAGGACGCAAAAGTCGATTACTACACCACTTTAAAAGTATATCTTGAAAATAACATGAATCTTCTTCATACTGCGGAAAAACTCTTTATTCACCGAACAACGCTTTTTCATCGGTTGAAATATATTGAGAAAATAATTTCGGCAGATCTAAACGACAGTGAGGCCCGTTTCCGCCTTCTTTTATCCTTCAAACTGATGGAAATGGACAATGATAACCAACTGGAGCAGATAGTATAACCACCATTAAAATACAAAACAGGCCGGAAGAACCAAATTTCAATTTGGCCTTTCCGGCCTGTTGTTTTTATAAAATCATCATACTAAGAGTTGAGCGGATGCATGAAAATATCAACTCTTTGGATACTGACAATACAAATGGCGCTGAGATATAATACAATTACCATCTTTTGCATTGGAGGATTTGCCAATTACACCAAATCCTCATCCTCCGCTTAATTTGGGAGACGGTTAGTGCGTTATTGCTTTTGGGATCATGGAGTCAGACAATTATATCTAAATATCAGGATACTCAAAAAATGAAAGATAGTGTAAAGGAGAATTAGTATGAGTAAAATGAAGTATCCGCATCTATTCACTCCGCTCCGTATCCGCAATACATATTTTCAAAACAGGATTTTCAGCGCGCCGCAGGGGTGTTACAACAACGGGCCGGCAGCCTTGCCCGGCAGGGAGTATGCCGCGTTCTACGAGCGGAAAGCAATGGGCGGCTTTGCGTCTGTCTGCCTCGGCGACTGTATTGTAGAAGCCTCAACGGGTATGCATATGCCGTGGCTTATCAACATGGAGGATATTGAGAATCTGCCATATCTGGCAATGACCGCACAGGCGATCACACGGCACGGAGCGGTCGCGGCGGCAGAGCTGTGCCATGACGGTATGTACTCAATTACGTCGAAAGAGAAGTATGGCGGTCCTCTTTACGGACCGGTTGAATGCGATAATAAATACGGACATGTCGAGGAGATGCCGGAGCACATGATACTCCGGCTTATCGACAAACACGGCAAAGCGGCCGCGTATGCCAAACGCTGCGGATTCGGAATGATGACCATACACGCCGGACACGGCTGGCTGCCCGCACAGTTTATGTCCTCCAAGATCAACACGCGCAAAGATAAGTGGGGCGGTTCTTTTGAAAACAGGATGCGCTTCCTGCTCGCCGTCATCGAGAACATAAGAAACGCCGTCGGCAGCGATATGCCCATCGAGTGCCGCTTCAGCGGCAGCGAGATCGTGCCGGAAGGATACGATATCGCAGAGGGCGTGGAAATCGCAAAAGCCCTGGACGGCAAGGTCGATATCCTGCATGTTTCCGCGGGTATGGTTTATTACGGCCGCACGAACGTTGTGACGCATCCTTCGATGTTTCTCGAAGACGGCTGTAATTCAAAGTACGCCCGCGAGGTAAAGAAAAATGTAAAACAGTCGCTCGTGGCGACGGTGGGTGCATTTACAGACCCCGCGCACATGGAGGACTTTGTAGCCTCGGGCGGCGCGGATATTGTTGAAATGGGGAGGCAGACGCTGGCCGACCCGGACTTTCCGATTAAAGCGCGGACGGGACGGGAAGACGAAATAGCGCGATGCCTGCGCTGCAACATGTGTGCGTACAACGGCGGCAATACAAGGGTATTCCGCTGCGCGCTCAATCCCGAGACAGGATTTGAGCTCGACGCCTGGATGAAGCCGCCGGTTCAAACGAAGAAAAAAGTGCTTGTCGCCGGCGGCGGCGTCGGCGGCATGGAAGCCGCGATACGGGCCGCGGAGCGCGGGCATGATGTTATCCTGTGTGAGAAAACGGATAAACTCGGCGGCGTGCTCAACTGCGAGGAGAATGTGCCCTTTAAGAAAAATATGCCGATTTACCTCCGGCGTCAGGCTAGGCTTCTTGAAATCAACAACGTCGACGTAAGGCTCGGCACCGAGGTCACGCCGGAATATGCCGAAAGCATAGGGGCCGATGTGATAATCGCGGCGCTCGGCGCGCGGCCGGTTATCCCCCGGATAACCGGCATTGAGCTTGCGCTGGGGGCGGAGGAAGTTTATGAAGAGCCGGAAAAAGCAAAGGGAAAGGTTGCCATATTAGGCGCGGGACTTGTCGGCATAGAGCTTGCCATTTGGCTGGCTCAGCGCGGCCACGCGGTGGAAATAATAGAAATGGCGGATAAACCCGGCGTGGATTATAACCGGATGGAACTTATCGCCTACCGCTTCATGATTGAAGATCTTGGAATAAAGCTGAACTTTGAGAAGAGAGCGGTGAAGATCAGCGAAACAGGCGTTGATACGGAATGCGGCGCCGTTTCGGAGCATTTCAGGGCGGATACCGTGATATATGCCGTCGGGCAGAAGCCGCTGGCATCCGAGATGGAAAAACTCGCGCACTGCGCGGGCGAGTTCCACGCAATAGGCGACTGCGTGCGTCCCCAAAACATTATGGAAGCAACCACGTCGGCATATGGTATTGCGTGCGATATAGGAAGGGTATAGAACTGTTAAATATCAAAAGTACATATGATGAATATCTTAGCGTTGCGCTGCTCATGAATTGCCTGTAAAAAGCTAAGTATATAGTAAAAACACCTCAAAATTGAGGTGTTTTTGTTTGTTGCGGAGGATGGATATGGACCTGCTGCCTTCGGGCTGTGAGAAATAACAATCATTTTATTAAGTCTGCGATTAACGCAGATTTTCTATAATTATCAAAGGCTTATTTTTAAGTATAGTTTAGAGTTTGCTCTATAAGAGAACGTGATTTTATACAAAGCGTGTTCGGAGAATGTGACTTTATCTGAAATTGTTGAAATAACCCAATAAATATTGTAACGAAAGCGGCGTTAATATATAATTAACATAACGTACATTCCATAAATTTCCTTGAGGCCGATTGGAAATTGCGTCAGCCTGCCATTGAGATAAATATTTGGATTATTTAATTATAACGAGGAGGTCGATGAGCATTGAGTAATAAGTTTACGCCCGATAAAACGTCATTAGTCAGCTTCAGTTTGATGGGTCCGGAAAGCGGAGCGTTATGCAAAGTTGACTGCAATGACGGGCAAATTACGCGCATATCACCGTACAAGTATGATACGTCATACACTGAAGCGCATTGCCGTCCGTGGAAGATTGAGGCCCGGGGGAAAGTATTCCGCCCGCCGACGCATGTTCCGCTGACGCATTTCGGCCTTGGATACAAAATGCGTGTTTACTCCCCGAACCGCGTGCTCTATCCGCTCAAGCGCGTGGATTGGGATCCGAATGGCGAGAGAAACCCTCAAAACCGCGGCAAAAGCGGTTATGTCCGTATATCCTGGGACGAAGCCGCGCAGATTTGTGCCGACGAGCTTAATCGCATGAAGGAAAAATACGGGTGCGAGGCTGTTCTCTGTCAATCCGACATGCACGGAGAGGGCAAGCACGTTGCGCCGTCGCACGGATGCCCGAACAGGCTGTTGTCGTTAATGGGCGGGTATACGCTTCAGATGCGCAATTTTGATTCCTGGGAAGGCTGGTATTGGGGCGCAAAACATGTCTGGGGCTGCGAGCCGGTCGGCGAGCAGACGCCGCAGGCCAACCAGATCCCGGATATGGCACAAAATTCCGACACGCTTTTCTTCTGGGGATGCGATCCGGAGGTCACGCCGCTGGGATTCGGTATTCACATGCCGACAAACCTGTGCTACTGGTTTACGGAACTTGGCCTGAAATCGATATACGTCTGTCCTGATCTTAACTACGGCGCTGCTATCCACGCAGACAAATGGATCCCTGTCCTGCCGAATACGGACGCGGCGATGCAGCTGGCCATCGCATATGTCTGGCTTACCGAGAACACGTTTTACAAGGAATATATAGACAGCCATACATACGGTTTTGAGAAATTCGTCTCTTATGTCATGGGCGAAGAGGACGGTATCCCGAAAACACCGAAATGGGCCAGCGAAAAATGCGGCGTTCCCTCATATACCATCAAGGCGCTTGCCCGCCACTGGGCCAAAAACACCGTCAGCATCTGTCACGGCAACGGCGGATCGTACATACGCGGCCCTTACTCATCAGAACCGGCGCGCCTTGAGGTTATGCTTTTGGCAATGCAGGGCCTTGGCCGTCCGGGCGTTCATCAAACGAAAATGCTGGAGTGGAATCTATGGGCGCAATACTATGTCATGCCATATACAGGCGAATTTACCCCGGCTGTACCGCATATAGGAGATCCGCTGCGCCCTGTTGACGGGGACGTGCCGGATGAAATCAACATGGCGCGCTTTCTTTTAAGCCCCGAACAGGAGAAAAGGGCGCCGGAGCTGAAAAAGCTGTTTTCCCAGCTGCCGGCCCCGAAGCAATTCATACCCCGGTGCCTTGTGCAGAACGCTATTTTGAATAAGCGTGCCGAATGGTACGGGCTCAACTGTTTTTCCACCAGCCAGATCCCGAAGGACGGTAATTACAGACTCGCCACAAACAGATTCCAGTTTGATAAAATAGTATATCCGCGTCCCGGTCTGTCGACCGTTCACATGATCTGGTCGTCGGCTCCCTGCAACGTCACCTGCTGGAATGACGGCAACAGCTTCATGGACGCGTATCGCAGCCCGGATATCGAGACCTTTGTCGTCCAGCACCCTTGGATGGAAAACGACAGCTGCTTTGCCGACATCATCCTGCCGGTATGCACAAAGCATGAGATGCACGACATAGGAAACGACATGTCGAGCGGTGCGTTTGTATCTATTTACAAAGAAGAACCGTGTATCGAGCGCCGCGGTGAATCGCTTTCCGATTTCGATGTATGCGCGAAAGTGGCGGAGAAGCTCGGCCCCGAATATTACGACGCCTACACCGACAACATGTCGGAGGAGGACAGGGTCCGGTTTTTCTACAAAGCAACGGGCTGTGAGGAGCGCATGTCCTGGGAAGAGTTTTCCGAAAAGAAAGTTTTCGTTGTCCCGATAGATGAGCACACAAAAGATGTCCCTGCCGGTATGTATAATTTTTATAAAGATCCTAAAGGCAACCGGTTATCAACACCGACGGGGCTTCTCGAGTTCTCGTCAAAGGATCTGGAAACCCATATGCCCGACGACCCGGAACGCCCGCCCGTGCCACATTGGATTGAAAAGAGCGAGATGCACGACGAGCGCCTTTCCGGCGACAGAGCCAAAAAGTACCCGCTTCTTTGTATGTCAAACCACGGCCGGTGGCGCATACACGCCCAATGCGACGATATTCCCTGGACGCGCGAGGTGGGGACTATGAAAGTCCGCGGAAAGGACGGGTATCAGTATGAGCCGGTATGGCTTAACACGGATACGGCAAAAGCGCGCGGCATTCAGCATGGCGATATTGTAAAGATATTCAACGAGCGCGGCACCGTGCTGGTCGGCGCGTATGTTACCCAGAGATTGATCCCCGGCGTCGCTTATGTGGACCACGGCGCGCGGCTTGACCCGATTTGTCCGGGAAAAATCGACAGAGGCGGCGCGATAAACACCATAACGCCCAATTCAACGATTTCAAAAAATGCCACAGGTATGGCAACGAGCGGATTTTTAGTTGACGTCCAGAAGGTGTCCGACGAGGAAATGGCGCAATTGAAGCGCGATTACCCAGAGGCCTTCAGCCGAAAAATCGATTACGCTGCGGGCGTATGCATGGACGGCTGGATGAATGTTTGACGGATTGCATAGAAAGGAGGATTAGATTATGTCAAAGGTATTTTTTATTGATATTGCAAGATGCAGCGGATGCTATAATTGTCAGATAGCGTGCAAGGACGAGCACGTCGGTAATAACTGGACTCCGTACGCGAAGCCGCAGCCGATGACCGGCCAGTTTTGGATGAAGGTTGACGAGACGGTGCATGGAACCATTCCAAAGGTAAAAATCCATTATACCCCCAAGCTGTGCAATCACTGCGAAAAGCCCGCCTGTTTGGACGCTTGTCCCGTTGAGGGTGCGATCTATAAAAGAGCGGACGGTCTGGTCATCATTAATCCCGAGGTGTGCAATGGCTGCAGGAAATGCGTGTCTGCGTGTCCTTATGATGTGATATACTTCAATGAGGATTTGAACATTACCCAAAAATGCACGGGATGCGCGCATCTGCTCGACAATGGTAAAAGCATTCCGCGATGCGTTGAGGTATGTCCAACGGGCGCGCTTCAATTCGGCGAAAAAAGCGAGCTTTCCGAACAGCTGACCGGCGCGGTTGTATTAAACCCGGAAACAGGCTTGCTGCCCAACGTATACTATAAAAATATCCCCGGACGTTTTATTGCGGGTACGCTTTACGATCCCTCTGAGGATGAAATCATTGAAGGTGCCGCCTGCCATCTGAGCTGCGGCCCTAAAGTCTGGGATACGGTTACCGACGATTTCGGCGATTTCTGGTTCAAAGACCTCCCTGCGGGCGTATTCGACCTGACTATTAAAGCCAAAGGCTTTGCCCTGAAGCACATAGCCGCCGTCAATGCAACGAACGACGTGAATTTAGGTGATATCCCACTGGACAAATAACGGATGATGCCAGGTAAGATTAATTAAACCCGAATGAAAAGGAAGCCGGACTTAATAGTCCGGCTTCCTTTTTAATTTATGGTATGGCGGTCTTCTTTTCAAGTCCCGAAGCGGCTGAAACAGTAATTCTATATAGAATGTCAAATGAAAAAAATGAAAGCGCCGGTTTCATATCAGATAATATATGCGCCAAGCAAAAAAACCACGCCGACGCAATAAGGACTGATATGATAAAGAAAGGCGAGCGTTTGGGCTTGGTGCTCAAATAAAGCAAAAACGGGAAATATGCAATAAGCGAATATACAACTTGCATAAAAACAAATTGCGAATCATTTTATTTTTGACAAACAAACGAATTGATTTTGCCGGAATTATAAGCTATACTCAACTATATCAATCAGCTGACTTAAGCATAAGCTAATATAAAATATTCAATAGATGAAACAGACACAGCAACGGCGCTCTTTTGTCGTTGCTGCGTCTTTTTTTGTTGGGGGAATCAACAATGACCGGGGAAGAAATCCGCAGTACTCAAAAAAAATACAGTATGCAGTCATGGAGCAAACAAAAAAATATCAACCCCATCCCTGTGGATAAAGCGGAAGGTATTTATTTCTGGGATACCGACGGCAGCCGTTATACGGATATGTCCTCACAGCTTGTCAACATGAATCTGGGCTTTGGGAATAAAGTCATCGGGGACGCCATAAAAAAACAGGTTGATCAATACTGTTTTGTGGGACCGTCCTACGGAGCGCAGCCAAGGGCAAAGCTTGCCAGGAAAATCATTGAGCTGATGCCGGATAATATGGGGAAGGTGTTTTTCACCAACGCCGGAGCCGATGCCAATGAAAACGCCGTCAAAATGGCGCGCATGTTTACGGGGAAAAACAAGATATTCAGCCGCTACAGAAGCTATCACGGTTCGTCATTCGGAGCCGGGAACCTGACCGGAGAGCCGCGCCGGTTTGCGCTTGAGCCGGGCGTGCCGGGATTCGTAAAATTCTTTGATCCGTATATCTACCGTGAAGCGATAGATTTTAGTTCGGAAGAGGAAGCGACGGATTACTATATAGCAAAACTGGACGAACAGATCCAATATGAAGGTTCCGATTCGATTGCCGCAATTGTCCTTGAAACAATCACGGGTTCAAACGGCGTCATTATACCGCCCAAAGGTTATCTGCCGGGCGTGCGCGCGCTTTGCAGCAGATACGGCATCCTTATGATTTGCGACGAGGTCATGACCGGCTGGTGCCGGACCGGGAAAATGTTCGGGTTCATGAACTTCGATGTGAAACCGGATATAGTGACATTTGCAAAAGGCGTCACCTGCGGGTATGTCCCGCTTGGCGGCGTGGCGGTATCGAAAGCTATTGCGGAATACTTCGACGACAACGTGCTCTCCTGCGGGCTGACCTACAGCGGTCATCCGCTCGGCTGTGCGGCGGGCGTTGCAACCATCGATTATTACAAAACGGCCGGAATTCTTGAGAATGTTCAAAAGGTCGGCGCGGTTTTGGGAGGTAAGCTCGAGGAGATGAAGGCAAAGCATCCCTGCGTCGGAGACGTGCGGTATATCGGGCTGTTTTCGGCGGTCGAGCTTGTAAAGGACAAAAAGACAAAACAAGCGCTTGTGCCGTACGGTAAAGATCCGGAAGGTATTATGGGAAGCATTCTCGGCCTTCTTTCACAGAAAAAATTCATGACCTATTCCCACGAAAACGTACTGATTATCGCGCCGCCGCTCATTATAACCGAAGAGCAGCTGACGGAAGAACTCGTAAAGCTCGATGAAGTCCTTTCGGTTGTGGATGAAAAATACATATAAAGTCGGGGGAAGTATGGCATATCATTTTGTACTGCCGGGACGGACGGTTGTCGGCGAGGGCGCGCTTGAATCCTGTCGGGATATTATCAAGGGCTTTGGCGTAAAAGTATTTGTCGTCACCGGAAAAATCGTCACAAAAACCGGTCTTTTGAAAAAACTGACGGATTTCCTGGACGCGTGGGATGTCCGCTGGGAAGTGTTTAACGACATTACCGGCGAGCCGACGGATCAGATGATTGACGCGGGCGTTAAAGCTTATAAAGAAGCCGGGTGTGACTTTGTCGCCGCGATCGGCGGAGGAAGCCCGCTGGACAGCGCAAAAGCCATCGCCGCGATGAGCGTGCTGGACGGTAAAATATCAGAGTATATGGGCAAGGAAATTACCGGTAATTTCCCGCCGCTTGTTCTGATCCCGACAACGGCAGGGACCGGCTCCGAGGCTACGAAGTTTACAATTATCACAGATACTGAAAAAGATGTGAAGATGCTCCTCAAGGGAGACGCGCTGGTTCCGGATCTGGCCATACTCGACGCGTCGCTCACCGTTACGGCGCCGAAGGGTATCACGGCGGCAACCGGTATGGACGCGCTTACGCACGCGGTGGAGTCATATACCTCAAGAAAAGCAAATACCTTTACCGATATGTACGCGCTTGACGCCATTAAGCGTATTTTTGCCTGGCTGCCGGCTGCGTACAAAGATGGCAATGATCTGAAAGCGCGGGAGGAGATGGCGATTGCCGCGTATGAAGCGGGCGTTTGTATAAATAATGCCTCCGTTTCACTGGTCCATGGTATGTCGAGGCCGATCGGAGCGTTGTTTCATGTGCCGCACGGTATCTCAAACGCCATGCTGATCAGGCAATGCCTTGCTTTCGCTTTGGACGGCTGCTACAAGCGGTTCGGCGATATCGGCAGAGCGATCGCCGCCGCCGGTGAAGACGCCGGCGATGAAGAAGCCGCGAAGGCTTTTATGACAAAGCTTGAAGAGCTTTGTGCGGCGCTGGAAATTCCAACTCTGGAGCAGTACGGCATTGAAAGAGAAAAATTCGACGCTGTGTGCGACAAGATGGCCGGCGATGCAATGGCGAGCGGAAGCCCGTCCAACACCGTCAAAGAAATCACCAAGAACGATTTACTCAAAATATATCATAAACTCTGGTAAACAAACTGAAACGGACTCTTTACAAAGGCGTAAGGCAGCTGCTTTACGCCTTCATCTTTTTTGGAGTCACTGATCAAGCCGCAAATCGGCGCCTGAGCGGATTATTTTCTGCCAGTTCGCCTAAAAAGCCTCGTTAATACACAAAGTATTGCCTGCGTTTTTTAAACGAACTAACAAAAAATACTCTCGTTCAGTCATCCGACTTCGACTTGCTCAGTGTCTCCCGTGTAAGAGACGCACCGATCCAAATCCGTTTGATACGGTGTGCGTCCCGGAAGAAAAGGCGGGGTGGGAAATAGCCGGCGCCCGCCGTTAATTGGGAGGTCATTATGGCTGCTGCTAAGAATATGGAAAGCGAATTTCTCTCCAGGAATTTTTCCGCACCTAAAACCCGGGAAACGGAGATCAAAATAGAAGACCTGTGGATCAAATTTCCGGATAAAGACGGCGGAAAGCCGGTTACGGCTCTGCAGGACGTCAACCTGACGATAAAGCAAGGCGAGTTTATTTCTATGGTCGGCCCATCGGGCTGCGGCAAGACGACGCTTTTGAGAACGATTGCCGATCTTCAGCAGACGACATCCGGTAAAATAACAATCCGGGGCCAGTCGCCGAGAGATATCCGGCTGCAGAAAAAATTCGGCATCGTTTTTCAAAGTCCTGTTTTGTACGAATGGCGGACCGTAAGAAGGAACGTCTGTATGCCGATGGAGCTCATGGGACTGCCGAAAAAATACCGGACGCAGACCGTTTCGGAGCTGCTCGAGCTTGTCGGCTTGTACGATTTCGGGAAAAAATTTCCACACGAGCTGTCGGGCGGCATGCAGCAGCGTGTCGGTATTGCCCGGGCGCTTGCCATCAAGCCGGAAATCCTTTTGATGGATGAGCCGTTTTCTGCACTGGACGAATTCACAAAGGAAAAGCTGCATGAAGATCTTTTAAAAATCTGGGCGAAAACGAATAAAACCATTTTATTTGTCACACATAACATTTCAGAAGCCGTTTTCCTGTCGGACCGCGTTGTGGTCTTATCGCCGCATCCGGGCCGGGTATCGGCGATTGTCGATGTGAATATCCCGCGGCCGAGATCGCTCGACGTCAAAAACTCACCGGAGTTTACCGCTCTGGTAGCAAAGGTCAGAAATAGTTTCGAGGGGGTTTGAGCGTGAAAACGATTAAAAAAATCCTTACCTCGAAACAGATGGTTACGGTCGTATGGGTTTTAGGTCTTGCGATACTGTGGGAGATCGGAGCTGCTGTCATTGCCGACACAAAACGAACGCCGGAGAACATCCTGCCCCACCTGTACCAAATTGTCGAATCCGTTTTCAGCACCAAGCTGGTTAACGGCCGGCAGACGGCGTTCCAGCTCGTTTTATCCAATGCGGGCATCACGCTGCTTAGAGCCGGAATCGGATTTGTGATAGGAGCCGCCATCGGTTTTATACTGGCGCTTTTGATGCACCGGTTTACGCCCGTGGAGAAGGTTGCCTTTCCGTATCTCATGATCATCCAGATGATCCCGATTCTGGGCATGGCGCCTATCATACTGGCCATCACAAAAGATATCAACAAAAGCCGTATCATCATCGCAGCGATCCTGACGTTTTATCCGGTTGCGACTAATACGCTGGCGGGCTTTAAATCGGTTGAGCGGGAAAAGCTGGAGCTGATGCATTCGCTCGCGTCGAGTAAATTTGAGATATACCGCAAGCTGATGATCCCGACGAGCATCCCATACCTCTTTACTGGACTCAAGATATCGGCGCCGATGGCGATCACCGCCTCGATTCTCGTCGATACGCTGCAGGGCGGCAGCGGACTGGGAACGATGCTCTCTCAGTCGTTAAAACACGCCATGACCATCTACGTCTTCTGGCAGATCGTCTTTTTCAGCGCTGCCGTCGGGATATTGAGCTACTATCTGATGTCCGTCATCGAGCGGGCCGCGATGAACAGGCGCGGTAAAAAAGTGAGGGCCGTCAAGTGAAAAAGACAAGGCGAATAAGCAAGGAATCCTTATCGACCATAATATATCCCGTTGCTTTCGGCGTTCTGGTGGCGATCCTTTGGCAGACGCAGCTCCTGCATAAGATCATTGGTACAGACACCTTTACGCTGCCGCTGCCCGGAAGAATATTTACGATCATAGGCGACAACTTCGGTTCCATTATGGAAAATGTCCTGGCTACTGTGATTGTTGCCGTCGGCGGATTGATACTCGGCTCACTTCTCGGGTATCTATTGGGTATAGTCGCCGCCGTTTTTACCAAATGGGGCAGGGGCGGCCTGACCATCGCATCGGCCTTCAATGCCGTTCCCATTATTGCGATCGCGCCGATCCTCAACAACCTGACAAAGGATTTCAGCGACGATCCGAACATCCGCAGCATGATCGCCAAGACGCTTGTCGTTATGCTGACCTGCACGGTTGCCATGAGCATCAACTCGTATCGTGGGTTTACCGAGCTCAAGCCGTTTTCGGTTGATCTGATGAAATCGTACGCCGCGGGCAAAATGACGATCTTTCTCAAGCTGCGCGTGCCCAACAGTGTGCCGTATATCTTCACGGCCCTGCGCGTCAGCGTTCCGGCCAGCGTCATTTCGGCGCTTGTCAGCGAGTATTTTGCCGAGTACATCATCGGCATCGGCCGTCAGATCCGGGAAAACATCGTTTTAGCGCAATACGCAACGGCCTGGGCCTATATCGTCGTGGCCTGCGCCGTCGGTATTATCCTGTACGCGGCACTTTTAATTTCCGAAGGTATTTTGTTGAAAGGACGAAAATGACCCGGCGAGACTATGCCGAGTACACCACTTTTCAACTCAATATAAAAACACACAGTCAGCAACACAAACAAGGAGGAATAAAATCATGAAAAAAGAAAGTTTGAACAGACGTTCAAAGCTGTTTGCGCTCATCTTGGCGCTTACAATGACCGTACTGACCTTTGCCGCCTGCTCTTCGAAGGAAGACACGGATACGCCCGCGTCGGCAGAAGCATCCGCTTCGGAAGATGCCTCCGCACCGGCAGATGCGTCTGAGTCGTCTGAAATCGCTGAAGCTGCCGGCCCGTACTACGATGCCGATGCCACGACTGAAAGCATCGTAACGGATGCGGCCGGTCAGGGTAAGGTCGGCAACTGGGGTCTCGGAAACGAATACGAGGTTCAGGCGCTGCTGTCAAAATACGGACTGCCTACCGATTATCTCAGCCAGGCTTTTGATATGAACGGTTTTGACGACGATACTATCGCATTGGCCTCCGCCATGACGTATAACGAGCTCGGTCTTGTTATGAACAGCTACGAAGGCGGCTACAGCTACGGCGATACCGTCTCGTACATCGACATGAACGATGAAGGTGTTGCCATGCTGGAAGACAATATCTTCTGCACCAGCGCTTTTGCCGAGGCAAACCCGAACACAGTAGCAGCGTTCCTCGCCGCTTCCATGAAGGGCTGGGAATACGCCTGCGCCAATCCTGAAGAGGCTGCGGAAATCGTTTACAACTACGGTTCTTCCGTTTCCAGCGAGCATCAGGCATATATGGCCGCCGAGGTCAAAAAGCTTGTTGAGACCGATATGTCCGGCGCCACTGTGACCGATTACGGCAGCATCGACGATGCGGCGATGCTGCAGACGCTTGACCTTGCAAAAACGTACATTATGCTGGAAGACTCTGTTGCTGCCGATGCGCTGCAGGCACTGACGATTGACGATGTCAGGGACGCGTCTTATCTGGCGTCGGCGCTATCGGGCGATTTCGGCACACCGGAAAAGACAGACGTTTCCATCCAGCTCAAATGGCTCCCGCAGGCGCAGTTCATGGGTTACTATGTCGCGCTTGACAAGGGGTACTATGAAGAAGTCGGCCTCAACGTCACGATCGTTCCGGGCGGCGGCGACATCAGCGAAACAACTGCCGTCAATTCCGGCCAGGTTGATTTCGGCGTAACGTGGGTTTCGAACCTGATCGCGGCCAATGCCGGCGGTATGGACCTTACGGAGGTCGCGCAGGTCTTCCAGAGATCCGGCCTCGTACTCGTATACAAGCTCAACGGCTAATTGCTCTTGACTAATCAAGGACGGATAAGGGTGCGTTTTAACGCACCCCCGTCCAGACTGTAGACAAAGGTATCGGATATACCTTTGTCTACAATATGGAGTTCTCGCACTGAGGTGTTCGAAAAGTAATGCTTTTCGGAAATGAATCCCTCAAAGCATTGAAATTATACAATTTTCGCCGACGAGACCAGACAACTCGCCGTTGACGGCGAAAATTAAATCACACGCCGATTGGACGTTAAAGACGGGAGAAAGACAATATTACAGGCTGAAGTTAATAAACCGAATCGTGTTGCTAAGCCTGGCAGGGCGCTCATTCGGTTTATGAACTGCAATTTGTAACACGGAGGTATAACGATATGGATCTCTTAATAAAAAACGGAACAATTGTTACAGCAACCGAAAGCTATATAGGCGATATCGCGGTTAAGGATGGTAAAATCGCCTGTATCGGAACAAATCTCTCGATGGACGCCGACAAGACTGTCGATGCTGCGGGCCTTCTCGTGCTGCCCGGCGCGATCGACGCGCATACCCATCTGGCCATGCCGTTTGGCGGTACAGTCTCGGCCGACGGCTACCTGTCCGGGACGCGGGCGGCGGCTTGCGGCGGCGTGACGACCGTGTTCGACTATCCGATCCAGCGCAAAGGCAGCGGGATCATGGAGACGGTTGATGCCAGAAAGGCCATGTGTGATCCTGAAGCCTGTGTGGATTATGCGTTTCACTGCTGCGTCACGGACTTGAACGGCGGCGCGATCCTGAACGAAATTGAGACCGCGATCGAAAACGGAATCACGAGCTTCAAGTGCTTTCTCGTTTATAAGAAGGAAGGCATGATGGTCGACGACGGCACGCTTGTGAAGCTACTGCTTAAAGCCAAAGAGACCGGCGCCATGATAAATATCCATGCCGAAAATCCGGACGTCATTGACATGAACATTGAAAAGTTCTTAAAGGAAGGGAAAACCTCCGCCTGGTACCATTACATGTCCCGGCCGGAGTTTGTTGAGGCCGAGGCCGACAAGCGGGCAGTGCATTGGGCGACGTCCGTCGACGCGCCGCTGTACATCGTGCATATGGCCGACAAAGAAGGGCTTGAGACCGCCGTTCATGCAAAACGCAAGGGGTTTAATATTTTCATTGAGACCTGCCCGCAGTATCTGGAATTCACCTATGACGTTTACAAGCGTGAGGACGGCCGCAACTTTGTATGCTCCCCGCCGATGAAAGGTCCCGACAGCCGGGACGCGCTCTGGGAAGCGGTGCAAAACGGTTCGATCGATACGGTCGCGACAGATCACTGCCCCTTTATGAGCTATGAAAAAGACTGGGGCAAGGACGACTTTACTAAAATCCCCAACGGCTGCGCGGGCATCGAAAATCTCTACCCGTATATGCTCTCAGCCGCCAACACCGGCAGGATTACCTTTAACCGGGCCGTGGAACTGTGCGCCGCGAATCCGGCTAAAATCTTCGGCTGCACACAAAAGGGTTCTTTGACGGCCGGTAAGGACGCGGATATTGTTCTTTATGATCCGAACAAGGACGTTACCATTTCGGTTAACAATATGCATTCGGATTATGACCACACGATTTGGGAAGGCGTTGCGGTTCACGGATATCCCATCCAGACCTATGTACGCGGCAAGCTCGTTTACGACAACGGGGAATTCGTCGGCGAGGCGGGCTACGGTGAATTTGTAAAACGCGCGCCGAAATCATAAAAGGAAGTGACGGTATGATCAATACGGCTTATTCGGCCATTGCCTTGACAGAGGAAGTCGGAGGCTGCCTGCTGTGCCATAACGCACCGTGCACAAAAGCCTGCCCGTACGGTGTCAGGGCGGATGCCGCCATACGGTCGGCGCGCTTTGAAAATATGGCGGGCGCTAAAATTTTGCTGCCGGAACAGCTGCCGTGCCTGACCTGCCCGGATAAGCCCTGCCTGTCCGCCTGCCTGAAGGCTAAAATTAATACGCCCGTGCCAATTGATGAGATTTTGACGAAGATTGATGGATATGAGAAAACACCGGCATCGGATGTCGACCTGTCGATTGATTTTTGCGGTGTTAAATGTGAGAATCCTTTTTTCCTGTCGTCCTCCGTTGTTGGCAGCAACTATGAGATGGTTGCCAAAGCATTTGAGATGGGCTGGGCGGGCGTCGCGTTTAAAACAATTGCCACGTTTTCGGCTAATGAAGTATCACCCAGATTTGACGCGCTGCGCAAGGAAGCCGTGCCGTTCGTCGGGTTTAAGAACATTGAGCAGATTTCAGAGTATCCGCTGAGCGTCAATCTCGATTATCTCAAACGGCTTAAAGAGGATTTTCCAACAAAGGTTATCGTGGCTTCGGTCATGGGTCAAAACGAATCCGAATGGACGCTGCTGGCGGAGCTTGTGACGGCGGCCGGAGCGGATATCATTGAATGCAACTTCTCCTGCCCGCATATGGCCGCAGACGGTCTTGGTTCCGATGTGGGACAGAATCCGGAACTGGTGGCCGCATTTACGAAAGCGGCCAGAAAAGGAACGCATCTGCCGATCCTGGCTAAAATGACGCCGAACATCGGCAACATGGAGCTTCCGGCCGTGGCGGCCATGGAAGCCGGTGCAACCGGCATTGCCGCTATAAACACGATAAAAAGCGTCATGAACGTCGATCTCGATACGTTTTCGTCCGGCCCGGACGTTCTGGGCAAAACGAGCGTCGGCGGCTACTCGGGCAAAGCGGTTAAACCGATCGCCCTGCGTTTTATCCAATCGATGAAGAGTTTCGATAAATTGGAGGATACTCCGATCAGCGGTATGGGCGGCATCGAAACCTGGCGCGACGCGGCAGAATTCATGGCGCTTGGCTGCGGCAATATACAGATCACGACGGCTGTCATGCAGTACGGGTACCGCATCATTGACGATATGATCGAAGGCATGAAGCTGTATCTCGGTTCACACGGATATAAAAGCGTCGGCGAGCTCGTCGGGAAAGCGCTCCCGAACATCGTGCCTGCTGAAACGCTTGACCGGGATAGTATCTGCTTTCCCAAATTTGATAAAAACAGATGCGTTGGCTGCGGGCGCTGCTATTTATCCTGTTATGACGGCGGCCATCAGACGCTGGGGAAGGACGCATTGACCGGAAAGCCGGTCTTTAACGCCAACAAATGCGTTGGCTGCCATCTGTGTATAAAAGTCTGCCCGGTCTCGGCGATATCGCCCGGATCGCGCGTTAAAAAAAACAAACTGAAATCTCATGAAGGAATTTAAGGAGGCAACACAAATGGTATCGTGTAGTTTAGAGCGCTTGGATGATAAAATCAAAACCTTCAGCAAATTCGGGGACACCGGAAGAGGCGGCGTCACCCGGTATTCACTTTCACCGGAGGCGCTTGCCGCCAGAGCCGAATTCATTAAAAGGATGGAGTCGATAGGCGCTGCCGTCGTAACAGACGATATGGCGAATATTTACGCCACTGTGCCGGGTTCGGAAGAGCTGCCCGCCGTTATGGCCGGTTCACATCTTGACTCTGTAAAACAGGGCGGCAATTATGACGGCGTTTTGGGTGTTCTCACGGCGATGGAAGCGGTGGAAACGATCGTAAAGGAAAACATCCCGCACCGCCACCCCTTAACGGTTGTCGTCTGGACGAATGAAGAGGGCGCCCGGTTTGAGCCGGCGATGATGAGCTCCGGTGTTATTTGCGGCAAATTTGACAAAGCGTCTATGCTTAAGTCTTATGCAAAGGACATGCCGGGTCTGTCTTTCGGGGAAGCTCTTGAAAAAAGCGGATACAAGGGCAGTGAGGAAAACCGCATGACACCCGATAAATATATGGCGCTTTTGGAGCTGCATATCGAGCAGGGACCGGTACTTATTACCGAAGGGCACGATATCGGCATCGTCGAAGGCGTATGCGGGATGATCAACTACGAGTTTACCTTTAAAGGCCAAGCCGGCCATGCGGGTACGACGCCGATGAAATACAGAAAAGACGCGCTTTACGCCGCCGTTAAAACGATCCAGTATCTGCACGACGAACTCGATCAGCTCGACAGTAAGCTGGTCTATACGACAGGTAAGATATCTGCGCATCCCAATATCCATACGATCATACCCGATGAGGTCAAATTCACGCTGGACGCACGGCATCAGGATCCCGAGGTCATCAATCAGGTCGTCGAGATTATTAAAAAAATCCCGCCGGAAGTTGAAAAATGCAAAATGACCTATGCGGAAGCCTGGGCCCGGAATACGGTTCAGTTTACGCCGAAGCTTGTTGATTTCGTAGAACAGAGCGTCAAGGATTATGACTATTCCGGTAAGCGCATGTACAGCGGACCCGGTCATGATGCGCAGTATTTTATCGACCTGATTCCGGCGGCCATGATTTTCGTGCCCAGCATAGGCGGGCACAGCCATTGCGAGCTGGAGTACACGCCGGTCGAAGACTGTCTGAAAGGCGCAAACGTCCTGCTGCAGACGCTTTTATATATCGACGGTAATATGTAGCTGTTTTATATTTAAAATGATATGCCTGATTTCATGCGCTTTGCAATTGCGAACTATACCGAGCGGCGCAAAAATGCGGATTTTTACGTATGATGTCCGGTTCGCCGTCTTCACTGCCTGTGAAAGATGAGGAAGAAATCACCTCGTCTGTGTTAGCTGTATATAAATGACACCCTGCCAAAAAGCAAGGTGTCATTTTGTGTAGCATTATGCTATATTATATAATACTTACACTGAAAATCACTTGATCGGTATACTACGAAGACGCTGGCATGAAAAGCGCCAACGCGTTCAGGTCAAATAATGAAGCCGGCAACAGATGGCGTCAAGTACAGCAAAGCATATGACCTTATGATGACGGCTACTATAATTAGCAGTCTGGTTCCGCTTATTATTAAACATGAGTTAGTGGGTTTTAACATCGTTGGCCATATATATGTGACAAATCAATGATATTTGCCCCTGTTCCGGTTTCCTCCCGGACAGAGAATAAAAAGGAGCTTGTCCTTAAAATGCTGGAAGCGTTTCAGGATCAACGGCATTTTGCATGAGGATATCAGAAGGCGTCAATAGAAGCCGGTATAAATATCATATTACAGGAGAGGCGCGTTATGGAAATCAGGCAGATTAAATACTTTATACAGGTTTGCAGAGATAAAAGTATTTTAAAGGCTTCGCAAAACCTCTACATTTCCCAGCAAACGCTTAGTAAATCTATGCAAAACCTTGAAAACGAGCTGGGTGTCGCTTTGTTTAAGAGAAGCAAAGCCGGAATAGAGATGACGAAACACGGCTATATTTTTTTCGGGAAGGCGGTTCATATAATCGATGAGCTGAATGCCCTGTTACACGAGCTGGATGAGGAAAAGGAGGATTACCTTGAAAAGCTTAGCGTCGGTTTCACCTTAAACACGCTCAATACACTTTACCTCGATACAATATGGGAATATCAGGAGAAGCATAAAACAACTAAAGTTTCTTTTGTCGAAACCTCAGAACGCCATTGTGCCGAAATGGTTTTTCGTGAGCAGCTGGATCTTGCCTGTGTCAGCGGCATCGGTGATGTTGAACCTTCATTTTTTGATTTTATTCTGTTTCGGCAGACCGCGCCATGGCTTGCCATCAGCGTCGATAACCCTCTTGCGAAAAAAGAAACCATTACCATGGCTGATCTTGCGCACGAGAATTTTTTGCTTGGTTCAAATGATTTTGGCCATTTTCATGAACTCCTTGAAGTGTGCCACTCCTGGGGATTTTATCCCAGAAAAGATTATTTGTCTGACAATATCTATACGCTCATTGATCTGGTAACCTTAAATAAGGGCATTTATATACTGCCCGAAAACCGTTTGAAAGACCTGTACCGCCCGAACGTTCGTTATGTTCTTCTTGAAGATATACCTCCTGTGAAATTCTTCATTATAACCAAAAAAGGTCGGGATTTACCGTCGGCTGTAAATTCGTTTTGTGAACTTCTCGTTGAGAAGGAGGCAACGTATATTCCGGAATGACAGCATCATTTGTTTAAGCGCTGTATTGCAGTTTTAATAACGTTATTGAGAGTGCGTTTACGCACTCTTTTTTTGTCGAAATCAACAAAACCAGGGATGTTGACATACAGTATTCCGCTGTAAACATACAGGAATTAACTGTTTTACAGCGTATTTTTATTACGATATTATATTTTAATGAAAGGGAAATAATTACATGCGTTGCCGTACCCGGTATACATTTGGAACACAACGCCGCAGTGTTTGCGCGTGTCTATAGGACAAAATAAATGGAGGTAAATTATGGCTCATTATGGAGAATGCGTTATTCACGATTATTCCAAACCACAAGAATTCACAAGAAAAGAAAAGGTTACGGCAAAAACTGTCACGGAGGCTCAAAAGGAAGTCAGCGTAGTACGGGAAGCAGACGTTATTGTAGTCGGCGGAGGACCGGGCGGAACTGCGGCGGCGGTTTCATCGGCCAGAGCCGGCGCCAAAACAATTTTGATAGAGCGGTACGGTCACCTTGGAGGTATGTCGACCGGAGGGCTCGTCAATATCATTCCGAACCTGGCTACCATATTCGGAGAACAGTACATCGGCGGCTTTTGCCAGGAATATATTGACAGGCTGGCTGCCCGCGATGCGGCGTCCTTCCCCGACAAACAGTTCTGGGGAAAAAACGAGGTCCCGGTTGTCAATGAATATATCGAAGCAAATATGACGCATTTCTATATCAGGAAAAACGAAGAAGGGAAAAAAGTCGTATTATACACGGCGGTCGTTGACCCGGAGGTCGGCAAAGACGAGTTAAACACGATGGTCTTGGAGTCCGGCGCGGAGCTTCTCCTTCACACTTGGGTAACCGCACCAATTATGGAAGGCAACGAGGTAAAAGGCGTTATCGTGGAAAACAAGTCGGGCAGACAGGCGATCCTTGGAAAAGTCGTAATCGACTCCACCGGCGACGGCGACCTATTGCCGGGAGCGGGCATGAAAACAGAAGATTCTTTAAGACCCGGCTCAAGGCTGGCGCAATGGGGTTATGTTTTCTGGGTTTGCAATGTCGACTTTGAAAAGTACGACGCGTTTTCGTCTGATTATCCGGAGAAATTTAAAGAAATAACTCAGGATATCCTGAAGGCCGGAGGCTCGTCATATTTTTCCAGAGGATTGCTTAAGAATCAGGAGGGTGTTGCCTGGGTCCACCGGCTGATGGGTTCTGCCTGCCAAACCGACGTGGAAGAGATGACTTATATTGACGTTTCGGCCCGGAAAAAAGCTGTTAAGTCCTGGGAACTGCTTAAAAAGCTCATGCCTGGATTTGAAAAGAGCTTTATCATGTTATCGGCGCCGCAGATCGGTACCTGTGGGGGGCGCAGAATTATCGGCGATTACTACCTCACCGAGAAAGATATAGACACCAACGAGCCGTTTTTCGATGATGTAATCGCCATCTTCCCGGACAATGACCGGGGCGAAAGATCTCTTAAATACCCGAAGACGTTTGTTTCTTACCGCGCGTTGATACCAAAGGGGATAGAGGGTATGCTCGTGGGCTGCCGGGCCTTTTCCTCCGATATTGAATACAGCGAATTTTTTAATCTCATACCCCACTGCATGTGCTTCGGCCAGGCGGCCGGCGCTGCGGCGGCAATAGCCGTCAAAGATGACGTAGGCGTAAGGGATATTGACTTTGAAAAACTGAGAAACGAACTGCTGAAACACGGCGCTATTTTGCCGTAAGTTGAAAACCGTCATGCCGATTAAGGCAATATGATTAGCCGCGCAGATTGGCTTTATTCATAACAGGACCTAATAAATTATACATGATAATAAAGAATGAAAGGAAATGAACAAATGAAAAAGACACTGGCAATATTAATCGCAATACTTATGGTTTTCACATTATTCGCATGCAAAAATTCCGAAACGACAACGGACACCGGTGCCTCATCCCCGGCGGCAAGCACTGAAGCAAGCGCCTCATCTGAGACTGCACCGGATGCTTCAGCCGAAACGGAGCCGTCAACCGATGCCTCGCGTATCGGCTACTACGATGATTCGGTCGACTGGTATGCCCGCGACCCATATAAAATCATTTACATAGGCATCAGCTTGGGCGATCCGCTGCATGCGAGCTTGAATCAGGCTTTTAAGGACTGGTCCGGCCTAATCAACGTCGACTATTCGTCTTTTGACTGTAATTTTGATTATGACATCTTTATGGTGCAGCTGGAGACATATGCCACCCAGGATTACGACGGATTTATATTTGACGTCGATTATCAGGGACAGTCGCGCATTATGGATATCTGTGAGGAATACGACCTTACATGGATGCCGTCTTTGACCGCGTTTGCAGACGAAGACGGTCATGCAACGCACCCTTACGTCCAGCTTACAAGCTATGACGCCGGCAGGAATCAGGCGCAGTGGCTGTTTGATAACTATAAAGACTTCATCGGCGAAGTTGATCCGAGCGATATTGCATTTATGACACTTGACTGGTCGGGTCATCCTGATATTCATGGACGCTCGGTCGGCGCCGGCGATTGTTATAAGGAACTTTATCCGGAGCTTTATGAAACAAACTTTTTCAACGTAGACCTCATAAATGAGGACTTTAATGCAGAAGCCGCATACAATGTCGCCTCGGCAACGATTTCTGCAAACGCTCATTTTGATTACTGGCTAATTACCGGCAGCACCGACGATTTCTCGCAGGGCGCGGCCCTCGCGGCTGCCGATCTGATCGACGATAGAAGCGTCGTTGTATCATCCATGGGCGACACGCTCATTAACGAGTGGAAAGCAGGTTACGAAGGCAACTGGGCCGCGACTGTTACACTCTCCCAGGCCGTCTTCGCCGAGCCGGTCATCTTTGGCCTGATTGCCATGCTGGACGGCCGTGTAACTGCTGATACGCTCTGGTCGGACAGCATCCCGGAGGGTGAAGCATACGGCGTAGCCAATTTGGGATTCAAAGTCTATACAATAGATAATTATAATGAGTATCAGGCCACGGTTGCCGAATATGTGGCGGCAACATATCCGGATTTACCGCAGCTGCAAAACGGCTGATAATTTTCTGAAAAATGCAGATTACAGACGTGATTTCTCTATCACGTCTGTAATCTTTCATATGCATATCGTTGATTGTAATAAAATAACGCTTTGGGGGATTCAATTCCCGAAAGCGTTATTTTGTTACATGGTTCTCAGCGTTTTTCGGTTGGGCTTGCCACTTATTTATTATTGATGACCGGCTGCAGACGCGGAAAGATAGCGGATTATTATTTCAATGAAGTTCAGGGCAGCCCTTTTGTTTCCAAATATACTGAAGAGTAGTCATTATTTCATCGGATGCGGGAAATATTCTTTTATGACTTCCAAAAAAATCTTTGAACAAGGATTTCTGCTTTGCTTAGGCCACGCGCAGACGTATTCGATTTCGGGGCCTTCCGAATCAAGCGATATGACATCGACCGCGTCCGGCAAAAATGCCTTTGTCAGCCCCATAGGCAGTATGGAAACGCCAAGCCCGGAACCAACCGAGAGCAGAACCGACTCCGCCTTATCGTAACGATGAATAACCTTCGGTATTGTGTGGTGGTTAGTACATATTGTCATGATTTCATTGTAGAGCTGTGGACTTTCAGGCTCGGAAATCATAATGAATTTTTCCTGAAACAGTTTATCAAAATCCAGCTTGCCCTGGGTTAGCCTGTGGCCTTTAGGCACGACGAGTACGAGTTTGTCTCGGTGCGTTATAACATAATCAAATCGTCCGTCCTTGGGAAGCATTGACAGATGGGCAAAGTGAAAATCAAATCTGTTTTCCATCAATGCCATCGCTTGTGCTTTGCCGGTATTTTGGGTAATATCAATAATGATATCGGGATATTGCGTGGAGAAGACTGACAGAAACGATGCTAAAGTGCGGCTGGTTGTGGAAACGGTAGCTATCGAGAGATATCCCGTCCGTCCGCTATGGACCTGGTCAACCATATCGGAAGCCTTGACCGCCAGATCCACGAGATCAATCGCGTATGGCAGAAACGTCTCGCCCTCACGCGTTAAAGAAACGTCCCTGTTTGTTCGAAAGAAAAGTTTGGCGCCCAGTTGCGTTTCCAGTTCAAGTATGCTCCGGCTGATTTTCGGCTGGGGCACATTGTTTTGCCTGGCCGCTTCGGAGAAGTTCAGAAGCTGAGCCACGGATATGAAATATCTCAGATTCTCAATGTCCAATATTGTACCCCCATTAATATATCCGAAAAATATGGATAGGATAAACTGGGTATCCGATTTTATGGAGGATTATATCATCTGTTAATATCACGGTCAAGCATGCGCGTTAACATGTACGTTAAATATTGGTCAAGCGTCGCCGGTAACTCGGCGCTTTGTTTTAGGCTGATTTGACTAATTACATTAATTTATCTCTATATAATGTGGTTGATTTTATGAATACTTAGTGCTATTATTAAAAAAAAGAATCAAATAAATCATTTTTCGTGATTTTGAATAGCATAATACAATAATTAAATAGAAGAGGTCCTACGGATATTTTATCCGATAATTATGTGACGATGAGGAGATGTTGCTATCGGCATTTAGGCGTGTTGAAATCTGCGGTACTCTTAATACGTGAGTAAAGGTAGAAACAGCAAAAAAAAGAATGGAGGAATTTACGTGTCAGAGAAAAAAAGCCCCAAAGCAATCCCCGGCACAGCCCCCCCGAATGCTGGCGCCGACAAGACCGTTGTGAAGGCAATCAACCTGAGCGGCGGTATCTTCGGAGCCTGCCCCGCACACGTCGACGTCAAGGACGGGAAAGTCGTCCGCATCAGGCCGCTTCATTACGATTCAAAGTACGACTACGAAAGCTTTAACCCTTGGGAGATGGAGCGCAACGGCGTAAAATTCAGGCCGCTTAGCAAGTCGGTGCCGCCCCCCTGGGGTCTGGCATACAAGAAGAGGACGTACTCCCCGAACCGTGTGCCGTTCCCGATGAAGCGCGTCGACTGGGACCCGAACGGCGAACGCAACACCCAAAACCGCGGTTCCAGCAAGTTCGTGCGTATTTCCTGGGACGAAGCCACCGACCTCATCGCGTCCGAAATTAAGCGCTTACACAAGGAATACGGTCCCATGTCGATCCTGGTTCAGGGCGACGGTCACTCTGAAAGCAAGCTGATCCATGCGCCGCACGGCTGCTCAACGCTGCTTTTAGACAAGATGGGCGGCTTCACCCAGCAGGTGAGAAACCCGGACAGCTGGGAAGGCTGGTACTGGGGCGCCAAGCATGTGTGGGGCAAGGGCTTTATCGGCAATATGGCTCCCGCTGAAAACCTTGTTAACGACATGACCGAGAACACCGACATGGTCGTCCTCCAGGGCGGCGACCCTGAAACTACGCCCTGGGGCTTCCGCGGACAGTTTGCAAGCCGCCTGATGTTCTTCTGGAATCAATGCGGCATTGAGCAGGTTTACATCTGCCCCGACCTTAACTATTCAGCGGCCGTTCACGCCGACAAATGGATACCGATCCTACCGAATACCGACGCGGCGATGCAGCTGGCCATCATCTATACGTGGGTTGTCGAAGGTACATATGACAAAGAGTATGTCGCCACCCACGCGGTCGGTATGGACAAAATCGAAGATTATGTGCTCGGCAAGGTGGACGGCGTCCCGAAGACGCCGAAATGGGCCTCCGAAAAGTGCGGCGTCCCCTCCTATACGATCAAGGCTATGGCCAGGCACTGGGCCAAGGTGACTACATCCACCGGCCACTACTTCGGCGGCGGATTTATCCGCGGGCCGTATGCTACCGAGCCGGCGCGTCTGGAGTGCATCCAACTGGGCATGCAGGGCCTGGGCAAACCGGGTGTGCATCATGCACAGATTGCCTATATGGGTATGCCGAAGAACATTACGTGGGACCAGCTCAACTACGACATTGCCAATTCCGACACCTCGAAAGGCTTCCAGGAGTATTCGGGAACCTTTGAAACGATCAAGCAGAAGGATCCCCAGCTCCATGAAAGGATATTCAATCCGCACCGCGGCACGCCGCAGGCATGGGGCAAGCAGCTTATACCAAAGACCCTCATCGAAGAAGCTATCAAGAAAGGTACAGACAAGTCCCTTGAGTTCTGGGGTACGGGTGGCCATGAGGAAGAACCCATCGATCAGTGTGTTAAGTATACCTATCCGTGTAAAAAAGGTGACCTTCGCATGATACAGGGTTCTACCAAAAACAAGCCGAACCTCAAACACGACGACAGGGACCTCGAAACGACTTACGAAAAGATCGACTATGACGGCACCCCGATCCACGCGGTGTGGACGGATACCCCCTGCCGTCAGACCTGCTGGGGCGACGGCTTTGATATCGGGATGACGATTCGCGACCCGCAGATTGAGTTTGTTCTGGCCCAGCACCCGTGGCTGGAAAACGACTGCATCTACGCGGATATCGTCCTGCCGGCGAACACCACCCTCGAAGTGGACGACGTCATGCCGTGCGTTCGCGACGGCGAACACTTCCAGTCCATGCTCAATATGAGGCAGGCTATCAAGCCGATCGGCGATTCGAAGAGCGACTTTGAATGTGTTGTCGAGATTGCCAAGAAGCTCGGCATGGAAAAAGAAGTCACCATAGGCAGAACAGTTGACCAGTATGTAGAAGGCGTCTACAAGGGGATGAACTTTGACAAGATCACTTCATGGGAAGAGTTCCAGGAGAAGGATTACATGGTAATTCCGGTTTCCGAAAACTGGAAAAAACTTCCTGCCGGAATGTACGAGTTCTACAAGGATCCTGTGAACAATCCGCTGCCCACGCCGACAGGAAAATTGGAGTTCTGTTCAACGAATCTTGAGAAGCATTTCCCCAACGACGAAGAGCGTCCGCCGTACCCGCAGTGGATCGAGAAGGGCATCACCCACGACGAACGCCTTTCCAGCGACAGAGCGCGGACTTATCCGCTGCTCATTATCACCAACCATCCGAGATGGCGCGTCCACGCGCAGGCCGACGATATTCCATGGACAAAGGAAGCGATGACCGGTAAGGTCAGAGGCTTCGACGGGTATCTCTACGAGCCGTGCTGGATCAATCCTATAGATGCTGAAAAGAGAGGCATAAAGACCGGCGACATCGTCAAGGTGTTCAACGAACGCGGCGCCACACTGTGCGGAGCTCTGGTCATAGAACGCATCATGCCGGGAGCCGTCTCCGTCGACCACGGCGCCCGGACAGACATCATCATTCCGGGCAAGCTGGACCGCGGCGGCGCAATCAACCTCATCACACCGAAAGGAATTACGTCCAGGCATGCCGGAGGCCAGGCGACCACATCGTTCTTGGTCGATGTACAACGGGTCAGCATGGAGGAGTATGACAACTGGAAAAAAGAATATCCCGAGGCTTGGAACCGCGAATACGACAGGGCTTCCGGACTGAAAGCTTCCGCCTGGGTTGTTAGGGGGAATAAATAATGGGAAAGAAAGTGTTCTTGATTGATACCGGTATGTGTAACGGTTGCTACAGCTGTCAGATCGGCTGCAAAGATGAGCATGTGACAAACGACTGGACGCCGATTGCCAAGCCTGAGCCTGAGATCGGCCAGTTCTGGCTGAAGCTGCACGAGAAAGTACGCGGCACGGTTCCCAAGGTAAAAGTCGCTTACAGGCCGGGAATGTGTATGCACTGCGATAACCCGACCTGCATGGAAATCTGCCCGATTGAAGGCGCAATCTACAAGCGGGACGACGGCCTAGTCATTATCGATCCGGTAAAATGCACCGGCTGCCGCAGGTGTTTGGAAGAGGATGCCTGTCCGTATGAAGATGTGATCTACTTCAACGAGGATCTGAACATTGCTCAGAAGTGCACGGGCTGCGCGCATCTGCTCGACGCCGGCTGGAAAGAGACAAGATGCAGCGATAACTGTCCGACGCTGTGCATCCGGATCGCGGATGAAGACTCCGAAGAAGCGAAGGAATTCATGGCAAACGCCGAGTTCTACAAGCCGGAAATCGCGGACAAGATGAAGCCCCGCGTCTACTATAAGGGTTTGCCCAAGAAGTTCATCGCGGGTACCGTCTTTGATCCGACTCTGGACGAGGTCGTCATCGGCGCTGAATGCAACCTCTCCGGCGCAGGTAAGACGTACAACATTTCCACCAACCATTTCGGCGATTTCTGGTTCGAGGACCTGCCTGACGGCAAGTACAAGCTGGAAATCAAAGCGGGCAAAAAGAGCAAAACCTTCGACGACATTGATACGGCAGCTGCCGATATCAATCTGGGAGATATTCCTCTTACTTAAGCAATCGGGAAAGGTCGTAGGCACAGCAAAAGCCTACGGCCTTTTCCTCTAAAACGATTTTCTATTCCATTGGCGCTTTGTAGGGCGCTTATTGTATTATAGTGTATAATCTTAATGATTCAGTATTGGATTAAACTGTTTAAACCCAAAAAGGAGAAACACATAATGGCCAACATCATGGTCAACGAAGCCTGCAACCTCCGCTGTCCCTATTGCTTTGCCGAAGAATTTGTAAACAAGGCGCCAAAGGAGATGACGCTTGAGGATTTCCGCAAGGCTCTGGACTTTGTCCTGAGCGACAGCAGCGATCGGCAGGTGGGCATTATTGGCGGTGAACCGCTGCTTTATACGCATATAAACGAGGTCCTGCGCATAGCGCTCGACGATCCCCGGTCTAACTTCGTCATGATTTACACAAACGGGGTGGAACTGGAACGCCTTGCGCCGGAGATACTTGAAGACTCAAAGTTTCGCATGCTCGTCAACTGCAATTCTCCGGAGGATATGGGTGCGAAGGTTTTTGATAAGATGCGGCAAAATCTTCTGCGTTTTCAGAATGAGCATTCCGGCGACGGCAGATTCAGGCTCAGCGTGAATATTTACAAGCCGGATTTTGACTATTCATACGTGATCCCGCTTGTGAATGAAATAGGATTTGACGTTATCCGTCTGTCCATATCGGTGCCGCAGAAGGGCGAACTCTCCGGGAAGAGCCCACTGGAGTATTTTCGTGAGATGAAACTGGTCGCGATGCGGTTTGTCTGCGACATGATACGCTGCGGCGTTTTAACGGGATTCGACTGCAACTTTTTGCCCGGCTGTGTGCTGACAAAGGATGAGTATGACAGTATGATGTCCGCAAAAGATGTCTTTTACGCTGCTTTATCCAAGAGATACTCGGAGGAGTTCTGGCAGCGCAGCATCGTCTGCGAGATGCATAACTGTACGCCGGTTATAGACATCCTGCCCGATCTTCATGCGATACGGTGCTTCGGCCTGTCGGAGTACACAAAGCGGGATATCCGCGATTTTCGCAGTATAGGAGAGCTTAGAGATTATTATATCAAGACTGTGGACAGGCCCGCGATCAGCCTCTGGACATCAGAGGAATGCAAAGACTGCTACCATCGCGAACTCGGCGTGTGCAGCGGCGGCTGCCTGCTGTTCAAGGCGAAGCAACTGTTTGCATAACCTGACAGATATAGCCCGATTAGGCGAGTTTCGCTGAGGGTAATAAAATAACACTGTAAGGATGGGAATAAACATAATGAAGGAAACGTCACGTTTTAAACCGTGGGCTGTATTAAGCACCTCTTTTGGCATTAATCTCATCATTGGAATTCTTTATATCTGGAGCATTATCAGCAAGGCATTAATTAATGATTTGGGCTGGACCAGTAAACAGGCTTCATTGCCCTATACGTTTGTAACCGTCACCTTCGTCATCGCCATGGCGATATTTGGAAGGCTTCAGGACACCAAGGGGCCCAGAATTACCGCAACTATCGCCTCCGTCATGATGGGGTGCGGAATCATCCTTTCGGGGATATTTGTCTCTCCGGTCATGCTGGTTATTACCTTTGGTATCATTGCCGGGGCGGGCATCGGAACCGCGAATGTAGCTACAGTTCCTCCGGCCGTCAAGTGGTTTCCCCCCGAAAAAAAAGGGATGGTAACGGGTGTATCCGTTGCCGGCATCGGGATTTCCGCAGTTGTATACTCCCCGCTTGCCAATTCGCTGCTTAATTCTGTCGGCATATCGAAAACATTTATTTACGTAGGCATCGGCGCACTGGTCCTCATGGTGGTTTTGTCCCAGTTTTTGACGAATCCGCCCGCGGGATATATCCCAACGAGCCATGGGACGGCAAAAAAGCAGGTGCAGAAGGCCGCGGGCGCTCCGGCGCCAGACAAGGGTCTCAAGGATGTGCTGAAGACATCCGGTTTCTACCGGCTGTGGATCATGTTTATGTTTTCTGCGTCGGCGGGCCTCATGATCATCGCACACGCAGCAAATATCGCCAAGGTTCAGATTTCCTGGGAGGGCGGTTTTTATATGGTGATCCTGCTGGCCGTATTCAATGCCGCCGGCAGAATTCTGGGAGGCCTGGTGTCCGACAAGATCGGGCGTATCAACCTGATGCGGATTATCTTTGGACTGCAGGCCGTCAATATGCTGCTGTTTACGTTTTATGGAAGCATCGCTCTGCTGGCGGTGGGTATCGCGGTTGCAGGGTTATGCTACGGCGCCGGTTTTTCCGTCTTTCCGGCAAATGTCATAGATCTATTCGGTATGAAAAACTTCGGAGTCAATTACGGCCTGATAATGACCGGCTGGGGACTCGGCGGCGTCATCGGCCCCATGACGGCGGCGGCCGTTTTTGACGCTACAAAGAATTATGATATGGCGTATATCGTTGCCGGTATCCTGCTGATTATTACTTTCCTGATCACTTTTACCTTCCGCAAGGATAAAGCCGAGAAAGTCGGTTAAGAACAGAAGACAGCCGCTGCAATAAATAAAATACGGGATATGTCCAACACTGTTTATTAGCTTTCGCACCCGCTTGTTATCAATCGGGTAAAATATGTATTACTATTTCAGCCAATTGATTTGTATCCGGCAGAAATAGCAGCTGTTTAAATGTATTTCCATCAATAAAGCACAGGGAATTGCCTGCGCCAAGGCAATTCCCTGTGCTTTATTGATGATGAGAAACGGCTGTGATTATATTTCGGCGATAAAACGTCAGAAAAAGAAGTTACAGTCACTGTTTGAGTGTAAAAAATAGATTAAGGTTGAACACAGGACGATATGACATGCTGACGTAAGCACAATAGACCATAGAACGCTTTCTTTTCCGCTTGACAGGAATATGATTAATGCCGTAATCAGCGCCACGTTAACGACGACCGCAAGCATGATCTTGAGAAGGCTTCTTTTAGCGGGATGTTTGTCCAATCTCTATTCACCTCCAAAAAGAATCGGCATGGTGTATAATGATGAAATTGTGGTCAAACAGGTTATTTATACGTTTATGTACAGAAGCTTGATGAATTACGCCATAAGCCTTGATGTATTAATAGGTTGTTTTGCTGACCGGGTAGTGATGCTATCTGCATAATTGTGAATAGGCTTGGGCTTAACGCCCGCCTGTACAGTAAAAAATATGCTTTCTGTTATATCCATACTATTCTTTTAAAAAGCTTGCGTCTTTAGTAATTTTGAATTATTTTCTCAATATATATAGATGAAATACAAAAATATGTATATGTATACAAATTAACCGTGATTTATTTGAGTAACAAAAAACAACCATTAGACTAATAACAAAATGCACGTATAGGTAATTATGCAAGTTGTTAAAGCATAAGCTAAATGACATAAAATATGCACCAGATGTCCTCGCTTGTAATATTGTAAGATTAAAAATAATGCTAAAACGCACAATCAAATCAATTAATTTAGTGTGTAATGACAACATATATTCACAATAGATAAATTGTTAATTATAATAATGGCAATAATGCCCGCATATTCTCCTGGTTGATTATAAGAATTTGAAAACCCGGGACAAATTTTACTTTATCCCGGGTAAACAATATATTTATTGATTAGACTCAGTTGATATCTGCTGCTTGACGGCTTTCGGTGCGCCACCTGTTGTCTGTAAAGCCGAAATACTCAATCATTTGAAAAGTTAAAACCAAATTCATTCTTGTTTGCTTATTGTCGAGGTTTATATTCAGCATGTTTTCGATCCTGTTGATTCGATAAACAACGTTATTTCGGTGCATATGCAGACAATTTGCTGTTTTGGTCGTCCGGCGTTCGTTCATCAGATATACATAGAGTATCTCGAAATCATTCATATTCTTTTCCATATCCAAACGATACAATTCAAGCAGCATTTTGCCATATTTACTCGTTATCCAGAGCTTTTGAGTATCTTCGCTTTGATCCAGCATGCAACTTGTATAATATGTATCAAACAATGCGATATTGCTCCATTCGGGCGAATTGGCCCATTTGATGAAGCGTTTTTGACAGGCAGTGCTTTTGTTGAGCGCCAGCTCCGCCTGACGATACGCCTGGGAAAGGTCAAGCAGGTTGTCAAAGATTTCGCTTACGCCGCAAAATACGCCGTATTTTTGAAAATAACTGTTGAGACTGTTGTTCATATCCTGTTCGGCAATAAAGGCTGTTATGTCGGGATGATGCAATAAAAGCATTAGTTGGCCATTAAAATAGATTGGCCGGATATGGGAGAACATTTTTGTTATTTCCGTAGCCATCAGTCCGGGGATAACAGAATCGCTTCCGTTATCGCCGGAAAGAAGCATGACGATAAATTGGTCATGCTGATGTATACCGATGAATTTCGCCCGCGTCACAACGGCGTTTTGATCTGATAATTTCCCCCCAATCAGATCCATCACCAGCGAACTATACATAAGGTCGAAATTTTTAACCTTTTCCCAGTTTCGTGTGATATAGAAGCTGAGCATATTAATAAGGTGATTGTAAAGATCGATGAGACCTGCCGTCAGTTTGCGGTGGTCGCATAGCATCACCACATGCGTAAAATAAGTCTGGTTGAATACGAATATTTTACTGACAGCGTCATATTTGTAAATATTGCAGTCGGTATTTATGACAAGCCCGCCGGTGTTCATCCAGACGTCGAACCGTTTGAGTTTTTTAAATGTCTTGATGGCGTCCTCAGTGTGATAGCCGTTTTGTACAAGCGCATTTTGCAGTGGATCATCTGTCTGGAGCCCTTTTGTAAACGCAAGCAGGGAAAACGCGGTGTCTGTGACTGTAATAAAATTGCCGATGACGGATTCACTCATCGTAATGATATCCTGCATGCTTCTTTGGCGGATAACTGCGTCCTGCATATTTTGATACCAATCATTGACAAGCACAAACGTAAATTGAATTTCAGAAAACAGACGATCGAGTTCAAGATTCTCATTGATGATAATCATGTTGTTGAGATATTCCTTTGTCTCGCGCTCGTCATGGATACGGTCGCGCAGGCAGACATAAAACAATCCTGGTTTTTCGTCGATCACCTGCAATGCGTCGGATAGGAGGCATACATACAGACAATTGTGCTGTGTATTTTTTATATCCCTCAATAAAATGGAAATGCGGTTAAAAGTGATGTCCGAAGGCAGTTCAACATATGATTCATACCTGTAGTGGCTCAGGGTGTCCAGAATGATATTTAATGAAATATCCACGATTATCCACCTCGTAGCTTTGTGATATTGACAATAAAACAAGGTGCGGGTAGCCGTATACAGAATTTATACTGGTTGTTGAAGGATGCTATAATAAAATAGTACTGAAAATAGTTGGCGTTGTCAATATAACATGGCTATTTAGGTCGAGAATATGGGTATTGCCACAGCCTTTTTCGTTAAGAATAAAAATAGAGAAAACTGATATAAAAATATATCAACCAGCTGTCAGGCCTGTTTCTGAGTAAACACCTTTTTATTTTGCAGCAACATTTTTTCAAACAAACGTGCCGGCGGAGAAAGGTGCGTGTTCTTTTTTTTGATCAAAAGAATACGCCATGTAAATCTGTTGTCATCGAACGGTATAGCCCGAACATTTTCGCGATGAAGCCGTTTTGCAAGATATGTGGTGGATATTCCGACTGCGACGTTGTTTTCAGCCATATCGAATATAGACAAAGCCTCTCCGACTTTAGTGTATATCATTGGCGTAAAGCCTGCTTCTTTGCAAAGAGAGATAAAAACCGAGCCGGTTTTCGTCTCATCGTTTAGAAGCACTACAGGAATACCCCGCAAGTCATTGACAGATATGGTTTCCTTTTGGGCAAGAGGGTGACTTTTGTAAACAATGACAGCGTGTCTGCAATCAGGAACAGAAAAGAGAATGTTGTCTTCGAACTTTTGCTCGTCTATAGGGCCAATGGTAAGAGCCAGCTCGGCATCCTGCTTTTCCACGGCACTATCACAGAGAAGTTCCGACTTTTCTTGAATATCTAATAAAATGTCGTGATTTTCATCACGCCATTTTTTAACGATCGGGGTTGCGAATTCGCTTAATGTGCCGTATGCAAAATAAACGGTCAGCGTTTGTTTCATTTGTCTGTTTCGTATGAAACAATCCTCACATTCGGAGAAAAGTGTCATAATTTTTTCAGCATATGGGAGTAAAAGTTCAGCGTGCTCTGTCATAGAACTTCCCTTGGGCGTGCGTTTGAACAACCGGCAGGAAAGCTCATCTTCCAACCGGAAAATCGCCATACTGATACCCTGTGGCGAGACATGGCATTTTTTTGCTGCTTGAGATAAATTCCCACATTTACAGATCTCAAGAAAGTACTGCAACTGCCTTTTATCCATCGCTCGCTACCCCTTTTCAGAGCTTTCATTATTTAAGGATATCACATTTTTGACAACGATATCAATACCACAAAAAAGGAATGGAAATAACCTGGGTATCAATCTGAGTTTGATAGCTGTTCTATCATTATTTATTTATAAAATCACCTAATTGTGCTAGATTTAAGATATAAATAGAATGGAAGCTGGCAATATCTCTGATTGAAAGAAGGTGCTCATATGGGAACAAACATCCATTCAGCAAATATAGCACAGGAAAACTCGGAACGAATAGAGGCTGATACATACGTTTCAGCGAATCAGGTTGACACGCATCCGGAAGAAATTGAGCCGTTTGATAAAGTTTGGGGTATCGGAATTTCGGGCAATACACCTAATCCGTCCCCTTTTCCGAGAATTAATCGCATTTTGAATAAGACGCCTCGAACAACAAATGGAGAAGTTACAGCCGACAGGGCCGTATATTATACCGAAGCCTATAAAGAACATCTCGCAGAACCGCAGATCATGAAGGCTGCTTATGCGTTTGCCAATCACCTGCAGAAAAGCCCGATTTTCATTTACGATGATGAATTGATTGTAGGTTGTTTGGGATGTGACAAGAAGGCCGCTCCGGTGTTCCCTGAATTCGGCGTGGACTGGGTTGTTGACGAGATCAAAAACGGTCTGATGGGGTATAGTGAGATGCGTACGCACGATTACTTCACAAACACCCCCGAAACCCTGGAAAAGCTGGAATCGTTACAAGATTTCTGGCGTGGCCAAACGGTTGAGGATACAGCCATGGCCATGCTCTCCGACGAGGAGCTAAAAGGTTCGCACGCAGGGAAAAAACTTTTTTCCAATGTGGGCGTCTTGCGGTCCGGTCCGGGGCATCTGGGAATCAATTATGACTTTATTCTGAAAAAAGGATTCGGCAGGATACGCGCAGAAATTGAGGAACAGCTCTCAAAACTCGACAGCTCTAAACCAGAAGATTTTAAAAAAATTATCTTTTATAAAGCGGTTTTGATTGTAAATAAGGCGGGCTCTGATTATATTCGCCGCTTTTCTGATCTTGCCCGAGGGAAGGCAGCGGCTGAAAGCGACACGCAGCGTAAAAACGAGCTTCTTCAGATTGCAGAAAATTGCGCATGGATTTCGGACAATCCCCCACGCACATTCTGGGAAGCGATTCAGATGGTCCATCTGGCCAACACGCTTGTGCTGATGGAGTCTAACGGGCATTCTATTTCTTATGGGCGTTTTGATCAATATATGTATCCATTCTATAAAAACGATCTTGAAAGCAACACTGCTACCCGTGAATTAATGCAGGAGCTTATCGAGTGCTTTATGATCAAAATATGGGATATGAATAAACTAAGAGATCACAAATGCGTCGCGATTTTTGGAAACGGCGGTATCGGCGGGCCATGCCTGACGCTTGGCGGAATTAAGAGAGACGGTATGGACGGCACCAATGACTTAACGTATATGTTTTTAGATGCACACGCACATACCCGTATTATAAATCCATGGATTGCCGTACGATTGCACGCCGCATCTCCATGGGAACTAAAAGTAAAAACAGTCAATGTTATCAGGATAGGGACCGGTGAGCCGAAAATATTTAATGACGATGTTACGATTCCTTCAATGCTGACGGTAGGGCGTCAAATTGCCGACTGCCGCGACTATCATGCCGTTGGCTGTGTTGAACCTGATGTACCCGGTCAGGAATACGGTTGGAAGGACGCGGGGTACATGAATATCGCAAAAGTGCTGGAGCTTGCGATCAATGACGGCAGATGCTTTGAGTGCGGGCCTGGCTGCGCACGCTGGGAGATCTGCGGTAAAATTGGTGGAAGACTTGGAAAACAGACGGGCAGCCTTGAAAATTTTACTGATTTTGAACAGGTTAAAGAAGCATATGATAAACAAATGGAATACTGGTGCGATAAAATGACGAGCGTGCTCAATGCACTGGATTATGCGCAGCAATCAGTAAAGCCTTTGCCTTTCCTGTCAACAATTATGGACAACTGTATCGAAAAGGGTATTGACGTTTCTGCCGGCGGCGCCAGAAGAAACTTCACTGGCGTTGAGGGTGTTGGAATTGGAACGGTCGGTGATGGTCTTGCGACTATTAAGCAGTTGGTTTTTGATGAAAAGAAAATTACAGGTAAAACGCTGCTGGACGCCTGTAAGGACAATTGGTCGGATTACAGCCAACTGTATGCTTATGTCAACAGTGACCGTGTGCACCATTATGGAAATGATGACATTTATGCGGATGAACTTGCAAAATTCGGTATGGATACGTTTTGTAAACATATAGAGGACCGGAAGACTGCGCATGGAGGCGTCTATACACCGGGAATATACTGTTCGGTTGGAAATGTTGAATTTGGCATGAGTCAATGGGCTTCGGTCGACGGACGTATGGCTGGGGAGCCAATTTCAGACAACTGTGGTGCCGTACATACGCAATGCTGTTCTCATGATGTGCGCGGCCCCAGTGCTATATGCAAATCCGTTACCCGCCTTGATCATGCCCGGGCAACAAACGGCACGCTCCTCAACTGGAAATTTTCCCCCTCCGCTATAGCCGGAGAAACCGGGCGCGATAATTTAATTGCGCTTATTGAGGATTATGTCCAGCGAAAAGGCGTAGAAAGCCAGTTTACCATAGCGAGCAAAGAAACGATGATTGCTGCGCAAAAGAAACCGGAGGACTATCGGGACCTCGTGGTGCGCATTGCTGGTTACAGCGCTTATTTTGTGGAAATGAGCAAAGAACTGCAGGACGATATTATCGGCAGAAGCGATCTGTCTTTTGACTGATAGGGAATTGGATCTGAAATAAATTGTCCACTATAATTTAATATATATGATAACACACAACACCTTGCCCAAAACGCAGGGTGTTGTTTTGTGTAGCATTACGCTAGTTCGTGGTATAGACTGTATTTGAAGCACCATGCTGATGGCACGTAGAAGGTGCAAAACTATGTCGCCTTGCTCAGAAGATTATTATAGATGCTGCTGAGACCAACAAATAATATGATGCGAAGGTGGGCTAAGAATGAATCTGAAAACAAAGAAAATAGGCTTGTTTATAGATGGTGAATTTCATGACTCCGCCTCTGGGACATGGAAAGAGATTAAAAATCCAGCAACAGGTGAGTTGTTGGCTGAGGTTGCTGAAGGTTCACCTGAAGATGTTAACCGATCCGTTAACGCGGCAGAACAAGCTTTTAAAACATGGCGAAGCATAAGCCGCGAAGAACGCAGTGAAATCTTTCTGAATATTGCCCAAAAGGTTTCAGAAAATGAAGAATACCTTGTTTATGTTGAAACGGCGAACAGTGGGAAACCTATCGTTGAAATAAGAGAGGATTTGCAGGCAACGGTTGATCAATTCAAGTATTTTGCAGGTCTAATCAGATCAGCTGCCGGTTCTTCCTCAAAGCAAGAAGGAAGTTATATAACCATTGTCAACAGAGAACCTTTAGGTGTTGTCGGTCAGATTATACCGTGGAATTTTCCTCTTTTGATGGCAGGGTGGAAGCTTGCGCCAGCTCTTGCGGCGGGAAATTGTGTAGTTATTAAACCTGCTGAACTAACACCACTTTCACTTTTAACGTTTGCAGATATTATTAAAGATATTATTCCGCCGGGCGTACTAAATGTTATTACAGGAAAAGGCAGTTTGATTGGCGAGTCATTAGTGTCACATCCCAAGATTTCGAAAATAGCTTTTACCGGTTCAACGCAAGTCGGTAAACGAATCTCAAGAAATACTGCGGATTCAGTCATTCCGCTGACTATGGAGCTTGGAGGGAAATCTGCGAACATAATATTCCCGGACGCGCCGATGGAAAAGGCAATTGAAGGTGCAGCACTCGCAATTTTATATGGGCAAGGACAGGTTTGTAACGCCGGGTCAAGATTATTTGTGCACGCATCGATTTATCATAATGTCGTTGAAAAGTTGGTGGAAATTTTCAAATGTGTTAAAGTTGGGGACCCGTTTGATGAAGACACAAGAATGAGCACCCTTATTAGCGATAAACAATTGGAGACTGTTGAAAGGTATATTGCTACAGGTGTAAAAGAAGGCGCTGTTTTAGCATATGGAGGAAAGCGCTTGTCTGATCCTCCGTATAATAAGGGGCATTATCTGATGCCAACACTGTTAACTAATGTCACTAATGATATGACAGTGGCAAGAGAAGAGATTTTCGGTCCTGTTCTGGTGGTTATTCCATTTGATACAGAAGCTGAGGTTGTCGAGATGGCAAATGACTCAGACTATGGACTCGCAGGCGCATGCTGGACAAAAGATATTACTCGAGCCTTAAGAGTTGCAAATGCAATTGATGCAGGACTATTTTGGATCAACGAATTTCATCTCGCTCCGGCAGGAACTCCGTTCGGAGGCTATAAAAAATCAGGATATGGACGGGAGAATGATGTTTCTGCACTGGAAGCATATAGCCAGCTTAAAACGATATACATCAGCTTGTCCGAAAAACCTGCTGGTTGGTATGATTAATGGGTGGCCGCTTGTAGTTGGGTTAATACTGGCTGTTTTATTTCTTGCTGGGATATTGGCGCTACTATTTCTCGAATTGCCTAATCCCAACCAAATAACCGGCGGCGGGTCGAATGATGCGTTAACGCTCACCGCTCAGCTTCCATCGGATTTAGAGTTTGACGACAATGAAGACCTCGAAATGATTGGTTTCGACTTGCCGGTAGCGACAGTAGATTCCATGTCACCGACATCGGGTGCAGTGGGCACAGTTAGTGACATTGCCGGCGCTAATCTGGCATCGGCAGGATATTTTGATGTAAAAATTGGTGATGCTTCGCTTATTTTATACCGATTGACGGATGAAGCAGTTGAGCATAGTGCTCGTGAATGTTTGCGCACGCCGATTTCAAACTTATTATCCGTAATCTGACGCTCTGGAAACAGAGCGTCTTCACTTAATAACCTCTTGACAACTGCCGGCCTAGCCGGCAGTTTTTATTATCTTTTACGATTTATTGATATATTAGGCGTGTTTTGACGCGTCGTTATGCGAACCCGAGGATTTTGGAGATAAATCATTTTCACTTTTATCTAGAATCCGCAGCGCTACACATGAAAGCAGGATATGGAAACGCTGACATGGGTCATCTAAATTCATCGGTACGATTTTTTCTATGCATTTGAGTCTGTATGTGAGGGTGCTGCGGTGTATAAAAAGTTTTTCTGAAGCTGCCATGAGGCTTTTGTTGTTCATAAGATATGTTTCAAGTGTTAAGAGAAAATTAGTGCCGTTTGCAATATCATACTCCTCGATTCTGATGGCTACGTGATGACAGGTTGCTCGGATTGGGAAGCAGGAACTCAACTCATAGATAAGGTGCGTTGTCATATAATCGCTATAGTAATTTATTCTGCGCGGTTTGGTGGATATGCGAAAAGGAATATTTGCCAGATCATACTGCATTTTTATCTCTGTAAAATCGCAGAAACGCATCCCGATACTGCAAACACCTTTATCCATGACCAGTTGTTTCCTTAATGTTGCAGTATGTCTGGTAAGCTGATCGCAAGCGTTTCCGTGTAGCAGTATTAGAATATAAATCTCATGATACAGAGCTATACAATCAGAATAAGAGCCTGCAAACACATCTTCATAATTATAGAGTAAATGACTGACATTTTGCAGAGCGGCAGGAAGCTTTACAAGAACTATCTGGTAATAATCATTTTTCTCCCATCCAAGTCGTACAAGATTATTCTGTAAGAAGGTTGAGTCAATAGTTAAGTATCGAAGCGCCGCGGAGACACTTGTCCTGAAAAAATTGCGGATGTCGAGAAATGTGTTATAGCGCTCCATGATCATTGGGTGCAGGATATCAGCAATATAATCAACCAGCCATTGATGATGTTCCGATATCGGTTTTTTAATTTCACAGAATACAATCGTGGCAACACGCGAATATCCATAATCAAAGCCAATGCTGATATGGTTTGGAATGTTATCAATATCTAAAAAAGTTGATTTTGGCAAGTCGTTATTCTTAGATGGCAGCGCGTGCACCTTGTCGCGCGGGAAATGAGTCATTACGCTTTTGTTTGCCTTCAAAGTATCCTGCCACATGCTTTCATTTTCTCCCGGCATGAAATTATCGCTATATCCTAAAAGTGAATAATCGGCGCTGTATAAAGCGACATGACACTTTAGAAACATAGCGCAGGCATTTAAAATAGTATGCGTTGGCATGTTTTCAATCAGCGCGTTTAACAGTTCCCGCTCAATGGTATTGTACCTGGTGAAAATCTCCTGAATCTCTAGCTGAAGAAGCAGGACGTCGCTCTCTTCATGAAGGACGACACCTTCTGCTGAATGTTTTTCGAAAAGCTTTTTAGCAGCGCTGCCGCCGCCTATACATATAAGGTATTTCGGCAAAACCTCAACATTGCGCACTTTGTCCCAGGTTGCTACATAGAGTATGCAGCCCTGAGTACAAGCGTGATCAGGTACAAAAGGATAGACATCATAGATGTCCATTTGCTTATCAGGGTTGCCGATAATATGGTCAATCGGATAGTTTAATGAATCCAATATGAGCCTGACGTTTAGTTTCATTCCCTGTCCTCCTGATGCATATCTAAAACTTTCTATATTTTACAATATGTTAAAAAATTATGCAATAACATTAATTAAAGCGGCATGCCCATACTGCCGGTATAGTAATATTATACAATATTTCTGTTTGCAGGACATATATGATATTAGAATAGGGTGCTAAAATTTTGTTATAAAAGCGTCATGGACATGACAACGAACTTATCGATGAATATGAAAGTGAGGAGATACAGGAGAAGAGTTCCATGTCCATATGAAAAACCACTGATGCCCGATACGCCCCACTGGCCGGCAAAAGTGATTTCGGAGGTTAGAATTGAAATATCCACGTATTCCTTATAAAGCGTCGGGCGTTAAAACACAGACGTGCATGTTGCCCATGAGTATGGAAAAAGCAGAGGTTCCTATCTTTGACTATCCTATACAACCGGTGGAAAACTTTAAACTCGCGACGGCGCACAAAACGCCCGTTTGGGCGCCGAGTGCTTTGTCGGATTTCCAGATGGTGAGCCACAGAATGTTGTTTTCCGAAAAAATCACAGAGAAGAAAAGCGAAAATTTTCATCAAGGAATAGCGGACAAGCAGGAGATAATCGATTGGTTCGGTGTTTCGTGGACATTTGTCGAACAGGTTGGGGGCGCGATGGTCACTCCGGGTACGCACAGACTGAAGGATATCACGCGTTGGGATGTCGACCTTGCTTTTCCCGTGTTCGATGAATACGACTGGGCTGACAAGGTGAAAGATTTCCTGAATAACACATATGTTCCCGGTAAAGTCGTCAATATGAATTTCGGACAGGGGCTAACCGAAGGGCTTATCGCTATTCTCGGCGGATACACAGAGGGGATGCTTGCCTTTGCTGAAGAGCCTGAAGCTGTAATAGCCTTTTTGGATAAGTTTGCCGATCACACAATTGAGATGTTCGATTTGCTGTATGCGGCTATGCCGATTCACGTGGTTTCCTATCATGACGACTGGGGAACCGAAAAAGACACCTTCTTCAGTGAGCAAATGCTGAAGGAAATCGTTTTGCCGCCGACAAAGCGGATTGTCGACCACATCCGATCAAAGAGCGTTGCTTTCCAGCATCACTGCTGCGGCAACATCACGCGCTTTTTACCTTACATGTGCGAGCTGGGCATCGACTATCTGCAAATCCAGCGCCGGGCTGTCGATATACCTGAAATGAAGAAAAAATTCGGCGATAAAATAGGGTTTAACACAAATATTGAAGGTTTTGAACCCACCGGAAAGTATTCCAAAGAAGAGGTCGTGGCGGCGGTCAGGAAAACTGTCGATCTGTATTGCGGAAACGGCGGCTTCTTCACCAGCGTTTTTGCGATGGAACCCGAACTGATGTGGGATGCTGAGTGCGAATTTTATGCCTACAGCAGAGAGCTTTACGATAAAGATCGCGGATACGCATATAAATGATGCGCGCTCCGTTTTTGTATGTTGTTAATGTAAACAAATCCTGCGCGCCTAAAACTATTGGTAACAAAGGGAAGTGAAAAATACCATGACTATTACACCGAAAGAAAATTATCTGCAGCTTCTAAGAACGGGAATGCCTGAGTATATTCCCTCAATGTTTTTTGAACCATGTATGGAAATGATTACAGAGGAAATGATTGCACCGGTTATGGCGCCCGATGGCCCGATAACAACCGTTTATGGTGTTGAATATGTGGGCAGCAAGGAGATCAACTCCGGAGCGATGCCGCGCCCGGGCAGCAGTTTGTTTGACGATATCACAAAATGGCGTGATTACATAAAAAACCCGGATTTGTCCGGTCGTGACTGGGTGGGGTACTACAAAAAGCAGACCGATAAATTCGACCGCGTAAACAAAGCGGTTGGATGCCATGGCGGCGACTACTTTCTTACGCTTGTCAGCTTTATGGGTTTTGAAAACGCACTCATTGCGATGTATGAAGAGCCGGATGAGGTAATTGCGCTGTTTGATTATATCTCTGAGCATTATCTTGAGGTTATGCGCCAGCAAATAAAACACGTTAAGCCTGAGATCTATACGATCATGGACGACGACTCGGCGTACAGAGCGCCGTTTATCTCGCTCGATATGTACAAAACGATCGTTAAGCCGTTCCACAAAAAACATGCCGATTTAGCGCTCGAAAACGGCGTGCTGCTTGACAGACATGACTGCGGCAAATCTGAGTGCTTCATCGACGATTGGCTGGATATCGGTATCATCAGCTGGAACCCGGCGCAGGTTTCAAACGATCTGGTCTCAATCAAGAAAAAATACACGGGTAAACTTACGCTCAACGGATGCTGGGACAATCAGGGTATGCTTGGGAATCCCAATTGCGATATGGAATATTTGAGGGAGCATTTATACGAATATGTCGACACATTTGCTCCAGGCGGCACATTTGTCTTCAGCGCAATGATTATGGCGGATCCTTCAAATGTTGAAGGGCAAAAGAGAACTGAGCTCATCAAAGATTTTTATTTTGATTACGTAAGAGATTACTATAAAACGCATTGAGGGAATAGACATGACTGAAAGAGAAAATATCCTGAAATGCTACAGGCATGAAATACCGGATCATCTGCCGGATCTGTCAAAAGGTCTGCATATGATTTTACCTGTTGGCTATCTGGAAACCCCGCCTTTTGAAGAGGGGGGAGAGGATTGGTTCGGCGTTCAGTGGCGGAAGGAGATGCCGGCGGCGATACCCGATCCGATGGCGCCGCGTGTTTTAACCGATATAACAAGATGGCGTGAGCTGGTTGTTTTTCCAAATTTGGAAAGCTGGGATTGGGAAGAGGCGAAAAGAGTTGACAAGGTCAACGAGGTGGATAGGAAAAACAAGGTCTACGAGGTGCTTATCAAGGAGGGACCATTAGAGCGTATTCACTCATTGATGGGAGTACCATAGTCATCGTGATAATTAATGATATCGGGTCTATAGTGCTCAGCAACTTTTTGTATGAGACTACATTTGAAATCGGTAATCGCGCTCAACATATCTGTGAAATAGCATGGGGGAATAAAATGTTAAGGTATATTATCAAGCGCCTGTTCCTGGTGATTCCTACCCTGCTGGGTATCACGATCGTGGTACAGTTATTTATTGTTATCACGCCGGGAGATCCTGCGAGATTATTGGCGGGCAATCAGGTTTCGGAAGAGGAAGTAGAGGCGCTAAGAGAAGTAATGGGGCTCAACGATCCGTTTATCATAAGGTATGGCAATTACATGAAAGACCTTTTGAGAGGTGATTTAGGCACGTCGTACAGGACAAAAAGCCCTGTTTTGGGCGAGATGCTGCAGCGATTCCCATACACGCTTTTGCTTGTCAGCATTAGCATGGTGCTGGCTATTTTAATCGGAATACCAATTGGCATCTACGCGGCGACGCATCAATATACATGGAAGGATAATGCTGCGATTTTTGGCTCGCTGTTTTGCGTTTCAATGCCGCCTTTCTGGTTTGCGCTGCTGCTGATTCAAATTTTCGGTGTAAAACTTAAAATCTTACCGGTGGCAGGTATAGACGGCTGGACAGCGTGGATTTTGCCGTGTATCTCGAACGCGCTGGCTTATGCCGCGTCTATCGCAAGACAAATGAGGTCAAATCTGCTGGAAGTCATAAGGCAGGACTTTATAACGACGGCCCGCGCAAAAGGGCAAACAGAAAACAAGGTGCTGTACAGGCATGGACTTAAAAATGCCGTGATACCTATTATTATGACGATTGGAGGGATTTTTGGCTTTGCGCTGGGCGGCTCGCTCATAACCGAGGTGATTTTCGGCATACCGGGAATCGGCAGTTATACGGTTACCGCTCTTATGGGAAGAGATTACCCGGTTATTCAGACCAGCGTTCTTTTCATTTCAACGTTATTCTGCATCGTACTGCTTCTTACCGACGTTGCGTTTGCTATTGTCGACCCGAGAATACGCGCACAGTACGCAGGAAAGAAGAAAAAGCCCGAAAAGAAAAAACCTGAGAGGAGTGCGGCGTAGTGAACGAAACAGTAAGGCGGAAAAAGCAGTCGCGATTTTCCGAGACCTGGCATCGGCTGAAAAAAAACAAAGTGGCGATTGTCTGTCTATTTATTATTATTGCGATTATCTTAGTAGCAGTGTTCGCCTCTGTAATCGCGCCGTATCCGTATGACCAGCCGGATTATGCGAATACCTATGCTTCGCCCAGCCGTGAACACCTCCTGGGAACCGATCAGTTGGGCCGGGACATTTTGAGCCGGCTTATATATGGCGCCGGCCAATCGCTGCAGCTCGGTGTCGTTTCAACAGCTATGGCCTCTGTTATTGGCATTATAATAGGTGCTATCGCGGGGTATTACGGCGGATGGGTCGACAACTTGACTATGCGTTTTTTTGATATCTATCAGAGTATACCAATGTTCCTGCTCTGTATCACCCTCGCGGCTGTAATGGGGCCAAGCCTTACGAATGCAACATTGGCGATAGGCATCGCCATGGTGCCGTTGCCTGCCCGCATGATGCGCGCTTCAATCCTCTCGATTCGCGAAATGGAGTATGTAGAATCGGCAAAGGCCATTAACGCCGGCAGTTCACGCATTATTCGGAAATACATCATCCCGAACGCCATAGCGCCGCTGATTGTTTTTGTTACGATGAATATCGGAATGAATATCCTTGCCGGGTCGGCGCTTAGCTTTATAGGACTCGGCGCGCAGCCCCCGATCCCGGAGTGGGGCTGTATGGCCGCAGACGCGAGGAATGTAATGCGGGATCATGGAGCGCTTGCACTGTATCCCGGTGTTTGCATTATGATTATTGTTCTCGCCTTCAACCTGCTGGGCGACGGACTCCGAGACGCGCTCGATCCGCGGCTTAAGAATTGAGGTGTAAGGGTGGCTAATAATATACTTGAAATCTCTGATTTGGCCATTGAGTATCATACGGATGAAGCCGTCATCTACGCTGTAAATGGTATAGACCTTAACGTCAAGCAAGGAGAAACAATCGGATTGGTCGGGGAGACGGGCGCCGGAAAGACGACGATTGCGCGCGCAATCATGCGCATCCTGCAGACGCCGCCGGCGAAATTCTGCGGCGGAAAGATAATTTTCCAGGGCCAGGATATCATGGCGCTATCAGAAAGAGAGATGCGCAAAATACGCGGCGACAAAATAGCAATGATCTTTCAGGACCCGATGACGGCGCTCAACCCTATTGAAAAAGTTGGCGATCAAATAGCCGAAGCTATCGGGTTGCACAATAAAGTCACGCGCGCCGAGTCCGCGCAAAGAACGCGAGAAATGCTTGAAATGGTGGGCATCCCGGCTGAAAGATACAATGAGTATCCACACCAGTTTTCAGGCGGCATGAAGCAGCGCGTAGTCATTGCGATGGCACTCGCCTGTAATCCAATATTGCTGCTCGCCGATGAGCCGACGACAGCACTCGACGTGACCATTCAGGCTCAAGTCCTCGAAATGATGCAATCGCTTAAAGAAAAGCTGGGTACGTCTGTTCTCATGATAACACACGATCTGGGGGTAGTAGCGGATTGCTGTGATTCTGTCGCTGTCGTCTATGCGGGCGAAATCGTAGAATACGGAACGGCGGAACATATATTTGATTATCCGGCACATCCTTATACGATCGGTCTTTTCAATTCGCTTCCGAAACTGGATTCAAATGAGTCGCGGCTCAAGCCCATCAAAGGGCTTATGCCGGATCCTACGAGTTTGCCGCAGGGGTGCAAATTCTGTGAGCGCTGCCCTGAGGCAACCAAAGCGTGCGCTTTACGGCCTCCTGACGCAGTCGAGATTTCTCCGGGGCATATGGTCAAATGTATTATGCGGGGGGTGAACGGCTGATGTCTGCGCTCATTGAGGTAAGAAACTTAAAGAAGTATTTCAAGACCGGCGGCGGGTGGCTGCACGCCGTTGACGGCATCAACTTCACGCTCCAAGCGGGCAAAACGCTCGGTGTCGTTGGCGAATCGGGATGCGGCAAGACCACCCTGGGGCGTGTGATCCTCCATCTGATTGAACCGACGGACGGCCAGGTGATTTTTGAAGGTGAAGACAGGTCAAACCCGACGAAAAAAGAACTTGCCCAAATGCGCGAGAAGATGCAAATAATTTTTCAGGACCCCTATTCATCGCTGAACCCGCGTATGTCGGTCAGTGAAATCATCATGGAACCTCTTGTTCTTCAGGGCAAGCTGACAAAAACTCAGGTAAGAGAAGAAACCAGGAGACTCATGGACATAGTCGGGCTAGCGGAGCGTTTTGGGAACTCGTACCCGCACGAGCTTGACGGCGGACGGCGCCAGCGTATCGGCGTTGCGCGGGCGCTTGCGCTGAACCCGAAGTTTATCGTGTGTGACGAGCCCGTATCCGCGTTGGACGTATCTATCCAGGCCCAGATAATCAACCTGCTGCTTGATTTACAGGAAGAGCTCGGTTTGGCGTATATGTTCGTTACGCACGACCTGTCTGTCGTCAAATACATATCAGACGATATTATGGTTATGTATCTTGGACAGATGGTCGAAAAAGCGCCTGCGGACGAACTGTTTCAGAGCCCCATGCACCCATACACACAGGCGCTGCTTTCCGCGATCCCGGTTCCAAGCATCCACAACCGGAAAAAACGTATCATCATGCAAGGCGAGATCACTTCACCGGTCAATCCGAAACCCGGATGCCGGTTCATGGACAGGTGCCGGTATGCCTGCCCGGAGTGTGCCGAACCTCAGGTGTTGGAAGAACCTTCACCAAATCATTTAGTCGCATGTTGCAGAAGCAACAAAATAAATAGTATTTTAAGGAGGTAAAAAGATGAATAAGCGTAGACTTTTGGCAATACTGCTGTGCTTGGTGTTGCTACTTCCCCTCGCAGCTTGTGCAAACACGCAGGATTCTTCACTTACAGAAAGCGGTGAATCTCAGACCGGTTCGGATCAAGGCGATGCGTCGTCAGCGGGTGGCTCATCAGACTCGCCAGACGCAGCGGCCTCCGGAAAGGACACAATAACCATTGCGCTCCGCAACGACGCGGGCTCCCTTGATGCGTCTTTGATTAATACCGACACCTACGCTGCGGTAACATGTATCCAGGAAACGCTTTGGGACCTCTCAGAGGAAAACGAAGTCATTATGCTTCTGGCAGAAGATGTAGATCAAGTCAGTGACACGGAATGGATAGTGCACCTGAGACAAGGCGTGACCTTCTCAAACGGAAATCCGTTCACCGCTGATGATGTTATCTTCTCAATCCAGAAACATAAAGACTCCGGCGCCACAGGCAGTCCCAGAGTCCAGACAATTGATGCTGAAAAGACGTACGCAATTGATGACTACACACTTTCCATGCAGCTATTGGCTCCAAACGTTGCCAACTGGTCGATAACAGCAATGCTTGTAATCTATGATGCGGAATCCTATGATCCTGAGACAGGCAGCCAGAATCCCATCGGTACCGGTCCGTATGTTCTTAAGGAATACGTGCCTAACAGCTATCTCAACTTGGAAAGACGCGAAGATTACTGGGGAGAATTACCGGACGCGAAATACCTCAACTTCAAAATACTGTCGGAAACCTCACAGAGAGTCAACGCGCTTGAGACGGGCCTTGTTGACATAGCGCAGCTTGCAACCGAGGATGTTGAGTATGCCAATACCCTGGAAGGCTTCAACGTTGATAGCCGCTATACGGGCAACTACAAAATGATCGGGTTCAATTTAGGGGAGAATTCCGCTTATTATCAGAACATCGACGCGAGAAGAGCGGTTGCCCATGCGATTGATCCTCAGGCGATTATCGATGCCGTCTATTTGGGACAGGGCAAAGTAATGCATGCCGCTGTACCGGAGCTCTGTTTTGACTTTGAAGAACGATTTAATGATATGGACGACACCTATGCAATCGGTTACGATGTTGCGCTTGCAACAGAGCTGGCGCAGAGCTCCGGTCTCGCGGGGCAGACGGTTAAGCTGATGACGGACGGTTTAGCTGATTCGGTGAAAACGGCTGAGATCGTGCAGATCATGCTCGGCGAGATCGGCGTAACGGTTGAGATCAACAACTATGATTCCGCCACAGTCTGGCAAATGCTTTATGACCCGGCCGCCGAGTACGATATGAGCATCGGCGCGGGCATCGCTCCGAACAGAAGAGTTGGAGATCAGCTCCTTAACGGCGTACGGTACTCGCCGACAATGAGCGCGCCCGGCGCGTTCCCGGGTGTTGAAGAGTATCTGGAGCTCGCCCCGCTTTGTATGAGCACGCTTGATGAGCAGGAGCTCAGTGAACTTTTATTTGATATGTTGGGCAGATATGAAGAATATGTCCTGCACTTTTCGACCTGTAATATCCTTTATGCAAATGCGTATTCCACTGCTATAGATCTTGATTCTGTAATATACACGTTTGGAACAGGTTCTGCCCGCTTCGCGGATTTGAAATTCGTCTCATAACCCCTTCAAAATGAGCAATTCATGTTAACCTTTCATCCGCAAATAGGATCGGCCACATTACAGTAATCCGGTTTAATAGAGTATGTTGCATTTGCCGCCGCACTCGATTTGATACCGATTGCGGCGGCAAAAGTGCTTGCAGATTTTTTGCCGAAAATAACGAATGTTAAAATGCATGCTTTCATGCTCACCCCATCTTTGTGGGTGCGGCAGCATAGATAAAAGCAGGCTTAACCGTGTGCTTAGCTTGATATCTTATGTAAACAACAGAAAGAAGGTGGACATCCTTGTCGGATCGAATAAATTACGGCAGCATCCCCGCCGAGTGGCCATACCCGGTTAAATACGGTACGGAGAACAAAATAGAAACGGATGTGTTAATAATCGGCGCCGGTGTGGCCGGGTCGATGGCAGGCTTAATGGCTGCCAGGCGTGGCGTAAAAACAGCAATCGTCGATAAGGCGCCTGTCAATATAAGCGGCTGCGGCGGCGCCGGGCTTGATCATTACCTCTTCTGCTATTCCAATCCGGACAGCACAATAACCCCGGAAGAATTTATGGAACTGCCTCCCGCGTTTGGCCGAGGCGAAGATCACAGGTCGTACATTCAGATGAAGGGTTCCTGGGACAACCTGCTGGAACTCGAAAAGCTCGGTCTCAAGTTCCGGGACGAGGAAGGCGAATTTGAAGGCGCGCCGTTCCGCGACGACAAGACAAAAGTCATGTATGCCTACGACTATAAAACCAAGGACAGCATCAGGCTCCGTGGCGGCGCATACTTAAAGCAGCATATGCGGGACGGTCTTGCTAAAGAAAAGACAGCAACGCTATTTGAGCGGATCATGATCACCAGTCTCTTGACGGAAGACGGAAAGCAGGGCGCCCGGGTCGTTGGTGCGACGGGTCTCCATGAAGAGACAGGGGAATTTTATATATTCAGCGCCAAATGCGTCGTTATAAGCACCGCAGGCGCTTCAATGCAGGGAACCAGCACCTGGACTTACAATCTGGAAATGTTCGGAAACGGGTTTCGCAACGATCCGAATTGTACAGGCGACGGCGTTGCGATGGCCTGGAAGGCCGGAGCAAATGTTGACAGCGAGGAAGCTTTCGGACGAGGGATGTATACCGGGCCTTTCGGATGGCCCTGGTATGGAATAGGCAACCCGGACAACACCTGGCACCCCTGCACTTTAGTGGATAATAAAGGCAAGGTCATACCCTGGACAGACGCAAACGGTAAAACGCTATCAACGATGGCGGAGCGGACCCTTCCGGCTGAAGGCCAGCCCTATATGGGATTTATGCGTCCCTCCCCCAACATTGATCCCGAGCTTATTAAAAGCGGCGAATATGAACTGCCCCTATGGGCGGACATTTCCGCAATGCCGGAGGATGAGCGCCGCGCCATCTGGGGGCTCATGGTTGGGAACGAGGGAAGAACCCGCATCGCTATTTACGATTACTACAACAAGGCGGGCTTTAACCCGGACACGGATATGCTCCAGTGCCCGGTGATGAGCCCCGAGTCCTTTGCCAGTCCCAGAAAGGACTGGTTCCAGGGCGGGCCGGATGACTGTAAGTTCTGGAAAGCCGATTCCTTAAGAGGCATTTCGACGGACTGGAACCAAATGAGCAGCGTAGACGGCCTGTTTGCCTCCGGCTGCGAATCCAGCCAGGGCGGCGCTGGCGCAGGATCCTCCGGAGCGTATGCCGGCAACAGAGCGGCCGAGTATGCAATGAAAGTCGACCAAGGGCGGATCAGCGGGGCGCAGGTCGCCGCTGAAAAGCAACGTGTTTACGCCCCTGTGGAGAGAATAAACGACGCGAAAGCTTCCATCAGTTGGAAAGAGCTTTGGATGGGGATGAACCGCGTCATGCAGCAGGACTGCAATGCGTTCAGGACGCCCGCGACATGCGCGCACGGCCTCATGTGGCTGGACAGCATCAAGAAGCACGAGATGCTTTTGACGTACGCGCGCAACCCCCACGAGCTGGCGCGTGTGTTGGAGTGTGAGAGCAGAGTCACGGTCGCCGAGATATATCTGCACCTCAGCCTGGCCAATTTCAAAGCGGCCGATGACGGCGTCGGCAAGGATAAATACATGTACAACAAGCTGTTAGACGGAGAGCTAATCACCACATATAAGGAAGACAAGTGGTGGCTGAAGCCCCCTTATGCGCCTACATATCTTGAAAATTACTCAAAATGCAGGGCATTTGAAAAGGAGGTTAAGTGAAATGGATAAGGCTTACCTTGTTCCCAACCCCATAGCGCCGTGTCAGTCGATCTCCATTAATCCTGATAAGTGTATTGCCTGTAACAAGTGCGCGAATCAATGCCGTACGCAGACAATCATGCCGAATCCCGAAAAAGGCAAGCCGCCCATCGTTATCTATCCGGACGAATGCTGGTTCTGCGGCTGCTGTGTTGAGGCCTGCAAATATGATGCGATAACGCTGCGCTATCCCATAAATCAGCGGATCTTTTTCAAACGAAAAGAAACCGGAGAAATTTTCCGTATCGGCGGGCCGGATTCACCGCCCCAAAGCTACTTCAAACCGCCCGTCGGTTGATGAATGATACAAAATGTTCCGAGCCGAATTCGCAGTATGATTAATGAAAAACGAGGAAAGGCGGAACGTCATGAACTGGTACGAGTTTACAATGTTAAAAAAATTTGCACAAAATAATTTTTTTAAGGAGGTCGAGCAATGGCGACATGGCATGAGTATCTTGTAAGTGAGGGTCGTCCCCCGGAATGGCCTTATACAATCAATTTCGGACAGGAGCAGGAGATAGATACCGACGTTCTTGTAATCGGTGGGGGCATCGCGGGCTGTTGGGCCGCTATCAGCGCCGCGCGGCAGGGTGTAAGGGTTGCACTGCTTGAAAAGGGCGACGTCTCGCGCAGCGGATCAGGCGGACCCGGCTGCGATCACTGGTGCAACGCGCCGGCCAATCCCCTCTCGCGGGTGGACCCGGACGAGTGGGCGGCGGTTATGGCTGACCATCCGTACTCCAACGGCATAGGCGTTCAGATCCAGTGCAGAGAGGATTTTGACACGCTCCTTGAAATGGAGCAGATGGGCGGAAAGATCCGCGACACCGAAGACGAGTTTGTCGGCGCGGAAGGCCGCGACGACGAAACAAAGTTCATGATTTCACCGCGCTATGGAAGCAGCGACAGCTATTTTCCTGATCCCCACATGGGAGAGCCGGGCTTCAATCCGCCGGAAAAGCGTAACAACGTCGTCATCCGCGTCTGGGGCAGCACTTTTAAGCCCATTCTCAAAAAGGAATGCCTGCGGCTCGGGGTGAAGGTATTCGACCGCGTTATGGGCACCAGCCTATTGAACGAAAACGGCGTGCAGGGTGCGCGGGTGGTCGGGGCCACCGGCCTGAACAGCCGTACCGGCGAATTTCTGATTTTCCGCGCGAAGTCCGTTATTCTCGCGGCCTCGGGCGCAGGCTCCATGTGGCTGATGAGCATGGAACACGGCGGTTACTCCAACATGCATTCGCGCAATCAAAGCGGCGACGGCACGGCTATGGCGTGGAAGGCCGGCGCCACGCTTACCATGATGGAAAGAAGCGGCGGCATAGGTATCGCCACCGGCCTCAAGCATAAATGGTACACCGGCGCGGGAGATGCAAGCTACGAAAACGTCCCGATCGTTGACGCAAAGGGGCGCAGAATTCCCTATCCGATACAGGGCTGGGAGGATGCCGGCGCAATGGTTGCGGCTCCGGAAACCGAGAAAAAGATCCGTGAAGCGGTTTTACGCGGGGAATATGAGCTGCCGTTTTACGGCGACTTTCCCGCAATGCCGGAGGTCGAGCGGCGCACTACCTGGAATTTGATGCTGAACGAGGAATCCACCACTAAAATTCTCGTCAACACCATGAAAGACGGCGGCTTTGACCTGGGCCGCGATCAGCTGTTGTCCTACAAATTAATCGAAGGACAGAGCCCGCCGCAGTGGCGCGACGCCGGGTACGGCGGCGGCCTGCTGGTAGACTGGGATTTGAAAACGACGGTTGACGGGCTGTACGCCGCCGGAACGCAGATGTTCTCGCCGGAAGATCACAGCTACTGCGCCGCCACGGGACGTTACGCGGGACGCAAGGCAGCAGCGTATGTCAAAGAAGTCGGCGAAGGCCAGGTAAGCCGTGACCAGATCGAACAGGAAAAGAACCGTATTTTAGCGCCGACAAAGCGCACCAGCGGTATCGAATGGAAAGAGCTGCACAACGGCCTTAGCCGCGCCATGCAGTATTTCGTCAGTGAGTTCAAAACCGAGCGGTTGCTTAAGATGGGACTCGAAGAGATTGAAAGAATAGAAGCGGAAGCGGCTGAGCAGCTGTTTGCCCTTGACCCGCACAAGCTGATGCGGTCAATTGAGGATCTCAGCATGATTGAATACGCGAAAATCTTCATTCAAGCGTCGCTTGCGCGCAAAGCCAGCAGTATGCCGTTGGGTCACAATCGCATTGATTATCCGGAGATGGACCCCGCCGAATGGGATAAGTATCTGACGATCAAGCTGGAGGGTGACCAGATACAGCTCGGCGAGCTTCCGCAGCGCTTCTGGGGAGACATGAAGCAGCAGTACGAGGCGCATAACAAGGATTACACCGGCGTATACACGCCAAATATATGAGAATGGAGGAGAAATGGTGTCTGACCAGAAAGTATTTGCGATTCCAAATGTTCAAACCCCCAGTATGCCGGTGACAATTGATCCGAGTGTCTGCACGGGGTGTAATAAGTGTGTGGAGACGTGTCCGATCGATGTTTTTATTCCAAATCCGCAGAAAGGAGCGCCGCCTATCATCTTGCACGCTGAAGAATGCTGGTACTGCGGCTGCTGCGCCTGTGACTGTCCTACCGGAGCGATGAAGTTCAACTGGCCGCTGCCGCTGAAGCCCCGCTGGAAAAACAAGGAGACCGGAGTGGTGGGTCAACTATAATTTTTGCGGCGTTCAGCGAACAGCAGGGATGGGGCGAGGAAATTGACTTCACTGAATAATCAAGTTGAGTAGAAAGCATCCCTCATAAACATCAAATAAACATCAGCATGTAGGTTTTGGCCTTTTCACGCCTCGGGAATACCATTAAAAAGTTCATAAAAAGCAGAAAAAACCCCTTAAAACTGTGTGTTTTAAGGGGTTTTCTTTGGTTGCGGAGGCAGGATTTGAACCTACGACATTCGGGTTATGAGGTATCAGAGGGACTTGCGGCAATCTATGGTTATCTCGGTTTTTCTTTGACTATAAAAGGTTTTCACAACCGCGGTTTTGAGCAATCTCCGACGATTTCTAGCGACTTTTAACGGCAATAAACATCAAATAAACATCAGCTTGTAGGTTTTATACTTCAAGCAAAAAAGAACTAATCCATTGGGATGTTTTAGTTGTCTCAATGTAAAGATGATCAGTTACAAGAGGAATCTGCTTCTCGTATTTGTTATTAATATATATGCGATCATGTAATATTAAGCTAATGAGGTTAGATACAAAGCTCAGGAGTCCGTACAAAAGGACACATGAGCTGTCATAATGGGAACATGACACGAAAGGTGGCTACCATTATGGCAAGATACAAAAAGGCATATCACCCACTCACTGGGATGAGGTTGATAGAGTTCCAAACAAAATACGGTACAGAGGAGGCCTGCGAAGTAATTGCTGTCCCATCTTTTTATACTTCTTCCCGCGACGAATCTCCGAGAGTAGACCATACTTGTGCATCACACGCGATGCCGTCTTTGTATTGCGATACAAGGATTTCTCCCGCATAAGCCATATTTGGACACGGCGGTATCCATAGGTCTTTCCACAGCGCTGTTGGCATTCAGAGATCATATCGACAAACTGTTAATCGTGTTGAGGCTTGTCTTTGCGCTTCACGAAATCATAGTATCCGCTTCGGGATACCTGAAAGAATTGGCACATGAGAGTTATTGGGTATTTCGCTCTGCACGAATAGATTACTGAGTATTTGAGCGAAGGCTTCACTTCCTTCCAGTGGCGCGAAGAAAATCTCGCAGCAACTCGTTTTCCATCTTTAAACGCTTCATCTCATTTTCCTTTTCATGTTCGGTTGGAACATAACCAACCCTTGGCCTGCCACAGCGTTGTGGAAGTATCCCTTACGCTTGTGCATGCTCCTTGCAACGTTTTCTTTTAAATATTTCTTAACTATAACTATATATTTGTCTTTAACTCCGAAATGCTCTGCTATTTCACTCGGCGTTTTTCCTTCTTCACACATTGTTAGTATTTCTTCTTTTAGTCCTTGAATCTTCGTATATCCTCGTGACATGCTTAATCCCCCAATCGTAGGTTTTATTATCCTACGACTAGGGGATTTCTTTCAATGTCCGTTTTTCCTGGTTCAGTTCAATTTTGCAGGTGTATTTTTTATAATTGGAATAATTATACCTTATTCATCGGGATATCGCCGAGGTTGATGCATTTGACAGTGTGTAGGGCCTTGAAGCTTCTGAGCGCATACCCTTCCGCTTCAATAAATACATCAAATTTACCGACGGCGAGGTCGTTTAGCCAAAAATCCCCAAAACGGTCCGTGAACGTCTCGTACCGCTTGCCCCCGGTAATGGCGCGGATTCGGGCACCGATGACAACTTCTTCAGATTCCGGGTCGTATACGGTCCCCGCAATGAATTTGCCCGGCACGTTGCGGTAATAGACGCGGGGATGCGTACCGTCTTCTGGCTGCAGGACGGCGGCACCGAGGATATCGTCCCTCAGTTCCTCCTCGTCCCTAAAAAGCAGCGCGTCTGTGGGACAAGCGTCGACGCACCGGGGCTCCTTAACGCCGTTATCCAGAAGATGTGCACAGCCGGTACATTTCTGGGCAATGTTTGCCTTCTCGTTGAAGTAGATGACGCCCTCATATGGGCAGGCTTGCATGCACTTTTTACAGCCGCTGCATTTTTCCGGATCGAACAGGACCAGCCCGTCCTCCCGCTGATATGCCGCGCCGGTGGGGCAAACGTCGATGCAGGGTGCCTTCGCACAGTGGTTGCACATTTTCGGCGTGTAATTGACCTTTACCTTGGGCGTGCTACCGCAGGTCTCCTCGTTTAGCTTCAGCCAGAACTGGCCTATTTCCGGCTGCGACCGCGCATACGGATCCCAGTTATGCCCGACGTGCTCGTCCTTGCAGGCGATCTGGCAGTTATAACATCCGGCGCAGCGGGCAAGGTCTATGACAAACGCTTTAGCCATGTGTGATCTCCTCCTCATAATTTACGAGCCATCCGGCCAGACATAGTCCGGCGGCATCGTCAAGCGTGCGTTCAAAGGCTTCGGGGTATTTTGCCTTCCACGACCGCATTTCATCGTCAGTGACCTTCCGCACGTCGACTAGGAATCCGGAAACCGCCATTCCCGTAACTTTGCCAGAGGTGATGGCGTGGGGTGTTATAAGGTTGATGGCTCCGCCGCGGTCAATGCTGTTGAGGTCTATGGGGTCAAAGCGCGCACCGTGATCCACATAAGCAACGCGCGGCATGACCCGTTCCGTCACATACGCGCCGCACAGCACGATGCCGCGTTCATTATAGACCTTGACGATGTCTCCGTGCTCAATTCCGTGCTCGACCGCTGTAATAGGATTAAGCCATACAGGCTCGTACTGGTAGCCGTCTTTAGCCCGGAGCTTCATCGTCTCTATCTCGCGGTTCCATGTAATATCATCGCACTGGGCGTGCATGCGCCAGTGTCCGTGATTGGACATGCATAGGAGCGGATATTTCTTCGCGCGCTCACTGGAAAGGCGCTCATCGTGAAACGGACCTTTTTCAATCCACTTAGGATGCGGCGGGCGCTCCTCGTCGTCCGGGAACAGCTCCTTGAGTTTCGTAGAGGTGAATTCCAGCTTGCCGGTGGGCGTCGAAAGCGGCATCAAAGCGGGATCTTCATAGAATTTCCGCCAGCCGGGCGGGACGTTTTTGACGTCCGGGTCGCAGGGGATGACGAAAATATCGTCCCGATGGAACGTATCGTCGGCGTCAGCCTTGTCGGCGTTTGTTGCCCGGAAGAACATCTCAATGAGCTCTTCCTTATCCACCTGGTCGAACGTGTATTTATCGTAGATCTCCGGCCCGAGCTTTTCCGAGAGCTTTTTTGCCACCCGTGAAACACATTCGAAATCATTGACGGACTCGCCGACGGGAGGGCAGGCCGGATGCTCGCGGTAAATTGAGGTAAACACGCCGCTGTTGAAATCCTCTCCGATATCGTCCATCTCATACGTTGTACATACGGGCAGAATGATGTCGGCCATGATGCAGTCGTTTTCAAGCCATGGATGCTGCGCGACGATGCACTCAATTTCGGAACTGCGAAAGGCCTTAGTGAAATTGAAACCGTCGTTCCAGCACGTCACCATACAGGGCGAGTCGGTCCAGATCATATGTATCTTTGAGCAGCCGTCGGCGGGGTATTTGTAATGGATCCACTGTTCCTCGGCGGGTCCGCAGAAGGAGTAAAGTCCCCACCACTCCACGGAGCCTTTGAGAATCGCGTCATGCACCATACACTTCGGGATAGACTGCGCGGGAGGGGCCCCGGCACAGCGCGCCATCTCGTACAGAAGCGGGTAATCGGGGTGCACCGTCTCAAACTGGTCGATGTCGCTGTTATGAGGCGGCCGGCACGCTTCGGCGGTATGGGGCAGCGCGGGGAGGACTTTCCCGTGGAACGGGAGCGGCGGATGATCCGTATGGATGCCCCACTCGATCATCTTGACCTGATGAACGCCGGGACCGCCCAACCCCTGCATCCCGAGCAGTATGGACTGGAGCCGCGCGGGCTCTGTCGAATACGGGCCCCTTATCCCCGGGCCGCCGTTTCCGATGCAAATGCTCGTTATCTTGTCGCCCCACTCCCGTGCAAGCGCCTTGATCGTCCACGCGGGAATGCCGCATTTTGGCGATGCCCATTTCGGATCCTTCGTTTCGCCGTCCGTCTTACCGAGCACGTAATCGAAAAACTCCTGATAACCAACGGCGTGGGACTCAACGTATTCTTTGTTATATGTGCCCTCCGTGAGCCACACCCAGGCAATGGCCAGATAGAGCGCGGCATCCGTATTGGGAAGGACCGGTATCCATTTGTCGGCGTGTATGACGGCGCCGAAATTGCAGGCTGGGTCCACATAGATGCTCTTGAGACCGATGTCGGACAGATAGTTACACAGGAGGGTCGGCATCATGCCGTCCATACCCTTCGGTGTCGTCTCGGGGTCGCAGCCCCAGAACAGAAGCATCTGGGAATGCTCTACGATGTCCGGAAATACATTTCCCGACGGCTGCATTTCTCCGACAGGTTCCCCGCCCCAGACGTTTTTCGAGCCCCAGCCCCAGCCTTCCCAGCTGTCCTGATTGCGCATCTGGATGGTATAACCGCCGAGCAGGGACAAAAGACGATTGGCGCAGCCGTGTGACGGGGCAAGGTGTTTTCCTTCGCCGTGCATATCCGCTTCGGACAGAACAGCCGACATGCCGTACTTCTCTTTCACGCGCAGCAGTTCGTCCGCAATGAGCTGCGCGGCTTCATCCCATGAAATGCGTACATATTTTGACGTGCCCCTGTTTTGCGGATTCCTCTCTCCGTTCGGATCCCAGTCGACACGCTTGAGCGGCCAGCGGACGCGGTTGACGCTGTCGACGCGCCGGCGGTACGGCAGGCACAGCGGCGAAATCAGCGATTTGGTCGGAGGCCCGAACGTCAAGCCGTGGCCTTCGAGTTTCCATGGGTTCAACGCGGCAATGTCGAGTTTTTCATCATAGTGGAAAGGTCTCGTACGAATGACTTTCCCCTCGCTTGATTCCACCGTGAGGGGCGGGCCGCTGATACGGCCCATCATGCCGCCCGGTTTAAACGTGCGCTGCATGTCGGGCATGCGGTCAGGGTATCGTGTCATAAAAAATCCCCCTGTGCAATATTGATTTTTTGATTCCATAGAATCATATATTAAGCAAATCCGGTCGTCAATCAGACTGCGCATAAATCCGCTTCGTCATGCACTTTTTGCATCGCAAAACGCTAAAAATGTACCGCTTGATATATTGACAATTTGTTGATATGCGATAATAATGTGTTGAGAACTCGCATAACACCGCACATCTAATAAAAAATATGAGGTGAGAACATGAAAAGATTGACAGCAATTTTATTAGCAGCCGTATTTTTAGTGACGTTTATTTCAGGATGCGGGACAACGAAATCTACTGAGGATACTACCGCATCGGACGCCGACGCCACGGCGTCGTCTCTGGCGGCGCTGACAGGCAAAGACATCTCAACCGAAAACGTTAAAATCGCATACAGTCCGGTCAGCACCATCGGATCTACGACGGAGGTGTCGCAGCAGGCCGCTGACGACGTCATGCTGAAGTACGACAATGTAGACATCAAATTCTTCGACGCAGGCTTCGACCCGACCACGCAGATATCCATCGTGAGCGAATGCATCGCGCAGGGGTACGACGCTATTATTATGGAATGTACGGACGAGGTTGCGCTCAATTCCGTCATACTTGAGGCGGAGGAAGCCGGCATAGTAGTCATCACCACAAACCAGAATTGCAGCTGTATTCACAGCGCCTATCTGTCCAACAACAGCTACGACGCCGGCTGGGTCATCGGGCAGCTCATGATGGAGGACCTTGGCGAAAAAGGCGACGTCATCCTTCTTGACTGTCCGGCCTCCAACGTAGCCTCCACGCTTCACGGAAAAGGCTTCCAGGACTACATAGCCGACTACCCGGACATAACGCTCATCGACTATGCCAACATCGACGGCTATTCTCAGGAGAACGCAAACACCACCATGCGCGATATGCTGACAAAGCATGATAAGATCGACGCCGTATACGCGATGTCCGACGACATGGCCATCGGTGTCATCCAGGCTATCGAGTCCGTCGGCCGCAGCGAAGAGGGCATCCTCGTCTATGGCAGCGAAGGCATGGTCAACGGCATCGAAGCCATCAGGGCCGGCACCATGAGGGGCACTGCCTGGGGTGACCGTTATACGATGATCTATATGGCCTTCAACATGGCGCTGCTGTTCGTTGATGCCGGCATCAACAGCGTCGCGCTTGGATTTACGGAAACCCCTTCCGTCTCCACGCCGTTTAAGGCAATCACGCAGGATAATGTTGAAGACATGATCCCATTTATGCGCTACTCCGCCCTAAAAAGCTGACAAATTAATAGAAGCGTTCGATTTCAATATGGAATCTGCTCTATATGGGGCCTTGTCATAAGGCCCCATATAGTTGCCATCCCTGTGTTCTCTTCAATGGAGGTTTTCAATTGAAAAATGAAAAGAATACCCGAAGATTGATTACAGTCGGCCTTATTGTGCTTCTGGGGATTATGTTTTGTTTGACCACCGACTCCTTTTTTACCACACGCAACGTGTTCCTGCTGCTGCGCGAGTCGGCGTACACCGGCCTCATCGCGCTCGGCGTTGCCTGTGTCATGATTGGCGGCGGCGTTGACCTGTCGGCAGGCGGCATCGTTTGTATCGTCGGTGTCATCGTCGCCCGCGCTTCAATAATTCCCGGCATACCGGGGATCGTGGTCATCCTGGTCGCCCTTCTCGCCGGCGTTTTCTGCGGCATGCTCAACGGCCTTATCGTCAACAGACTGTACCTGAGCGAGTTCGTGACAACGCTCGCCACCGGTTCCGTGTTTACGGGACTTGCACTGCTCACGACCTTCAGGGAAAACGGCCGGATTATTTCCATGGCCCTCACAAACAACAACTTCCTCGCTTTTGGAAAGAGCCTGAACGGCATGTACTTCATTTCCATCGCATGGCTGATATGTGCGGGCATAATGCAGTTTATGTTCGCCAAGACGCGGCTTGGCCTGTATATCAGCGCCCAAGGTTCAAACGCAAAAGCGGCGCAGATGTCCGGCGTGGACTGTAAACGCATTAAGCTCATGGGATTTATGTTCTGCGGAGCTTTCAGCGGGCTCGCGTCGGCCTTCATGGTGGCTTATCAAAACGGCACGACACAATCCCTCGGCTCCGGCATGGAATTCCAGGCCATCGCTGCGTGCGTCGTCGGAGGCGTCGTGCTCGGCGGCGGAAAAGGCGATGCACTCTCGGCGTTTCTCGGTGCAATTTTTATGACGCTCATCACAAACGGGTTGTATAAATGGGGCCTCACGACGGGAGGCCTTTATCTGCTTCAGGGCATCATTATCGTCGCCATCACTAACTTTGATACCTTGCTCGGCACCATAACCCAAAAGCGGCTCGCTGCTCGGGCGAAGTCCTGAAGGGAGGTGCGGATTTATGAATGAAAGCAAAGTACTGCTGCGTGCCGAAAATATATGCAAACAATTCAGCGGCATCCCGGTGCTGAAAAACGTCGATCTCGATATACGCCGCGGCGAGGTGCACGCCCTTATGGGCGAAAACGGTGCCGGAAAGTCCACAATCATCAAGATCATCACCGGCGTATACACAAAAGACGCCGGACAGATATACATCGACGGAGAACCGGCGGATATCCAGACCAGACAGGATGCCAGGAACAGCGGCATATCGGTCATCTATCAGGAGCTCAGCCTCATCCCGGCCCTGACGGTCACCGAGAACATATTCCTCGGGCAGGAAAAAACGCGGTTCGGCGTTACGGTCAACCGGGCCATGCGGCAGGAGGTCCAGGCGCTTATCGACAAATACGCGTTTGACGTCAGACCGGGCGACGTAGTCGGGTCGCTTGGAATGGCCCAGCGCCAGATGGTGGAAATCCTCAAGGCACTGTCCGCAGACGCCAAGCTCATCATCATGGACGAGCCAACTTCCTCCCTGTCCGCCGCCGAGTCGGAAAAGCTCTTCACGACGATTGAAAGCCTGAAGTCGAAGGGCACGAGTGTCCTGTACATATCGCACAGGCTTGAGGAGGTCTATCGTATTTCCGACCGCCTCACGGTGATGCGCGACGGCCGGAAAGTCGGTGTGCTGAACAAGGGCGAGATAAACGCCCAGACGGTCACGAAGATGATGATCGGGCACGAAATCAAACAAACGCGTGAAGACGTTACCGTCAATATCAATAAGGACCGCCGTCTTGAGGTAACCGATTTATGTTATAAAAATATCCTCAAAAATATCAATTTTATTGCAAACGGCGGCGAGATACTCGGCATTGGCGGCCTTGTGGGTTCCGGGCGATCCGAGCTGATCCGGTGCATTTACGGCGCCGAGAAACCGAGCTCAGGAACCATTACATATAACGGCAAGCCGGTCAGCCGGTCCATCGGCAGAAACATACGGTCGAATTTCGGCCTCGTACCCGAGGATCGGCGGGCTCAGGGTTTCATAACGCTTCTGTCGATCGAGAAGAACGTTGCGCTGGCCAACTATGACAGGCTCTCAAAGGGGTGGTTTGTCGGCAGACGCAAAGAGGCAGAGCTCGCGGATACGACCATTAAGAATTACGATATCCGTCCGCCGAAAAGAACCCTGCAGGTCGGCAACCTATCCGGCGGCAATCAGCAGAAGGTCGTGCTCGGTAAGTGGCTGTCGCGTAATCCCGAGGTGTTATTGCTCGACGAGCCGACGTCAGGCGTCGATGTTGGCGTCAAGGCAGACCTGTACAGGTATATGCGCGAACTGGCCAATACGGGCGCTATCATCATCATGGTGTCGTCCGACCTCGCGGAACTGACGATGGTTTCAGACCGTATACTCGTTATGTACGGCGGGAAGTTCTTTGAAGAATTCACGAGCCATAATGTGACGCAGACTGCGGTCCTGCTTGCGTCATCCGGAGAGCACACGGAGGAGGGACGGGCGCTGTGAGTAAAAAACTGACGAAATTCCTTGGAAATTCATGGGGGCAGCGGATCATGCTCTTCGTGGTCATCATGATTGTTATGGTCATTTTTCAGCCGCGTTTTTTCCGTCTGTCCAACGCGTACAGCATCCTGTTGTCGATTTCGATTTACGGCACGATGGCGTGCGGCATGCTGTTTGTCATACTGGTCGGCGGCATCGACCTGTGCCAGGGCTCTACCGCCGCCATGGCGGCGGTCATCCTGACCAAAATCGTGATGAACAGCGGATATACCGTAAAAGGGTTTGTCATCGGGGCTCTTGCCGCGATTGCTGTCTGCGCGCTCCTCGGCCTGTTCCACGGAATTGAATGCGCGTATTTTAAGATACCGGCGTTTGTCCTGACGATCGCAACGCAGTATGCTATTTTCGGTCTTATGAACGTGTGTACCGACGCAAATTACTTCCAACCCGCAGCCGAGGGCATTTACAACTTTATTGGAAGCGGGCGTTTTATGGGAATCCCAATGCCGATCGTTATATTTATCGTTTACGCCGCAATTTTTGCCGTCGTGCTGGGTTGCACCAAATTTGGGCGAAGGGTATACGCCGTCGGCGGCAACACCGAGGCGGCAAAGCTCGTCGGCATCAAATCAAAAAACTACATCGTCATAGCATACGTGATCAGCAGCGTATCTGCAGCGATCGGCGGCATGGTGCTCTGCTGTATGAATCTACAGGCGGCGTATACGACTGCCAGCGGCTATGAGGGGAACGTCCTCACGGCAATGGTCGTTGGCGGAATCAACCTCGCAGGAGGCGAAGGCGGTATTGCAGGCGCTATATTCGGCGCACTGCTGGTCGGCATCATAAACAACATCCTGATTCTGCTCAACGTGCCGTCTGATTATCAGGACTTTGTCCAGGGCGTTATCATCGTAGGCGCCGTTGCCCTAAATATGTACACGCACCGCAGAAGCCTTGGTCTCACCGGCGTTGATAAACACATATTTGATGAGCAGAAAAAAACGGAGAAGACCCCCACGGCAAAATGATCTTAAGCTGTACGATTTCCCTAATCAAGAAAGGAGCACAGGCGCTGTTTAGCGCCGATATAAAAAATGTGTGAACTAAAATATCCCAATCTTTTCAGCCCCATAAAAGTTGCAGGACAAGTGTTCAAAAACAGGATCTTCGCGGCACCGACCGGATATATCGACATGGACAAGGATGGCATGTATCCTCCCGACGCAGCGCTGTATTATGCGCGTAAGGCCATGGGCGGCGCGGCGTCGGTCGCGCTCGGCGAATGTGGGGTGGACGCGGAACTCGGCGTCGGCTACGGGTACGCCATACGCCTGGATAATCCCTATTCCGGCATGCCGTATTCATTCCACGGCATAACGCGGGTTGCGGAAGCCGTTACCCGCTTCGGCGCCGTATGCACAGCCGAACTTGAACACGCGGGCATGTATGCCAATCGCTGGAGAGACCCCCCAGGCTTGGCGTACGGGCCTGTCGACTGCGTAGATATAGACGGGCGGCACGTACTGGAGATGCCGGAGGAAATCATTGAACGGACGATACGGAAATACGCGGAAGCGGCGGCATTTGTCAAACAGTGCGGCGTTGGCATGATACTTGTTCACGGTGGCCATGGGTGGCTTCTTCACCAATTCCTGTCTCCAAACCTGAATACGCGCAGGGATAAATGGGGCGGTCCTAATATAGAAAACCGTGCACGGTTGGCCGTTTCCGTCCTCGACGCGATCCGTAAGGCCGTTGGGCCGGCCTTCCCGATTGAGATCAGGATTTCAGGTTCCGAAAGCTACGAGGGTGGTTATGGAATCGAAGAGGGAATCAAATTCGCAAAACAGCTAGACGGGCACGCGGACATCATACATGTTTCGGCGGGCAGTCACGAGGTCGAAAAAGTATTTACAATCACGCACCCGAGCTTGTTCCGCGAAGACGGCTGCAACGTCAAATATGCTGCCGAAATTAAAAAGCATGTAAAAGCGCATGTGGCAACCGTAGGCGCACTTGGAGATCCTGAGCTCATGGAAGATATCATAGCTTCCGGAAAAGCGGATATCGTCGAGATCGCACGAGGCCTGCTGGCCGACCCGGATCTTCCCATGAAACTGCGCATGGGAAGGGAAAACGATGTCATCAAATGTATGCGGTGCCTTGCATGTTTCTCCAATCTCGTCAATACGGGACGTTTTCGCTGCGCGATCAACCCAGAGACGGGCCGCGAGGCCGATACGCAGTTCGAACTGCCGCCCGCGAAAAAGAAAAGTGTGCTCGTGGCCGGTGGCGGTATAGCCGGGATGGAGGCTGCCATCACCTGTGCCAAACGCGGGCATCAGGTCATCCTGTGTGAGAAAAGCGGGCGACTCGGCGGCGCGCTCACCTGTGAGGAAAAGGTACCGTTCAAGAGCCTGTTGGGTGACTATCTGCGCGCTCAGTCCGAGGCTGTAAAAAAAGCCGGCGTTGAAATACGGCTCAACACGCCGGTCACACCGGAGCTAGCCGAAGCTATCGTTCCCGACGTCATCGTGTCGGCACTGGGAGCCGTCCCCGCTGTCCCGAATATAAAGGGCATCAACGGAGACAACGTCATGTCCGCCGAAGCCGCATACATTAACCCCGACAAGGTCGGAAATACTGCCGTTATCCTCGGCGCAGGCCTTGTGGGAATGGAGCTTGCGGTATATCTATCGATTCTTGGTAAAAAAGCTGTTATAATAGAGATGCTGGACGAGGTAAACGACGGCGGGAATTTCCAGCATATGAAAGGCCTTCAGGTCGAGCTCGACAGATACGGCGTAGATATCCACCTGTCTACAAAGGCGGTTGAAATCGATGGCGTCGGCGTATCGGGTGAAACATCGGATGGCATAAGGCATTTTGACGCGGATACGGTCATCTATGCCATCGGGCAAAAACCTCTGGCAGAAGAGACATATTCACTTTCGGGGTGCGCTCCTGAATTCTATCCGGTCGGAGACTGCATCACGCCGAAAAACATCATGAACGCCACAAGCATGGCGTACATAGCCGCAAGGAGTATCGGAAGACTGTAATCCTGCGGCGGCGGGCTGGTACAAGAGGAGATGTGCTATGACCGGTTTGGGGAATATATCTTTATTGCAGATTGAAATTTTTATAACCATCGCGGAATACCACAATCTCACAGAGGCCGCTAGGAATCTTTTTATCAGCCAGTCCGCCGCCACAAGATGGATGCAGAAATTGGAGTCAAGCCTGAACACCACGCTCTTCGTACGCACAAACAAGGGTGTTTCTCTGACAGATGACGGAAGATATCTGTACAATGAGTTAAAGCCTGTGTTCAGCAAGCTGAACATGACGCTCCACAATACACGGTCGGTCAGTAATATAACGGATAACGTCATACGCGTCGGATGCCTTGAGTATGAAGAGATTTTCAGTGAACTGGCTGCCATTATTAAACAGTATGAGCAAATCTATCCGGGCACGCTTGTACAGACCCGCCTGTATAATTACCAGAACCTCAGGGAAAATCTGATCTGCGATAACATAGACTGCGTTTTCTCGTATTCATTGGGTTTCAAGGAGCTGCTTAGTACATCTTCAAAACGTTTCAAGCATATGGATTCATATTTTGCCGTCCCCGCATCCTTTGAAGCGACGTATACGCCTGTACTGGATACGTCTAAGCTCGCGGGAAAGGATATTTATCTCCATCCTCTGGCCGAACTTAAAGATGCGGAGCAGCGGGCGATCAATGTGTGCCAAGCGCATGGCTTTATGCCGAAGCGGATAAAATACGTAACGGAACGGCCGGCTCTTGAAGCAGCAATAAAGGATGGAAACGGTTTCACCATAACAGGCCCTGACTTCGGCCTTCGTTTCGGCTCTGCCATCCGCCTGTACAAAATCGACAGGCGGCTTGAGGAAGAGCAGTACATGATCATAACATGGCGCCCGGCGAACTGTTTAACCCATGTCAAGCGCTTTATTGATTTCGTGCCGGATGCCGACTCCTATGAACTTTATAAATGGTAGCCGGCAACGCTTGGAAGTTCGACGCAAAAAAGGCCATTATTCAAACACATTGATACCAGACATCACGAAACTCCCATTTCTCATAATCCGAAGGTCTGCACTGCACCACAAAAAACGGACATTGCAATCAAAACCACTAGTGAAACTAGTGGTATGCACAAGCCCTAGAAGGGCATGGTACCGGCAAACGTCTCAAGACGTACCGAATTGTCCGCCAACCGCATCATTTTTACAGGCCGCCGCTAAAGCGGCCTGTTTTTTTGCCTATGTATTCTTGCTACCCGTGAACGGGTCTATGTATTCCTTCATTGTTATCTGGTCGCTGGCAATGTCCTCTTGGAGCTGGTTTTTGATGTATTCCTTTATCGTCTTTTTGTTGCGGCCTACCGTGTCCACATAGTAGCCTCGACACCAGAAATGCCGGTTCCCGTACTTGTACTTCAGGTTCGCATGCCTGTCGAATATCATCAGACTACTCTTCCCTTTCAGGTATCCCATGAACTGCGCTACACTCAACTTCGGCGGTATCGTCACCAACATATGTATATGGTCGCTACATGCATTTGCTTCAATTATATTTACCCCCTTTTGCCCACATAGTTTTCGCAGTATTTCTCCAATGTCTTTTTTTATCTTCCCATATATTGCTTTCCGTCTATACTTCGGCGCAAATACTATATGATATTGGCATCGCCACTTTGAATGTGATAAACTTTGTATGTCGTTCATGCGACAAAACCTCCTTTTGCTCCAGATGCGGTTGGCAGACCACATCTATTCTAGCAAAAGGAGGTTTTCTTGCATCTAAAGATTTTTTATCCTCACCGGCAGAGCCGGTGGTTATCTTCACTAAAGCTTTTTAAGATAACCCCCAATCGTAGGAAAATAACTACGATTGGGGGAATTTTGATATGGCAAGTAAAAAGAGCAATTACGGGCTCGTAAAGCAATATGAAGAAGAAATAGAAGTAATGATAGCTGAAGGCAAAACCCAAAAGGAAATAGCTGATCATTATGGTTTCAAAGATCGATATGTGATAAAAGAGTTTTTAAAGAGAAAGAGGCGGCGGCAACGAAAAATTGAACAAGGAATAATCATACCACGCCAAGGAAGGCCTCTAACACTCGACCAGAAAAATGAGAACGAAATAAAGCGATTAAGAATGGAAAACGAGTTATTACGGGATTTTCTTCACGTCGTTGGAAGGGAAGTGAAGCCTTGGCCAGGGATTTAACTTTGTCAGTACAGTCTTGCAGCACGAATAACTCATGCAAATTAAGACTGCCATGCCGGACATATTGATTGTTAATATGCATAAGGTAGATATTTCTGATGTTAAGCTCGCAGCTTCGAAGAACAAAGTACTGATACGCCATATCATGAAGGTAAATATTTTTGACCGCTGTTGAACTCTTGACTTCGATCAAATCGTAGTGTTTTCCGACAGCCCTCAGAATGTCTGCGCTGCAGAAATAGCCATTATAGCTAAATGAGGCTTCCGTAATGACTGGGACACCAGATTCAAGCAAAAATCGTGTTTGCTCAATCATTAGTGATTTATCCTTGCTATAAGGTACCTCGGAAAATTCGCCGAAATAACCCATCGCAAGATCGCCAATTCGGTTACCGGTGTCAAGAATTTGCTGATTGAGAACATCATCGTTGAATTGTTCAGGTTTGTTTTTGCTCATCCATAAGATTTTTGGGCATTGAATTCCCGTGCAATATCTTGATTTTGATAAGTTCATATGTACCTCAATATCCTAAACTAGTTAATTTAGTTGGATAATTCCCTATGTCGGCAGATGGTCCGGCAGATAATGCACAATTACTTTTTCCAGGTCATTATCATATGTAAAGTAAATTCGCAGAACGCTGCGCGGATCATGTTTGTCAAACGACTTATCCGTTTTGTTTCGTATATGCGTTTTTAGTTCAACTGTTTGCCCAGATCCTTCGGGATATTCAGGATTATATGCTGCGTAATTGTTTTTTGCTGCCTCAGAACTGTCTGATCTGTGTTCAAAACCTTTTTCTTTAAGACGAACAGAGTATTCCTCAAATGTAGACTTTTTACTAACATAATCGATAAAGTCTGTTGCCAGGCATCTGACACCATTGCAAAGTAAGGGAATATTCTGAAATTTCCCGCATCTTAGAACTGTTTTTGCCTTCTGTGTCAAAATAAGAGTTACAGAAAAACTATTCTTGATCCAATCTGCAACATCACTATAGCGACAAGGTTTAGTCAGTTCATATTGATGTTCGTGTTTAAGGGTATCCAGCTCCGATGCTTTTCTGCTAATGTTTTCTTCAAGTTCAAGAGATCGTTTATAGAAAGCTGTGCTCATCTCGGATATTTTTTCCCGATAATTCGGCCCAAGTACTTTCTAGTCCTCCATTTTTTCTTTGCAAGTCTGTGATGATTTGCCCTTTTTCACATACTTCTTTTTCCAGCTCATAAATCCTCGCTTTGTCATTTCCATCAACTGCTTGATGCTGGCTTTCAAGCAACCGAATTTCATTTAAAAACAGTAAGCTTCCATACTTAATACATGAATTTTGCTTTGTCAATTTGCTTAGTTTTGTAATAAAAGCCTGCTCAAAAGCGACATAACCTGTCAGCGTTTCGCCCTGCTCCCCGAGGTCCTTTCCATGTGCTCTGATTTCGGCACTTGTAAATAGCCAGTCATTTTCCGGGGAGGAGAAGACCGGCATAATTACAGCTATTTCACCACCATCAGAATTCAGCTTTATCCCAATACGTTGACTCAGTTCGTTTATGTACTTTGTTTTTATATAAATAGTATGTGCAAAACCAACGGCCCTGGCGGCAATACTGTTGACATCAATGTATTCTTTGTTTTCCTTTTCGTCTTCGGAAATCCTTAAAATGTGTTGATCAATTTGTCCATAGGGTTTTAAAATTGCTGTCAATTCATCAAGAGAAGGCGGAACACCCCTTTGCAGCCCCGTTTTAATAACTTCTTCAGTCACAAGAATAAGGGGCATTTGTCGTTCCCGTTTATTTATTAAATTCAAAATTGAACCAATGGCGAGATCCCTATACGGCTCCATTTTAAGTGGTTTAATTTGTTTAAGTCCAATGCTCCCTATCAGCATTTTTACAACTTTAAGCCTAAAGACCTCCCAGTCCATTATTTTGCAGTCTTTTGGCTGTATACAATAAGTTCTGAATCCGCACTCGACTCTATCCCCTATAATGGAAAAAGCAATATCTGTTTGAAACATTCTTCCCGCAACTGGAGGCCTGTTATATGTCATTCCTGGATTAGGTCCCATATCAGGCTCAATTAAGCGGAGTGCCCATTTTCGGTTCTCCCTGCTGAAAGAAACACTCAGGTAATACCCACTATCAATTTGAAAAGATTTAAGCATTTCAATATCCGGGCTCTCAGACATAATAATGTTTTCAGGCATATCTGAAATATCTCGAAAGCGGGAGCGAAGCCAGGCAAATGTACTTCCGATTGCTATTAAGAATTTAGTATCAGGACTCTCTTTTTTCGTGATCGGTGACCAAGCATATAGTTGAAACGACAAATATGATACATTTGGGACCAGAGCTAACGGCTGATGTCCTGAACCTTCAACCATGAGATTCCACGCCCCTTCATTATTCTTACAAAAAATATAGAATCCGCTATACTTAGACAGTTCATAGCATCGCAGACACCGCCCTAATATTTTAGTGATGTTGGGGAGTTAACATCATTTGTTATATTATTGCGAGCTACTCCGAACGGCATGAGAATCTCCTTATCTCAGGTGGGTGAAGTTGCCCGGTTGGCATTTCGGGCAGACATAATGTTCGTCGTTTTCAACGCGATATACTGTTAGCTCAAATGTTCGGTAAACCGCATTGATAATACTGCTGTCACAAAGACATTTATCCAAGTAAATAACCGCCTCATTTCTAGAGATATCCCAAACGACACGCCCCCGTGGAAACAGTATATACTCTCCGTGTTTAACACTGTGATCAAATAAATCCGAATGAGAAACCGCACTGGTCAGTTTGTCCCCATACTTCTCCGCTTCAGACAGAGGCAATACATCGGCAATGATTTTACCCTTAATCCAGAAAAACGGTCCAACCCCAGTCTGCATACGAGCAAATCACCTTCAATCTTTGGTGTTGAAAAACACGAGTTTTATGTTTTCATTATTAAGCGTAGACCTACCTGTTAATTCGGTTATTACTTTGTTATAATGTGATTTCCATTCGGATAGCGTTGTGGATATATGAGTCTTATCTTCAACAATATTAAGTAAGACTAGAATGACGCGATCAAATTTGCTTTTTGGAAGGAGAAGAATGAGATTATATAGAAAAGTCAGTCGGTTACCAAACTGATAATACCTATTAATCCATTTTTCGAATGACGCGTTTGGGTATTCTGCGTTGAAGGTTTCCTGCATAGACTTTTTAATTAAAGAAATACTCTCGGGGCTATTAGCGGCTATTTTAGATATAAGTTCCTTGGGATGTGCTTTCGCCTCAACCAAAACAAGAGTTGTACCAGAGAGACCAATTGCGTCCCATTGTGGCTGATTATCCGGCCAGAATGAATAGTCATTAAAATCTAATAGCTCTGATATTGGAGACCTGTTCAACTTATATTCACGATAATCCTCCGATTTAAGAGGGGAAAGCCATTTAATAGAACCGAGTCCTAATTGTTGATCAAGCCGCTCCTTCAAGCTCTGAGTGTTGATAATTTTCTGAACACAATGTTTGCTTCCCTTCACGGATTGTCCAATACTTGTGTTGCTCATTTTAATCGCACTTTCTCTAATTAATACACTCAACCACAAAACCGCACCAGTTATCAGCGTATTGTAACAACAATGTCAGTGGAGTCTCATTTTTGGCGACGCTGTGGTTGTCGTCCACATACTGTCCATCATGATAAACAATGGCCTGAGTTTCTTCTTCCGTTAGTGGTAGATAAGGGAGTGCCAGATACAGGCTGCGGACTGGAACACTTAAATATGTCAAATCATTATTGAATCGAAAAGGCTTCCAGGCGGGATACCCATATTGTTTCTGGCGTTCCGTGGGCTCGTTGACAAGATACTGGGGGTTGTCTGGCATACCAACCTTGCCAAGATCATGCAGTAAAGCAACGATAACACAGCTCTCATCCGATGTTTCCGGTGATAAAACGTTTTTAATTTTTAACATTGTCTCCGCAACATTACAGGAATGCTCCAGAAGGCCATGCTCTTTAGACAAATGAAAACGTGTGCTGGCCGGTGCCTTTAGCCATTCGGTTTTATTTTCGATAAAGTCGCATAAAGCGTTGAACTCGGTTTTCCTTGTTACGACTTTTCCTTTCAGAATTTTATAACGTTTTATCAGGTCTGCGGTTTTCTTTGAATATTTTAGCATAAAAAGTAACTCCTTGCTATTTTTTCTATTGTAAGAATAGGCAAATTATAATAATAACGATGATCATGGCAATAACAGCAGCGCATCCTGCATTGTTATTATTGCCCCCGTCTCCGCCAGAACCGCCGTTTTTATAGTTGTAGACGGAGCAAAGACGTTGATTTCCTCCGCGAACCTTTCCTACCACGGACTTGATGCCAATATAGAGATTGGAACGTTGATTGTATCAAAAAACAAGGCAGCACAAGTACAAAGTATTTTCGAAGAATTGAAACGACAGAAAGTATTTTCTTTGATAAGGACAGATAGCTGAATGGAAAAGTCGAGGCTACTTTGGAGCACTAATATGAGGGCTACGAACTGCTGAATATCAAAAAAGGATGACAAAGCTGCCTTGTGAGCAATTTGTGCTTAATCTTGTAAAGTACTATTCATCTACATAGGATCCCAAGGAGGGAGATTTATGCCAGACAAATGTTCTCCACAGACACGCAGCTACAATATGGCCATGATAAAAGGTAAAAATACGAAACCTGAAATTACTGTTCGGAAATACTTGTTTGCCAAGGGTTTTCGCTTCAGAGTTAATGATAAAAGATACCCGGGGCATTTGATATTGTTTTACCTAAGTATCATATTGTAATTTTCGTCAATGGTTGCTTCTGGCATGTCCATGAAGGATGTAAATACTTTGTCTGGCCGGAGAATAATAAAGAATTCTGGCATGACAAATTAATGTCAAATGTTGAACGAGACCGAAAAAACTACAAATTACTGATTGATGATGGTTGGAAAGTAATACTCTTATGGGAATGTCAATTACGGAAAGAGAAAGCAGACTTGACTCTACAAGAATTAGTGAAACAAATAACTGAATTAACCTCTCTATAAACATCGAACAAACATCAAGAAACCCTTGTAATTTCGGACTTTTTTGGGAGATCTCATGTCCAGCTAAACATCAAATAAACATCAGCATGTAGGTTATGGCCTTTCCGCACCTCGCGAATTACGCTCAAAAAGTTCACAAAAATAGCAAAACACCCCGGAATCTTGCGATTTCTAGGTGTTTTTGTTGGTTGCGGAGGCAGGATTTGAACCTACGACCTTCGGGTTGTGAGGTATAATAAATAGCTCGTTCAATCTCCGATTATCTCCGTTATTCTTTAATTATCAAAGGTTTATGAGGTGGAAGATTAATGCTACCTCGGACTATTTATAGCGGCTTTTTACGGCAATAAACATCAAATAAACATCAGCTTGTAGGTTCGGAGTTTGATTTTAACGAAATAAAGTGGCGGATTATTGGTCGAAAATCCGCTGTCTTTTTATTCCCAATTGTACAGATTCAACAAACTAATTTTTTTGTTTTGTACAAATGATGTTGAAAATGCGCGTATTTTGTATTATTTTATATGTAGTACATAACAAGGATGGTTGTGAAATAATGTTTACTAAAAACATAGTGCTGGAGACGTTGCAGCAGTACCGTGGCTCACATTATTTGGACAATACCGTTGAACCAAAATTCAAGTGGCTCTCCTTGCTGCCGGAAAACCCGGATGAAATGGAGCGCAATATTCTATACGTATGCCCGCTTTCGGAGGCTTTAAAACGCAACACGGAAACGCCGGGGTATTATTACGCCTGCATTCGCGACAGGTTTACTGACGACAACGAGGATATCCGGGCACTATCCGGCATCATAGTCATCAACGAAAATAAAGACGTCTTATGGCTGTTTACTATTATTCAGAAACGTTTTATGGAGATCAGCGACTGGATTGATAAAATGCGAGACGCGCTCATCGACAACTGTGATTATCAGCGGCTTACCGATCTCTGTGAACCTATATTCAATAACTTCATATCAATATTTGACTCGGCCTATACGCTGTTGGCTTACACAAAAAATATCACATGTCACGACCCCGTCAACATCGCCATGATGGAAAAGGGATACCATACCGATGAGACATTGCAGAAATTCAGAGACAGAAAGCGCTTTGAGGTCTACGAACAGGAGATGGGGGTGGTTGTCAGTCCGCCCGGGGTAATAGCCCAGTATGAAATTATAACCAAATGGTGCCGATATGGAGGTGAACTGCGTTTACAGGTCGTCATGGAATGCAGCCAGATGCCGATGTCGCTTGCGTCCGTTGATTTGTTTGAAATCTTCATGGATCATATAGAAATCTGTTTTCTCAGGCAACAGCGCGCCAACCCGTCGCAAATCTACAGCTCTCTGCTGACCGAAATGCTCTATGGAGATCTCGACAACCCGTTTATAATCGCTGAGCGCGCTAAAGCTGCGGACATACCCTTTTCGGGACATTTTAACGCCTATCGCATTGTGTTTGAGGATAACTCCACCATCCTTGTCGGACGCTTTGTACAGGAGCTGATGGCTTATCTGCCGAAAGCAAAGATCATCGCGCATAGATACGAGGTGGTCGCGCTCAATATATATAATCAACAAGATATACAGAAGCAGTCTTTGTCCACTTTATCAAAACTGACTTTCCTGCTTGAGAAATACGACGCCCTGTGCGGTGTGAGCGAAGAATTCTCCTCACTGGCTGAGCTGAAGCACGCCTACACTCAGGCCACGCGCGCGCAGACGCTGGGGGTGCAGCTGCGAACGCTCGGAAACCACTGGAATTTCGACAAGGACGTGTTTGAAGCGACCGCGATCGAGAGAAACGGCAATATATTTCATTATGACAATGTTTTCCTTCACCTCTCGCTTCATTTTTCACAATCAGGATCGTTCGACGTGTTTTATAACACCTTTTGCATCAGGACTATAAACAAATTGCTCGAATATGATAAAGAAAACCATACGAAACTGGTTCAGGTATTATACGCATATCTTGTTTCCGAAAGGCGGGCGACGACGGCGGGCAAGCTTCTCGGTATGCACAGAAACAGTGTTCTGTACCATGTTTCACGCATTGAAGAAATTACAGGAGTTGACTTAAACGACTACTGGGCGCGGCTGAAGCTCTCGCTGGCGTTTCATTTCTTCGAGCTTAAGGAATCAAACAGGCTTTTCTATAACCCAGGCAGATAAGCGCGGGTAAAAGCGGCAGCAATTAATATGGATTGGCAAAAATGTTAAATGAGTCGGAAATATTCCTTGTTATGCAAAAATACAAAGGAATCCTTATTATGGATCAGCGCAATCCCGGTGCCGGCGTGTTGAATTTGAGCCTGTTTATGTATAAAACGTAAAAAATGTCCTGAAAAATACTGCCATATGTAAATGACAGGAAGAGTTAAACAAAGTTAAAATAATACTTACAATGGATTTCGATTACGGTTATAAGAACTATACGGAACTGTAGGATTTGACGGCCGCGATCAAAATCAAAGAAGTCATTATATTTATATTAATTAGGAGGAGGATGAAAATGAAAAAGATTCTCGCATTACTGCTAGCGTCTCTATTGATTTTTACACTTGCAGCGTGTACCGCAAAAACAGAAACACCAAATAACAGTTCCACGCCGAGTTCCCCTGCTCCGTCAGCTTCAACAGAGAGTGCAGACTCCGCTTCCCTGCCGTCTGAGGCGTCTGATGAAACACCCGCAGATGCTGGCCCCATCGAAAATCCGTCGGCGAACGCAAACTCCATCGGCTATTTCACAGACGGTGTCGACCCGAATTCCAGAGATACATACAAAATTGTCTTGGCCTATATGAGACCGATGGCGCTGTTCCTGAATATGCGAGACGCTCTTATTTCGCTGGAACCGGTATTCAATGTTGAAATCACGGATTACTGCGCGAACAGCGACATCGATGAGATGATCCAGAATATCGAGATTTTTGCCGACCAGGGCTATGACGGTTATATCATCGTTATCGATGCGTCGGCCAATTTGCGTATCAAAGAGGTTCTTGATGACACCGGCCTGCCGTATATTGATATTTTAAATTCCGTTCGCGACTCCAGTGGCAGCTCGATAGTTCATTGCATCGGCATGGAAGGAATTTCAGTCGGCAGAGAGATGACAAAGTGGCTATTTGACAATTACGAAAACTACTGGGGAGAAATTGATACTTCCAAGCTGGGGCTTCTTAATTTTACCTTCTCGCCGAATAAAGACTTTCACGACCGCTACGAGGGGAATTTAGCAATGTTCCAAGAGATGGTGCCCGGCAACACAAACACTTTCGAGGCGGACGGCGTGACGGGGGGGCTGAACGAGGAAACGGGATATGATCTGGCGTCGGCAATTCTCGCGGCCAATCCGGAGGTGGAGTACTGGTTTATCCCCGCGTGCCTCGAATTGTATGCTCAGGGAGCTATGCGTGCGGCTGAGTCTCTCGGAATGCAGGATCGCGTCCTTATCACGGCGGTGAACAGCGAAGTCCTGACCGCGTTGTGGGACAGCGGCTACGAGGGCTGCTGGGTTTCTTGTGTGGCGTCCGCGCCTTACCAGTACGCGGCACCCGCTCTGAGCGGAATTGTTTCCTTGTTGAATGGTACTGAGACGGTCGAATCACTCTGGTCCGATATCCGCAAGCCTACCGATGAGCTGACGTTCTATGAAATCGCAACTGAAATAGTAACAAAAGACACGTATCTTGATTATTTTGAATACGTGCGCACAGAAAGCGGTCTGTCATAAGCTGCATCAGAGAATCAGAGAAGCTGTGTTTATGGGTTAGAAAGCACCAGATCGGCGGCGATTTTTCCGCCGTGCCTCGTTAAATTTCCTTGGAATAAGTATTCCTGCAAAATCTGCCTTGCCCGACGAAAAAATTTACTCGCAGCTGCGGCCTTTACACGTATGAACACAGCTTCTGATATTGGATCACGTTTTGGCGGCCGGGCTATATATTAGCTGCCTGGCCGCCATAAAACTAACCGCTCATCTTTATGAGAGAAAAGTAAAGATAGAAAGTACGGGTGAAATATGCTCAGTGCAAAGCAAAATTTTCTCGAGACGATAAAACGCCGCGGAAAGCCCGACCGGATTGTTAAGCAATTTGAAGGGACCGCATTCCTGCCCGGCGACCCGGTGGCGCTCTTTGTCCGCGGGCAGCGCTACGCCGGCATGCCACCGAAGCAGGATATGTGGGGAACGGAAATCATCTGGCCCGAGGGGGTTCCGGCCGCCATGCCGCACGTCACGGCGGAGAATAAAGTTATTAAGGATATCACGCGTTGGCGTGATTTCGCGAAGGTGCCCGACCTGATCGCGAACTGCTCACAGGATGAGCTATGGGAGCCCTATCTGAAGCGCGTTTCGGAGGTCGACCACGAAAACAACCTGGTGATGGCCTTTGCGCCCACCGGCGTCTTTGAGCGTTTGCATTTTTTAATGGGCTTTGAGGACATGTTTATTAATTTTATGACCGAGCCGGAGGCGATGGCCGATCTGTGCGCGGCCATTGGCGAGTACCGCTACAACGGTATGAAACTGATGATCGATCATGTGCACCCCGACGTTCTCCACTCTCACGACGACTGGGGCAGCAAGAATAATCTTTTCATACAACCGGAGCTCTGGCGCGAATTTATCAAGCCCCAGTACGAAAAGGCATACGGCTACGCCCACAACAACGGCGTCATAATCGAACACCACGCCGATTCCTTCTGTGAGCAGATAGTGGAGGATATGGTCGAACTGCATATCGACGTTTGGCAGGGCGTGCTGCCTCAGAACGATATTGTGAAGCTGCAAAAACAGCTGGACGGGCGCATGGCGCTTATGGGCGGCATAGACGCGGCAATAGTTGACCGTGCCGACTCCTCTGAAGATGAGATCCGGGCTGAAACGCGCCGCGCTCTTGATACCTATTGTCCGAACGGAAACTTCATACCGTGTATCACTTACGGCGGCCCCGGAACGATCTATCCTCAAGGCGATAAATATATCAATGATGAAATCGACAGCTACAACATTGAAAATTTTGGTCTGTAAGAGTATGCTCAGCAAAAAAGGTTGCGGAGGAAAAATCTATGGATAAAGCCGGTAGGATTAAAAAGTTTCTGAGATCAAAAACAGTCACTTTAGTTGGAATACTATTGCTGATCGTGCTATTTTTTTGGTATGTTTCGCCGAAACACTCCTACCTGAGCATCAGGAATATAACAAGCATTCTAAACTCCATGGTGCTTTATATTCTGTTTGCCGTCGGGGTGTCCATGCCAATCCTTTTAGGTGAGATTGACCTGTCATCCGGATATGTGGGTACAGCCGCGGGAGCCCTTATGGCAAAGCTTTTGGCCGAAATCGGCGTTCCATGGTATATTGTCATTAGTATTTGTCTTCTGCTTGGGATTGCATTCGGTGTCCTCAACGCTGTGCTTATTAATAAGTTTCGCATTCAGAGTTTTATCGCGACGCTTGCGGTAGGATCGTTTATTGCCCAAGGCGTCTCGCTTATAGTGTCCGGCGGCAGGCCGATAAATTTCGATGATCCGGTAATTGTTTGGGTCGGAACCTACAAGATCGGGGGAATCGTTCCGGTTACGGTTGTCATATCTCTGTTGGTGATTCTGATTTACGGCATTATCCTTGCCAAAACGAAGTTCGGGCGCAGTATCTACCTTAGCGGCGGCGGCAGGCAGGCCGCGCGATTGGCAGGCCTTAATCCTGAAAGGCTGTCATATATCCTTTTTGCCAACAGTGGTATGCTCGGCGCTTTAGCCGGCATTCTTTTTGCCGCGCGCCTGAAAACAGGCGACCTGAGCGGTACTAACGCTTATTCCTTCCCGGCAGTCACCGCCGTAATATTCGGCGGGATATCTTTCGGCGGCGGTTCGGGCAATATGTTTGGCTGCTTCCTGGGGCTTCTCATCATCAACGGCTTTAACAACGGGCTGACTATTATGCGTGTCACGTCTTACTGGCAGGATGTCGCCTCGGGCGTTCTGCTTATTCTTGCGCTGACGCTTGACTATTTCAATAATCGCCGAGCGGTTGGGATGGAGACCCCAAAGGTGCAGAAGCACGAACCGGTCGTCGCCGCGGAGCAGGCAGGCGCTGGAACGGAGCAATTTCTTGAATTTACCAATATCAGCAAAGCGTTTCCCGGGGTGCAGGCGCTTGATAATGTCAGTTTCCGGGCGGACGGAGGCAGGGTTTGCGCTTTGATGGGAGAGAACGGCGCCGGGAAGAGCACGCTGTTAAAGATTCTGAGCGGCGACCTGCAGCCGGACGAGGGGCGTATGTACATAAACGGTGAGGTGAAGAGCTTTGCGTCGCCGGACCAATCGATTAAAGCGAGTATAAGCGTGATATATCAGGAGCGCCAGCTTATAAGCGCGATGAGCGTGATGGAAAACATATTCCTGGACGACCTTCACGAAAACAGGCTTGGTTTTATCAACAAGCCGCAGCTGCGCCGAAAGACACAGGAAATAATAGATGCTTTTGGGCTGCCGATAAAGCCGACGGATGTTGTGGGACGCCTTTCGGTTGCGCATCAGCAGATGATTGAGATCATGAAAGCATACAGGCGGGATTCGGATATTTTTGCCTTTGATGAACCAACCGCCCCGCTTACAGCCGGGGAGATTACAGTTTTATTTAACCTGATCAGACAACTGAAAGAACGCGGAAAAATCATTATATACGTATCGCACCGTATGGCTGAAGTATTTCAGATATCAGACGACATTATTGTACTCAAAGACGGGCAGCTGATGACGAAGTTTAAAACTACTGAGACGGACGAAAGGGATCTCGTAAAAGCTATGGTCGGGCGCGACATAGGCGATACATACGCAAACCTGAGACGGAACGATAAAGTGGGCGATGTTATACTTGAGATAAAGAATCTCGAATCGGAGTATGTACATGATGTTAGCTTTAAGCTAAGGCGGGGGGAGGTGTTGGGTTTTGCCGGCCTTGTTGGCGCCGGCCGGACCGAGGTCATGCGGGCGGTATTCGGGGCCGACCCGGTTATCTCCGGCGAGATGTGGCTGGACGGCAAAGCCGTCAGTTTCAAGTCGCCCAAGAACGCTATAGACGGCGGCATCGCGCTGTGTCCGGAGGACAGAAAAGAGCAAGGGCTCGTACTGGGACGGTCACTTAGGGAAAACATCAGCATCCCGGTGCTGTCCAAGATGAGGAAAAGGCTGTTTATTGATGTAAAAAAGGAAGAAAGCCTGGCGTCCGCGGCGGTGAAAAAGTACTCTATCAAGACGCCGACGACCGAAAAACTGATGGTCGAGCTATCAGGCGGCAACCAGCAAAAAACCATACTTGGGCGCTGGACATCGGAAATGATGGAAACGAAGGTCCTAATTCTTGATGAGCCGACAAAAGGAATCGACGTCGGCACAAAGGCGGAAGTTTATCAGACGGTGCACGACCTTGCTTCTCTTGGGATCGGCGTTATCTTTATTTCATCCGAATTGGTCGAGGTGCTCAACATAAGCAATAGAATTATCGTCATGCATAACGGACGCATTACGGGCGAAGTTACAAGGCATGAGGCAACGGAAGAGCGTGTCCTTGAACTGGCAATGAAAGATTAGGGGGGACGCTGTTATGTTGATTTTATCTATCATATTTATTGGAATTGGAGCGCTCGCGCTGATAGCGGGGATCGCGTCCCTTAGTGTCCAGACGGTCCCGCTGCTGGGCGCCGTTTCAGGCACTCTTGGAGTAAGTCTCGTATTTTTCGGGGTAATTTTATTAGCCGTGGGGGTAACGACGCTTCTTTATGAAAAAAACGAAAAGTCGCGGCAGACCCTCAAAAAGCTGATTAATGTGAAGGAATTCACACTGATCATTGTTTTAGCGGTCTTTATATACTTGTTCTGGGTCATTAATCCTAACTATCTTTCTCTCGGCAATGTAAGAGCCATATTCAACTCGGCGTTTGTCATGGGTACTCTCGCGATTGGCCTGTCCTGTCTTCTGATCAGCGGCACGATCGATCTTTCAGCCGGCAACACCGGCATGATGGCGGGTATCATTATCGCGCTCCTTCTCAAGGCCAATGTCCCATGGATTCCGGCGTTTCTCATAACACTTGTCTTTGGCGTCGTTACGGGCCTGATTAACGCATTTTTTGTCAACCGTATGAGATTCGTGCCGTTTATATCAACGCTTGCCCTCAGCACAATTTATGCCGGTCTATCGCTCGTCATCACAAACGCCGCGAACATACCTATCAACAGTGAGGGATTCCTGGTGCTGGGATCAACTAATCTCTGGATATTCCCGCTCCCGTTTATAATCATGTTCGTCCTGTTGATCGTCTACGGCGTTATTTTGTCCGCTACGGGGTTTGGGCGTCGGACATATATGACGGGCGGTAATGCGAATGCCGCGAGGCTTGCGGGGATCAAACCAAAAAGAATCACAGCGATTCTTTTTGTAAACAGCGGCGTTATCGCGTGTTTGGCAGGCATGATCCTGGCCTCGCGGATGGCTATGGGCTCGCCGTCGGGTGTTACAGGGTCGGATTTGGACGGCATTACGGCAGCTGTTCTCGGAGGCATAGCTTTCACAGGCGGGGCGGGCAATATGGTCGGCGTTTTCTTCGGCATTCTGCTGATCACAAGCTTTCAGAATGGCCTAGTTGTCGCCAATCTCGACTCGTACTATCAGGTCACCGCAAAAGGCGTCTTGCTGATCGCCGCTTTGATTCTCGATTATTACCGCGAAAAAGCAAGGCTCAAGTCCCAGAGCGCCAGCCGGCTAAGCGAGGTTAAAAAAACAGCGTCTAGCACTAGTTTTACAGGAGTGTCGCACTAAGATAGTCAAAGAACATAATAAAAGGCGGCGCCTGGCAATTGATATGCTGCCTCCAGAGCAGACAGTGAAAAAATAACATTGTTGAAAAGGTTAAGGAAAACTGGACACGAAGATAAGTTTTTTAAGAATTTTGTGCCTCAAATTGAGCTGGGCTGACCCGACCCAAGGCCGAATGAATCCGTTTCGTGTTGTAGTATAGTTCTATATATCTAAAAATATCACGCCGAGCTTGTTCAGGATTGCCGTAATGGGCATCCCTGAACAAGCTCTTTCTACAGCTTAATGAGGAAATCATCAAGGGTGAACTGAAGGAACTCGTCCGAAGCAGCGTTGAGGAGACACTGAACAACCTTCTTGAACAAGAAGCGAAGGAGCTGACCAATGCGGCGAAATATGAGCGCACTGAAAGCCGCCAGGGGTATCGGGCAGGTCATTATGATCGCTCTTAACAACGACCTCCGGCGATGTGCGGCTCAAAGTGCCCAAGCTCAAGGGAGTACCATTTGAAACAACCATCATTGAAAGATATCGTCGACGTGAGAGCTCGGTAGAAGGGGCCTTGATCGAGATGTACCTGGCCGGCTTTTCCGTCCGTCGTGTGGAAGATATTACGGAAGCACTTTGGGGTACAAAGGTATCGCCTTCAACAATCAGCGAGTTGAATAAAAAAGCATATGTACATATCGAGGATTGGCGTAATCGGCCGCTGCGGGGCGGGAAATACCCATCCAATATGTAGCATATACCTGCGCCGCAACTGGGGCGGCGAGTATGAGAACGTTAGTGTGCTTGTTGCAATCGCAGTAAATGAAGACGGTTACCGCAAGGTCCTCGGCGCCTCCTAAGGCATGAAAGAGGAGCGTTCTATATCCATTACGCCATTCATCGCCGCAAGCTCGACCTTCCGCCTGTTTTCTCCTAACAGGCCGGGGTCCGTAAAAGCCGTTTCCTGAAGGGGAAATCCAACAGGAAACGGCACATTTGTTTTATTTAAAAGCGGCCTTTGTTTTAACAAAGTTTGCCGATGCCAATATATTATCCAAGATCTCGGCGACCATTTCGTCAGCCGTCTTAATCGAATGGCTGCTTTAAGTGTTCCGCACCTAATTATCTGTATAGATTACGATGAATTAATTCCTTGACCATGCCTTTGAATTACTATAAAATTGCCTTTACGGAGGAGTTATCATGTTTAAAACAGTTGCAAAAAACAAACGTCTTCTTATGTGGACAATTTTTTTAATGTGCATGGTGCAAATGCCCCATCTTGCGTTGTCTTCTGGTATCGATGTCATTCATCGTCAAGTATTTACTGATAAATCGCTCGCTACGATCCAAACCGTCATTGCCATGCAAAATCTATTGAGAATGTTCACTGGCATCCTTTCGGCAATACTAATCAGTGCACAGGTTGCCTCAAAAAAGAATCTTACCGTCATCGGTATCTCAATGATTGCCGTCACCGGTATTATAGCCACTATATTTCATACGCAATTCTGGGAACTCGTAATGTTCAGCGTATTAATCGGACTTGGTATAGGGTTCTTAATCACGGGCTCTCAAAGTATGATTCTGGATAATTTTGACGAGAAAGAACGGCAGCTTATCAGCGGTTTCCAGTTCTCGTTTATTAATCTCGGAGGTATTCTGATGAGCGTTATCGGCGGACTGCTCATAACTGTCATCTGGTACGGCGGCTACCTGATGCTTCTGCTCATGATACCTATTGCCGTCCTTGCAGTAATTGTGCTGCCCCAAGATCATTCTCACCGTAGTGTAAAACAACCTGTAGAAAAGAAACGGAGTAGGGTGCGCTTGCCTAACGTTGTCTACTATTACTCCTTTACGTTGTTTTTTTTCATGCTCATATTCAATGTTACGGCGAGTAACCTGTCGACCCATCTTGAGACAAACAGTCTCGGCAATGCTGGAACGGCAGGCGCCGTTATCGCGACGATGATGGCTGGCGGTGTTCTCGCTGGCCTCATTTATGGAAAACTGGCTTCAAAACTGCACGATATGATGATTCCAGTCTCTTTCTTCCTAGTATTTGCCGGATTCACCATGCTGAATATCTTTCATGGGAACCTGACGATGATTTTTATCGCCGTTTTTATCTCCGGCATGGCAATCAGTTTCTGCCTGCCTCAGTGCATAGTGTCCGCTTCCAACAGCATCAATCCGACAAATTCCGCTCTGGCGTCAACGTTGCTAGCCAGTGTTGCACCGGGCTTGGGCGGATTTTTATCGCCGGTCCTGTTTACAAACCTGACGCTTGCACTCGGTGGAGCGTCAACGGCATTCCGTTTCCAGTTCGTAGGAATCGTCTCGCTTGTGTCTGGCATCGCTTATATCTTTATCATTTACCGGCGTGGTAAGATGCCACAGACAAGTCCAGTGGGTGAATCGCTCTGCAATAGATAATATGAATCTGTCTCAGATTTAAATGATTCCATCAGCGCGTTATCATATGGGTTTACTTTGCGGCTTATGCTTCCTGAAATTCTATTGCTGTCCATAAGTCGTCTGTATTTCTTGCTGGTGTATTGCAAACTACTATATTTCTTTGGCTAATACCTTTTGGCTTGGTTTTTTAGGGTATTAAAAGCAATTGTTTGGCCTGTATTTCTTGTTTGTGGGGTCTTAAATTATATAGGAATGTGATAAATAAACACTGCGTTGATAAGATTAGTGAAGAAGAATTAATTTGCCGTAAATCTGTATATCAAAATAGTGAACAACAGTTCATAAAACAACGAACCGTCTGAAGAGGGAAGGCCTTTTCCAGACGGTATTTTATGTAATTAAGCTACATTATGTTTTATGTCTTTATATGCAAGAGTCAGCAAATTATCTAACACCTCTGAAGCCATTTCTTCCGATGAGCGGATAACATGACTGTATACAATGCCAGTGACAGCCGTTGAAGCATGACCCGCCCGATAGGATACAGTACGCAGTGGTATCCTGGCTGCGAGCTGAAGCGATATATGCGTGTGACGCAGTGTATGTATTGTGATGTTGGGCAGGTCAGTTTTGGCAATGAACTTCCGTAAATACCCAGTCGCGCTGTCTGGATTAATAGGCTTACCATCCGGATGTGTAAACAGCCGGTCCGTATCTACCCAACGGTCACCCATTTTGAGACGCTGTTCAAGCTGCCAGGTTCTGTATTCTTTGAGTACTTTAAAAGTTTGAGTCGGCAGTTTGATCGTTCTGTCTGACATTTCGGTTTTCGTGCTTTTTGTGAAAACTCCTTTGCCGGAGACATACTGGGAGGAACGGCAAACGGAGATAGTCTGATTTGTGAAATCAATGTCTTTCCACTCGAGGCCACAGAATTCACCGCGCCTCAGGCCACTGAATATGAACAGCTTGATCATAGTGCAGTGTTGAACGGATTCGTTTTCAAGCAGTGCTATGAGATGTGCCGTCTGCTTTTCATCAAGGTAATTTGCTTCCGTACGTTCGACTTTAGGTGGCTTTACTCGTGTTGCCGGATTGCTGGAGATATGGTGGGCATTAAGGGATCAGGAAAAAAAGTTATAGCGCGTTGAATTCACTTTGCAATAGTGTTAAAATATTGTCATATATTTCAATACAGAAACTGAAAGAGTGATTCTTATGCGCATCCGAATTAAAGCTTTCGCAATGGCGGCCGTTCTGCTGCTTACCCTTGCCGTAACTGTGATGCCGGCCCGAGCCGCAAGCTTCACAGTTACAAACCTAGACGACAGCGGAGCCGGTTCCCTGCGCCAGGCGATTGCCGACGCGGCATCCGGGGATACCATCACTTTTGACGCGGGCATCACAGGGACAATTACACTGGCGTCAACGATTTCATTCAGCAAAAGCCTGACGATCGACGGGGGCGCCAATGCGGTTACGTTAAATGGCGCGGGTTATAATATTTTCATCGTAAACGGCGCAAACCATCTCGACTTACGGAACCTCACCTTGACACAAGGTTCCTGCGGACTTTTTCTATATCCGTTGGCAAGCGCAGACGTCAGTGGCTGCACCTTTTCTGCTAATACAGTTTCTGGTATTAAGACAGAGCCATCTGCTGGAACATTGACCGTCAGCAATTGTACCTTTACCAACAATAACAGTTCGGGTATATATAGAGAACTATTTTGTGACCCGCTGACTGTCAGTAACAGCGCATTTTACAATAACTTGGGTAGCGGAATATGGGATATAAGTAATAACAGCGTCACCATCAGTAATTGCATTTTTTTCGGCAATATAGCGGCAAACGGCGGCGGCGGAATCTTAGCAAATGCCAGCGATCTTTCTGTCACAAACTGCACATTCTCCGGCAATACCGCCGTAGACAAGGGCGGCGGCATAAGCTTTTTCGCCACATCACCCGTTTTCACGAACTGTACCTTTTCCGGCAACAGCGCCGCCGGCGGCGGCAATGATCTGTATACTTTCGATTCCAGCCCCGTGATTTTCAACTGTATTATTGATGATGTCGGCGGCATTGCCACAGGCGTTACGGCATCCCCCACGGTGAGTTACAGCTGTGTCCGGGGCGGCTGGGCGGGTGCCGGCACCGGCAATGTCGACGCGGATCCCCTGCTTGGCGAAATTGGCGACTACGGCGGAGCCGTGCAGACACTGCCCCTGCTGCCCGGCAGCCCGGCCATCGACGCCGGGACAAATGCCGGCGCTCCGGCAACGGACGCCAGGGGGGTCGCGCGCGCGCAGGGAGCCGGTTTCGATATGGGCGCTTATGAGTCCCGAGGCTTTACGCTGGGTTCCTTGACGGGAACGCCGCAGACGGCCCTTGCTGGCGCAGCTTTTGCCGTGCCGCTGGGCCTGACGGTGACGAGCGCCTGCGCCGAACCCGTCGCGGGCGGGAAGGTGACCTTCGCGGCCCCGGCAACCGGCGCAAGTGCCGTGCTGACAGGCAGCCCGGCAACAATTGCGGCCGACGGCACGGTCAGCACCGGCGCGACGGCCAACGGCACGGAGGGCTCATATACCGTATCCGCAAGTGCGTCCGGTGCGGCGTCCGTAAATTACAGCCTGAGAAACGCCGACAGCGCGTTGGTCTCGCCCGTGTCGGCCTCCTTCGACAAGAACCCCGCTATTCAGGCGGATGTTAGCACCGCGATAACATGGAACAACGCCTCGTCGGTCTCCGATGTCAAAAACGGCGGTGTTTCGATCTGGGCGGGGGCTTACGAGGTGTCCGGCAACACGCTGACGATTAAAAAATCATATCTGGCAGCGCTGTCTGTCGGGCCGCTTGCTCTGACGGTTGAGTTTGATTCCGGCAATCCTGCGGCACTTACAATCAACATAACGGATACGTCGCCGCCGGTCTATATCCCGGCCATTACCCCGCCGGCCTATGACGCAGCTGTTACGGGCGGCGGCTCTCTGCCGGTTGTCGTCAGCGGAAGCACAGCCACGGCAGAGCTTGGAACACAGGCGGGCAATCCGCTCGGTGACGGCAGCACGATGGTCGTGGTAATGCCGGAGATCCCCGGCGTCACCATCTATACGCTGGGCCTTCCAATAGCTTGTTTGTCAATGCCCGGCGGGGCGGGTGCGCTGACCTTTACCACAGCCACAGGTAGCGTCACGCTTCCGGCCGACATGCTCTCGGGCGTTCCGGGCGCGGACGGCGCTAAAGCGCAAATCACCGTCGGCCTGGGCGATAAGTCCGGCCTGCCCGACAGCGTGCGGGACGAGATCGGCGACAGGCCGCTCTTGCGGCTGGAACTGTCGATAGACGGGGAGCGGACCGAATGGAGCAATCCCGACGCGCCCGTGACGATCTCCATACCCTATTCGCCGACGGCGGAAGAGCTTGCCGACCCCGAGCATATCACCGTCTGGTACATAGACGGCAACGGCAATGCTGTTGCCGTGCCGAGCGGGCGATATGACCCCGCAACCGGGACGGTTACCTTCACGGTCACCCATTTCAGCTTGTATGCGGTCGCCTTCGTATATAAGACCTTTGCCGACATGGAGGACGTTGAATGGGCAAGAATATCCGTCGAGGCGCTGGCCTCCAAGGGCATCATCAGTGGTTCGTCGGAGGATGCGTTTTCCCCGTCGGAAGGCATTACGAGAGCCGATTACCTTGTGTGGCTTGTCAACACACTGAGCCTGACGTCCGGTTTCAGCGGCAATTTTGACGATGTGGCGCCGTATGCCGGCTACTACAACGCCGTTGGGATCGCGAAAGCTCTCGGTATTGCCGAGGGGCGCGGGGACAACCTGTTCGCCCCGATGGAAACCATATCCCGGCAGGATATGGCGGTTCTGACGGTCCGTGCGCTGGAGCAATACAGGGGCTTTGAGGTCTCCGCCGAGCTGACCGTATTGGATCAGTTTACAGATCGGACGGATATAGCCGATTACGCCGAAGTCTGCCTTGCCGCGCTGGTCAAAAACCGGCTGCTCATGGGCGACGGGGAGAACCTGAGCCCCCGCTCGCCGATTACCCGCGCCGAGGCGGCCGCGTTCATGTACAGGATATACGGCGCTTTTAACGGATAAGGTTGGGTTACGGTATGCTGCTGGACCGTTTCGGTTTGTAAGGCATGCGATTCATTATTTCTTCTTTCTTAAAGATGTTATATGGCAGGGGTAGCTACCTGCGATATAATCAGCACAAGCACTGTGGATTTGTTCCTATGCGAATACAGCTTGACTGTTCTGAGTTGACTCAAACCACAGTGACTTGTCTGAATTGGTAATTAGTTAGATAACGCTGGACGTTTCTATTTTCGTGAATACATGGACAAGTCATCTGTGGAAGCAGCAGTGCAACTTTGAAAAGGAGGATACCATGTACTTTGGAGGAATGGATATCTCAAAATTCAAACACGACTAAGCCATCATAGATGATTTTGTTGACGCCGCCTTTGACTGCACCATCTATAATACTCGTGTGAAGTAAACGTTGGTTCTGGGTGCCATTATTTTAAAGATTACTCAATAATCCATTATCATCTGTACGGAACGTCTATGTTGCCAGCAGATAATTATTGTGACGAACGGGTACGTAAGCTTGCCCAGTACCGCAATACCAGCGTGGACTATTATACGACACTTAAAGTGTACCTGGAGAACAATATGAATCTTCAACACACTTCTGATATTCTGTGTATACATCGTACTATTTTGTTTTACCGACTTAACCGTATTCGCCACATGATTAATATAGATTTGGATGATTCCCGGACAAGGCTACAGCTTCTTATGTCGTTTCAACTCATGGCTCTTGATGAGATATACAATCAGTCGAGTAGGCCTCCCTGCGAGAATAAAGCTGAAACGGATTTTAGTAGAGAAAGTTAAGAAATACTTGACCATTTCTTGACCACAAAACAGGAGCGTCACCGGCATATGGCGCGCTCCTGCTCACTTTTTAGAGTTTTACATGATGAGATTATTCGCTTATATCACATTTTTACCGCACGAGGCTTAGAACCATCAAGTTTTGATTCAGTCCCCTGTTTTCTTTGCTAAAGGTGAATGTTGCATGAACGCTGGCGCTGCCATATCGGCTGTGCTCCGTGCCGCTTTTAAGGTTGGCATCTACACAGATACATGTTTCTCAGTGGGATAAAACCTATGAGGGTTAACACGCGCCTTAGCCAAGTATTCCGGCCATTCGAAGAAACCGTATTCATCAACCACACCAAATTGCTCTTTAGGATATATCTTCTTCATAACTTCACCGGCGACAATCAGGCCGTCTGGGTCAAAATCGGTCGCAACCTCTAACGTATTCCTAATGGCGAGATCTTCACAAGCATGTACATACTGTTAACCCCCTGTGATTTTGAAAAGTCGAATATGTAACGGAATAAATCATTGTGAAGCTGCAGTGAGTTGAAATAACTGAAGTCAATTGTGTTGATGAAAGATAAGCCCGTAAAGAAGTACTAGAGCAAGTGATATTCGGATACTATTTGGATGCTAAAGCTGCAAATAGTAACCAAAAGATAGCCAAAGCTAGAAAACGAAGAAGCTGAAAAAGCTAGTGATAGCAATAATTGGAGAGCGATAGCAAAAGACAGCAAAAGCCAAAACATAGCTTTTTTGGTAAGGATGAGGTCGGCAGTTCAAACAAATAAGTCCAGATTCAAACATCACGTAAACATCAAAAAAGTGCCGTGATTTCTGTCTTTTTCCGGCTTTCTCATGTCCAGTTAAACATCAAATAAACATCAGCTTGTAGGTTATGTCCTTTTCGCTGATCTCGTAATACCGTAAAAAGTTCCTAAAAAGCAGAAAAACACCTCAAAACAAGCTGTTTTGAGGTGTTTTTGTTGGTTGCGGAGGCAGGATTTGAACCTACGACCTTCGGGTTATGAGGTATAATAAATTGCTCTTTCAATCGCCGATTATCTCAGTTATTCTTTGATTATCAAAGGTTATTTGGGCTGCGAATTTATGCAATCTTTGATGATTTCCAGTCGCTTTTTACGACAATAAACATCAAATAAACATCAGCTTGTAGGTAATAATGAATTGGTTTTAATCAATGTAAGAGTTAACGGGCATTATATATACATTAAACTGGATTTGTACAATCGATAAATTATTGTGCACAGCGCCGGTGTGCGAATAGACGTACCGCTGGTCTATGATGCTTTGGTAGCGGTTGAACTAACTTAAAAAAGATTCAGATGTTCCGCACGGATCGAGGCAAATAATATAACAACATGATGAGATTTAAAGCTTTTAAGATTATAAATCGCTCAGCATGAAAGATGTCTGTATAACAATGCGGTAGCGGAATCGACAGTTAGAAATTCGTTAACCGTAATTTGTCTCGCTATGTGTTGACAGTTCAGGAGAACCTTGCTGCCGGCGTGCCAATATGGCACATGGTTATTTAGCACACTTTTATTGACACACATATGACACACATATGACTCACTGAAATATTAATGAACAAACAAATTTCGTAAAATTTCTTATTAAAAATTGGCATGTAATTTGCTCGTTATACAAGTGACCGCCATGAATTGTAGGTAGTTACCATGAAAGGATAACAGAAATGATTCAAATTGTATTCAAACCGCAGCTTTATAAATATAACACATGCATTGATTTTATAGAGAACTTCCAGCTAAGCGACAGCGACCTTGTGCTGACAAATGAGTACATATATAATCCATACTTTGGGCAGCTGGATTTACCGGTGAGAAAAATATTTCAGGAAGAATACGGTGCGGGTGAGCCTACCGATGTAATGGTGGACGCCATCTTAACGGACACAGCAAAAATGGGCTGCAAACGTGTTATCGCCATTGGCGGAGGCACTGTGATCGATATTGCTAAAATTCTTGCCGTGTCTGACGGTGCGTGTCTGGATGAATTGTATGCGATGGGAGAACTACAGAAGAAACGCCGGCTCATCATTATCCCAACCACCTGCGGTACCGGTAGCGAAGTGACCAACATCTCCATTATTAACCGCACCCGTATCGGCACGAAGATGGGACTGGTTTCCGATCAGATGTATGCGGATGAGGCGGTGCTAATTCCGGAACTGTTGGAAAGCTTGCCCTTCGGCGTGTTTGCCGCCAGTTCAATTGATGCACTTGTACACGCGGTGGAGTCGATTTTATCTCCCAAAGCAACCGAATATACCAAGCTCTTTGGATATAAAGCCATCGATATGATCATTAGCGGCTACCAGAAGATCACGGAGGAAGGAAGAGATGCCCGAGTCCCGCTGCTGGATGATTTCCTCGTTGCTTCGAACTTTGCGGGGCTTGCGTTTGGTACGGCTGGCTGCGCCGCCGTCCACGCCATGAGTTATCCGCTGGGCGGCCAGTATCATGTGCCGCATGGTGAGAGCAATTATGCGATGTTCACCGGCGTACTGAAAAACTATATGGAGATCAAGCAGGATGGAGAAATTGCTGTTCTAAATACGTTTTTGGCAGATATGCTTTGCTGTACCGCCACGGATGTGTATGACGTATTGGAGGTGCTCCTTAATCAGATGCTGATCAAAAAGTCCCTTCGCGAGTACGGCGTACAACCTGAAGAGCTGGCTGTTTTTGCCGATTCCGTCATTAAGACGCAGACCCGTCTGATGAACAATAACTTCGTTCCTTTAGACTACAGCCGCGTACTCAAGATCTATGAGGAACTTTACTGAACATTAAATTATGGAGGAACAGAAATGGCACTGATGACCGGAACGCAATATATAGAGAGTATCCGAAAAATCAAGATGCAGGTTTATATGTTCGGCAAGAAGATTGAAAATCCGGTGGACGATCCCATGCTACGTCCCTCGCTTAACTCCGTCCGTATGACCTATGATCTTGCCCAAATACCCGAATATCAGGATCTTATGACGGCCGTTTCCCCCTACACCGGAAACCGGATTAACCGCTTTACCCATATCCATCAGTCGGCGGATGATCTGATTAAAAAGGTGAAGATGCAGCGGCTGCTGGGGCAAAAGACTGCGGCCTGCTTCCAGCGCTGCGTGGGCATGGACGCCTTTAACGCGGTATTTTCCACGTCCTATGAGATCGACAAAATTTACGGCACCAGCTATCACGAAAATTTCAAAAAGTTTATGGCGTACTGCCAAGAGAGAGACCTCACTGTTGACGGAGCTATGACCGATCCCAAGGGAGACCGTTCTCTGCCGCCGCACAAGCAGGCCGACCCGGACCTATTCCTGCGTGTGGTGGAGCGCCGTCCTGACGGTATCGTGGTGCGGGGTGCCAAGGCGCACCAGACGGGTATGCTGAATTCCCATGAAGTCATTGTCATGCCCACCATGTCCATGAAGCCGGAAGATAAGGACTATGCCGTATCCTTCGCCGTGCCTCTTGACAGCAAGGGGCTGTTCATGATCATCGGTCGCCAGAGCTGCGACACCCGCAAGCTGGAAGGTTCCAATATAGATGTGGGCAACGCCGAGTTCGGAGGCGTTGAAGCGCTAACGATTTTTGACGATGTCTTTGTCCCGAACGACCGTATTTTCCTAAACGGCGAGTCCAAGTTCGCGGGTATGCTGGTGGAGCGCTTCGCTGGCTATCACCGTCAGAGCTATGGTGGCTGTAAGGTCGGTGTGGGGGATGTGCTCATCGGAGCCGCCGCAGTAGCCGCTGATTATAATGGTGCGGCTAAGGCCAGCCATATCAAGGACAAGCTTATCGAGATGACGCATCTCAACGAGACCCTGTATGCCTGCGGCATCGCATGTTCCGCCGAAGGTATCCCTACCGAAAGCGGCAACTACATGATCGATCTCCTGCTGGCCAATGTCTGCAAGCAGAACATTACTCGATTTCCCTATGAGATTGTCCGTTTGGCCGAGGACATTGCCGGCGGCCTGATGGTTACCGCGCCCTCGGAGGCTGATTTGAGGGACGAGAAACTCGGCCCCTATGTGGAGAAATATCTGCGCGGTGTCAATACCGTTTCCACCGAGACCCGCCTACGTATCCTGCGGCTGATCGAAAACCTGGCTTTGGGTACCGCTGCTGTGGGTTACCGTACCGAATCCATGCACGGTGCCGGTTCTCCGCAGGCGCAGCGCGTTATGATTGCCCGCCAGGGAAATCTGGAGCATAAAAAAGAATTGGCCAAAGCCATTGCAAACATCAAGCAGCAGTGAGGCGCTTTGCTATGCAGGAACCATCCTTGAAAGAAGTAAACCAGGCCATAGATGAGCGGATCCGTCCAAAATTGGCTCTGCACGGCGGCGATGTCAGGATTGTTGAATTAATAGGCGGCACTTTAAAAGTCCGGATGCTGGGCAGGTGCAGCGGCTGTCCCTCCGCCTCTTTAACGGCAGAATTACTCATCGAGTCGGAGCTGAAAGAAATATTTCCTAACCTGAAGCAGGTGATATTAGTGAGCGGTGTCAGTGACAGTCTTCTGGCAGAGGCCTCGAAACTGCTTGCTGAAAATTCCGTGTCTTAAAATTGTGAAAATGGCATTTTTAATGCTATTAAAAAAACATAGGAGGACAATCATGAAAAAAGCAATTTCAATTTTGTTGGCATTACTCTTGGTCTTTACACTCTTCGCATGCACCAACAAAGATGCCGAAACCACGGATGCCGAATCAGCGGGCACGTCGGAAGAAGCATCTGCCACGTCAGAAGATGCGTCTGCCACGTCAGAAGATGCGTCTGTTGAGACGGGAGAAGATTCCGAGACTCCCGCCGCGCTTGAAGACATTACAGTCAACGCCGATCTGGTCGGATATTTTGAGGATGGCATCGACCCACAATCGAGAAGAACGTACAATTTCATTAATATGTATCCGTTGACACTGGACCTATATGTTTACGCAACGGAATGTCTGGAGGAATACGCCGAGCGGCTGAACTACACGGTCACAACGTCAACAACTGAGAACGATTTCGACATGTACATCCAGAATATCGAGATATTCGCGCAAGAGGGAGATGTTGACGGGTTCATTATTGTCATTGACGTCAGTACGTCCGACCGCATCAAGGAAGTTTTGGATGAAACAGGCATTCCTTACATTGCTTGGTGCAACTCGGTAAGAGACGAGAACGGCAGCAATATCGTTCCCTGTATTGGTCTTGATCATTATGGGGCCTCCAAGTTAACGATGGAGTGGCTCTATGACAATTACAAAACATACTGGGGCGATATCGACACCTCAAAGATCGCGCTACTGAATACGAATTCCTCCACGAACCCCGATCTCAACAGCCGTGCCGTTGCCGCTGAAGAAACGTTCAATGCGCTCATCCCCGATAACGCCGGTGTCTTTGAAGTAGACATCGTGTCTGACTACACGATGGAAAACGCTTATAACAAAGCGTCTCCGATTTTCACGGCGAATCCTGATATTGAGTATTGGTTCAGTACGAACACCATTGACATATTTGCAGGGGGTGTCGCCCGTGCCGCAGAAGCGCTGGGCATCGATGACAATGTACTGGCCGTCTGTGTTGGACAAAGTGCTCTGGTCAAAGAATGGGACGAAGCGGGTTATGACGGTTGCTGGGCAGCTTGCTATGCGGTCAGCAACTATACTCAGGTGGTGCCCGCCGCCAGCGCACTCGTTGCGATTATTGACGGCAAAGCAACCTGGGATACCCTGTGGACGGCCCAAAGAGCGGAAGGTGACCTGTACACGTTCCTTGCCGCACCGGGCGACGTAGTCTCAATTGATACCTATAAGGATTGGCATAACAAGTACGCGGAGGCAATTGGTCAACCATTGCCGTACTAAGCACAAGGAAGCCGATATGGATGGCCGCCCCGTAATCGGGAACCGTGACTGTTCCTACTTAAGCAGCCGGGTAACGCAAAATAGATTGAATCCGGCAATGCGACTATCCTGAATTGCGCTGACTTATGAAACGGAAACGCAGGCTGACGTGAATGCAATAAATTCGCAACCGCCTTGCAGCCTGCGTTTCCAAGGTTGTACATATAAAAACATAGAGGAATACAGCGTCGAGATGTTTCGTAAACTGCGTTGACCAACCTGGCGGAGAATGCAATCGAGTACAAGGAGAAAGCAAATGGATTGGAAAGAAGCTTATCGGTTGAAACTAGCAACTGCCGATGAGGCTGTGAAGCATATAAAATCCGGGGACCGTGTTGTCATCACCCATGCCACAGGCGAGCCTGCCATTTTATGTGATGCTATGGTAAAAAACGCAAAGGCATACGAAGATGTAGAGATTGTGCATATGGTATCCATGGGAAAAGCGGAATACTGCAGCCCGGAGATGTCGGCACATTTTCGGCATAACAGCTTGTTTTTGGGCAGTTATACCCGTCAGGCCATTGCGGACGGCCGAGGGGATTACACCCCTGTTTATTTTTCGGAAATTCCGGAGCTTCTGAAAACAAAACTCCATCCAAATGTGGTACTGCTGCAGTTAAGCCCTCCTGATGAACATGGTTTTTGCAGTTATGGTGTTTCCGTCGATTATACAAAACCCGCCGCCGAATGCGCTGATGTGCTGATCGCGCAGATCAATCCGCAAATGCCCCGTACCATGGGCAGTTATATCCACATCAATGATATTGATTATATCGTAGAGGCAGATACGCCTGTTATCGAGCTGGCGCCGCCGAATATTGGAGAGGTAGAACGCGCGATTGGCGAGAATATTGCAGCACTTGTTAAGGACGGAGACTGTCTGCAGTTGGGAATCGGCGCCATACCCGACTCCGTTCTGCTGTTTTTGAAAGATAAGCATGACTTGGGCATCCACTCTGAGATGTTTTCCGACGGCGTCGTAGAACTAGTTGAAGAAGGTGTCGTGACCAATAAACGCAAATCCATTCACAAAGGAAAGTGCGTAGCGACATTTTTGATGGGAACACGAAGACTTTATGATTATGTAAATAACAATCCTGCCGTGGAAATGCTGCCGGTAGACTATGTGAACGACCCGCGGGTCATATGCCAGAACGATAACGTGGTTTCGATCAATTCATGCGTTCAGGTTGACCTGATGGGACAAGTGGTTTCGACCTGCGTAGGTTTGAAACAGATTTCCGGCGTTGGCGGTCAGGTGGATTTTGCCCGTGGTGCCAACATGAGCCGGGGCGGACGGACCATTATGGCCATGCCCTCCACAGCTCGCGGAGGGACAATTTCCAAGATTGTTCCCCTCGTTGATGAGGGTGCCGCCGTAACCACCTCCCGATATGATGTTAACTATGTGGTAACCGAGCACGGTATCGCACAGCTTAAAGGCAAAACGCTCAAAGAGCGCGCTAAAGAGCTGATATCAATTGCGCATCCGGATTTCCGCTCAGCATTGGCGGAAGAATATGAAAACCGTTTTCACTGCAAGTATTGCTTCGGATGTTAGGTTTCCCTGGAGGTCAAATAAATGAGTCCTAAGAAAGTAAATAAGGATTTGGTGAAAAAGTTATACACGGTTATGTACCGGACGCGCCGCTTTGAGGAGGCCGTTTTTGAGTTTTACAAACGGGGCCTTATGCCCGGACTGGCACATCTGTATCTTGGCGAAGAGGCGGTTGCCGCCGGCGCGTGCGCGGCTTTACGAAAGGAAGATTATATCGGCTCAACCCACCGTGGACACGGTCATCTTGTAGCCCGCGGCGCAGACCTCAAGCGTATGATGGCGGAAATACTGGGGAAAGAAGCCGGGTACTCCAAGGGCAAGGGCGGCTCCATGCACATCATGGCCATGGATATTGGCATTCTGGGCGCAAACGGTATTGTGGGCGGAGAGATCCCTATTGCCACCGGAGCGGCCTACTCCGCTAAATTACGGGGCACCGAGCAGGTTGCGTTGGCCTTTTTCGGAGAATCCGCCTCCAACGAGGGAACGTTCCATGAGTCCGTCAATATGGCCGCCGCCTGGGGCCTGCCGATAATTTATATCATTGAAAACAATCTTTACGGCATTTCGGTGGACATCCGTAAAGTCACCAAAGAGCATGACCTTTACAAACGCGCAGAAGGCTATGGCGTTTCCGGCGTTTGTGTGGACGGCAACGATGCGCTTGCCGTATATGACGCTGTACAAACCGCTGTGGGGCGAGCCCGCAGGGGGGAGGGCCCCAGCCTTCTTGAATGCAAGACTTACCGCTGGCAAGGCCATCATGTCGGTGACCCGGGCGATTACCGTCCCGCGGAAGAAGTGGCAGACTGGAAAGCGCGGGAACCGATTGGACAGCTGGAGAAAAAGGGCCTCCTGACCAATGATGAGATCAGGGAGATACGGGATATGGTGGATGCCGAAATCAACGCGGCCTGCGCGTTTGCTGAGAATAGCCCCTATCCCGACGAAAATGAGGCGTATACTGATGTCTTTGTGGATTGAGTCCACATTTAGTATTTGAGGTTATAAAGATGCGAGAATTGATGGTTCGAGACGCGGTCCGCGAGGCGCTGGATGAGGAAATGGCCCGCGATGACCGAGTGTTTCTAATGGGTGAAGATATCGGCGTAATTGGCGGCAACTTTAAGTGTACTGTCGGCTTGATGAAGAAATATGGCGATATGCGTGTTAAGGACACGCCCATATCCGAGCAGGGCTTTGTCGGTATGGGCGTCGGCGCTGCCCTGACCGGCATGCGTCCCGTGATCGAGCTGATGTTTGCTGACTTCATGATGGTCTGCGGCGATCAGCTGTTCAACCAAATGGCCAAGATTACATACATGTCCGGCGGACAGTGCAGCGTACCCATGGTTGTGCGCATGCCTTTGGGCGGCGGCCGCTCCTCGGCTGCGCAGCACTCCCAGAGCATTCATGTCTGGGCCGCGCATATACCTGGGGTAAAAGTCGTTCTGCCTTCCACCGCCGGTGAAGCAAAAGGGCTTTTAAAGACCGCTGTCCGCGATAACAACCCCGTCATATTTTTTGAGCACAAAATGCTCTACACCACGAAATTTAACGATGTGCCCGAGGCCGACGCGGACGTGTGCATCCCCTTCGGCAAAGCGCGCATGGTAACGGAGGGCGACGATATCACTGTGGTCGCCAGCTCCATGATGACCATTAAGGCAGAGAGTGCCGTTAAAAAGCTTCAGAACGAAGGTATCGGCATCGACCTTATCGATCTGCGCACGATCGTGCCTCTGGATACCGAGACGATCATCACATCCGTTAAAAAGACCGGAAAACTGCTTATCGTGGATGAGGGACATATTAGCTTCGGTATCAGTGGCGAAATTGCGCTGCGCATTATGCCTGACGTTTTTTATGACCTGGAGGCGCCCGTCGGGCGTCTGGGCACTGCCGATGTTCCTCTGCCATTCAGCCCGGCGCTGGAGTTCCCCATCATCCCGGATGAAGAGAAGATCGTTGATAAAATTCGGGAAATGGTATGAAGGAGGAATTGTTTTAATGGCAGAAGTTATCATTATGCCCAAGCTGGGGTTCAATATGAGCGAGGGACAGTTGGTGAAGTGGCATAAGAAGGTGGGCGACAGCATCACTAAAGGCGAGGTTATTTTCGAGATCAATACCGACAAGACCACTATGCCGGTCGAGGCCACCGTCGACGGTGTGTTGCTCAAGATAATGCTGGAAGAAGGTGCCTTTGCGGACGTCTTCACGCCTATCGCCGTTATCGGTCAGCCAGGTGAAGATGCCGAAACGGCTATTGCCGCCGACGGTGGAAGAGCAGCGGCGGACCGTTCAGTTTCCGCACTTGAAGCGCCGCCTGCCGGTGCGCCTGTTGAACCTGCGGAAATCAAAGCAATAAAACTTACCCCAAAGGCCAAAAAGCTCGTTGCTGAAGAAGACATCCATACCGCTTGTCTTGCCGGGATAAAGGGTACTGGATATCAGGGCGGAATCACAGCCGGGGATATCAAAGCATCTCCGCTGGCCAAAAAGGCCGCCGGGAATCTGGGCGTGGAGCTGATGCAGGTGGAGGGAAGCGGCGTGAGAGGCAAGATCATGAAGGCGGACGTTATGTCAGCCGCCCATGCTGCCGCACCCGTTGAAAATGACCGGAAGGTCCTGGAGGTCAAGCCATACAAGGGAACCCGCAGGATTATCGGTGAAAAGCTGTCGCAAAGCAAATACACCGCCCCGCACCTCTATTTTACCGACAGCGTGGATACCACCAATATGACAGCTTTCAGGAAGCTGATCAACGAGACTGGAGAGGCTAAGATTGCGGTTTCAGACCTGCTGACAATGGCGGCCGCCAAAGCTATCCTCAAATATCCTATCATCAATTCCTCACTTGTCGACGGCCGGATTATCACATACAGGAGCGCCAATATCGGCACCGCCGTGGCTGGAAAAAACGGCCTTGTAGTCCCTGTGATCAGGGATGTGCAGGAAAAAAGCCTTGCCGACGTGGCTGCCGAGAGCAGGGATCTGGTGGCACGTGCAAGGGGAGGACGGCTTGCCCCCGGCGAATACAGCGGCGGGACGTTCACTATATCCAATCTGGGGATGTTCGGTATCGAAAACTTTACCGCGATTATCAATGCGCCTGAGGCCGCTATTCTTGCCGTCAGTTCCGTGCGCAAGACCCCCGTGGTGGTTGCCGGAGAAAACGGCGGGGACAGCATTGTCATCCGGCCCATGATGAACATCCAGCTGTCGGTGGATCACCGTATTATAGACGGTCTGGATGCCGCCCGGTTCGTGGGCTGTATGAAGGATCTGCTTGAAAACCCGATTAAGATCCTGGTCTGAGGAGGATGATTACATGGTAGACAGTTACGATTATGAAATCGTTGTCATCGGCGCCGGCCCCGGCGGCTATGTGGCCGCCATCAAGGCCGCGCAGGAAGGCAAACGCACCTGCATCATTGAATCCGCGCGTTTCGGCGGTACCTGTCTCAACGAGGGGTGCATCCCAACTAAAGTTTTCATCAAGACCGCCAACGTCAGCGATGAAATAAAAGCAGCTGCTGACTTTGCCGTGGAGGGCGTTGACCCCTCGAAGATTACAGTGTCCATGACCGGGATTCAGGATCGCAAAAATGTGGTTGTCAATCAACTGGTGAACGGCGTTAAAGGGTTGCTGCGCAGCAACAGGGTAGCCGTCATCAACGGACATGCCGCCTTTCTCGATGCCCATACCGTAATCGTGGACGAGAAAAAAGTCACCTCTGAGTATTTTATTATTGCAAGCGGTTCCAATGCGCTGATTCCCGGCTTTATTGCCTATGAAGGCGTTAACCACATCATTACCAGCAAGGAAGCGCTGGATTTGGAGCATGCACCGCAGACCATCGCCATCATCGGAGGCGGCGCTATCGGTGTGGAATTTGCATATCTGTTCAATAAACTGGGCAGCCAGGTTGCTGTTTTCGAGCTTATGGATCACATTCTTCCCGCGGTCGACCCGGAGGTTGCAGGGATGGCGCAAAAGCGTTTGGAAAAGGACGGCGTTAAATTCTGCCTAGGTGTGAAGGTGAAAAAGATTAAGGACGACTGCGTCTATTACGAGTCGGACGGCAGGGAGAATCTTCATCCCGCCGAAGTAATCCTGATGGCTGTAGGGCGCGCCCCTAATACCGACGGGCTTGGTGCAGAAAAACTGGGTCTGGAATTTAATCAGAAGGCCATCCGGACAAACAACCGTCTGCAGACGAATCTCTCCAATATCTATGCCATCGGTGACGTAAACGGTAGAGCAATGCTGGCGCATACCGCTTCCCGCGAAGGCATCGTGGCTGTCCAAAACATCTGCGGGACTTTTGCCGAAATGAATTATGAGCGCATTCCTTCCTGTATCTATACGGAACCGGAAATCGCCTGCATCGGATTTACCGAAGTTCAGGCGAAGGAGAAATGCAAAAACACTCAAATAGGCAAATTCCCCATGACGGCTAACGGCAAGTCCCTAATAGAAAGGGATACGTACGGCGTTATAAAAGTGATTCTGGACGGCGACCTGAATGAAATACTGGGCGTACACCTTTATGGTAAGCACGCCACCGATATGATTGGGGAGATTTCCGTAGCCATGGCCGGCGAACTGACGGCCGATGAGATTATCGCGACCGTCCATCCCCATCCCACGATCAGCGAATCAATTCCAGAGGCGTTTATGATCGCCGGCGGCAAGGCAATCCACTGCTGACAGATCAAATGCCGACATCAACGCCGCCCTTTCCGGGCGTCTTCCGCTGTAAAAGTGTGTCAAAGCGGCACATGTGCGCGTTGACAACACCGCAGCCATTCAGGGATTTGGCGTCTGATGGACTTATATTTTTAATATCAATGACTTCAAGTTATACCTATTCCTATATTTCAATACGGCCATCATCATTTATTGTTATAATATTAAAATATAGCACGGGAATTTGCTTGATTATTGTATATGAACAACAAAACATCTGGGCATTTAAAGAGAAATTATTAATCCGAATCATTGCGGTCGGGATAGATATGCCGCTTTATCCAATATATTTGTTGTTTCCCGGTATGCGCGAATGAAAAAACTGTTAGGAGGTAAAGGCATGAAATCAGGTTTCAACGGCGTCGACTTTGAGGATAACATAAATTATCCTCGGCTTAGGAGCGAACGCCTCCAAAAGGCTAAGGAAAGCATCAAAGAACACGGTCTTGGTGCAATTCTCTGCTATGATTTCGATAATATCAGATACATAACCGGCACACACATCGGTGAGTGGAACCGCAACAAGATGAACCGGCACTGCATTCTGGCGGACGGTGTTGAGCATCCTGTTCTGTTCGATCCCGCTGCGCCATCCAAGCGTCAGCGCGTATCGTGGCTCCCGCCGGAGAACATCGTGCCTGCCGTAGGCTCTATGCGCGGCGCGATTCCGCAGGAGGCCGGAATGGTTCAGCGCGAGGCGCAGGAAATCATCGGCTGGCTGAAGCGGTTCGGTGTGGAAAACCGGCCTCTGGGCATGGACATTGTTGATATCCCGCTGGTGCGTGAGCTAGAAAAGTACAACATTGAGGTTGTAGACGGACAAGCCGCCATGGTAGATGCCCGTATCATCAAAACCGAGGATGAAATAGAACTGCTTAAATGTTCGGCCGCAATGGTGGACGCTGTATATTACGATGTCGCCCACGCCCTGCGGCCCGGTATATGTGAAAACGAGCTGGAAGCCATTATTCAGGAAAAATTGTTCCGCTGGGGCGCTGAGTCGGTGGAATTTGTTAACGTCATCTCCGGAAAGCGCGGCAATCCGCACAGCCATACCACCTCCAACCGGATGATTCGTTTCGGCGAGCTGGTGTATTTCGACATTGGCAATGTTTATAACGGCTATCATACTTGCTATTACCGCACCTTCTCCTGCGGCAAGCCGACGCGCGCCCAGGAGAAAGCCTATGAAAAGGCCCTGAAATGGATACGTGACGGCATCGCCGCCATCCGTCCCGGTGCGACCTCCGCAGACGTCGCCAAATGTTGGCCTGCCGCCACCGAGCTTGGCTTTAAAAATGAGGACGAAGCCTTCCTGCTCCAGTTTGCCCACGGCATTGGCCTTGGACTTTGGGAAAAGCCTATAATCTCCCGCCTCTTCTCTTTGGAGCATCCCTTTGAGTTGAAGGAGGGCATGACGTTCGCTATTGAAACCTGGTGCGCGTCCGAGGACGGTAGCGGCAGTGCCCGCATTGAGGAAGAGGTCGTTGTTACGAAGGACGGTTGTGAGGTCATAACAAAATTCCCGTCGGATACGCTGACTTCCTGCGGTTTTTCCGATTGTATGTTTTATTGAAAACGGTACAGTGAAAGGAATAAAGAAATGAAACTTGGTTGGATTGGCCTTGGTAATATGGGTATCCCCATCTCTATGAATCTGCTCCGCGCCCGGAATGCAATGGTGGTCACCGATATTATCCGGGAACATGGAATCCCGCTACGCGACGCGGGCGCCGACTGGGCGGACACGTCCTGTGAAGTGGCGCAGCAGGCTGACATCATCTTTACCATGGTCCCCAACGGGAAGATCCTCAAGAGTGTGATTATGGGTGAAAACGGCGTCGCTTCCGGCCTGACGGCGGAAAAGATTGTCGTCGATATGAGCACTATTGCCCCGGTAGAATCGGCGGAGGTTGCCGCCGCCGTGGAGGCTAAGGGTTGCCAGCTGCTGCGGGCCCCGGTCACAGGCAGCACCGTACTGGCTGAAAAAGCCGCGTTAGGCATTCTGGCTTCTGGTAAAAAAGAGCTCTACGATACCCTGCTTCCGTATTTTCTTGAAATCAGCAACAAACAGTTTTATCTGGGCGAGGGCGAGCGCGCCCGCGTTTTGAAGCTGGCAATTAATCTGATGGTGGGCATCAATATGCAGATGCTTGCCGAGGCGATGCTGCTGGCGGACAAGGCGGGTCTGGATAGGACGCAGACTCTGGAGATCATAGCTGAGAGCGCGGCCGGCGCGCCGGTCATCCAGTATAAAAAGGATCCCATTGCCAGGCGGGAATACACTGCCGCTTTCAGCGTTGCCATGATGGAAAAGGATTTTGACCTGACCCTGGATACCGCAAAACAGTATGGCGCTGCGCTTCCACTTACCGCGCTGACCCGCCAGTTTTTGGGCATAGCGGATGCATCGGGGATGGGGCAGCAGGACTTTTCCATCCTTGTGGAACTGCTTGCAAAGCTCTGCAGCTGACCTGTTTAGGTATGCATACCGCCCAGGCCGCAGACACGCCGGTTTTTACCGCAGCGGCCGCCTTCTTCCGGCTTTTATTAGTAGAACCATGTAAGTCCGAATAAATTTTACAATAAAAAGGAGTGCAAATCATGAAAATTGGACGTTTTGTATTTGATGGCCACATTCACTGTGGCAAAAAAGATGAGATGCTGGCTACGAGTGAGAAAAAAGGAATATGGGCAGAAGTTGTTGGCGTCGACAATTCCGATATGATCCTGTTTGATATGGACGTATACGGCGTCGACATGGGTCTTTTGCTTCCCAGCATGCTCGGTACCACCAACACGCTACATAAGGAAATCGTCAAGCGTCACCCCACCCGCTTCCGCTCCTGCTGTATGGATTCTCAGACGCGTCTGCGCGCTGCGCACGGTGAAAAAGAATGGAACATTAACGACGCGGTCAAGGAACTGGATGACGTGCTGACCGCCGATCCGGATGTTTTTGTCGGCATCGGCGAATTTGCACCCGGCTGTATGGGCACTGTACGCAAACCCTGCACGAGCATCGAACGCTATGAAGAGTACAGCGCCATCGCGGAAGTCGCTATCGCCCACGACGTGCCCATGTATTTCCACGAGCATTGCGATAATACGGGCATTGGCCGCCAACAGGCTTTTCATGTTTTAGGCAAGGTTATTAACGAGAAACCGGATTTTAAGGTTATCATTGCCCACGGCGGCGGCGATACCCCCACGGAAATCCAGGAAGCCTGCAATGTTGCGGCGTACGGCGATAACGTTTATCTGGAAACCGGTTATTGGCGTGCTGAGTACTATGAGATGGCGCTGAAGGATTATATGCTCAGCGCCGCCCGCCTGCTGTGGGGCGGCGGTGATACCGGCAGCCGCCTGTGGTATCCTCAGGCTACGCGTCGCGGTATGAAGTTCCTTGAGCCCACAAAAGTCATCTACAACAAGAACAACTGGGTCGGAGATCACCGCGAAGCAGACTATCAACCAGACTACTACGGCTGGGCTATGCATCAGGTGAAGCGTTTGCTTGATCTTGACCTCGCCACCCAGGACGAAATCAACCTCATCGTCGGCGGAAACGCCGCCCGGCTCTATAAATTGCCCGTTCCCAAGTACTGCACCTTCGCCTGCAACCGTCCCGACCTGAAGATCAAATAATCGCGGATTTCTCCCGTAAACATAAAACTGGGGGTACATTTGATATGTATCCCCAGTTTTGGACGTCGTAAAAGTGCCGGACGCTGCGTTTTCAAGAATGACTAAACATCTGAATATGGAAAACGTCAAATTTCTACTGGAGGAGAATCGTAAGAAAAGTTTCCATGTCCATATGGCTGAAATAGTGTTCAACCGACACGCCCGCAAGAGCTGCCCGTAAGGCAGCCTCTTTAAGCAAGCGGCCTTTAAGGCGATTTTTCAGATCTGAGGTATCGCCGTTTCCAAAATAATCGCCGTAAAACGCGATATCGTGGATAATACCTTCCTCCACGTTCAGAAAAATCTCAAGTTTCCCGCACCCTTCCACGCGCCGCTGCTTATGGACCCTGAAGGCGGGAGACACGCCGTAATTCCATTCCCAGCTTTCGTAGACGTCTTTTTGCAGGGCTGAAACTGCCCGGATATCAGCCGGCATAAGCTTGTATTCGGTCATGGAATGCTCCGCAAGCATGAAATCCCGCAGCGCGCACATGAAGCGTTCCGCCGTAAAATCCTGACCTGTGATATACGGACGGATATTCGTAATGCGGCTTCTGATGGATTTGAGTCCCTTGGATTCAAATTTGTCAGTTGATACGGTCAGCGCACGTTCCACCGCGTCCAGGTCCGAGTCGTATAAAATAGTACCGTGGTGCATGATACGGCCCTGCTTCATGTACTGAGAATTTCCGGAGAATTTCTTGCCCCCTATTATCATGTCATTTCGACCGCTGATCTCTGCCTTTACGCCAAGACTTTTAAGCGCCTTAACCACCGGAGCGCAAAAAGCTGCGAAATCAAAGGTATCTAGGTTTTTGCAATCGGCGATAAATGTGAAATTTACATTGCCGAGATCATGATATACCGCGCCGCCACCGGACAGACGGCGTACCACACGAACGCCGTGTTCCTTTACGTAAGCTGCGTTAATTTCCTCTATTGTGTTTTGATGCTTGCCCACGACAATTGTGTTTTCATTCCGCCACAGCATGAAATAGCGATAACTGTGGTCCATTTTATCAAACACGTACTGTTCCAGAGACAGATTGAAATATGGGTCGGTACTTGGGCTCTCAATGTATCGTGTCATGCGCTCGTTACCCCACTTTCTTTGGTATCCTTTGCTTTAATAACAAGCAATCCGCATGCCAATGCAGAGCGCCCTTCGACATTGACTTTTTATATTTGACCGGAATTTATGCGCATATGCCGCTGTGCATACCAAACGATACATATCTGTACCGCCGGGATACGATTAAGTGCATTTCCTCGTGGCGTTTATTCCTTTTTTCTGCAGGAATTTTACAACCGCTGTCGAACTTGCGTGCAAATTTCTATCTTGATATAATTACTGTTAATCTTTGCTGAAGGAGGGACGTATCCAATTGAAACAGAAGGAGATAAAAGAAGTCAGATTGCGTTTTCAGCAGAACCTCCCGATAGACGAAACCTGCGTGCCGGAAGTTATTTTGGATTCCTGGCACCGTTCGCGAGCGTATGGCTTAAAACCGGATGTTGCGGATAAAACGGTGCTTTCTCCGAATGTGCTCCAACAGCGGATCCGTTTAAGGCATAACTTCTGTGAAGCCGCGTTCCCGACGATGGACGACCTTTTTCAGTTTACTAAGGGTAGCAACTTTATCGTCTCCCTTTCAGACGAAGATGGTTATCTGCTTCGGATTATTGGGGATGACGACATCATCAATATTGCTAAATGCAACGATCTGGTGGAGGGCTGCAACCGAAGTGAACAGCGGCTTGGCACCAACGGGATCGGTACGGCTCTGGCGATAAAAGCGCCCATTCAGGTATTTGGGGAGGAGCATTACTATTCGTTGCATCATAACTGGGTGTGTTCCGGCGCGCCTGTTTTTCGCCCGGATGGGGATCTCGCCGGCGTTTTCTGTCTGATCGGGACTGCTGATTCGGTCTCCCTGCACACGCTCGGGATGGCCGTTGCCGCAGCGGGCGCTATTACCCGGGAGCTAAAAATGAAAGAGACTTATGACGCGCTGAATCTTACCCAGAAAGACTTGAATCTGATTATTGAGACGTGGCCTTCAGGGATTTTGCTGCTTGATAACGATTCGCGTATTCGCCAGGCTAATACGCGTGCGGCAAAGATGTTGATGACCCAATGCAGCAATTTAATCGGCAGATACTTACAGGAAGTAATTGGACCGGGCATTGTGGAGGATGCCGATCTCCGCATGGGTATAAACAACCGGCATATTACCGTCGAGCGTGGCAGGCAAACCGTGCGCCTGTCAGTGTCGGTACAGACCACCCATGATTCGGATTATCTGGTCGTGTTTGAAAAAGTGGAAGCGCTCCACAGAAAAGTCAACTATATCATCGGCTCGGATGCCCATTTTACCTTTGACGATATCATAGGCAGTTCCCCTGCGCTGAAAAACACTATCCAGATCGCCAGAATAGCGGCGCAGAACAATTCAAGCGTTTTGCTGACCGGCGAAAGCGGGACCGGTAAGGAGCTGTTTGCTCAGGCTATCCACAACGCCAGCAATCGCAAAGGTGAGCCGTTTGTCGCCATCAACTGCGGCGCATTGCCTAAAAGTCTGATAGAAAGTGAGTTGTTTGGCTATGAGGGCGGCAGTTTCACCGGCGCAAAGCGCGATGGCTGTGCCGGCAAGTTTGAGTTGGCAAACGGCGGCACGATTTTCCTGGATGAAGTTGGCGATATGCCCTTCGAGGTTCAGATCAGTCTTCTCCGTGTGCTGCAAAGCCGTGAAATTTACCGTATCGGGTCGCGCAAGGCGATCAAGATAGATGTCAGGGTCATCTCCGCTACCAACCAGGACCTTTCTGCCGCGATCAAGAACAACGCGTTTCGAAGTGATCTTTACTATCGTCTGAATGTGTTCGAAATAAACGTACCGTCTCTTCATATGCGGACGGGGGACATTCGAGGTCTGGCGGACTATTTTCTCGAAAAATATGCCTCCGACCGTCCCGCTCAAAGTGTTGAGGGTTTTTCAGAGGATGCCTATTCCCTCATGGAACAATACACCTGGCCCGGTAATGTGCGGGAACTGGAAAATGCCGTGGAACGGGCAGTCTATATAACAAAAACCAATTGGATCGGACAAAATTGCTTTTCTCTGGTACCTTTGCAGTCTTTAAATATGCCCGAAAATCCGGAGGGTGTAATCGAAATCCCTGAACCCGCAGGAGTATTTCAGCCCGTTGACTCCACACTTCCCGCACAGAGCAGACCTACCCCCCCCCCCGGCGAAGAAAGCGGGGCGTTTTCCATTACGGAAAACGAGCAGCGGCTCGTTGAAAACGCCCTTTTATCCAGCGGAGGGAATGTACAAAAGGCTGCGGAGCTGTTAGGGATCAGTCGCCGTACCATGTATCGCAAAATGGAGAAATACGGAGTGGATTATAACGGTATCCGCTGTCAAAACCGCGGGTGATTACCAAAATCTAGACGGTATGCTTGGCAGTATCACAGCACCAAATTGAAAACAAAAAGAAGGGACTCGTATTGGAACTCAATCTGTCAATTAAACAGGTACAGACCCTGACGCCGCAGATGATAATGTCGCTTGAGATTTTACAGATGAGTTACATGGAGGTGGACGAATATCTTCAGGATTTGGTGGAGGTCAATCCCGTCGTGCAGCCTGTTGAGCATACCTCCGAAATTGAAACCACCGAACTTCTCCGAAACAAACTGGAATGGCTGAAAACCCATAACGGGAGAGAAAGCCAGAGTTATACGCATGATACCGATGAGGACGCCGTGTCTTTTCCCGATCGGAGTAGCGGCAACAAGACGGAGGAAACGTTACTTGGTTTTTTACAGTCGCAGTTGCCATATACGGATGATAAAGTGACAGCAGAGGCAAGACTGCTTCTAATAGGGTGCATTAACAAAGACGGATGGCTCGATGAGGACCTTGAATGTCTAGCTTATGAATATAATATTTCGCAGAAATTGCTTGAGCGGGAATTGATGGTCATCCAGTCGCTTGAACCGGCGGGCATAGGCGCTAGGGATCTCAGCGAATGCATCTGCCTTCAACTCAAACGTCTCGGACTTGAGGACGGCCTTGCAATGACAATAGCGGAGCGTTATCTGGATGATTTGGGAAAGTATCATTTCAGCCGTATTGCAAAAGAGACGGGAAAACAGCAGGAAGACGTCCGTGAGGCACTAGGAATAATTCGGCAGTTGGAGCCTAAACCCGGTATGGGATTTTCTCAGTGGGAGGAAACAAGCTATATTGTCCCTGATCTGACAGTTACACAGACGTCCGAGGGATTCGAACTGATAACAAATGACTGCTTTTTCCCTCGCATCACAATAAGCGATTATTATCTGAAGCTGCTTCGGGAAACGGAAGATAATGATGTAAGGGAATACCTTGAAAACAAACTTCGCCAGGCGAAATGGACTACGCAGGCACTCAATGAGCGGAAGAACAGCATCCTTGCCTGCGCGCAGGTCATATTGGAACTGCAGGAGAATTTTTTCACATATGGTCCCGGTCATCTAGTGCCGATGTGTTTGGCTGACGTCGCGTGCAGGGTGGGCGTACATGAATCTACAGTCAGCCGTGCAATGAAAGGGAAATATATACAGTGTTCCTTCGGCACGTTCCCAATGAGCAGCTTTTTATCACGCAACTTGGGAACGGACAGGGGCGTACAGTCATCTCCAGACAGAGCCAAAGCAATATTAAAAGAGCTGATCGAAGCGGAGGATAGCTCGAAACCTCTCTCTGATCAGAAGCTGTCTGATCAGTTGGAAAAGATGGGATGCACCTGCTCCAGGCGAACAGTTGCAAAATACCGCAGTGAAATGGGGATCCCGGATTCTTGTGGCCGAAAACATCTAATAGTGAATCATAGTTGATTCAAGAAAAAATGGGGTATCCAACAATCTGGTTTTTAGAATAGCCGGCCTTCAATACTATGGACGGATTCTATAAACTTACAGATTTCAAAAGGAAGTAATGGATGTATCTGCAGTAATAATGGAAGCTAAGCCTATTGCATCCTAGCCATCCAATAGTTGTTTATACTTGGCGTAAAATTGCTCACTTTAAATTGGTAATCCTTATGGTATGACCCAATAGAATGTATATAGAATCAGAGTTTGAAAGAATGTGATAAGAAGCTCTAAGGAAAATATATAGAATAATGGAAAGTCATTAACACAATGAAACAGCTGCAACGTGGGAAATGAAATAATTTGCAGTAAATAGAATAAAATCGAAATAGCGGTGCGGTAGAGTGATATAGAAAACCGTTTGGAGAGAGCAACCCAACAGAAAACGGTACATTTATTTTATTTATAAAGCGGCTTTTGCTTTAACAACGTTTGCCGGCGTAAGTATATCATCTAGCACATTAGCAGCCATTTCATCGGCGGTTTTAATCGCATGACTGTATATATTGGCCGTGGTACACCGAGCTTCAATAGTCAGAATTTGCCTAATTAGCCTTGCCGTCATTCTAGATGTAGAGATAATAATGATACAAAATGGCTTTGCTGAATAATCAAGTTGAGTAGAAAACATTCCATAAACATCAAAAAGTCTTGTGATCTCGGGCTTTTTCAAGCTATCTCATGTCCAGCTAAACATCAAATAAACATCAGCATGTAGGTTTTCACCCTTTTGCGTTTATAGAAATACCCTTAAAAAGTTATGGAAATATAAAAAATGACCTCAAAACAAGCTGTTTTGAGGTCATTTTGTTGGTTGCGGAGGCAGGATTTGAACCTACGACCTTCGGGTTATGAGGTATAATAAATAGCTCGTTCAATCTCTGATTATCTTGGATATTCTTTGATTATCAAAGGTTTTTGAGGTGGCGGGTTCACGCAACCTCTTACGAACTGCAGCGACTTATCACGGCAATAAACATCAAATAAACATCAGCTTGTAGGTAAGTACGAGAATAAGTATAAATATTTAAATTTATATCTATATTCTCACATTCCTCGTAATATTGGGACAGCGAAAAGACGGCCATCATTTAAAAATTTAACCCTCATTTTGGAAAGCAATACGGCTTTGCTTATATACTGCTTTTTTCATATAGGGTGGTATGTATTCAAACTTGCTGAGAAAGGTGCAAACGCGGCAGTTACGATAATGCTAGACAAATTCTCTCGCAGCGTGATCCATTTCCTCCTCAGACGCGTCCGGATCGACTTCTGGATACGGAACGCCATCTTTATACTTATGTACCAGCATGTCTATATCATTAATGAGCTGCCCACACCACAAATCTATACCCGCTTCATTAAAGACCGGAATCAATCTTTCATCCTTTCCGCAGCTGTGGTGTTCATAAAATAGGCCAAGGTCATGTACTTTGTCTATAATACGTTTTGGGTAAGGAAATATCATTTCACGGGCGGTCGCTTCTGAGAAGAATGGACCGTTCTGATGACCCCAATCGTCGTGCATTATAACGCAGTCTATATCGCAGCATTCATTTACGCGCTCAATAAATCTGATGATAACATCAGCGGCATCATCCAGAAACCTGTGAACACCGTTTTTTGGTCTTCATCTATGAGCGCTATAGCAGCATTGAATTCCGGCGGTTAATTTCATCAACCCGGAAGGGGTACCACAATCCCCAATATATAACAAACCTATTACACCAAAAGAAAACTGGAGCTTGATATTATCAGGGCAAAAACCTTTTTGGATACCGGATGCCGGATGGATTTTAACGGAAGTAAACGAATTTAGGCCAAGAATCCACCCGGACAAAACGATGCCCTATGACCGCCGTTACATGAACAGGCCGTGGATAACGAGGGTGAATATGATTATTGAGGATTGAGTAGTGTCCAATTTAACCAGCGACGAAAATGCGCGGACGTCTTAGAACGCGGAAATATCTGTATTTGAAAAGGAGAACAAAGCCATTCAAAGGGTAATTCTATTTTAACCACTCGCATATCATCGCCATTTTTTTGTAGGCGCAGGTATGCAAAGAAATTCTTGTCATCCCTTTTAGAATAATCCTCCCGGTAATGCATTCCCCGGCTCTCGCGCCTTTCAAGCGAGGATACGAGCATCATCTCCGCGCCGAGCAGCATGTTTTTTGTCTCATGTGCGAGACGCAGCTCATGAGGGTCTCTGGCAATTATTTTGTCTGCTAAATGATCTTGATAAAATTTTATCATTGTTAAAGCTGCCTTTAAGCGCGTTTCTTCATTGATAAACTGAACATAATAAGGGGTCATAATATTCTGCAGTTGTTGGATAACCCAATAGGCTGAAAATCCTGTTTTAATTTCCATTGATTTAAATATTTCTACCATTGCATCATCAAGTCCGTCGGCTGATGGCTGTACAAGCAGTTTGTCTTCAGTAAAAGTATTGCGAGCTAGTGGATGGCTATCTGAGCTCGCGTCAAAGGTTCTAATAGCCTCTTTGACATCTATTGCAGTTATTCCGTTCCAATTTAATTTCATGTTATGTTCTCCAATCAACGTACACGTAAATACATTAATCACACATAAGATCTTGTTTTTATTATCGGCCTTTAAACTGTTTTGTCCAAAATGGGCTTGAACGGTGGCGCTGAAGCGTGTTTTTTCTCTAAGGGAAAGCATTTTATATGGAAATAACAGATCAAAATATAACAGGCCCTAAGCACAATTTGGAAGTTAAGATCGGCTTGTGCTTAGGACATTTTCATTTTTTGCGGAATATTTGTATGTTATCAGGCACCGCACGAACCGCTTTATATGTTACTCCTGCAAAAAGCTGTATATTTGCAACATATACGCTGCGCCCGGCATGTAAAATTGTCATTCCCAGAAAGGCTTTGAGTGGTTGACTTGCAATAGTCTTTTGTGTACATTAATGACAGTTGTTTTAACGAATTCCAGGATTTTTTGTCAGTTTTGTTGGGTATAAGAGCTTTTCTTGACGTGCAGCTTTATGAGAAGCGTACGCCAGATTGGAGGGGTGATAATGGACGATATTACATTGCAACAGATGGAAATATTTATTGCCGTCGCGGAACGTGAAAGCCTTGCGAGTGCGGCCAAGCAGCTCTATCTTGACCCTGCGAGCGTCTCGCGTTGGATATCGCGACTTGAAAAAGCGCTGAAGGCGTCGCTCTTTATCCGTACAAATCATGGAGTGGAGCTTACAGACGACGGCCAGTTTCTGTATTTGATGTTAAAGCCGGTGCTTTCGCGGATTGCTGTCTCAATGCGAAGCATACGGAAAGTATATTCCCTTACCGAAAATATTCTGCGTATCGGGTGCATTGACTCCGAGGAGTTAATGAACGTTCTCAGCCCTATGATTGTGAGGCTTGAGGAAGCGCATCCCGAAATACTCGTTAACATCGAGTTTTGCCATATGCGCGAAATGCAGGAAAGCCTTGCTTACGGAAACTTTGACTGCGTTGTGTGCTATTCCTCCGGAGTCGGTCACTATTGGGACATCGAGAAAAAGCTTATTCACAAGTTTGACTCCTATTTTCTCATTTCCGGCAGGCACCCCGCGGCGGCCGGGGACGAGCTGGACGTCTCAAAATTACAGGACATTGATTTTTACCGGCTCGTTCCACCGGAAATGGAGGACGCTGAGTTGCGATCAATACAGATATGTCAAGCAAACGGGTTTACGCCTCGCAAAATAAATTATGTACCCAGTATAGAGATATTGAAGCTCACCCTCAAGCACAACAATGGCATTGCAATCGGCGGTCTGCACACAGGCAGAGAGGCTTGGTCTGACATCAAATGCTTTAAGGCAGTGATGCCTTTCGACGCCGAGGCTATGATGCTTGCTTGGAACAAATACGATGTTCCGGATAACACGACGAAATTTATTGAACTTATGGATAAAAATTTTTGAAAAGAGAGGAATAGTAAAATGCCTGACAACAAATTTGGCGGAGTGATTCGAACCAGCTACATGGACTCGATCCCCTGGTGGCCCGAAAAGGTAAAGCCGCCGGCGGGCGCGCCAAACATATTGTATGTTCTCCTTGACGACACTGGCTTTGCCCAGCTTGGCTGCTATGGCTCCAGAATTCCGACGCCGAATATGGATGCTATTGCGGAGAGCGGCATAAGATACAGAAATTTTCATACCTGTGCCCTCTGCTCGCCGACCCGCGCCAGCCTTCTAACCGGTTGTGACAACCATACGCTCGGGTACAGTTATCTTTCCTCGTTTGACCTTGGCTTTCCGTCGCTCTGCTCAAAAATCGATCAAAAATTTGGTCTTTTGAGCGAGACGCTCCAGCAGAGCGGTTACGCCACATTCTGCGTTGGCAAGTGGCATCTTTGCAGAGAAAACGAAATGGGCGGCGCTGGACCCTTTGACAGCTGGCCTCTGTCCAAGGGGTTTGATAAGTTCTACGGATTTATGAACGGCGCGACCAGCCAGTTCTATCCGGATCTGTATCAGGATAACTCCATTATCGATGCTCCCAAGACGCCGGAGGAGGGCTATCACCTGAGTTCGGACCTTGTCGATCATGCGATAAAGTACATCAGCACGGAGAAGGCTACATACCCGGATAAACCGTTTTTCTGCCATTTGGCATTCGGAGCAATGCACGCGCCGCTGCACGCGCCGCAGGAATATGTTGATAAGTTCAGCGGAGTTTTTGACGAGGGATACGAAGAATACCGCAAGTACGTATTCAAATGCCAGAAAGAAATCGGCATTATTCCCGAAAACGCGGAGCTTACCGAAATCAACGACCTTGTACGTCCTTGGCAAACGCTCAACGCCGAGGAAAAAAAGCTGTTCAGCCATTATATGGAGCTGTTTGCGGCGTACCTGAACTATACGGACGAGCAGCTTGGCCGCCTGCTTGATTACCTGAAAAAAATCGGCCAGTACGATAACACTATGATCGTTCTTCTTTCCGACAACGGCGCTTCCGCAGAAGGCGGAGTGGACGGCTGTTTCAACGAGCTGCATCACTACCTCAGCGGCGAGTGGGAAGGAAAACTGAACAATGAAAAATATAAGGGTCTCGGCGGCTCCGACAGCTATCCGCTTTACCCAAGAGGATGGGCCTGGGCGGGCAATACGCCGCTAAAAATGTACAAAACGTGGGTACACGAGGGCGGCATAAGAGTTCCGTGCATCATCAGCTACCCAAACCTCATAAAGGATGCCGGAGGCATACGCGACCAGTACCATTATGTGACCGACCTCTATGCCACCGTACTGGACGTCTGTGGGGTAAAACAGCCGGAAATGATAAAAGGCGTCCGGCAGGAGAAAAAGCCGGGCATCAGCATGAAGTACACATTCGATGACAAGAACGCCCCGCGCCGCCGCCGTGTCCAGTTTTCGGAGATGTTCGGCAATCGTTCCATCTGGTGCGACGGCTGGAAGGCTGTGGCGGATCACACCGTTTCGCCGACGTTTGACAACGACAAGTGGGAACTTTACAACACAGACGAGGACTTTAGCGAAATGCACGACCTTGCGGAGCAGTATCCCGAAAAGCTGCACGAGCTCATCCATCTCTGGTGGAAGGAGGCCGGGACATACGGCGCACTGCCGCTGCTGGAGAGTCCGTTCAAGCACTTGAACGGCTTTAATCTCAACAACGCGTTCAAATTCGCACCGGCTGAAAACGTGAAGCATTACAGGTTCTATCCTGAAATGGATATCAGCGCTCCTATACCGCGCATGACCAATAAATCTTTTGTGATCACGGCGAGGGCCGAGTATAAAAAAGGCTACGAGGGCATCCTTTACTGCTGTGGATTTACCGTCGGCGGTTATACCCTCTATATTGAAAACGATAAGCTGTGCTTCTTTTATAACTACCTGGGAGAGCGGAATACTGCCGTTGTGTCGGAGGCCGGCCTGCCGGAGGGAGAGCACGACTTTACGTTCAGCTTCGTAAATACATGCCCGGGAAGCGGATACGGTTATGTGATGGTTGACGGCAAACAATCCGGGGGAACGGTACAGTTTGAAGATTCCCTTTTCTCTGTAAAGAACGGCTTCGCCGTAGGCCGCTATGCGACCGGCCCTATTAACCTTGAGCACCATGGCAAGCAGAACCACTTTGCGTATCCTGGGACCATATGTTACATAGATCTGGATATGGACAAGCCGGAAAACGACGCCGACCGTGTGCTTGCCCTGGAAAAAGAGTTGGAAACTGAGTAAGGGGAATACTCAAAACAAGAGAAATGGAGGTTAACGGGCAGTAGGGATTCGGTTTTCCTTATTCCAAGCAAAAGTACACTGAAAGCAACAAAGAAAATTAGAAAAGAAGGAGCAAAAAAATGAAAAGAATTATTGCTATCACTCTGACACTTTCACTCGTATTTGCGTTTTGTGCATGTGGCGGCAAAGTAGGCTCTGACACTGGAAGCGCAGCGCCCGTCGATTCCACGGAGCCTACGGAACCTACGGAACCTACGGAATCCGCCAAGTCCGCCGACGGCACCGTATATAACATCAACTACGCGACCGAAAGCTCGACGGAGAGCTTTCGCTATACAAAGATTGAAAAACCTCTTATGGATCTCATCACCGAGAAGTCCGGCGGGCGCATCCAGTTCACCGTATACGCCAGTGGGTCCATTGCCGCGGGAGGCACCGTCATCGAGAGCTGCGTTGACGGCACCTGCGACATGGGCATCGATATGCTGACCTTCTATACCGGCAGCTATCTCTACACGGAGCTTCTCGGTACCCCGGGCATTAATATGGGTAATACAATGGAAGAAAAAATAGCCAACCTGAACACCTATGCCGAAAAATACTCCGGCCCCGAAGCTGAGAAGAGCGTCCACTTCGTATGCCAGTTCCCGACACTTGACTTCTATCTCGACACGACATATGAGATCAACTCCATGAGCGACTTAAAAGGCAGAACGTCACAAGCCTCCCCGACATATATGGACATGTTCACCGACGCCGGCGTGTCCGTTGTTAACATCATCTCGCCCGAGCTCTATGAGTCCTTCAGGCTCAACGTTATCGATTCCGCGTTTTCAGCCATCGGCGCTATCGACGCGTTCAAGCTCTATGAAGTGTCTGATTATGCCTATGCGCTGCCTATCGCTTTCGCGGAGCAGGCGCTTGTCATGAGCAAGAGCGTTTACGAGGGACTGCCGGCCGACCTTCAGGCTGTTATAGACGAGTGCGCCAAGGAAATCCCCAAATTTGTCCTTGACCTAAGTGAAGCCGTATACACCAATGTTGAGGGCTCGATCTCAGACGGCAGCTTCGAATTCCGTGATCTTCCGGAAGACGTTCTTGCACAGCTTACCGAGATTTGCAAGCCTATCATTGAAGCAAAGGTCGCCGAGCTCAACGCCGCCGGCCTCGATGGCGACGGAGCCATTGCCCTTATAAATTCATTTACAAATTAAAAACGGCTATTGTAACGTTGGAGGGAGCTTACTTGTAAGCTCCCTCCAAAAAAAGGAGCGTGACTATACTGAAAAAGCTGGAAGTTTTTTTTAATAAAATGACGCTGTATTTAACATACTTTGCCTCTGCTGTTTTCGCTGCGGTGCTTATCAGTGTTGTTGTAAACGTGATAGGACGGACTACAAAGCTGTTCCCCATACCCGGCGAGATTGAGATTGTGCAGTACGGTATGCTCACAGCAATGTCGATAGGAATGGTGCGTACAGCCTTTATGGACCAGCATGTGCGAGTATCTCTTTTTACGGGTATGATGCCTAAAATGCCGAGAAGCATATTGCTGCTCATTGAGGGCCTGCTCTGTGCGCTGACCTTCGGAATGGCCGGATATCAGTGCGTCAAGCTGATGCCGGACGCAGTTACCATGAACCGTGTGACGAACTTTTTCAAAATTCCTTACGTCCTTATATACGTGATTTTATCTATCGGCCTCTTTTTATCTGCCGTAACGTACATTTATGTCGGTATATCGGCGTTTGGACCCGGCAAGGAAAAGGCCAAGGGGCAGGCGTGTACAGACGAAGGGAGGAAATAGTACATGACAGCAGGATTAACTGTTGCGATCATTATTCTTTGCGTATTTCTTGTGATGCTGATGCTGGGCGTGCCCGTATGCGTATCCATGCTGTTTTGCGGCGTTGTCGGGTGCTTCTTCTTCTTCCCGTCTCCCTCAACCGCACTGGCGTTTTTGAGTAAAAGCTTTGTGAGCACATTCACCAGCTACACGATAAGCGTTGCTCCAATGTTCATGCTTATGGGCGAAATAGCGTCGGAATCCGGCATAGGTAAAAACCTGTTCGGATCGTTCCAGAAGATACTAGGGCGAATACCCGGCGGCCTTGCGTGCGCCGTACAGGTCGCGTGTGCCTTGTTCGGTGCAATCTGCGGCTCCGCGCCGGCCACTACCGCGCTCATGAGCCGCGCCGCATATCCGGAGATGAAACGCTACGGCTATTCAGACGATATCTCCACCGGCTGTATCGCCGCCGGCTCGTCTCTCGCCGTACTTATCCCGCCGAGCCTTATACTTATCAGCTACGGCGTCGTGGCCGAGGAGTCGATCGGTAAGCTGTTTATGGGCGGGATCTTCGTGGGCCTTATCCTTATGGTGCTGTTCATCGCCATCATCATCATATGGTGCGCCATAAAGCCTGGCGTAGCCCCCGCGGGCGAGCATACAACCACGAAAGAAAAATTCAAGGCGCTCAAGGAAGGCAGCATAATAGACGTCGTCGTCATCTTTAGCTTCTCAATGGTGGGTATGTTTGTGGGATGGTTTACGGCGACTGAGGCGGGAGCTATCGGATCTCTGCTCATGCTGCTTGACACGGTCATCACGAAGCGCTTTTCCTTTAAGATGCTGAAAAACGCTATAAGAAACGCGCTTGTTCTGAGCGGTATGATCTATTGCATGATTGTCGGCGCAAACGTCCTCGGCAAGCTCTTTACCCTCGCTCAGATACCCAACATGCTTGGCAATATGGTTATGGGGCTCAATGTATCGGGTATCATGGTCATCGCGGTCATTACGCTGATATTCCTTATCCTTGGCTGCTTTATGGACGTTATGTCCGTCGTCCTCATTGTAACGCCGATGTTCCTGCCCGTACTCCGTATGTTCGGATATGACGGTATTTGGTTTGGCGTGTACTGCGTTGTCGTTACAATGCTCGGTTCCGTTACACCGCCTGTCGGAATGAGCTGCTATATGTGCAGCGGCATATGCGACGTGGAGTTGCAAAAGACATTTAAAGGGACGTTGCCGTTTTTATTTGCGTTCCTTTTGATGATCATCATAATGGCGGTGTTCCCGCAGGTCGTTACATTCCTTCCAAACAAGTTGATGTAACATTAAACCGGCTTTTATATTGAGTTCGCACCATTAATATCAGAGGAGAAGTAATATGGCAAACAATGATAAATTTCAGGGCGTAATCAAGACGAGCTATATGGATTCGACCCCGTGGTGGCCGGAAAAGAAAAAGCCGCCTGAGGGTGCGCCCAACGTGGTCTATGTCGTCCTTGACGATACCGGCTATTCCCAGCTTGGTTGCTATGGCTCCGGCGTACCTACGCCAAACATAGATTCCATTGCAGGCGAGGGCATCCGCTTCAACAACTTTCACGCATGCGCTCTCTGTTCCCCCACACGCGCAAGTCTCCTGACCGGCTGCGACAACCGCACTGTCGGTATGGGATATCTGTCGGCATGGGATCTCGGCTATCCGTCGCTGAAGGGCAATATCGATGCGAAATACGGCTTTATCAGTGAAGCGCTCCAGCAGAGCGGATACGCCACATTCTGCGTTGGCAAGTGGCATCTGATCAACAACACGGAGATGGGCGGAGCCGGTCCGTTCGACCACTGGCCGCTCGCCAAGGGCTTTGACAAGTTTTACGGATTTCTTGGCGGCGCGACAAACCAGTTTTACCCTGAGCTGTGTCAGGACAACTCAATAATTGACCCGCCCAAGGCCCCAGAGGATGGATATCATCTCAGCGCAGACCTCATTGACCACGCGATAAAATATATAAGCACGGAAAAAGCGACGTATCCGGATAAGCCGTTCTTGTGCTACCTTGCGCTGGGCGCAATGCACTCCCCGCACCAGGCCCCCAGGGAATACATAGATAAATTCAGCGGCGCTTTTGACGAAGGCTACGACGTATATCGCCAGAAGGTGTTCGAGCGCCAGAAAGAGATGGGGCTTATCCCCGAGGGCACTGAGCTTCCGCCGGCAGATAAGTACGTCAAGCCGTGGAATTCTCTCTCCGACTGGGAGAAGAAAGTATACGCCCGCTACATGGAGGCATTCGCCGGATTCCTGTACTACACCGACGAGCAGCTTGGCAGGCTCCTTGACTACCTCCGTAAGATAGGACAGTATGAAAACACGATGATCGTGCTCATATCCGACAACGGAGCTTCCGCCGACGGCGGGCCAAACGGCTCTCTGAGCGAACAATATCACACCATCAGCAACGATTGGGCCGACATTGTGGATGAAGAAGGCTACGAGAAGATAGGCGGCCCGGAGTGCTACTGCCTGTATCCCCCCGGATGGGCATGGGCAGGCAACGCCCCGCTCAAGCTCTACAAATCCTGGGTACACTCCGGTGGCATCAAGGTCCCCTGCATCATGCGTTGTCCGAAGCTTATACAGGACGCGGGCGGGATCCGCGACCAGTACCATTTCGTCACCGATATCTACGCTACCGTGCTCGACGTCTGCGGCATAAAGCAGCCTGAGTTTATCAAGGGTGTTCAGCAGGAGCCGAAGCACGGTATCAGCATGAAATATACGTTTGACGACAAAAATGCCCCGCGCCAGCGTCATGTCCAATACTACGAAATGGTCGGGAACCGCGCTATCTGGAGCGATGGCTGGAAGGCCGTAGCTAACCACGTTGACTCGCCTACGTTTGACGATGATAAGTGGGAGCTTTACCATGTAGACGAAGATTTCAACGAGATGCACAACGTCGCCGACAAGTACCCCGAGAAAGTCAAGGGGCTTGTGGACCTGTGGTGGCATGAGGCGGGCAAATACGGCGCACTTCCGATGGTTGAAAGTATGTTGCGCCACATCAACGGCTTCCAGCACGGCAAAATGCTGAAATTTGAACCGGCAGAGCTAAAAACCAACTTCAGGTACTACCCGGAGATGGAGAACAACGCTCCCATACCGCGTCTGAGGGACAAGTGTTTCCTTATATCTGCCGAAGCTGATTACAAGAAAGGCGACGAGGGCGTCCTGTTCGCCTGCGGCTTCAACGTTGGCGGATATGTGCTCTACATAGAAAACGACGAACTGCGCTTCCACTATAACTATCTGGGCTCAAGGTATACCACTGTAGTCTCCGCCCACGGCCTTCCGGAGGGACGGCACGAATTTGCTGTCAAGTTTGAGACCTCGCACATCAACGCCGGCGTTGCAATAATGCTTATTGACGGCAAAGAAAGCGGGGAGCCGGTCTATTTCCAGGATACGCTCTTCACCGTGATGAGCGGCCTTGGCGTGGGGCGTTATCCGCTCTCACCCATAGAAGTTGTACACCGTACAAAGCCAAACTATTTTGTATACACAAACCAGATAGAACATGTTGATATCATTTTGGACCGTCCCATCGACGATACCGACCGTCTTGCAGATCTTGAAGCATCTCTTAGCATTGAATAATTCAAGCAAATATAAAGCACGCCGCTCATGCCTTTATTAGGCATGAGCGGCGTGAAAAATGTATTACTTGCGTTGGCGGCCGTAATGGCGGTGTTGCCATAGGCGGTTACGTTTCTTCTACCAATATGCCGGAGCGCCTCAACAATGAAATCCGCCGCCGGATTAGTGTCGTAGGGATATTTCCCAACCAGGATTCCTGCGTCCGGCTGGTGACCACATACCTGATAGAATATGCCGAGGACTGGTCTGTTTCAAGGGACTATTTCAATTTCTAATCCATTCAGATACCGCTGCCAAACGCAGCTTAATTCTCTGCACGGAAACCTGAAATTGCGATCTTTTCTTGTCACGGCCTCGCACTCCGAAGGCGTGTGAACGGCGCAAAAATGTTTATGTATAGGAGGGTACCTTTATGCCACCCGTAAGCGTACTTATAAAACCTGCGTCAGGCAAGTGTAACCTGAGGTGCGAATACTGCTTTTATAAAGATATCGCCGACAACCGTGATGTGACGGATTTCGGCTTCATGGCGCTTGGCACATTGGAAACAATCGTTCAAAAAGTGCTGGTGTTTGCCGACGGGCAGGCCACTTTTTCATTTCAGGGCGGGGAACCCACCCTTCGGGGCCTGGATTTCTATCGCGCACTAGTAGGACTTCAGGAAAAGTACAACACTAAAAACGTCGCCGTTGAAAACTGCCTCCAGACAAACGGCATTCTGCTGGACGAGGAATGGGCAAAGTTTCTGCACGACCACCGGTTTCTCGTTGGCCTTTCGCTCGACGGCCCGCGGGAGATCCACGATCAGTTCCGGAAAGACACGGGCGGGAATGGGACTTATCAAACGGTGATGCAAAAAGTGCGACTCCTCGAAAAATTTGACGTAGATTTCAATATTCTTTTTGTGGTAACGAACATTTTGGCAAAAAAACCGGGGAAAGTCTATACCTTTTTTCAAAAGAACCATTTCAATTATCTGCAGTTCATGCCGTGCATCGACCCTTGCGCAGAAAAAAGGGGCAGCTGCGGATTTTCTCTGCAGCCGGCGGAATATGCACAGTTCCTTAAAAAATTCTTCGACCGATGGAGCGAGGAAATCCTATCGGGTAAAGACGTCAGCACACGGTATTTTGACGATCTGGTGCGGCTGGTCATGGGCATGCCGCCGGCGACGTGCAACATGCGCGGGACGTGCAGCTGCCAGTTTGTCTTCGAGGCCGACGGCTCGTGCTACCCGTGCGACTTCTATGTGACGGAAAAATGGAAGCTGGGAAACATTGAAAACATGGGCATCATGGATTTATATGAAACCGGGACAAACGGGCGGTTTATCGAAATGAGCAGGGCCGTGGCTGCCGATTGCCTGCGCTGCAAATGGCGGAATCTTTGTCGGGGCGGATGCCGGCGGGACAGGGAAGATACCCTGACCGGGGAGCTTGTCAAAAACTATTACTGCCGGGCCTATAGCAGCTTTTTCGACTATGCCCATCCAAAGCTTCAGGAAATTGCGCGATATATACGCAGCCGGACCACATAGAGTCCCTGCTACTATATAAAAAGCCAAACGAAAAGAGGTACCGTAATATTGAAGAAGGCTAAACTCAATTATTGGTTGCAGTCGCCAAGGCTCGAGATTATCATCATGCTGGCCGCGGTGATCCTGTCCTACTTCGGCCTTGCCGTATTGTCTCTTGTTCCCCAAAGCGCCGGGGAGGTGACGATGACGACAGCCAATGTTGCATGGATACAGTTCGCGTTTTTCATGCTCAGCGTCGCTATAGCTATGATATCCGTTATCGCCGGGATCGGCGGCGGCGTGATTTTTACGCCTATCATGCTGGCGTTTACCACGATCAACAGCGTCATCGTCCGGGGCACGGGCCTCATCGTAGCGATGTTTTCCGGTTTGATATCAACCGGGATATTTATCAAAAAAGGACTGAGCAGCTACAAGCTGGCGCTCGTCATGACACTCAGTCAGGCGGCAGGCGCCTTAAGCGGAGCGCTTCTGGCAATCAGCGCCGCCGAAAAGACGGGCGTGCAGGGCGAGGGTCTTCTGAGGACGGCTCTGGGCGTCATCCTTGCGCTCATCGCCGTTTACTTTATTGTCGGCGGTAAGAAGCTTGCCAATCCTGTCGTTACGCATACCGACCGCTTTACGTCGTGGCTCGGTCTGAACGGAAGCTATCTCGAGCAGTCCGAGGGCAGGATTTTAAAGTATCGGGTCAAGCGGGCGCCCTTGGGGATCCTTCTGATTTTTATCGTCGGCGTTATAGGCGGGTTTTTCGGTATGGGCGGCGGATGGGCCATCACGCCCGTTCTGAATCTGGGTATGGGCATCCCCCTCAAGCTGGCGGCCGCCAATTCCGGCGTCATCCTCGGTATCGGCAGCTGTGTATCGATTTGGCCGTACATATACGCTGGCGGCATCATCCCGATGTTTATACTGCCGTGGCTGGCCGGGCAGGTCATCGGCGGGTTCATCGGCTCGTACGCCCTGGCAAAGATCAGGGTCAGCGCCGTCCGGCTCATCCTGATCGGCATTATGGCGTTCACGAGCTTCGGTCTTATCTCAAAAGGCCTTGATATACTGGGCGCGATCGAAAGCCCCGCCGCATTTGTTCAGATTATCATATTTTCTGCAATCATCCTGCTGGTCATCCTTGCAATCATCAGGGACAAGCGCCATGAAAAATGTTCCGCGAAAACTGAGGAAAACACTACCGGGGAGCCGGACGTTCCGCTCGAAACGCTGCCGCCTCTGCCCCTGAGCAACCGGGTATACGGAACCGTTATCCATTGGATCACCATCGTCTGTTCCATTTTGGCGCTTTTTATTCCGCTGGCGATCCTGATTGATCCGTCAAACAATATTTTAAACCCAAATCTGATCTTCAGGGCAATCCTCGACGGGGCCACGCCTGCGGACATCTGGGCGATGTCCGCGACAGGAGGATTCCCGGGCGGACATTATTACCTGTGCTTTTTAACGCAGGCGGACAGCTGGGCGCAGTTTGCCATCAATCTGGGCTGCAGCGTCGGCATTTGGGGACTCATTCCCACCGTCGCTATCCAACTCATCAAGGAAAAAAACTGGTTTTACGCATTTATAGGCATACTGCTCGCTTTTTTAATCCTTCTGGCGATGCTCGGTGTGTTTTAGAAAGGGAGTATTATGGACAGATATAATTCGTTGACAAATGAAGAGTTGATCCTGAGAGATCACCTGGCCATCGAAAGGACCGTGCTGGCCAACTGGCGGACGCTGCTCGCTTTTTTCAGGACCGGACTGGGGCTTTTAGTGACCGGCGTCGGGCTGATCGAGCTGATGGAAATGCGTTTCTTTATTTACCTGGGATGGACCCTGATCGGTATAGCCCCGATCGTGTTCGTTTTCGGTATTGTCACTTACCTGAGGACTTCAAAAAAGTTGGAGTCCTACCGAATTCTGAAATAAACGGAACCTGGCGGTATTATAGGCAGGGCTTTCAACAAAAAAATCCAAACGAAAACAGTTAGTAAACGATTTATAGGATTAATGTCGGTAATAGTTCTTATAAATATCTACAACGTTTTCCACTTCTCGTTAAGTTAAACAATTCAGAAGGGCGAAGCGCGTTCAGGCGGCTTTTAAAACGCAGGCAATGGAAGGTGTGGATCTTTATTGATTACCATAAAGGCTGTCTGGGAAAAGCTAAAAATATATAATCCGAAGCATCTGGCGTCTAACAATACGGAAATTCAAATAAAGAGAATACTGCCACTCAAATCTCAGACGGATTTTAACGAACCCAACACTTTATATGTCGGTTTGACCTCGCAACTGCCGGAGCACGGCCCGACAAACCTTATGTGCATTGAAGATGCACCGTTACCGGACGAATACAAAAAGTCTCAGTTCGCTAATCTGACCGTTTTACCAGCCGGAACCGATATTGAAAAGCTATACAGTCTGCTGTGCAATCTCCTGCTCGACTACAACCGGACATTGGCAGCCGCATCCAATCTGCTGGTTTCACTGGCCGAAGCACGAGGCTTTGAGAGCATTATCTCCATTGCATATAAAGCGCTTGGAAACCCGATCATCGTCAAAGATAAAAGCTGGAACGCTCTGGCGATTGCATCCGATGTCAAGGAAATCGATGACGTCGCATGGAACGATTTTATGACGAAAGGCGCACTGTCGTTCGAAGTCGTCTCTATGAACATCAAAGAGAAGCTGTCCGACCGGATCGAGCAGAGCGAAACACCATTATGGTGTAAAGAATCCAGTATGAAATATCCGCGGCTGTTCTCCCGCGTTTCCGTCGGCTCAAGAACCGTTGCTACGGTTGCTGTTATTGAGTATTACAGGCCGTTTGAACAGCGCGATTATTTGCTGCTCAGAATGCTCGCAAATGCCATATCCGCTGAAATGCAGAAAAATAAATTCCTGTATTACACGCGCGGCCTGATGTATGAGGAATTTATTGTCGACCTGATCGAAGAGCGCCTCAAAAGCAGAAATCTCATTGAAGAAAAAGTCAAATCTCTTGATCTCAGACTAAAAAAGTTTATCCACGTCATCACGATTGACGTGAAGGAATTTGACATCACGTATTTCTCCATACCCTATATGCGCGATTATCTTGAGAAAATGATCAGCGGCAGTAAGGCCATCATTTATAACGACAAAATCGCAATGATCTCCAGCTACGCCGGCGAACGCGAAATTTTTGAAGCCGATGCCTTGAAGCTGCGTGATTTTCTTAAGGAATATGGCCTTTACGCCGGACTCAGCCGGCCGTTCACAAATCTCAAAGACCTCAAAAATCATTACAAGCAGTCCAAAGAAGCCGTGGAGCTAGGCAAGCATATTGACAGCGACATAATAGTCTATCCCTACGACGACTACGCCATCTATCATTTTGCTAGAGTTTGCGCCGACGCATCCGATCTGCGCAAGTTTTATTGTCCCAAGCTTGAATACCTGAGGGAATACGATAGAGGACACAACACCTTTTTTACGGATAGCCTGTATATGTATCTGAGGCATTCCAGAAATGTCACGAACACTGCTAAATCGCTGCACATGCATCGAAATTCCGTGAATTATCACCTCAAGCGAATTGAGGAACTCCTGAATATTTCACTCGACGACAGTAAAATGCTTCTGTATATAGAGCTGTCGTTCCGTTTGATGGAATATGACAAGAAATTTAACAAGCATAACAAGTAACTGTTTATACCGTAAAACAGAAGGCTAAAACAAGACGCGATACCGTGCGGAAAATTAAACCATCCAACATTGCTTCAAAATAGCTGATTTCAGATATAAAAAAGCGTTCCCGCGTTCCGGATGCTTTGTAATTTTTTTAAATCGGGAATGAGTACATCCGTGTTTATGCAGATTCATTTGACGGCTGCAGCAAATCATCCAACACCTCTGCAGCCATTTCTTCTGATGATCGGATAACATGACTGTATACAATGCCAGTGACAGCAGTTGACGCATGTCCGGCCCTGTAGGATACTGTTCGTAAAGGTATACCGGCCGCAATCTGCAATGAGATATTCGTGTGCCGCAAAGAATGTATCGTAATGTTGGGTAGGTCAGTTTTTGCGATAAACTTCCGAAAATAACCAGTCACGCTATCCGGGTTGATTGATTTGCCGTCCGGCTGTGTAAATAGCCGGTCCGTATCTACCCAAAGGTCACCCATTTTGTGACGTTGTTCAAGCTGCCAGGCTCTGTATTCTTCGAGTACTTTGAAAATTTGAGTCGGCAGTTTGATCGTTCTGTCTGACGTTTCGGTTTTCGTGCTTTTGGTGATTACACCTTTTCCGGAAATGTATTGCGAGGAACGGCAAACAGTAATCTTTTGATTTTCAAAATTAACATCTTTCCATTCGAGCCCACACAGTTCGCCGCGCCGGAGACCGCTGTATATAAAGAGCTTGATGATCGTCCGGTGCTGGATCGACTCGCCCCCAAGCAGAGCCAGGAGCTCGGCGGTCTGCTTTTCATCGAGATAATTAGCTTCTGTACGTTCGACTTTAGGCGGCTTTACTCGTATTGCTGGATTGCTGGGGATCACCTGCCAGTATACTGCCTGATTCAAAATGGCCGAAATCAGGCGATGGTGATGCTTTATAGTCTTGTTGGACAAGCCCTTAACAGGCCTGGATGTCTCGAAAGCGTCATCAAACTTTAAGCCTAATACATCAGATAATTTATGAGCTGTATCTTCGGATACAGCCTTGTCTTTAAACACACTGTAAACCGTATTTATATGTAATCCACATACCTGAGACAAGAACTCCATCGTCCAACCCTTATTTTCAAAAGCATCCAAAAACTTAGCGGTTGGCAGGAAGGAGATGCCCCTTCTGTTAATATCCGAACCCATATCATCATACAGCTCCATCAGGTGATGCGGTTGGAGCTTGTCAAGCCGTATGTGGCCGATAGCGGGCAGTATCCGTTTGAACATGGCTTGATACCGGGCGTATGTTTTTGGCGCAAGGTGGCGCGCGTAGTCGCGGCACCAGCGCTCTGTGAAGTCTTTGAACGTCACGCTACCGTCCAGCACCTGACCTGAGAGCACTTTCTGCTCAAACAGGACAGCCTGCTCGTTGACGGCTTTTTCGATCTGCTTTGCCGTCATGCCCGGTTCCGGCTTGTAGGACATGGTCTTGCGGATCTGTTTGCCGGACACGTCATAACCGCCGCTGACCATGATGAAATATGAGCCGTTGCGATGGATAATAGAAGCCATATGAAGCATCCCTTTATCTCGGGTTACTGGACATGTTACCTCTGTAAACACGCATTAGCAAGTTAATAACGCACTTACTTCAAAGGACGTATATTACTCGGTGTATAGGGATTTTTGTAACCTGGGAGGACCTCCTCGGGTTTGGTACCCTTTAAAAACTCCTGCAGGGCGTCCATGTCCAGGAGATATTTCTTGCCGATCATAACGCGAGGCACCTGTCTCGAAACAACGAGGCGTCTGAGGGCGTTTGCTGTGATTGCCGTATCCGGGTCCTGTTCTTTTATGTAATTGTATGCTTCCGATAAAGTGCGGAGTTTTGCCATTTATGATACCTCCATAGTCCTATTCGTTTTCCTGTGTATATTGCAAATACTCTTGGTGCTGTTGTATAAACTGCGCCATTCGTGACGGCGGTCTGTTTTTACTGACGGCTTTTGTGAGACTGACTCTGGCCCGCGAGACAGGATCAAGCAGCAGGATTTCACCATATTTCTTTATTTGCATAGCAGCGTCGTTCGCTACAGTCAGCCAGGGGTTCTTGCGGGGCTTCGGATCAACGCGGCTTGTGTAGACTTCGGCCGTTTCCCGGACCTTCTGCATAGCCTTGCGGTATGTAACAACAGCCTCGCAGTAAACTTCAAGCGCGTTGATATCCAAATCGTTCAATAAAGGTGTATCCAACTCGGCATAGATTCCGACAATACGTTTCCATTCCTTTTTAGCATCATCGGATAGATGTGAGGGGCATCTCAATTTATTTGACTTTACTTTAGGCTCATTCATTTTGCGATTCCTCAATTCTGATTTCGTAAGCCTATTCTTATCGTTTGTACTTTCCATGATTGCATAAGGGTATGGTTTACGGCCCTTCATGAATCCGTACCGCCTCTCCGCCCGTGTAATCTTCCCAGCGTTTTATGATCACATCGCAATATTTAGGATCGAGCTCCATCATGTGACAGACCCGTTTTGTCTGTTCGGTGGCTATGAGGGTCGTTCCGCTTCCGTCGAAGAGATCCAGTATCACATCTCCTTTTCGCGAACTGTTCTGTATGGCGTTGGAGACAAGAGCAATCGGCTTCATGGTTGGATGCTCGTCGCTGCGTGTCGGGCGGGGGAACTCCCAGATATCCGATTGCTTGCGGTCTGCTAAAGGACACAGGCGGGAGCCTTCCAGCCAGCCGTACCAGATCGGCTCGTATTGTGTATGATAGTCCTTTCGGGATAATACGAGTTTGTCTTTCTTCCAGATGATTGTACTTGACCAGTGGTAGGTGTTCCCCTGCAATGCGGTCATTACATTGGCCCATTCCTGAGCACTCATCACGACATATGTCATACAACCGGCTTCAGATACATTTTTCATGCTGCTGAAAGCTTTATAGATAAACTGCCCGAATTCCTCGGTGCCCATCTTGTCATTGAGAATTGAACGCGGCTTGTATCTCGGATTCTTTGCATCGGAACCGTAGTCGACATTCCAGGGAGGATCGGTGAACACCATTTTCGCTTTGCCGCCGTTCATCAATTTATGTACATCTGACAGGCTCGTGCTGTCCCCGCACATGAGCCGGTGCGCACCAAGCTGCCAGATATCGCCCTGCTGTGTGATAGGCTCTTCTGGTATGGCGGCATCGATATCGAAATCGTCATCCTCTTTGGGTTCTATGTGGATATCATCAAAACCGAAAGAAACCATATCAAAATCAATCTCATATAAGTCCGACAATTCGGAAGCCAGCATCTCCATATCCCATTCAGCGTACTCTGCTGTTTTATTATCCGCCAGCCGGTATGCTTTAACCTGTGTGTCTGTTAGGTCATCGGCATACAGGACTGGTACATTTTCTAACCCCAGTTTCTGCGCGGCTTTGTAGCGTGTATGTCCGGCGATTATAACGCCGTCCTTGTCCACAACGATTGGCTGCTTGAATCCGAACTTCTGTATGCTGGCCGCTACGGCATCAATGGCCTTGTCGTTGAAGCGCGGGTTATTTTCATAGGGCCTGATTTGCTCAAGAAGCACACTGACAATTGTCATATATTACCTCCGAAAAAAGTTTATTAAATCGAAAAAATCCTGTCTTGAGGGACGCAATAGGTCAAATGAAAAATAATGGTAGAGAGTACATGCCCCCTGGGGGGTCACTATATAGAAATTATTCACGTTATCAAAGATTTACTTACTCGTTGAATGTATAACTGCCAACCGGATAATATTGAATCCGGATCAATATCCAGTTCATCCAACAGCCATGCGACCTTGTCGAGGTCTGAAAGTGATTCTGCGAAAAGTGGATCATTAGGATCACTTTTAGCGTGAAATAGCATTCTGTGATATTTGCTTAATACTATCCGAGTATTATTAATATGTGCTTCATGTTTGGCATAAGATCTCCGCTTAGATTGAACCTGATCATCTAACGAAGTATTAGACAAGGAGAGGGGGACGTAAAAATCTTTGCTCAACCGACAGAGCGCCGCGTACGGTGATAAACCTAACAGAGTAGAGGTGAGTTTAATGACGTCACCCCCTTCGTTACAAGCGAAACAGTAATAGCCGCGAGAACCAGCGTAAAGCCTCATAGATGGATGTGTATCCGAATGATGTATGCAGTTTACAAGGTTGTTGATTATTGGAGAATTACCATAAAGACGCCATACTTCCGGTGCTGATACGTAAGTCTTAATAAGACGAAAATTATCGACCATAATATTCCCCTTTGATAGGTATCTTACCTATCCTTGCTCTTGCCTAACCTGCATATCCGAACTGGATACATCCTGGATACATTCTGTGTCCACTTTTTTGTATGCACCGTTTTTTCTGTGTTAAGCATACTTTTTTCTCCAAGGTATGTAGTTTCGTGATATCGATCTTTTTGTATATAGTTGTGTATTTTCCAGTCCCGAATGACACAAACACCACTGTCAAAAGGAATGACATATCCTTTCAAAATCAGTAAATTCAAATCGTCAGCAGAGCAGTTGACCATGGCTGTTATTTTCTTGGGTGACGATACAAAGCCGTCGTCATCAGCTCTCATTCCGAGATGAAAGTACAGATTCTGCGTGCTGGCCGGCATATCGAGAAATAAATCCGTATCCACAATATTTAGACTAAACATTCGCCGATTAGCCATATTATCACCTTGTTATATTAGTCCATTCCTAATTTCTTTATAATATCAATGACACGAGCCTCACGCTGAGTATCGAGTGGCACTCGCAGCCATCTTATAAACGTAGGTTCAGAGATATTTAAAGCGATAGCGATACGCCAGAGCTGAACGCCGTTGTGTTTTGAGAAATCTCGAACTTTTTGGTTTGCTTTTGTCATTGCTAACTATCCGTTGTTAACCGCCTTGAAAAATGCCCTTGGTAATGTTAATATGATGATAGCACAAAACTAGGGGCATTACAATAGAAGGGTGCATGCAAATTAGAAAATACAACACCACAGGCATCTTGCTTGTTAATTTGGAGGAATTACAATGGATAAGAAAAGGTCGGCCTCTTTCACTTCGGACAATAAACCTCTAGCAGTTGCTTTGAGGAGGCTAATGGAAGAGAGCGGAGAAACGCAAAAAGCTCTAGCGTCTGCTCTTGGTATGAAGCAACAAACAATAAGCTATTACAGAAACGGTATCAGTTCACCCGATACTGAGGGGCTTATAAAAATTGCTAGGCATTATGGCGTTTCAACTGATTACTTGCTAGGTATGTCTGACTACAAAAATAAAGAGAATGAACATTTAACCGCAATTGAACTCGGGTTAACAGAAATGAGCGTAGAAAAGCTTAAAATGCAAAAACATTTAGAATCATTAATTGGCGATAAGTTTGAGAAAAAGGGTTTATACACCTGCTTGGAAACTATCAATCTAGTTATTGGGACGAAAGCCGGAAGTGAATTAATATCATGTATTGATAACTATTTGAATTCGAATTTCAACGGAAACGTAACCTTCACCCCAACAGGTGGCGAGCCCATGAAACATGCAATAAAGGATTCCATTGCTGTACCTAAATTAACGAATGGCAATGCAACTGAATTTAAGATAGATACAGAAGAGATGTTGGAAGCTTGGTTTTCAAAAAAGGTGACTGAGTTTCTAACAGAAATAAAAAGACAAAACATTCATTTAAAAACATGCGAAAATAAAGATGCTAGTGTCAACACCAATGGATTCACAGAACGCATAGTAGAACTACAATGGAGAAAAGATGATAAGGAAGTATAGCATCCTGTTGGAACTTGGCTTGCAGCCAATAATTTTCATTCAATGTTGATTGTCATATAAAAAAATTACTATACCCTATGCTGAGTAAAAAAATGACACCCTGCCTAAAAAGCAAGGTGTCATTTTGTGTTAAAAAGCTTTAGCGAAGATAACCACCGGCTCTGCCGGTGAGGATAAAAAATCTTTAGATGCAAGAAAACTGTGTTTATTAAAATAGAAATGTAGCAAAAATAAGTAAAAAAGTGTAGCACCTAAAAAGTATTGATTGCTTTTAATGGAAAGAAACCGGTAGAAAACAAAACAGGAAGACACGTAGAATTCAGAATCCGAGACGCAAGATGCCTGAAGGTTGTATTGCTCAACCGCACACTGGCCCAGCCTAACCGCCACACTTTTTCGTTTATATTTGTTACATTTTTTAATTGATAAAAACATTATTCAGCACCAGCAAAGATTTATTCGTTGTTTTTGCTACGGCGTTGTATCTTGTTGCAGGTGCTGCAAAATTTTGCTCTGTTTGATCGTGCGTGAAACCATGCAAAGCACATAGATTGATAAGGGCTGGGCATCAGCGATAAAGCGTATATGTGTATCCATTTTTGTAACAATACAAGTCCATGCTGTTTGGGGAAATCAACGTGAATTTATACTGAGGTTTTTCAATACCGGAATTTGTAGTCACATAATATATTCCATCTTTAATCGAAAATGTTCCCCCATACCACGGTATATTGTATGAACTGTAGTAATCATAATCATTACTATCAGATACCTCCATTTTAAAGTAATAGCTTCCTCCACTTGTGTGCCAGGTTCCTAAAAGAAACTTACAGGCTAAGGAAGTGTTAGATACTAATAACTCGGATGCATCCTCAAAATAAAACAAATCAATAAGTGTATCAACTGTATTTGAAGTGTTAAGTAAGCCTCCAAGCATTTGAACATCAATGAGCTCCAGATAGTCCTCACTATTCAAATATGGTGTAATACATTCAAAAAAATCTTCGGAATCAAAATGACGGCCATCGTAATAGGCCGTTTGACCTTCCAAATATATAATATCAGAAAGCGTTATCAGTAGTTCTTCTGTATCAGCGTATCCTCGTATACCGTCGAATATATTATAGGCATTAATGTAATCGTACTCGTCTAACATAGAACAAGCCCACCAATATTGAGATTCTAGCCACATCACATCAGCGTTTTCGTACCCTTCAGCTGACAGATTATAAAAAGTAATAGCTGCATTTGTAAATTCTCCAAGCTCATATAGCTGATAAGCAGCCATTCTATATTGTGTGTTGAGTAAAAGCTCTGACGTATCCTTATAGCCTGCGTCGCTTAATTCAGTGTATATTTGAATCGATTTTTCAAACTCATTTGTGTCAGCAAGCTGTGCAGCTTGCCTGTAATAGGACTCCTGCACCATTTCTTCAGCATTCAGGTACCCTGTGAGACTCGAAAATGATGTGCATGCGTCCTCGTACTTTCTGCTATCGAGCAGGAGCCCGGCGTTTATATATTCGATGATGTTATCGTCATGCAGTTCGGTTACTGAGGGCAGGAATAGGTATTGCTGTGCGTTATCATAACTGCCGTTTTCAGTTAATGATACTGCTTTCCTATAGCATAAAAAATAGGTTCCTGCAAATGCGATCAGTATTACTGCAATAGAAGCAGACACAAGTATTTTGACACTTATTCTCCGGTGTTTTTTTGCAACGCCTGTTGCCGTTTCAGGTGCGACGTTACTTATTGTTCCCGTAAGTTCTCCTGCGTGCCCAGTATTGTATGGCGTTAGTTTATATATTAGCGTCTGCATGGTCTCAAATCGCGATGCTGCGTTGCTTGCCATGCCCTTATTAATGGTCGCTTTGAAATCATTATCTATATGTTGCAAAACGTCCTCATATTCTTCGTCGGCTATAGCAAAAACATTGTCAACATTTTCGCCTTCCGAACTGATTCGGGCTGTACGCTCCAAGGCGTTTTCAGGTGGTGTTCCGGCCACAGCAAAAAATAGTATTGCACTAAATGAGTATATATCGGATACATTCCCGTTGCTTTTGCCATGATACACTTCCGGCGCGGCAAAACCACTTGAATACTTCGATGATTCTGAAACCGTTACAGGTAGCAATTTAGGACCGTCAGCAGTTAACTGAATTGAGTCGGGTGATATCTGGAGATGTGTTTCTCCGTCATCGTGCATATCCCTGATCTGAATGGCTACAGGCATAAGTAAAGACACTGCTTCATTTGCCGAAAGAGGCTGCTGGCGCTTGTCGATAAATGAACGTAATGTTATTGGATCCGTAGAATGCCGAATCTTTTTACGTTTTTTCCAAATAAACACGTAAGCCACCACCAAAACGATTATAATTCCCAACATGATTAATCCCGGAATTAATAGCGATAAAGAGGAGTTTTGCTCAGCAGGAACGATGAACAAACCGTTGTCCTCAAGGAAATTTCTAAATTCGCCTATAGCTATTGCACCGAATATCCCTTGTGAATCGTATACAGCATATGTGTTTATCCCAACTATAGAGCCTTCGCTGTTGAAAAGCGGCCGCTTTCACATATAAATCAAGACACTTGTGCAAATATTATATGAATAATTATAAGTAATATATGTTGACAAAACATTCTATCCCGCATATACTATACTAAACAACTTAAGGAATGGGCTGGGAACAATGATCGTTTCAACCGATGCAATCGTGTCAAACTCCGACATAATCAAAAACTATAAAACATGCAGAGAAAAGGCCGAGGCACTGGGTAAAATTTTCATTTTGAAAAACAATCAGCCGGACGCCGTCTTATTCTCGGCGGCCGAATACGAGAGGCTCTCGGTATTTATCGAGTATCTGGAAAGTCTGGAGGAACAGACGATACAGGATTTTTTTGATACGCTTCCCAAGCAGGGCGCCAGGAAGAGATATTCGTTTGATCAGCTCATCAAGGACATTTAAGTAATTTAAGCACAAAAGAAGGCTATCATTAGGGTGGAATGCTCTTATAGGAGTGTCTGCCCTTTCTTAATGACGAAACCAAAAAAGAAATCGGCTGGTCGTCAGTCGAAAATGATGCACAAGGAGAACGCATACGCATGACATTCAGCAATCTGAATATTTCAGAACCTATATTGAAAGCGCTCGCCACAGAGGGTTACACGAAACCGACTCCAATCCAGGTGGAAGCTATCCCGCCGCTTTTGGAAGGCAGAGACCTGCTGGGCTGCGCTCAGACCGGAACGGGCAAAACAGCCGCCTTCGCCATACCTATACTGCAAAAGCTGCAAAACGAGAAAACAGGCGGCGTAAAAAAAGCCCCCCATGCACTCATATTAACGCCGACACGAGAACTCGCCGCACAAATCGGGCACAGCTTTTCCGGCTATGGACGATTCCTGCGGCTCAAGAACACCGTTATCTACGGCGGCGTATCACAAAATCCGCAGGTCCAGGCGCTTAAAGCCGGCGTCGATATCCTCGTGGCGACGCCGGGACGGCTTATTGACCTTATGAATCAGAAACAAATTAACCTCAAGCATATCCGATTCTTTGTTCTCGACGAAGCCGACCGGATGCTGGACATGGGATTTCTGCGGGATGTTGAGCGGATTATCAAAGAGCTGCCGGATATTAAACAAACGATGCTGTTTTCAGCAACGATGCCGGGCGAAATCGAAAAGCTGACTAAAACGCTCTTAAAGCAGCCGGTCAAAGTTGAAGTGACGCCGGCCGCTTCAACCGTCGACAGCATCGATCAATCGATATACCTGGTCAATAAATGTAATAAGGCAAAGCTTCTGCTGCATTTGCTTGAAAATTCGGATATTGTATCGGCGCTGGTATTCACGAGGACAAAGCATGCAGCCAATAAGCTCGCCTATACGCTCCTCAATAAAGGCGTAACATGTGAGGTCATTCATTCAAACAAATCCCAAACAGCCCGCAAACTCGCCCTGAGCCATTTTAAAGTGGGCAAAGCGCGTGTTATGGTGGCGACGGATATTGTCTCAAGGGGGATCGATATCGCCGAACTGTCCCACGTCATCAATTTCAATCTGCCGGAATCGCCGGAGGATTACGTCCACAGAATCGGTAGGACCGGCCGTGCCGGCCATGCCGGCAAAGCGATTTCGTTTTGTGATAATTCAGAGGCATATTTTCTGTTAGGCATCGAGAAACTCATCGGTAAAAAAATAAAAATCCTGGCAGATCACCCATACCCTTTACAATATGTTCCTGAAGAAATGAATCCAGAGCGCCGGCCAGTTGCCAGAACCAACAGAACCCGCGGCAGCAAGAATAACGGCAGTACGAGGGCCGTAAAAAGAAGGGGATCCGGTTATGGACTTAAAAAACAACCAAATAACAATCAGCGAAATACTGCAAAACCCTAAGGCAAAAGCTATTCTGGCGAGGAATTTTCCTGAATTAATGCATCCGTTTATCCTTCAAGTGGCACGGAAAATGAATCTTGAAAATACGCTAAAGCTGGCAAAAGGGAACTATTCCTCAGATAATGTCAGTAAAATTATATCGGATCTGGAACTGGTCTAGCCGGAATTAAGCCAAACATAAATACAAACGCGTCACAGAATTTGATTCTGTAACGCGTTTTGCTTTGTATTACAAAAGGTAACCCGGAGATAATAAGTTTAATTTAATGGTATCTGTGCTGCAGACAGGGATACCACAAGACATTAATGATATACCTTCACCCCGGAAACCCCAAAATATTAAACTGAAATTCATTTTATATTTAAGGGTATATTCACGTCATGTCGAATGACCGTAAAACCAGCATTATCAAACGATTTTCTACCTAATAAGATAGTTTTGTTAGGTAGTAAACCGATTGATTGGGGAGCGCGCTTGAATGGCACTCGTAGATTTCTCGTAAACATCACGTAAACATCAAACAAACATCAAAAAAGTCTTGTGATTTCGGGCATTTTCAGATGATCTCTTGTCCAGATAAACATCAAATAAACATCAGCATGTAGGTTTTGGCCTTTTTGCGCTTTGCGAATTGTCCTCGAAAAGTTATGAAAAAAAGAAAAGTGACCTCAAAACAGCTTGTTTTGAGGTCACTTTGTTGGTTGCGGAGGCAGGATTTGAACCTACGACCTTCGGGTTATGAGCCCGACGAGCTACCGGACTGCTCCACTCCGCGCTATGTGTCGTAACGACGTAAAACATATGTTAGCATAATTTGATGTTGAAGTCAAGGGTGACGTGCATTAGGAAACAAAACCGGATGTCTGCGATATTATATGTTGATACCGGCTTTTTATTTACATGTCTGCAAAAAGGAGATGGCAAAAGCATGTATTACACAAAACAAAGTGCGCTGGACCGCATATGGGTTCACGGCGGTACGAGGTATTTGAAGCGCTTTTTTGTCGGGACGGCAGAAAAAAACCTGCGTGAAGCGGTTTTGCTCATAAATGATAAAAAACTTAGTTTTCCCGTCTTGTTTATACTGTCCGACGATATATACGCTCTGGATTTGTTCCGGGAGATGTGCCCCAGAAATGAAACGGCAATGCGCCTGTGCGCTTATATGACGATCCCGCCGGGACTTCCCGATACAACGCGGACGCCTGCGGATGCGGGCCTTATTCTGATGACTCTGCGATGGATGCTTACCACGGGGAAAGACTGGGACGGACCATACCGGGGACATGATGCGTACGACGCCGTCATGGATTACGTATCGGCGCTGCTGACGGGGACATATGAAGATAAGACGGTCCTGCCCGACATTGCAGACCTGATTTTCCGGCGCAACCGGAAGGGGCTTTACATACATGATCTCGTCTGGAGCTTTTTCCAGACGATCGATGCGGATGCTTTGGCTGAGGTGGCGGGGCGTCTGAAGTCCTCGGATAGAAGAGATGTTGAGCTGGCCGGCAGACTGCTGCGGCTGGACATACCAGCCCGCCCCGACAGGAATAACCTGGCGCCGCTGTATGAGCGGTACAACCGCTGGCTTGATGAGAACCGGCCGTATCTGTATTTGACCGGCGAACATTTCCAGATGACAAACAAACCGAATCACTTGGATATTGATCGGGAAGCCAAATATCTGAACAAGTCGATCTCCCCGCGTTTTCGGACGCCGGATGTACCGCTGACCGTGCATGAGACCGCCTGCCTGAACCAATACAGGCTGGCTTCGGAAGACGAGCGGGAAATCCTTGCCTCGTATTCTCAGAAATTGCGGACGCGGGATATACGGCTGTGGGACGACTGGATGCACAGACAGGTTGCCGAGCAGGTGATTGCGGCAAGAAAGGATATGAAGCCGTCTGATGATTATTATTAACAACAAACCGGTGGCAGCGTCTGCCCTTGCCGGTGTTTTTCAGGAGGGGAGCGTCGGGCGCTTGATCGCCGACAGGCTCCTGACCAGTGAAAATAAGCATTATTATGAGTCGATGAATGAATTTAAGTTTGAAATCAGACTTCGTGAAGCGATCGTGAGCGCGGCCGGGCAGCTTTACAGAAGCAATATGGCTTTCGAGGTATTCCGGGATTCCAGATGCAATCCGGAATACTGGATACGCCGGGCTAACGGAGGGTTTGTATTGAAAGCCGGCGTGAAGCCGTCGGACGCCGTCCGGGACATTTTCACAAACGGTCGGAAGTACGGCACGGAATGTGCGACCGCTATGCAGATCGTGTATCTTAAAGCGCTGCTGGACGTCTTTCCGGAAGAAGCATTCAACCAAATGTTCAGAAGTATATATTTGATGAACTGGCACAGCCTGAACAGGCAGCTGCGCGAAACGGGCGCAACGAACCGGCAGGCGGATTACCTGCCGGGCGACAGACGCTATTTTGCCAATCCTGACGTAAATCCCAAAACCCCGGAATGGCAGGGAGAAAATGTGATCGACCTGGGAGGCGGGCTGTACTACGGCCATGGTGTGGGGAAGTACAAAGCCGATACATTCATCCGTGAGCTCAATGAAAACAGAAAAATAGGCGCCGTTCGGGAGGCCTATATGGTTGAGGCGGCCGGCCGGCCCGATTTTAAGCGCCTTTTCAAGCTATATGAAGATGTGACTCAGAGAACGGCCGATGTCCGGCAGACGGCGTAAAAAACCGATATCTAAATACAGCGCCGGCCGTCCGCTATCATTGTTTTCTTTTATAATGCAGCGCAAATGCATAAATGACGATGGAAAGCACCAGCAGAGAAATCGCCAGAACAGAACCCAGCGTGTCGTTTCTGATAAACAGCTTGCAGGCCAGTCCGCCTGCGATGCAAGTATAGCATATAGCTTTAAGTAATCCAGCCCGTTTCACGTTTTACCCCGCTTTTCTTTAATGTGTCTTTTATCCGGCCTGTGCCGGTTTTACAGTCCGGCTTGAAAAAACCGTCTGTCTTATGGTAGACCATAAGGCAGACTCTTTTTTAACCCAAGCCGATTACATCAAGTTTTTTTAATGAACCGTTCGCCGCATTTTGGGCAGGTAACCTGCAGTTTTCCTTTCCCGCGCGGAACGCGCAGGGTGTTCCTGCAGCTGGGGCATTTGAAAAACTTATGGGTTTTCCGGTTTTTCATCTTATCGAATAAACGCTTGCATTTTTGCTTTATCGGCCACCAATAGCGCAGGAACCGGTCATTTTCGGCTCTGCGTTTAGGGATGTTGCGCGACATCATCCGAAAAACGGCAAGCAGTAAAATAAGGTAAGACAAATAAACCAGCACGGTTATTTGGACGAGCCGGGAAATAAGGCTGACAACAATTGAAAGGATTATCAGCGCCGTATTCAAATGATCAGGTCCGTATCTTCCGGCCATGAAATTACGGAGAAAGTTCATGTGCTGATGGATGCCTCCCGGGATTTTGATAGGTAAACGTAAAATACTCCGCTCGAGTACAAGCGTTTTGTTCGACGTTTACTAAACTTGATTATAACACCTGCAGTCCCTGAAAACCGCATTCGTTACATATATTTAACATATCCATCAATACTTGAAGGCGCTGCCGCCGATAAATTCGCGCAGAACGGAGTCCGAAGGGACGGCTGACGGATCGATTTCCCCGAATTTGGCCAAGGCGTCCAGGATATCCTTGAACACATCGAAATTCCGGGCTTTGGGCGATACGTGATCGGCAAACCGAACGATGAACTGCTTCATGACGGACACTTCATACGGCAGGAATGAATCAATCATCATGTTTGCCGTGCCCTTGTACGGAAGAATATTGAGGCGTTCGCCGCGCATTATATTACTCCACATTTTGAGCGTTATCTCCGGGCCGGTGCCGCGGTAAGAACTGTCCCGCAGGATGCGGCGCATAAGGCGCAGCTGTGCGCCGCTTATTAGGACGCCGCCCTGATCCTCAATGTTGCTTATAGGGCTCACGAACATAAAAAAAGCAGCGGGGAGCTCGTATGTGATACAGTCGTTTAAAGCGTGGATGCCCTCGAAGATTGCGATCTCGTTGCTGCCCAGCTGCAAGGAATCATACCGGTCTGTGCGGCGCTCCTGACGGGTGAAATCAAAATGCGGTATCCGGATCTCCTCGCCGGCGTCCAGCTTTTTAAAATGCGTGTTCAAAAGCTGCATATCCAGGCAGTCAGGCGACTCGAAATCAATTTCGCCCTGCGGCGTTTTGGGCGCGGTTTTGGGATCCACCGTTTTAAAATAGTTATCAAGTGAAACGTTCTGCGCCTCGATACCGAGCTGATGGAGCGCTTTTGTTATTTTTTTCGCCGTCGTCGTTTTACCGGAACCGGACGGTCCGGACAACAGCACGATAGAGCTGCGATCCATATTTTTGTGTATGCTCTCGGCAGCCTGAACGATTTTTTTGTTATACGCTTCTTCGCACTCCTGTACGAATTGTATGGGGTCCTGTGTGATACGGTCATTGATGGATGACAGTTTGTATGACATAGGTTTCTCCTTGAGACTGGCTGCGATTGATCACCGCACAGCCTGCCGCCTTGAAGCGGGCGGCCCGCCGGTTAACAGTTTGTCGGATCGGCCGTTGTTTCTGTGTAAAACTGCTTTATCTTATCGCTCTTTACGAGGAATCTGTCCGTATCCTTAATATATTCATAAGGATATTTGAGATTGAATATTCTTTCGATCCTGCCGGTTTCCCGGTTGACAAGCTTTGTAACGCCGCCGCCGCCGAGTGCGAGAATCGTTGTAAGCTCTTCCATTATCAGAATATTATAAAGATTTTCCGTACCGGCACGGCACCAGCCGACATTCTCAAATCCGCCGGACATGAATTTCTGGCGGTAGAGGTAATAGGGGCCGTATCCATTTTCCCTGAGTTTTTTTCCGGCCGTATCGACCATGACCGCGACATCTGATGCTGTCGGCAAAGCTTCCGGGTTCAATTTGACCTGCGTGCCTTTTTTTATAGCCAGCGTATGCACTGTGATGTTTTCCGGCCGCAGCGAGAGGACTTCGTCAAGCGACCGCCTGAAGCTTTCCGGGGTATCTCCGGGCAGACCGGCGATCAGGTCCATATTTATGACATCAAAGCCGGCATCGCGCGCTTTTTCGTATGCTGTCAGGACATCCTGCGCCGTATGGCGGCGGCCTATGGCGCGCAGCACATCGTCGGACATGGACTGGGGGTTAATACTGACGCGTGTTGCTCCGTTTTGACGCAGCACGATAAGTTTTTCGTCTGTAACGGTATCTGGACGCCCGGCTTCAACGGTATATTCCCGGATGTGCGTCAAATCAAATGAAGCGGCAAGCTGCCGCATGAGAAGCGTAAGCTCGCCGGCGCTGAGCGTCGTCGGCGTACCGCCCCCGATATAGACCGACAGAATGTTCAAGCCGAGTTCTTCTGCGGTTTTAGAAAGGATACGGATCTCCTCTGAAAGCGTGCTGATAAACGGCGCGATCAGTTTCATTGATTTTTCAACACTGTGGCTGACGAAGCTGCAGTAATGGCAGCGCGTCGGACAAAACGGAATGCCGATATACAGCGCGGCGTCTTTTTCCCCGAGCGCCTTTTTTACCGCAAGGCCCGCTTTTGCCGTGCTCAGGCAAAGCGCGCCGCGCTCCGGTGAAACGTCGTATTCGCGCTCGAGCGTTTTTAAAGCAGCCGCTTCCGGTAGACCCCGTTCCAAAAGACCCGTGACGATCTTACCGGGGCGGATGCCGGTCAGAGAACCCCAGACAGGCCGACGGCCGGTATGCAGGACGGCCGCTTTATAAAACGAGCGTTTGATGATTTTCTGCAAGGTCCGGTCCGTTGCGAGCTTGCCGGCCAGACAGCTGCGCCTGACGCGCGATATGCCTTTGTATACGTTGCCGCCCGAAGTGATCCGGGTGACAGCCGTCGCGTAAACCTCGCCGAGCCGCAGACGTACGTCGGCCGAGAGAGCGGCGGCAGAAGATGTGTAATCGGGCAGTTCATCCGGATACATCATGAGAAGTATCTGCTCGACAGCGTATTTGTAGTCATGCCCCGAAAGCGTCAGCTTCATTTGTCGCCGTATTCCTCGGCGGCGTAACGCATAAAATCATTGAAGCGGCGTTCCCGGTCTAGCGTTGTCGGATCCATATGGCCGGGGTAGACTTCGAAATCTCCGTCCAACTGATAAAGCCGGTACAGGGAGCGCATCAGCTGCTGTGCGTTGCCCTCGCCGAGATCCGTGCGCCCCATGCTGCCCCGAAAGAGTGTGTCCCCGGTGAAAAGCACGTTTTCGCATCGAAGCGTAACGCAGCCGGGGGAGTGGCCGGGCGTTTCCATAACCGTGAAAGTCAGGCCCCCGATGTGCATCTCATCACCCTCGCCGTAGTTGCGGACGTCCGCGTCCGCCGTCAGCTTGAATTGGTCGCGGACGTTATTTGGTACGGCATCCGCTTTGTGTATATAAACAGGCGCGCCGGTCGCGTCGCGGACCGCGTATACAGCCAGGATGTGATCAAAGTGTCCGTGGGTCAAAAAGATACCCTCAACGGTCAGTTTGTTCGATTCGATATAATCTAAAATCATGTTGGATTCGTCGCCCGGATCGATGACGGCGCATTTGAGCGTTTTCTCATCCGTAACGATATAGCAGTTTGTATCGACCTGGCCGACGACAAGCGTTTTGATCAGCATGTTCTTTTCTCCTTCTGCTCTAGTGTGTTTATATATCAAGATATATTGTAACCGGTCCGTCATTGACGGAGGCGACTTTCATGTCGGCCCCGAATATACCTGTTTCCGTATGAAATCCGGCGTCACGGCACGCTTTGATAAACCGCTCATAAAGCGGGACAGCCGTCTGGGGTCCCGCCGCGCCCGTAAATCCCGGACGCCGGCTTTTTAAATCGGCGTACAGCGTGAACTGCGAGACGACGAGCAGGCTTCCCCCGGCTGACGCGAGATTCAAATTCATTTTTCCGTTTTCGTCCTCAAAAATCCGAAGTCCAGTAACTTTATCGGCAAGCTTCACGGCGGTTTCAGGCGTGTCGGCCGGCGCGATCCCGATGAGAACCAAAAGCCCCCCGCTGATATTGCCTGTGATCCTGCCGTCGATCGTCACGGAAGCCGAGGATACGCGTGTCACGACAGCGCGCATACGATCATCCCCCCTGTTTGTGTTTATCCGGCGGTTCTTTTAATCTCGAGCAAACCGTTTAAAGCGGAAAGCCGGGAGATGGCCGTGTTGAGCTCGTCGCGGGTTTTTACTTCAATGACGACGGATACGGTGGTGAAGCCGCCGGCGATATCTTTTGCCGTGAGGGACGTCATACGGATTTTCATGGTGTTTAATATGGTGGCGATATCCATGACGATGCCGCTTCTTTCGCGGGCCGTAATCGTGAGCGACGTCGAATAGACGTCCTCGGCGGAATTGGCCCACGTGACGCTGACCCAACGATCTGCTTCCTCCGGGTTTTCAATGGATTTTAGATAATTTGTACAGTCTTTGCGATGTACCGATACGCCGAAGCCGCGCGTGATGAAGCCGATGGCGTCGTCGCCCGGTACGGGTGTGCAGCATCTGGCGAATTTAACAAGGCAGTTGTCGAGGCCTTCCACCATGATCCCGTGGATGGGCTTCGTCCTTTTGCCGGGGCGGAGTTCATAGGAAAACGGTTCGGAATCATCCTTCCGCTTGGCCCGCTCGATTGTCCGGAGCTCCTCGCGTATACGGTTGACCGCTTTCTGGGCCGACATACCGCCGTAACCGATGGCGGCAAACAGTTCGTCAAAAGACACAAAGGAGACTTTTTTTAGCACTTTTGGCTTTATGTCGTCGCGCGTAATATCCGACATCTGGAGATTGACACGCCGCAGCTCCGATTCAAAGGACTGTTTGCCGTGCGCGATATTCTCCTCGCGTCTTTCTTTTTTGAACCATTGGCGTATCTTGTTGCGGGCCTCGGGGCTTTTGACAATGCTCAGCCAATCCCGGCTCGGACCCTTTGACGCGTTTGATGTTAAAACCTCGACGATATCGCCGTTGGATAAAACGTGATTAAACGGGACGATGCGTCCGTTGACGATCGCGCCGGTCATCCGGTTCCCGATGGCCGAATGGATGTTATACGCAAAATCGATGGGTGTCGCGCCGGCGGGCAGGTTTATAACGTCGCCGCGCGGCGTAAAGACGAAGACCTCATCGGAGAACATGTCGATTTTAAGATCCTGGAAGAAGTCCTGCGCGTCGCTGTCCTGTTGGGACTCCAAAAGGCGGCGGACCCAGGCGAACTTTTCTTCATCGGCCAGTTTGCCGCTTTTGCCTTCTTTATATTTCCAGTGCGCCGCGATGCCGTATTCCGCCGTGTGATGCATTTCCCACGTCCGGATCTGGACTTCAAATGGGATCCCCTCGCTGCCCAAAACGGTCGTATGGAGGCTCTGATACATATTTGGCTTCGGCGTTCGGATGTAATCTTTGAAATGGCCGGGGAGCGGCCGGAACATCTCATGGATATAGCCGAGTACATTGTAGCAGTCGCCGATATCGTTCACTATGACACGGAAGGCGTATAAGTCCAAAACCTCCGAAAGCGTTTTGTTCTGGCTGTACATTTTTCGATAAATGCTGTATATATGCTTGATGCGCCCATAGGCGGTGCATTCGATGCCGTTTTCCTTCAGCCGCTCGGATATCCTGTTTTGGATGCTCTCGATAAACGTTTCGTTGGTGGTTCTTATCTGGCGCAGCCCGTCTTCGATTTCGCCATACCCGATCGGATCCAGATAATATATGGAGCGGTCTTCCAGTTCCCACTTGATTTTCTGCATGCCGAGCCGATGCGCTAAAGGCGCATAGATCTCCATTGTTTCAAGGGCCTTTTCGGACTGTTTGATAGCCGACTGGTACTCCATCGTACGCATGTTGTGCAGCCGGTCGGCCATCTTGATGATTATGACGCGGATGTCCTTTGCCATTGCCAGCAGCATCTTGCGCAGATTTTCCATCTGCTCTTCTTCCTTGCTGGTGTACTGCACCCGCGAGAGCTTTGTGACGCCTTCAACAATCTCTGCGACATTGGCGCCGAAATGTTTGGCGATTTCTTCATGCGTAGCGCCCGTATCCTCTATACAGTCATGCAGGAGCGCCGCCATGATCGCTTCCTCGTCCAGCCCCATTTCGGCGATGATCTCGGCCGAGGCAAGAGGATGCGTGACATAAGGGGAGCCGTCCTTTCGGCGCTGGTTGTGATGCGCGTTTTCGGCAAACTCAAAGGCGGCCCGTATGCGCGACAAGTCGGCAGCGGGATTGTTTTCCTTAATGACAGTCTCAAAGTGACGGTATTTGTTCTCAAGCTCTTCCATAGGACAACCCCGAATGCGGCCGAATATCGATCACATGAAGCTGGACGTTCCGCCATCCGCGATACTCGTTTACGGCCGGTTCAAATGCCAGATCAATGAGCATGTTTTCATTTACGCCAAGCTCATCGGCAGACTTATTGAAGTAGATACAGTCAAACGTCTTTTTCGCTTTTATTATACGCAGTTTTGTATGCTTTCCGCCCCCGATGGGGATGACCGAACGCAGTTTAGCTGCCGTTATGCATGCAAACGGCGGCAGGAATCCATTCCCGAAAGGTTCGGTCCGTTCCAGAGCGGTGACATTTTCCAAAGTCAGAAGCTCCGGTTTGGTAACCTCAAAATCCAGTATCAGCGTCGGGATAGGCGGTATCTTTATCAATTCGTGATAGTTTTCAAAAATCCTCCGGCGGAATTCGTTGATGTTTGATTCGGCTATTGTGAGGCCTGCGGCCATCTCATGCCCGCCGAAATTCTCAAGCAGGTCGCTGCATTTTTCCAATGCCGTATACATCGGGAAACGGCCAAAACTTCTGCAGGAACCCCGGCCTATGCCGTCCTGATCTATCGTGATCATGATCGCCGGGAACAAGAACTGTTCGGCGGTTCTGGCGGCGATGATGCCCATGACGCCCTGATACCAGCCATGACCGGCCAGTACGATCGGCCCTTTGGGCGGCTTGTTTTGAAGGTAGTCATAAACCTGTTCGTATATGCCCGATTCCAGCTCCCGCCGCTCGTCGTTTAAGCGGCATAGTTCCGCCGTCAGCTGCTCGGCTTCGCTTTCGTCTTCCGTTAAAAGCAGGTCAACGGTAAGGGAAGTCCGGCCCATACGGCCGGCTGCATTGAGCCGCGGCGTCAAGGCAAAGCCAATGAGACTCGTGTTAATATTGCGGCGTTCAATGCCCAGATGGCGCATAAGACTCAGAAGCCCGGGTCGGCTTTTTCGGTTGAGCGCTTCGAGCCCCCGCCGAATCAGTACGCGGTTTTCGCCGACAACGGGCATGACGTCGGCAATAGTGCCGATCGCGACGAAATCACCGTAATCCATCAAAACCTGTTCGATGTCTTTGCCGTCCTCCAGCGCGCTGACAAGCTTAAAAGCAACGCCGACGCCGGCAAGAGACCTGGTTGGATACAGGCTGTCCTTGCGTTTGGGATTGATAACGGCCAGAGCGTCGGGAAGTATATCCTTGCATTCGTGGTGATCGGTGATGATAAAGTCTATCCCGAGCGTTTTGGCATATTCGGCTTCTTCGACTGCCGTGATGCCGCAGTCGACCGTGACAATGAGGGAAACGCCCATCTCCGCCAAAGCGTCGAGCGCCGGTTTGTTGACGCCGTAGCCCTCGTCGGTACGGTTGGGTATGTATATTTCAAAATCCGCGTCTTTTGAACGAAAATAACTTGCGACAAGACAGCTGGCAGTCATGCCGTCTACATCATAATCGCCGTAGACGGCGATTTTTTCGCCGGTTGCAACAGCCCTGTGTATCCGCTTGACGGCGCCGTCCATATCGTTAAGTATATACGGGTCTTCAATAACACCCAGATCGTCGAGAAGGAACTCTCTGACGGATTGGGCGCTCGTCATACCGCGTGCTGAAAGGAATACGGAGACGAGCGGGTTGATACCGCTGCGAGTCAGCCCCACAGCGTCCGTTCGGTCATATCCTTTGATAATCCAACTGTCAAACTTCATAAAACCTCACATGCACAAATGCGCATAAATAATTAGAATTATTCCCATATAGGTGTTTTTATCCATTGAGCCCGCATCCCGCCTGAGGCGGAAAGTAATGAAAGCATCAGATAATATATAAATGATGTGTACGTACACGATCATGCATAAAACGCTGATTTATTATTAATATCTTTTTACTATATCAAAAACCGACGTTATTCTCAATAGACAAATAGACGATAAAAAAAGGTATTGCAGCCCTGCAATCAGGTGATCGTGCAGGCTGCCAACACTCTTGAATGGGCACAAGCCTTTGTGATATACTAAAAAATAACAAAATTCCCGGACGGAGGACTTGAAAATGCCCGAGACGACACCGATGATGCGGCAGTATTTCGACATAAAAGAACACAACACCGACAGTATCCTGTTTTTCCGCCTCGGTGATTTTTACGAGATGTTCGGAGAGGACGCCCTGACGGCGTCCAAAGAGCTGGACCTCACGCTGACGTCCCGGGACAGGCGCAACGAAGACCCGGATGAGCGTATCCCGATGTGCGGCGTTCCGTACCATTCCGCCGAAGCCTATATCGGAAGGCTCATCGCCAAAGGGTATAAAGTCGCCATCTGTGAACAAATGGAAGATCCGGCTGCGGCCAAAGGCCTCGTCGACCGGGATATCGTGCGGATCGTTACGCCGGGTACGCGCATGGAGACGTCCATGCTCCACGAGGGCGTATCCAATTACCTTTGCGCCGTTTATGTCGGCCAATCGGATAACGCCGCATGCTTTGCGGACCTGTCGACGGGCGAGATCAGCGTCTCGTTTTTTGCGACCGGGGATATCGGGCACCTGCTCAACGACATCGGCGCGTTTTCTCCCGCGGAGACCGTTGTTAACAGCGACGCGTATATCAATCCGGAAGTGACGCGTCTTTTATCGGATAAGCTGCAGAGCCTCGTCCAGTTTGACGACGCGCGTTTTGATTTCGGCCGGTCTTCTGAAAACGTCTGTTCCCAGTTCGGCGTAAAGAGCTCGGACGAGCTCGGACTTGGCGGAAGTCCGGCCGCCGTCCGCGCCGTCGGCGCGCTGCTTTCCTATCTGGAGGATACGCAGAAAACGGACCTGTCGCATTTAAACCGCCTGCGTATTAATTCCAACGGGAAATATATGGAGCTTGACATACAGACGCTTAAAAGCATGGAGCTTGTTTCACTTTTAAGGACAGGTGAAAAGAAGGGGAGCCTTCTGTGGGTCATCGACAAAACAAAGACACCAATGGGCCGCAGGCTTCTCCGGTCGTGGGTCTTACGCCCGCTCGTCTCGACGCCGCTTATAAAACGGCGTCTCGATGCCGTCGGGGAGCTTTTCTCGGAGACTGTGGCCAGAGCTGAATTGATGCTTTCCATGCGCGATGTCGGGGACGTCGAACGTCTGATCGGAAAAATCGTTTACGGAAGCGCCAACAGCCGGGACATGAAAGCGCTTGAATACTCCATCCGTCAGTTGCCGGGTATACTGTCGCATCTTGCGCCGATGCAGTCCGGGCTGATTAAAGAGCTCCGTGAAATCGACAGCCTTCGCGATGTTGAAGCGCTTATATCTGAGACGATAGTGGATGACCCTCCGTTTTCCGTTCGTGAGGGCGGGTTTATACGCGCCGGCGTGAATGAAGAGGTGGACACCCTCCGCGCGCTACAAAAAGACAGCACGGGCGCGATGGCCGCCGTTGAAGCCAGGGAGCGGGAACGTACCGGGAAGAAGCTGAAAGTCGGCTATAACAAGGTTTTCGGGTATTACATCGAGATCCCGCGGTCCATATCGGATTCCGTACCGGAAGATTACATACGCAAACAAACGCTGACAAACTGCGAACGGTTTATTACCCAGGAACTCAAGGAGCTTGAGGCGACGCTTCTCACAGCCAAAGACCGCCTCGCCGAGCTGGAGTACACCTTGTTTACCGAGCTTAGGGAACGCATCGCAAAAGACGTCGGCCGTATTCAAGCCGCGTCATACTCCGTGGCTGTGCTTGACGCTTTATGCTCGCTCAGTGAGACGGCGGCGAAAAACAATTACTGCATGCCGGAGATCGACGTTTCCGGCGTTATCGATATACGCGAGGGGCGGCACCCCGTTGTTGAAATTATGCAGACAGACGCGCTGTTTGTGCCCAACGACGCTTTTATGGATGCCGACAGCGCCAGAACGCTTATAATAACGGGCCCCAATATGGCGGGCAAGTCCACTTACATGCGCCAGACGGCGCTCATTGTCCTCATGGCCCAGATGGGCTCGTTCGTACCGGCGCGTTCGGCCCGTATCGGCATCGTCGACCGGGTGTTCACGCGTATCGGCGCGTCGGACGACCTGACTGCCGGGAAATCCACGTTTATGGTGGAGATGACGGAAGTTGCGGAGATACTGGCTAACGCAACGCCAAGAAGCCTGTTGATCCTCGATGAGATCGGGCGCGGCACGTCGACATACGATGGGATGGCCATCGCGCGGGCTGTTCTTGAATTTTGTACCGACAAGCGCAAACTCGGCGCTAAAACGATGTTCAGCACACATTACCACGAGCTGACGATACTTGAAAATGAGACGCCCGGTGTTAAAAACTTCAGCATATCGGCTAAAAAACGCGGGGGAGATATCATCTTCTTAAGAAAGATCGTCCCGGGCGGCGCCGACGACAGCTATGGGATTGAGGTAGCGGGCCTGGCCGGCGTTCCGGACAGCGTTGTGCGGCGGGCAAAAGCCGTTTTGAATATGCTGGAAACAAACGAGGGACCCACAGCGCCGAAACGAAACGAGAAGCCGGACGAACAGATGTCGCTGCTGGATTTAAGCGGCAGTGAGATTGCCGAAACCCTGCGCCGTACCGATTTAAACACGCTGACGCCGCTTGAAGCGCTCAACCTCCTGTTTGAGCTTAAAAAGAAAGTATGAAAAGGACGACAAAATGAAAGATCGTTTCAAATCCCCGATGCGAAAATCCGAACGCATTATCGGCAATCTTTATATTCCCGTCCATATTTTTCTTCTGCCGTGGCTGCTCGTATATATTTATACAAACGTACTGCATGATATGGATGTGGTGCTGGAGAGCCCGAATCTGAATCTTATCTACTATATCATCAGTTTTGTCTTTGTTATCATATTCCTTTTCAGATTCTTAAAAGATTCGTTTTCGGATCTTCTTGACAATATCATACCGTCCTTACAGGCGATTGCGCTGGCATATTTCCTCAATTATATTGCCGTCTATCTGGTGACGCTTCTGCTGTCTTATATTGCCGACAGCGCGCCGAATCCGAATACGCAGGAGATTATCAGCCAGACGAAGCTCAACGCGAACGCGATGATTGTCGTGGCTGTGATTTTGGCGCCGATCGTTGAAGAAACGCTGTTTCGGGGAGCGCTGTTCGGTACGCTCCGGAGCAAAAGCCGGCTTCTGGCATATATCGTATCGGCGCTGGCCTTTTCCGTATATCATTTATGGCAGTATTTTCTGGGCGGATTTGAGTGGCCGATGCTTTTGTATCTACTGCAATACATACCGCCGTCGATTGCGCTGTGCTGGTGTTATGAGCGAAGCGGCAGCATCTGGGCGCCGGTCGTACTGCACGCGCTCGTCAATTTTGTATCCATTAGGATTCTGATCGGCTGAAAACGAGCCGCTGCGGCGGTGTACTGAAAATACGTATATGAAAAAACCACCGGTTGACATTGATATCAACCGGTGGTTTTAACTCAAGAAGTAAAGGAGATGACGAATATCCGAAATTTTATATATCAGACGTATTCAAAATCCCGGACAGCTCGTTAAGCCCTGCCTCGAAATTGACGCCGTAGCGTTCGTCGGTGCCGGCTTGTTTGGTGCGCAGGATGCTTTTGACGGTAAAATCAACGGCGATTCTGGACGCTTTATTGAGGTTGAGCCCGGAAAGCAGGCCTGCTGTAAGCGTACTTGCAAAGATATCGCCCGTTCCATGATAAAAGCCGTCGATCCGCTGTGACAGCGAATAGTCTATCGTATCGCGCTGCGCGTCGTAACAGGCTGCGCCCATCTGCTTTTCATCAAAGCATACGCCGGTCAAAACCACCTGCCTTGGCCCAAGCCCGGCCAAGCCAAACAGCAGCTCTTCAATAAAAGCGGTATCGTAGGGGCCGGGGCGGTAAGGCTTCTGGAGCAGGAGACAGGCTTCCGTTATGTTCGGCACGATAAGGTCCGCTTTTTTGCAGAGCTTTTTCATGCCTTGCGGAAAGTGCTCGTCGAAAACGGTATACAGCGTGCCGTTATCGGCCATTACCGGATCGACGACCACGAGAGCTTCCGGATTATTAAGGCGGTCGAACACCTCGGATACGATGTCGATCTGCTTGTAAGAACCGAGAAAGCCGGTGTAAATGGCGTCAAAGCTCAAATCGAGCGTCTGCCAGTGCGAGACGATCGGAAGAATGTCTTTAGTAAGGTCGCGGTACGTATAGCCGGGCAATCCGCCCGTATGCGTTGAGAGGACGGCCGTAGGGATGACGCATACCTCGATGCCGGCCGACGAGATGATCGGCAGCGCGACCGTAAGCGAGCATTTCCCGAAGCATGAAATATCATGGACTGCCGCCACGCGTTTTTGTCTGGGCATAAGCAAACTCCAATTAATAATCTTTGTTTTGTGTTTATAATGTGCATCAAAAAAGCTGAAAATCCAAAAGGGGCATTGCTGAAGCGTCTGCAGGCGGGCGGGATTTAAAGGCCTTTGCATACCGGCCGTTTTCAGCTTTTGTATAAAAAGCACTGTTATATTTAACATAAATATGATATCATTTTATGTCAATAGGGCGAAGCATAAAAGTCACACGGTGCTGGAACCGTTCTTAAGCACGCTGCGTTTTAAGGTATCCGCCGCTCGGGCGGGAACAGGAGGGCATATGTATACGAATCAGGTTCGGCTGATCGACGAGTTCACCAAGCTCGTTGCAATCGACAGCCCGTCCTATTCCGAACGGCAAATGGGCGACTATGTAAAAAGCAAGCTTTTAAAGCTGGGGATGACCGTCGTTGAGGACGATGCCGGCGAGAAAATAGGCGGCAACTGCGGTAATATCTACGGATTCCTTGGAGGCAGCGCCGAAGCGAAACCGCTTATGTTCTGTGCGCATTTGGATACCGTGGAACCGTCAAAAGGCAAAAAGGCGGTCATCGACAGGGACGGGACGATTAAAAGCCGCGGGAACACCGTGCTCGGCGCGGATGACCTGGCGGGTGTGGCGTCCATACTGGAAGCGCTTGCGGCCATGACGGAAAAGAATTTGCCGCACGGTCCGATAGAGGTACTCTTTACGGTAGCCGAGGAAGTATACTGCAAGGGAAGCGCAGAGTTTGATTTTACAAAGGTGCTGTCTGAGGAAGCGTACGTCCTGGATCTGGAAGGCCGCGTCGGTACGGCGGCATATACGGCGCCGAGCATACTATCCTTTACGGCAAGGATACGCGGCAAGTCTTCCCATGCGGGTTTTGCCCCGCAAAAAGGCATACACGCCATCTCGGCTGCGGCCGATGCCGTCAGCATGATACCGATGGGGCATATTGATACGGAAACGACCGTCAATATCGGGACGATCAAAGGCGGCATTGCGACCAATGTCGTGCCGGACAGCTGCACCGTCAGAGGCGAGGTGCGCAGCTTAAGCCATGAGAAAGCCCTTAAGCAGGCGGAATCGGTGAAAAAGCAATTCGAGCGGTCTGCGTTTGCTATTCAGGCGGCGCTTGATTTTGAATTGGTTACAGCGTCGAAAGCTTACAGGACGCCCCCTGAGCATCCGGTCGTTACGCGGTTTGAAAACGCCTGCAACGCGCTCGGGCTGCCTGTGGCGCTTGTAAAAACAATGGGCGGAAGCGATAACAACATACTTGCGCACAGCGGCATAACCGGGATCGTCGCAGCCAACGCGATGAACCGCTGCCATGCGCGCGATGAATTCACGACGGTCGAAGAGCTTATGCGCGGCGCGGAACTGACGCTGAAGCTGATGACGTTGGAAAAGTAACCGTCGATAACCATTTTTCCGGGTAAGAGCAAAAGGATTTCCCGGAAGACGGGAGGTCATATATGAAACTGGGTAAATACGGATTTGTCCGGGCGGCGGCGGCCGTGCCGCGCGTCAGAGTCGGCGATACGGCATATAATGCACCGGAAATTTCGGAGCTTATTCTAAAAGGCGCGGCGCATGGCGTTAAGGTCATGGTTTTTCCGGAGCTGTCGGTTACCGGCTACACCTGCGCAGACCTCTTCAATCAAAGCAGCCTCTTAAACGGAGCGCACGCGGCGCTTGCTGCGATCCTTGAAAAAACGAACGGCGCCAACGTGCTTGCAGCGGTCGGCATGCCGGTGCGCGCGGATAATCAACTGTTTAACTGTGCGGTTGTCATACATGCCGGACGTATTCTCGCCGTTGTGCCGAAGACATTTATTCCAAACTATAACGAATTTTATGAAAAACGCTGGTTTACCTCGGCCGTTACAAGACGGTCCGATACCGTCAGGCTTTGCGGCGCCGATGTGCCTTTCGGTGCGGATATCCTGTTGCGGGATAAAAACACGCCGCTTGTCGTCGGCGTCGAGCTCTGCGAAGACCTCTGGATGCCGATCCCGCCGAGTTCCCGCCACGCACTCGGCGGCGCGAATCTGCTCATAAATCTTTCGGCCAGCAACGAAACGGTGACTAAGTCCGATTACAGGCGGGAGCTCATCAAACAGCAGTCGGGCCGGTGTTACGCGGGTTACGTCTTTGCGTCGGCCGGGCAGGGGGAATCGACGACGGACGTCGTGTTCAACGGACATGCCGTCATTGCGTCCAACGACACTATATTGAACGAATCATCCTATTTGGAGGAGTCGTCCTTCATATTTTCCGATATCGACATCGAAAAGCTGGACAACGACCGAAGAAAATTCAACAGCTTCATGGGCGCTGGGCAGGAGCGGGATTACCGCGCCGTCACGTTTGAGCTTGGCGCGGATGCAGACGTCGCGCCGTGCTTTCCGGTTGAGCAGCATCCGTTTATCCCGCGCGACAAGTCGGAGAAATTCGACAGGTGCCGGGAAATATTCAAGCTGCAGTCCGTGGGGCTTTGCGAGCGTATGCGGAAAACGGGCATAAAAAAAGCAGTGATCGGTTTATCCGGCGGCCTGGATTCGACGCTGGCCCTGCTCGTGACGGCGGAAGCCGTGCGGGCGCAGGGGCTGAAAGCGGAGAATATCGTCGGCATCACGATGCCCGGGATGGGCACGACGGACCGCACGTATCAAAACGCCCTGACGCTGATGCGGGAGCTCGGCGTGACGCTTCGGGAGATTTCAATAAAGGACGCCTGCGTCCGGCATTACGGCGACATCGGCCACGACATGAAAGTCCTTGACGTTACGTTCGAGAACGTACAGGCGCGTGAGCGGACGCAGATCCTTATGGATGTGGCCAATCAGGCGGGCGGCCTCGTCGTCGGAACAGGCGACCTGTCGGAGCTTGCGCTCGGCTGGTGTACGTACAACGGAGACCATATGAGCCATTACGGCGTCAATTCCGGCGTGCCGAAATCACTCGTTAAGCATCTGATATCCTGGTACGCTGAAACGGCAGACAATGAAAACGCTGCGGCTGCGCTTCGGGATATTCTGGATACGCCGATCAGCCCGGAGCTTCTGCCCGCCGATGAAAACGGCAAAATCGCACAGAAAACGGAGGATGTCGTCGGGCCGTATGAGCTGCACGATTTCTTCCTGTTTCACATGCTCCGAAACGGGTTTACACCCAAAAAAATATTGAAGCTTGCCACCATCGCTTTTGACGGGCTCTATGATCCGGAGGTCATCCTCAAATGGCTCGAGACGTTTTATAAACGCTTTTTCTCTCAGCAATTCAAGCGCTCGTGCCTGCCGGATGGGGTGAAGATCGGCTCCGTCTGCCTGTCCCCGCGCGGCGACTGGCGCATGCCGAGCGACGCCGGGGCCGCGACCTGGCTCAGTAATCTGGCGGAGGCGGCCGCGGAGCTTCAAAACGGAACACTATAACGTAAAAAGGACGGCCATAGGCCGTCCTTTTTTACGTTAATCCGTTGTTTTATTATTTGATATGCTCGAGCAGATAGCCGTATCCCTCGCGTTCCATCTCTTCTTTTGGGATAAATTTAAGCGCGGCGCTGTTGATGCAGTATCGAAGGCCGCCCTGTTCTTTTGGGCCGTCGTCAAAAACATGCCCGAGATGCGCGCCGCCAACGCGGCTTCTGACTTCGGTGCGGATCATGCCGTGGGATAAATCTCTTTTTTCACGCAGGACGTTCGGATCGACCGGCTTTGAAAAACTGGGCCAGCCGCAGCCGGAATCGAACTTGTCTGCCGATGAAAAGAGCGGCTCGCCGGTTGTGATATCGACATAGATGCCCGGCGTATAAAGGTCCCAGTATTCGTTGTTATAGGGCGGTTCGGTCGCGCTCGCCTGCGTCACGTCATGCTGCTGCGGCGTCAGCACCTTACTGAGCGTTTCCTTGTCCGGCGGGCTGTAGTCCGCCGGATTGACGACGGCGGAAGCTGCCCGGTAAAACACGGCCGGTTTGATGTGGCAGTAGCCGCCCGGATTTTTATCGAGGTATTTCTGATGATAGTCCTCGGCGGGACAGTAATTGACAAGCGGCGCGGCTTCGACCATGACGGGTTTGCCGAGCTGCTCCTGCAGATCGTTGAGGGACTGTTCAATGACAGGCCGGTCTGAAATATCCGTGTAATAGATGCCCGTTCTGTACTGGATGCCCCGGTCGTTGCCCTGACAGTTTACAGATGTGGGGTCGATCGCTCCGAAAAAAAGCGACAGCAGGAAGCTCAGCGGTAGTATATCCGGTTCGTAAACGACTTTGACCGTTTCGGCATGGCCGCTCCCGCTGCAGACTTCTTCATAGGTCGGCTCCGTTGTCTCACCGTTTGCATAACCGGACTGTGTTTCAGTGACGCCCTGTATGGACTCAAGGTATTTTTCCAGGCCCCAGAAGCAGCCGCCGGCCAGATAGATTTCCGCCATTGCCGCACATCCTTTCGGTCGGGTTTCCAGAAGGTTCCCGCCTTCTTCAGCATTTTGGGACAGCGTATACCCGCAGTCTGTATAAACAGACATGCCTGCATGGGTGCATGTCCCGGAAAATTATGGTTGTTACTAATTATAGCACAATGTTATATTTTTGTTAGTAAAAAATGTCGAATAAAGGCGCCCCAATCCTGCTTGGAATATAACGGCGATATTCAGTAACCTAGCGCGTGATGCCCATGATCTCGTATATCCGTTTAAAATCGAGATGCTCCCGCAGCGACTGCGCCAGATGATTATACTGTTTATTCTTGTATGCGTCCGCTTCGTCGGACAAAGCCAAATCGTCGCTCAGGCCCTTTTTCCGAAGTAAAAGCCGGATAAGTTCCGTTCCCAGCGCGCCGTCGAACAAGCCGTGAAGATAACTGCCGAAAATATGATCCAGTACGGCGCCGTCCGACCGGCCGTCGTTGAGGACGGATAAAGGTGCTGCTCCGCCGCCAAGCGTCGTCGTGCCCATGTGTATCTCGTATCCCGCTGGTTCAACGCCCGCCAGAGGAGCAAAAAAACCGTCCCGGGCAAGAATGCGTCCGGAAACGCGCGTGCGGACCTTTCTCGGCTTGAACACGGTGCTGATCGGCAAAAGCCCCATGCCGCGCATATCGCCGCCGTCCTCCACACCGTCCGGATCATGCAGAGTGTCGCCGAGCATCTGATAACCGCCGCATATCCCGATGACCGGCGTGCCGGAATGCGCAAGTTTTTTGACGGCGTCTTCCATGCCGGTTTGGCGCATCCACGCAAGGTCGCCCATCGTGTTCTTTGTTCCGGGCAGGATGATGAGGTCGGGCGTTTGAAGCTCGCCCGCGCGTTCGACGTAACGCAGGCCGACGGGTTCGATGCGTGACAGGGCGTTGAAATCGGTAAAATTGGATATCCGGGGAAGGCGGATAACGGCAATGTCCAGCGGTTTGCCGGTTACCTGATTTGTGAGCCGTTCGGAGAGGCTGTCCTCATCGTCGAGGTCCAATTTTAAATACGGCACCACGCCCAATACCGGTACGCCGGTGAGTTCCTCCAGTTTTTTAAGGCCGGGCTTTAAGATTTCGACATCACCCCTGAATTTGTTGATTAGGATGCCTTTGAAACGGGCCTGTTCATCCGCCGGTAAGAGTTTGATTGTGCCGTAAGCGGTGGCAAAAACACCGCCGCGGTCAATATCGGCGACAAGCAGGACGGGGGCATCCGCGATTTTTGCCATGCCCATATTGACGAAATCGTCCCGGTTCAAGTTGATCTCGGTGGGACTGCCTGCGCCCTCAATGACGACGATGTCGTGTTGTGCGGCCAGTGTTTGATAGGCGCTTGTTACCACCGGACGCAGCTGCGTTTTGTAGTCATAGTATTTTCCGGCGGACATCGTATCAAAGACTTCACCGTTTACGATCACCTGGCTGCCCATATCGTTCGTCGGTTTCAGCAGGATCGGATTCATCAGGACGGACGGCTCAAGCATGGCTGCCTCCGCCTGCATCACCTGCGCCCGGCCCATTTCCAGGCCTTCGCTCGTGATAAAGCTGTTGAGCGCCATGTTCTGGCTTTTAAACGGTGCCACGCGGTATCCGTCCTGCGCGAAAACGCGGCAGAGTCCGGCACATATGAGGCTTTTGCCGGCGTTGGACATCGTGCCCTGGATCATGATAGGTTTGGCCATAATTACTCCTGATAATTGTTTTTGATGTGTCTGTTGTGCTCAAGCTGCCTCAGGGCGTCTATAAGCGTCGTATTCTCTTTATGCGTCCTGACGGCTATACGGTAATACCCTTTAGTGAGCCCACGGTAATTGCCGCAGTCTCGTATGATTACGCCCCGCTCGCGCAATTTTCCTGTGAGTTCCGGGATGTCGCAGCGGAAAAAAATGTAGTTGGCTTCCCCGCCGAGCGGTTTGATTTCAAGCGCTTCCAGCGCCTTGAAAAGATATGCCCGCTCTTTCGTTATAAGCCTGCGCGTCCGTTTTACATAGGCGTCCTCTTTCAATGCGGCCAGCCCCGCCGACTGTGCCAGAGACGAAACAGACCATGGCTGCCCCGCGTTTTTCATGCGGCCGAGCAGCTTTGTATTATGCGAAAGGCAGTAACCGAGACGGACGCCGGCTATGCCGTATATTTTCGTAAAAGCGTCCAGAATCAACAGGTTGTTATATTTGGAAAGATTTTTTTTCAGCGAGTGCTTCTCCGGCCTGTCAAGAAAAGCGTTGAAACACTCGTCGACGACTAAAAGCGTACCGTTTTTTTTGCATGCTGCGAGAATTTCCGCCATGAGACCGGGGTCGACGGTCCGGCCGGTCGGGTTGTTGGGGTTGCAGATAAAAAGCATATCGGTTTTGGGCGTAATTTGATGGAGAATGGTTTCCGTCACGGAGAAGTCCTTGGCTTTCATGAGGGTATAGTGTGCCACATCGCAGCCTGCCGTCTTCAGCGCCAGTTCGTATTCGGCAAACGTCGGAGCGGTAACGACGGCCATATTCGGTTTTTCGGCATGAGCCAGACGGAAGATCAGATCAGCAGCGCCGTTGCCGAACAGGATATGTTCCGGGCCGATGCCGAGCTTTTCCGACAGCGCCGTGCCGAGCCGCCTGCATAAAGGGTCGGGATAGCCTTCGGCCAGACGCGCGGCTTGCCCGACGGCACGCGGCACGCTTTTAGGAACACCCAGCGGATTGCAGTTGGCGGAAAAATCGAGCGGCTTTTGCCCGTATTCCAGAATGTAACCTTCTGTATCGCCGCCGTGTATCAAAGCCATATGACTACTCCTTTCACGATCAAAGACAACAGCAGAAATATAAGGGCCGTTACAGTCATCAGACGATTTGCCTGCACGATGTCCTCCGGCTCAATGGGACGGTCGTCGTCTCCGATAGTCGGTTTGTGTACGCATTTACCGGAATATGTGCCGTCTCCGCCGAGTTGAACGTGCAGCGCGCCGGCTGCGGCGGCCTCCGTATGCGCCGAATTGGGGCTTTTGTGGTTGAGGCGGTCCCGCCGGAAAATGCGCCGGGCGTTTTTACCGTCGAGCCCTAGAAGACAGGATGACAGCACCATCAAAATGCCCGCCAGGCGTGCGGGAATGAAGTTTAGAATATCGTCCAGTTTTGCCGCCGCACGGCCAAAATACAGGTAGGCGTCATTTTTATAGCCCACCATGCTGTCCATCGTGCTCACGGCTTTAAACAGCAGTCCGAGCGGCGCGCCGCCGATGCCGAGGAATAACAGCGGTGCGATCACGCCGTCGCCGGTGTTTTCGGCGACGGTCTCGACGGCGGCGCGCGTCACGCCGCCTTCATCCAGTTCCGCCGTATCGCGCCCGACGATTTCGGCCACGGCCAGCCGGGCCGCCGGCAGGTCGCCTGCTTTGAGAGGGTTGTAAACCGTCAGGCTGGCAACGCGCAGGGAACGCAGGGAAAGACACTGCCAGACAAGTATGCTTTCAACAGCGATGCGCAGCCAGGGCGAAACCATCTGGCAAAGAAATAATATCCCTGCGCTTACGGCAAGCGGAATAAGGCACATTATTACGACAAGAAAAACGCCTGCAACCAGTTCCCCTGCAGATGTTTTCAGGAACGCCTTCCGCAGTGCCCGCTCGAAGAAGGGGATTAGTTTGCCGTAGCCCAGCACGATATGCGGCCAGCCGATCGGGTCGCCGATGATGAGGTCCAATATGAAGCCGGTCACGAGGGCGATGAATGAAAACATGGGAGCGTACGCCTCCGTTTGATTGAATATTTTTACGTTTTTACAGGAGCCGTATAGGGGCGGATTCCATATCCGCCCTCTAAGCAGGCTGATATTCAATTACAATGGGCAGATATGGAATCTGCCCCTACTTTTAATTTTCCATATATGCCGCCGCGGCCTTTACAAAGTTTTCCGCAAAAGACGGATTGCCGTAAAAATACAGATGCGGGAAACCGGCAAAGAGCGTCCCTGTGGCCGTGACGCACGGCCATTCTTGCCCGTTCGGCCGCACCGCCGTGAAGGCATTCCCGTTTGCAGTCGAATCCCAATAGTGGAATTCGTGACCCGGTATACGGCCGCCGGCCGTACAAAGGACATTGTCCGAACGGGCCTGCAGTTGTATATAGCCGAACCGCTGGAGCTTGTCCGTTTTATAACCGCGGCCCGGGATTACGCCGGCCATCGGATAAGACGTGCCGGTCTCGTCTTCCATTGTTTCGTGCAGGTACAGGAACCCGCCGCATTCGGCAAAAGCCGGCAGTCCGCCGCAGACGGCGGTTTTTACGCTTTCGAGCATTGGGCTGTTCTGGCTGAGTTTTTTGGCGTAAAGCTCCGGATAACCGCCGCCAAGATAAACGGCCCCGATACCGTCCGGAAGGGCATCATCCTTCAGCGGGCTGAAGGGAACAAGCTCCGCGCCGTATCGTTCCAGCAGGTCCAGGTTGTCCGCGTAATAAAAACAGAAGGCTTCGTCGCGCGCTACGGCAATACGCGGTTTTGCTGCGACGGCGGCTTTGATTACCGGCAGGCTGCCGTCCAAAGAGGGCGCCTGGCCCGCTGTTTTCAGCAGTGTGTCGATGTCGATGCACTGCTCCGCCTCGCGGCCCAGATGATCGATCTTTTGCTGGATATCCGCGATCTCTCCGGCGGTGACAAGACCCAAGTGGCGGCTTCCGATCGAGCAGTCCGGAAGCCGGGGCAGGTATCCGAGCATCGACAGGCCCGTCTCGCGCTCAAGGGTATCCCGGAGTATGTCGAACAGACGCTTTGAGCAATTGTTCAAAACGACGCCGGCGATCCGGCTGTCCGGCCTGAAGTCTTTAAAGCCGTTGATGGCGGCGGCAAGCGACAGAGAAGCGCCGCGTGCGGAAACGACAAGTATAACCGGCGTTTTTGTGACGGCGGCGATCTCATAACTGCTGTCTTTTATTGTTGCTCCGGAGCCGTCATAATAACCCATCACACCCTCGACAACAGCGGCGCCGTGTCCCTCGGCGTGCGTTTTCAGCAGGCCGCGCACAATCTCCGGTGGTATAAAGAACAGGTCGAGATTATAACTCGGTATACCGAGCACAGCGCGGTGGAACATGGGATCGATGTAATCGGGACCGCATTTGAAACTCACGGGAGATACCCGGCGCTTTTTGAGTGCCGAAAGAAGCGCCAGCGTAACGGTCGTCTTACCCGTTCCGCTGGACGGCGCGGCGATCATGAATCTCGGAATCGTAGCCATAAAATTCTGCTCCAATTCAATATCAGATAAAAGCCATCAGGTTAAAACAAAAAACGCCTCTCCGGAACCGGAGAGGCGTGAAAAAGCGAGCTGGTGCTTTTCATCACACCGGCCAAAGTTCCGTCAGCCTGTGAAGGTATCACTGCGCCTGTATTCTGGCTCGAGCGTCGTGGCCTGTGCTTCGCCTTCCCATGAAATCCACAGTGACCGAGGGTTTTTTACCCTCATGAAGCAAGACTGGTGCTCTTACAGCGGCGGCTCCGCGCAGGATTTTCACCCGACTTCCTAAGCCACGGCAGGCGGCTTTGCGCAGCGACATCTGATTGTAATTTCATGGTACTGTCAAAAAACGTTTTTGTCAAGTGGGTAAAGAGAAAAGGCCTTTGGGTTTCTCCAAAGGCCTTCTGATATGGCTTTGATTAATAGCTGTTTTCTTCTTCGAGGTTACCGCCGAGCTTTTCGCGCAGATCGTCCCATGTCATATAGACCTTTTTGTCATGCAGTTCTTTCATCTGCTCATCGGTGTAGCCGAGACCCTTGATGATTTCCGCGCTGTGCTCGCCGAGGAACGGGCCGCGCGCGTATTTGATCTTTTCCGCGCCCTTGATGTTGACGGGCTGACGGACCATAGTGCGCTCTCCGGTAAGGTACTTGACCTTCTCGAATGCGCCGATCGCCCAGGCCTGCTCATCTTCGAGCACTTCTTCCCAGACGCGCGCGACGGAATGCGGCACATCGGCTTCGACGAGGATCTTGCCCCATTCTTCAGCCGTCTTCTGCGCGAAGGCTTCCTCGATGATAGCGATGAATTCAGCGTGAAGCTTGTTTTCTGTTATGCTCTTCATCGTGTAGCGCTCGTTGCCGACGAGGTCCTCGCGGCCGATGACCGGCATAAATTTCGGGTAGAACACGTCAAACGGCGGCATCGACAGCTGGATGAAGCGGCCGTCCTTCGTCTTATACGTGTTGTTGAACGGATTTTCAGCGACCTTGCGGCTTGTCGGGTATTTTGTGCCGAGATCTTCATACTGCGCAGCCTGGATGTTGATAGCCTGCGTCCAGATGGCGCTGTGCAGCAGGTTGATTTCACATTTGTCGCCCTTGCCCGTTGCCTTGGCGTTATACAGCGCGACCATGATGCTCGCAGCCAGGAACATGCCTGTCGTATGATCGCCGATGCCGGGGATGAGGTTAATCGGCTCGGTGCCTTTCTGATAAGACGTGCCCTGCAGACCGCTGCGTGCCCAGTAGGAGGTGAAGTCGTAGCCGGGGAGGTTCTTGTCGGGGCCTTCTTCGCCGTAGCCGGTGAACGAGGCGTAGACGAGCTTCGGGAACTTGTCCTTCAGGCTCTCGTAATCCAAACCGAGCTTGGCAATGGCCTGCGGACGCCAGTTGGTGATAAAAATGTCGGTCGTTTCAAGGAGCTTGAAGAGGATTTCGCGGCCTTCCTCACTTTTCAGATCCAGAACAAGACCTTTTTTGTGGGCGTTTTCAAGGTCCCACGTCGTGTTCTCGTACGGCGTGCCCAGACGCCCTTCCGAAACGCCGTTGAAACGGACAAGGTCGCCGCTCTTCGGCTCAATTTTGATGACTTCCGCGCCGTACTCGGCAAAAAACCGCGCGCAGGCGGGAGCGCCGATAAAGGTGCTCATGTCGATGACTTTTATGCCTTCCAATGGTCTCATTATTTATTACTCCTCCTGTGGTGAATTCACCTGTGATAATCGCTTTGGTTCCAATCATAAAGCTGATTTTATTGCACAAAACAGTGATTGTCAATCTTAAAATGACTAAAGCATACCCCGCGCAGCAGAATGCGTGGGGTACACGGCTTTTTATTTCACGTAGTTGACGGTCCGGATCTTCGGAGCAGGAGACTTGAAAGCTTCGCCGTCCTGATAGCCGACAATAACACCGCACAAGACCATATTGCCTTCGGGCAGTCCGCATTCTTTTGCGAGGTCGGCGCCCGCGTCTGCGCCGAACGCACCGCGTATGCTCATCAGATAGCAGGAGCCCAAACCGAGCGCCGTTGCGGCGACCAGCATGTTTTCTGCCGAGCAGGAAATGTTGGCGACGCCGCCCTGATCCCCGGCTGAAAGCAAAATCAGCGTCGGCGCACCGTATACCGGTTCGTAACCCGGAAGGGAGGCCCGCTTTACGGAAAATTCCATGCCGGAATTCAGCATGGCCTCCTTAGCTTTGTCGTTGATTTTCTGTATCAGATCAGCTTTCTGAATGACGGTTATATGATATTTGCCGCCGCCCGGACCGCTTTTTCCGGCTTCGATGATGGTTTCAAGCGCCTTGTCGGCAATCTGATCCTTCTTGTACGAACGTACGCTTTTTCTTTTCAAAATCGCTTCAATAGCATCCATTTGTATGACTCCTTTTCGGTTGATGTGTTAACATAATCCGGCGAATGGTTCGACCGGTTCATAATGACTGAGAGGGTGGCTCCTGAAAACGGACCGACTGCCGCTGTGTTTGACGCTATTCGTCAGTCGGTGTGCATTCAATCAGTTTTTTGTTGAATATTTTATCATATTCCATGAGCCGGAAAGACAGTTCGATATGCAGCAGCATCTCATTGTCGCTCAAGCTGAAGTTTAAGATCTCTTCGATACGCTTTAAGTGATAGATCATGGAGTTGCGGTGCAGGTGCAGCGCTTTGGCGGTATTCGTGATATTGCGGGAATGCTTAAGGTACATATAGAGGCTGTCCGTAAAAGATGTCTTATGTTCGGCGTCGTATTCCATCAGGTATTCGAGCTTCGGATGATAAAACTGGCGCAGATCGGCTGATTCCGTACAGACTTTTGCGATATGGTAGATGGCATAATCGTCATAAGAGTAGATTGTTACGTCGCTGTCAATGTGTGTGCCAAGCTCCAGTGCTTCCAGTGACTGCGTATAATGACTCCTTAGGTCTTCGAGTTTTGTAAAAGCACGGCTGAGTCCGGCGTGGAGGTTATATTCCTTCAGAAAATCACGCAGTCTGACGGCGTCCGATTCAAAAATCTCGCGTTCGCCGCTGTAACTTGATATCATTGTGATGTCGTCGTTATATATTATGGCCTTGCTGCCGCCTACCATTTTTTCAAGGTAGTCGCGCATATAAGGGATGGAGAAGTACGTGATGTCGAATTCCTTCACGTCGATCGTGATGACATGGATATATTTTTTTAGCCCCAGATTGAGTGATTTGACTTTTTCTTCAATAATATTTGGATTTTTGAGCCGTTCTTCAATCAGATCGACAATGAAATCCTCATACAGAAGCCCGCGTGTGTAATGCAGGAATTTGTTCTTTTGCATCTCGGCTGAAATGGCGTTTGCCAGCATGGACAGAAGATAATAATCACGCTCGACGAAGGGCTTGTAGTATTCGATGACGGCGACGGTCGCCACGGGCCTTGACCCCACGGCCACACGGCAGAACAGGCGCGGATATTTCATGTTGGATTCTTTGCACCATAATGGCGATTCGCTTTGCTCAATGCGGTCTGTCAGCTTCTCCTTGATGTTCATTGAGACGACTTCAAGCGAAAGGGCGCCTTTTGTCATGAATTCGTTCCAGGCAACGTCATCCGTCTCCTTGATATCCGACGCGATTGCCAGGGCTTTCCAGCTTTTGTCATTAACGATAATCGGATTTCCGAGCGTTTTATACGCAATCGCGACGATGCTCTCAAGCCCTCTGGCTTTTGCAAGCGACGTCAGAAGATTTGAAGCGGCCGTCAGCGCCTGGCCGTAATCTAAAAGAAGATTGCACAGGCGGCTGTATAGATCTTGTATATCCGTTTCTTTCGGCAGAATGGTCAAATTGACAAACTGTGGTTTTTTATATTCGTCGGGGACGGGCACGTCCTCGATGCATACAAGATTTGCCGGACAGGTCGAAGGCAGTTGGGATGCCATTCCCACATACAAGGTGTTCTGCGCACTAAAATCCGTTTGAGACTGAAGCGGCAGAATGGTATCGATATAGATTTCCGTATTATTGGATGAGATGTGCTCGGGTTTATACAGTTCGAGCTGTTCCCGGATCGCTTTTACGGTAATCGGCATGGATACACCTCCTTCAGGTAACGAGCGGAATCAACATAATACAATTAGGATATCTCACAAACTCGTGATATCCTACGAAATAAAAATCATGATTTTATTATTTCAAATGATGACAAACGGGCTGAAAAGTAATAAAATATCATTTAGCGGATAAAAAATCGGCCTATAATAGGCAGGATAAATCTAAAAATGTGTTCTTCATAACATTTTACCCATTATAAACAAAAAAGTAAATACCATTTGGGAAATTTGTTCATAGCGCGACTAATTAAAAACAACAGAGGTGGTCTTTTATGTACAGTACATGGAGCAGCCCCAACCCCATTTTATACGGCAGCGGCGCATCAAAAGCTGTCGGTGAGCAGCTGAAGAAATTAGGCTGTAAAAAAGTCCTTGCCGTTTTCGACAAGGGCGTACAAGCGGCCGGCATTGTAGACAAAGTACTTGGATACATAAAAGATGCCGGAATTGAGATCGTAATCTATGACGGCGTTCAGCCGGACACGCCGGACTACACCGTCAACGAAGCCGGAAATCTTGCTATAAAAGAAGCGGTTGACGCCGTTGTCGCCATCGGCGGCGGCAGTTCGCTCGATACGGGGAAAGGCGCCGGGCTCCTGATGTCCAACCCGCCTCCGATCAATCAATATTTTTCGCAGCCCGGGAAACCGCCCTGCGCGGACATTTCGAATCTCAAACCGGTCATCGTCATACCAACGACGGCGGGCACCGGCAGCGAAGTGACGCCCGGCGGCGCCTGCGCCGACACGGAAAACAACACAAAAGAGAACTTTATATGCCCGGTTAAGCTTGGGATCGTCGATCCGGAGCTGACGCTGAAACTGCCGCCGGTCGTTACGGCGACCACGGCGTTTGACGCTTTGTGCCACTCTGTTGAGGCGGTCGTTTCAAACCAGGCAAACAAATACAGTGACCTTTTTGGTTTCAAGGCCATCTCCCTTATAGGCGAAAATCTTTTGGCCGCAGTTGAAAACGGCGGCAATCTGAAAGCGCGCGAAGGGCTGCATTTAGCGGCGACAATGGCTTCCATGTCGATTTTGGGCCCTTACTGCAATATCCCGCATGATATCGGCGCGGTCATCTGCATGATGTTCCATATCCCGCACGGCGCGGCCGTAAGCGCCTGCCTACCGGAGATATTTAAATTCTACGCACCCGCCGTTCCCGAAAAGCTCAAACGGATTACCGAAAGCCTCGGCGGAAAAGTTCCGGATGGAGCAACAACCGAAGAACTTGGAGAGATCGCGGCCTGCACGGTGGAGGCGCTTATGATGAAAACAGGTCTCCCGACTCTTATGAAATACGTAGGCTCGAAAGAAGAGCTTTTAACGGCGGTGCCGGAGATTATGAGGACACAGACCTTCTTCTTCTCACCCCGCCCCGTTACGGCTGAAGTCGTGACGGATATCCTCAGTAAAACGTATGACCGTCATCTTAAGATGGCTTAATCCGGTGAAGGAGGGATAATATGCAGAGTATTTTTTCAAGCCCCAACCCGTTGCTGTTCGGCATCGGCACATCAAAGCTTCTTGGAGACAAACTAAAGGAGTTCGGCTGCAGCAAAGTCCTTGTTGTTTATGATATGGGCATCAAGAACGCAGGCGTCGCCGACAAGATCATTAAGATTATCGAAGACGCCGGGTTAAAGACGGTATGCTACGACGGCGTTCTGGCCGACCCGCCCGATTGGTCCGTCAACGAAGCCGGCGAGCTCGGCATCAAAGAGAAGGTCGACGGCGTCGTCGGCGTCGGCGGCGGCAGTTCGCTCGATACGGCCAAAGGTGCGAAGATGCTTCAGACGAACCCGCCCCCGATCAATAAGTATTTCGGGCGCGAAGGCGTCGTTTCAAAACCGTCGGTACCGCTTATAGTGATCCCGACGACAGCCGGAACCGGCAGCGAGTGCACGCCGGGCGGCGTTATTACCGATACGGAAAACAACATCAAAACGAATATTGCAGGCATCGGCTGTGCCGTAAGCCTCGGCATCATAGACCCCGAACTCACCGTCGGGCTTCCGCCTTCCGTTACGGCCGCAACAGGCATGGATGCGCTTTGCCACGCAATCGAGTCGTACACGTCAAGGCGTGCCAACAGCTTTTGCGAGCTGACCGGGAAAGAAGCGTTTACGCTGGTCGGGAAATATCTTGTCCGTGCCGTTGAAAACGGCGCAGATATAGAAGCGCGCGAGGGCATGATGCTCGCGGCGACGCTGGGCGGCATATCCATGTCGGGTCCGCTGTGTCATCTGGCGCACGATATCGGCAAGGTTTTGGGCGGAAGATACCATATAGCGCACGGAAACGGCTGCGCGTCCTGCCTGCCGCAGGTCATGCAGATGGCCGCGTCCGTTTACCCGGAAAAAGCTGCGGAGATCACACTGGCGCTCGGCGGCAGCGCGCCGGAGAACGCTACGCCCGATGAAGTCGGCAAAGCGATATATGAAACAATCCAGGCGCTGATGCGCCGGCTGAAAATGCCGAGCCTGCGCGATTTCGGCGAGAAGAACGGCTTTACGAAGGAAGACCTCCTGGCGTTTGTGCCGGACGGCGTTTACACTATGCAGCAGGGGCTCGTCAAACTTTTCGGCGAAGCGACGTCGCCTGTTCCCGCCACAAAAGAGCTCATAGCAGACATCGTATCGAGGGCATACGACGAGAACTAAGGCAAAAATTTCATTTTGCGAGTTCAATCTGAAATATGGATATAAACATAACAGAAAACAGCATTGGAAAGGCAGGTTTTTTATATGGCAATGAAAGTTAACCCCGAAGAAATAAGAAGCGTTCAGGTTTTAACGCCCAGGCTTCAGGAACTGAAGAAGGAATGGGAAAAAGCTGAACCGCAGGTTTATGTGGACGACACGCTTTTGTTCACAAAATCCTGGCAGGAGACCAAAGGTCTCCCCGTAGATATCCGCTGGGCTAAAGCACTTGAAAAAAGGCTTACGGAATGCCCGCTTCTCATCCGTGACGGTGAGATTATTGTCGGTTCGCTGACGAAGTTTATCCGCGGCAACGGCACACTGTGCGCCATGAAGCCGAACGAAATCCTTGAGATGTGCCAAAGCGGCAAATTTGCCCGTAAAACGAGCGATACGGAATCAACAAAAATCACGCCCGAGGATCTGCAGGCTTTGAAAGAGGATGCGGAATACTGGGTCGCGCATATGCCCGACGAAACGGTCAATACATCGCTGGCTTATGACATGGGCGAAGACGTGTTTGATCTCCTGTTTGACAGGGCTTGCGTCTTTGAAGGCCGTGGCGTCCGTTATAAGATGGACAGAGGCCTCTTCCAGAACTACTCGGCATACGGCGGCGGCGTGGCGCAGGTCAGTGTCAAGTGCGTCGACCACGGACTCAACTATGTAATCGATCTGTGTAAAAAAGAGCGTGCGCGGATGATCGCTGAAGGCGACAACGCCAATTCCCACGGCTCCGCTCAGTTCCTGCGTAAATACTGGCTCTTAGAGGCCTGTATCATTTCCTGCGAGGCGTTCATCAAGTTTGCCCAGCGCCATGCTGCACTCGCACGCGAAATGGCAGCGAAGGAAACGCGTCCCGAAAGAGTCAAAGAGCTCAACCGCATCGCAGAAGCCTGTGATCGCTGCCCGGCAGAGCCGCCGCGTGACTTCTTTGAAGCTGTCCAGTGTGTCCGGTTGTACCATCTGGTCTGCTGGAAAGAAAGCTCCGACCGTCCGGAGGTCCCGGTAGGACGTCTGGATCAGCTCCTTATCAAGTATTATGAGCAGGACAAGAAGGCCGGCAAGATCAACGCTCAGGATGCGGCCGAACTCCTCGGCGCTCTGTGGCTGAAGATCAGAGAGTGCGAAAACCTCGTTACGATCCCGCGTGAGCAGAGAGCTGCCCCGGGTTCCCTCCTGCCGAACATCACGCTGTGCGGCACGGACAAGGACGGCAACGACCTGACGAATGAGATCTCCTGGCTCGTACTTGAAGCGATGGCTCAAGTCAAGCTTTCCGAGCCCGCCATCTATGTCCGCTACAATCCCAATATGGATGAGCAGTTTATCCTTCATGCGCTGCGCTGCAACCGCGACTTTGGCGGCGGCAACCCCGCGTTCTTAAACGACATCCTCGGCACCCAGCGCTATCTCGACAGAGACGTGCCGATCGAAGACGCCTGCAACTGGAACGCTTCCGGCTGCCTGGGCTACCACCTCGACAGCATGGAGCACGTGGGCGGCGGACACAATATCAATCAGACGAAACTGTTCGAGCTTGCGCTCAATGACGGTTTTGACCCGAGAACGAAAAAGCAAATCGGCCCGCACACCGGCGACGCCAGCAAGTTTGCGAGCATCGAAGAGGTCATGGATGCTTATTATAAGCAGCTTGAGTACTTCGTACCCATACTGCACAAAATCAAGATGATCTCTCTGGCTACCGAGATCACCGACGGCCCGATGAGCGGACTGCGCTGCGCGATGCAGTATGAAGACTGTATCCGTGAAGGCCTTACCCCGAAAGAGGGCGGCGCGCGTTATCCCGAAGGCCGGACATCGTGGCTCGGAAGCCGCGGCATGGTCGACACGGCCGACAGCATGGCAGCTATCAAGAAGATCGTTTTTGACGATAAAAAGGTCACTATGGCCGAAATGCTCGATGCCTGCGCCAAGAACTGGGAAGGCTACGAAGAACTCCAGCAGATGTGCCTGAATGCACCGAAGTACGGCAACGACGACGACTACGTCGATGAGATCTACGACAACCTGTCCACGAAGGTGCCCGAGATCATGCAGCGCTGGATCGACCCGATCACCGGCAAAAAGCCGATGCTGTTTATCGGCGCAGCCGCCGGCCATATCACCATAGGCAAAAGCCTCGGCGCGCTGCCGAACGGCAGACCGGCCGGTTCTCCGACTTGCGACGCGGCCTGCTCGGTTATGCCGGGTATGGACGTCAACGGCCCGACGGCCGCCATCAACTCCGCTACAAAAGGCCCGTACTCTAAGGAGTTCGTCGGCTATGCCATGAACATGAAGTTCTCTAAAGCCATCCTCAACACGGATGAGAAGCTTCAGAAGCTGGCCTGGCTCATCAAGGCCTTCATGAAGAGAGGCGGCTGGCACATCCAGTTCAACATCCACAGCCGTGAAGAACTCCTGGCTGCGCAGGCATGTCCTGCCGAGCACAAGAACTTGCTTGTCAGGGTCGGCGGCTACAGCGCGTACTTCATTGACCTGCCGAAGGGTCTGCAGGATGAGATCGTCGAACGCACGATGCACGAAATGGTATAAGTAATTAAGCTTTTGCGGAAGAGTTGCCGTTTAAGGCAACTCTTCCGGAATATTCATAAAGACGCGGATGCCGGTCAAAAGGCATTTAGGCAGGGAGCGACCGATTCGTCGTGCCCTGCGTTCGTAACGTTTATAACAAAAGAGGAGTATTAAAACACGATGGAGAATATTGAGGGGATCGTATTCAATATACAGCGTTACAGTATTGACGACGGTCCCGGTGTTAGAACGACCGTCTTCTTAAAAGGGTGCCCGCTGACATGTCTGTGGTGCTCGAACCCCGAGTCCCAGCGTATGCAGCCTGAAGTGACTTGGCGGTACACCTCCTGTAAGAGCTGCGGCACCTGTGTCAAGGTTTGTCCAGTAGGCGCAATTACCCTTGATGACGATGGTGTTCATATAGATCGAAAAAAATGCACACAGTGCGGAGAGTGCGTTAAAAACTGCGTGCCCGAAGCTCTCAGGATGACCGGCGATAAGATGACGGTTGACGAAGTATTCAAAATCGTCAAGAAGGATGCCGACTATTACGAGGCGTCCGGCGGCGGTGTCACGGCATCCGGCGGAGAGGTTCTCATGCAGGCCGATTTCGTCGCGGAGCTGTTTAGGCGCTGCCGTGAAGCGGGCTTCCATACGAACGCCGATACGACGGGGTACGGTTCGCCTGAGGCCCTTGAGAAGATACTTGAGTATTCTGATTTGGTATACTACGATTTAAAGCATATGGATCCGGCAAAACATGTGGAGTATACCGGCGTTTCAAACGAACTGATACTCAAGAATCTTGAACTCGTTGTGAAAAAAGGCGTGCCCGTCGTTATACGCGTGCCGCTGATTCCCGGGTACAACAACTCGGATGAGAATCTTCACGCATTGGGGCGCACCGTGAGCAATATCGCAAAAGACGCGCCTGTCAATATACTTCCGTATCACAAGTATGGCGCCAACAAATACAGAATGGTCGATATGGTCTATAAGCTGGATGATGTTCCTGAGTGTACGCAGGAGGAACTTGACAAAGCCAAAGAGATCATAGAATCATACGGACTGAAATGCGAGATTTCAAAATAACTTGAGGGGGAAAAAATGTGATCAAAGTCAAGCAGGAAAGAATAGACGACAAAACGTTTGCTAAGATGCGTGAGGAGCAGCTTGCGCAGTGGCCCACCGGCAAGGAAGTCGATATTGACGAGGCGGTTGAATATCATAAAACACTGCCTGAGCATAAGAACTTCACAAAACGTTTAGCAAGATATAAGGCCGAAGGCAAAATCGGACTGTTTCCGCGTTCAGGTGTACCGGTCGTTGAAGAGGAAATACAGCTTCTTCAGGGTCTCAATGCCGTCGGCGTTGAGCTTTTCCCGTTCACGACCGACTCATATACGCGAAACCTCCAGCTGGATAAATGTCAGCAGGGTCTTGATGAAAGCATCCGGACAGGCAAAAAGAAGCTCAACGGCTACCCGATCATCAACCACGGCGTTAAAGTAACCCGTAAGGTTGTTGAATCATGCGTAGGCGCGTTTGACCCGAGATCGTCCCGCGTCGCCAACAGCTTCGTCGGTGAGATTGCTTTTGCCGCCGGTATGACCGCCATGCCCAACAGCTTTTTCGGCTGGATCGGCGGCTACGATAAAAAAGCCACGCCCGAAGAGTGCGTTGCGACCGCCCAGTATCTCGGACGCCTCATCGGTATGTACGCAGACCGCGGCATCATCATCTCTACGGATACGCACGGCTGGCTGCCCAACGGCGTTATCCCCATGTATGTCAATATCGCTACGCAGATCATCGAGGCGCTCATTTCGGCCGGACAGGGCACGAAGAGCATTGTTCCGCTCATGAACTTCCAGGGCAACGTCGCTCAGGACATTGCTGAGATCAAGACCTGCGAAAAGCTTTTCAGAAAATATTTGGACAAATTAGGCTATACCGATACGATCATACCCGGCATTATCGGCAACCAGTCGTCGCTGTTCCCGTTCCCGCAGGATCTGGGCAACGCTTTCGGTTATATTAACTATGTTGCGATGGAAGCGGCCATGTCGGATTTGGCGGCCTGCTCGGTCAAGACGGTCGACGAGGCGCTTGGTGTTCCGAGTCTTGAATCCCATATGCAGACGTACGCTTCGGCCAACTGGATATTCAACGTTGTCCGTCAGCAGAAATTCGAAGCCGATACAGCGGCTATCAATCAGGAAATGCGCGTGACGGAGCTTGCCGTCAGCGCCATCCTCGACAAGGTTCTCGAAATGGGCGACGGCGATATCGCTGTCGGCGCAGTCAAGGCCGTCGAAGCCGGCGTTTTGGATTCCCCGTTCTCTATCAATATCTATCCCAAGGATCTTTGCATGGGCGCAAGAGACCTTGAAGGCGCCTGCCGCTACATCGATTACGGCAATATCCCGATCCCCGAGGAAGTACGCAAGTACAACGATGAGAAGATCAAAGAGAGAGAAAAATACGAGGGCACGAAGCTTAACTTCAAGGCATCCATGGCCGACTTCTGGTGCCTGGCACAGGGCAAAGCGATTGGTGAGTTTGAAAAGACCGAAACAGCTGATGACGAAAAGATCGAGATGAAGCGGACGCCGACCATCGTGACCGGCACCTCCGGTGTCGACGCGCACGTTATCGGCACAAAGATCATCTCCAGAGCTTTGAAAGAAGAAGGTTTCAACGTTGTTGCGCTTGGCGCGCAGACGCCGGCCGAAGAATTCATCAAGGCTGCCCAGGAGACAGACGCCGATGCGATACTGATCACAACGCTGTACGGCATGGCTGAAATGGATGTCCAGGGCATCCGTGAAATGTGCGTCGAAGCCGGTATCGGCGATATCCTGATGTACATCGGCGGCATTCTTGGCGTTGGCACGAGAGACTTCAAGGAAGATGAAGAAACCTTCAAGAAGATCGGATTCGACCGCGTATATCCGCCGGAGTCCGATGTCAAGCAGTCCATCCGCGACCTCGTTTCGGACCTCAAGGCCAGAAACAAGATATAACGGCGTAATTTACGCGCCTGCTTACTGCATACAGACGGGGCCGCATGAAAATGCGGCCCTTAAAATGCAGTTGTTATAGATATTATATAAAAACCTTGACACGACTGGGAGTTATTAGGTAATGTAGATTAAATGGCCGGACAAGGACGTATAAAATCCTCAATCAGCCCGGCTGTGATTCCTGGGAATGGCGCGCCGCCCAAACTTTAAGGGCGGCAGGAATTACATCAAACAAGGCACGACACTTATCACTGGGGGCATTTTATGAGCAGCATTCGCATATTCATTGATTTCGGAAGTACATTTACCAAAGCGGTTGCCTTTGACATCGAAAAAGAAGAACTGGCCGCGCGTGTCCAGGTGCCGTCCACCGTGGATACGGATATTTCCGTCGGACTGCGGGAAGCATTTGAAAAGCTCGGTGAGTTGGTGCCGATCGACGAAAACGATATCGCGCGCACCGTGGCCTGTTCCAGCGCCGCAGGCGGACTTAAGATGATCTGCATCGGGCTTGTGCCGGAGTATACGACAGAGGCCGGAAGACTCGCCGCGCTCGGCGCAGGCGCTAAGATCGTCGGGACATACTCGTATGAGATGACGGAGGACGAGGCGCAGGAGATTGCCGAAAGTGCGCCTGATATCGTACTTTTAACAGGCGGTACGGACGGCGGCAATAAAAAGACAATCACGCACAACGCAGCCGTTCTCGCCGGCATTGAAAGCGGCGTCAGGAACATCATCGTTGCGGGCAACAAATCTGCCAAGGGCGAGATCGAGCGGATATTCGCCGGTTCGCATAAAAACGTCATCTATACCAAAAACGTCATGCCGGAATTCGGACGGCTTGATTTGGATCCCGTCAATGAAAAGATCCGGGAACTGTTTATTAACCGGATAACAGACGCAAAAGGCATCAGCAAGGTCAGGGAGATGATCGGCGACGTCGTCATGCCGACGCCGTCCGCTGTGCTGGAAGCGGCGAAACTCATAGCGGATGGAGCGCGCGACGAAGCGGGCTTCGGCGAGCTGCTTTTAGTCGATGTCGGCGGCGCGACGACCGACGTATATTCAGTTGCCAAGGGGGCGCCGACGAAGGAAGGCGCTTCGCTTGCGGGTCTGCCTGAACCTTACGCAAAGAGGACAGTGGAAGGCGATCTCGGACTGTTTCACAATTTGGATACGCTGTCGTGTATAGCCGAGGACGTGGGCAGGCTGTATGACGACGAGCGGACGGAGTTCGAAGAAAAGGTTAAAAAGCTGCGCGACGTTCTAAGCATACCGGAAGGGGCCGACCAGACCGAATGTCAATTGACGCTGTCGCACCTGGCCGTTAAAACAGCCGTTGACAGGCATGTCGGCACAATCGAACTGATCGTTACGCATAACGGCGAATTCTGGGTGCAGCGGGGCAAGGACATGACGCTGGTCCGGACCGTCATCGGTGCCGGCGGGCCCGTTGCGTTTTCAAGTGATCCGCACCGTGTTATGGACGGAGCGGTTTTCAGGCCTACCGCGCCCAACATTTTAAAGCCGATCCAACCTCATTTTTATTTGGATGAGAAATATATACTTTATGCCATTGGCCTTTTGTCTCAGTCGGACCCGGTCAAAGCTTTACGGATCATTAAGAAATATTTAAAGAAGATTTAAAGAGCATCCGGATACAAAAAAACAAATCCGGACAACAGTGTTCAGAAAATGCGCAAATAGCACAATTACAGCTGCGATATAGGGGATAAAAATTGTGAAAAACGATGATTATTCACTATAATTTAAAATAGCCTTGAAAACAACTACGCACGGTACTATAGTTTTAGATAGTGAAAACCTCGGTAGGTGAGGCTACCACAAGGATATGGATTGCTGCCGCGAAAGGTTGGAGACAACCCTAGCAGGTCAACAGGATTTGTCGAAATTTGAAGGCATAGCCTAATGCAATTTCACCGCCTTGCGGAGTTAAAGCTTGAACGGGAAATCGAAGTATTTGACCTTCGCCTGTTTGAGCATGGCGAAGGTTTTTATTTTCAAGTTTTTCTGCGTTAACCGTATGCGGAAGCGATGATGCACGAATATTAAATGCAGGAGGTTAAAGAAATGGACGCAGACCCCAGTTATCGAAGTAGGCGTTTTAAATCAGAATACGGAGGGATTAATGTCTGAGAATCGCTTTTGATGATCGGATTTAATATACATGCCGTAAAATCCTTCCGTTAAATGGAGGGATTTTTGTGTTTAATGAGACTGTATTTTACTTAAGCCGCGTGCTTGGGAAGAAAGTACGGACGACAAACGACGCGCCGATCGGGGCGCTGAGCGATATCGCCGTCCACTTCGAAGCGTCGATGCCGCAGGTCGAGGCGCTTATCCTTAAAAGCGGCGGTAAAGAGATCATTGCCGACTATTCGAGCTTTACCCTGACGGAAGAAAAAGGCCAGTTCGTCTTCCGGTGCAAGAAGCTCAAGACATTATCCGGACTTAAGGAAGATACGCTCCTTTTAAGAAAATATGTCCTTGACCGCCAGCTCGTCGACATCGACGGCCGGAAGCTCGTCCGGGTCAATGACCTGCGCTTGGCAGTCATGTCGTCCGGTACGTTCCTGGCAGCCGTTGACGTTGGTTTTGAAGGGCTTTTAAGACGGCTTGGCATCGCCAAACCGCTGGCGCAGCTTTTAGCCCTGTTCCATAAAAAAATTCCGGGAAAGCTTATTTTATGGAACGCAGTTGAGACGGTTGATATCGGACACGCGGGCATACAGTTGAGCAAGCCCTATACCAAGCTGGAAACGCTTCACGTATCCGACCTCGCCGATATCCTTGAGGACATGGATCTGAAGATGCAGGCGGAGGTTTTCTCATCGCTGGATGATGAAAAAGCCGCCGATGTTCTTGAAGAGCTGGAGTCGGAGGCGCAGCTGACCGTTCTGGACAGCCTGCCGCTTGAGAAGGCCGCCGATCTCCTGGAGATGATGCCGGCCGACGAGGTCGCCGATATCCTCGAGGAAATGGAAGAGGAGAAGGCGGAGCAGCTCTTAAGCGAGATGGAAAGCGAAGCTTCCGAGGAAGTCCGGGAGCTCATGGAGTACGACGACAACGAAGTCGGCAGCATCATGACGACGGACTTTATTGCCTATAAGGGCAGCATGACGACGGAAGAAGTCATCAAAGAGCTCCGGCGTTTAAAACCGGAGCCGAGCTCGATTTACTATCTGTATATCGTGGATGAAGGCGACCGCCTGACGGCGACCGTATCGCTTCGCGACCTCGTCATCTCGGAACCGGATACAAAAATAGATGAGATCATGGACACGAAGATGATCTATGTACAGGATACGGACGATATTGAATCTATCGGCGAGATCATATCGAAATACAATCTGCTCGCCGTCCCGGTCGTTGATAAGGACATGGAGCTTTTGGGCATGGTTGTCATAGACGATATTGTCTATAATCTCCTGAGGGCCAGAAGAAGAAGGGTCTGACGGGAGGTGCAGCCATGGCAAGGATATTAGGTAATGTCAGGAAAAAAAAGCTCTGGCGCAACATCGCGTTTTTATTGGCGATTATCGGGCCGGGCATCATCACCGGCAGCGTTGACAACGACGTCGGCGGGATTACGACGTATTCCGTTGCCGGCGCGCTGTACGGTTATAAACTTATCTGGACGCTCATCCCCGCGTTTATCGTCCTGTTCGTCACACAGGAGATGAACGCGCGCATGGGGATCGTCACCGGGAAAGGGCTGGCCGACCTCATCCGCGAGAACACAGGCGTCAAAGTTACGTTCTTTATTGTCATTTTCCTTCTGGCCGCGGATATCATGAACACTATGACGGAATTTTCCGGCGTGGCCGGCAGTATGGAGATATTCGGCGTCAGTAAATACATCTCTGTTCCCGTTGTAGCCGTCGGCGTGTGGTTTATCGTCGTCAAGGGCACTTACCGCATCGCAGAAAAGATATTTCTGGTTTTCTGCCTGGCGCTTTTCATATATGTCGCGGCGGCGCTTATGGGGAATCCGGACTGGTCTGCAATCGGCCAATCGATCATCCGGCCCCAGGTCGAGACGAATTTTGTATACATCGCGACCGTCATCGGACTTATCGGCACGACGATCGCCCCGTGGATGCAGTTTTATATGCAGTCGTCCGTCATTGAAAAGCAGCTGCGCGTCAAGGACCTCAAGTGGTCCAAGCTGGATGTTTTGATCGGCTGCCTGTGCACGATTATCGTCGCGTTTTTCATCATCGTGGCCTGTGCTTCTACGCTTCACCCCAAGGGCATTGAAATCAACGCGGCGATTGACGCCGCCGAGGCGCTCGCCCCCGTGGCCGGCGCGCTTGCGTCCCAGGTGTTCGCGTTTGGGCTGTTTGTCGCGGCTGTTTTCGCATCGGTCATTCTGCCGGTCGCCGTGTCGTTTTATGTATGCGAATCATTTGGGTTTGAAGCCGGTATCGATAAAACATGGCATGAAGCGCCCCAGTTTTACTGGCTGTATACGGCCATCATCGCGATATCGGCGGGCATTATACTCCTGCCGAACGCGCCGCTCATCGAAATCGCCCTGTGGTCCCAGCGCATCAACGGGATCATGCTGCCCGTCGTTTTGATCTGCATGGTATCGATCATCAACAAAAAAGAGGTCATGGGCGAGTACGTCAACAAGCCCATAACCAATATCATTTCCATCGCGACGATCGTGATCCTGATCTGCCTGACCGCAACGCTCGTTATCTCCATGTTTTGATAAGCGGCGGTCTTTGTGCCGTAGCAGACAGCTTGATATATACAGTAATACCAAAAAAATTGCACTGAGTGAAAAGAACGGGTTCTTTTCACCCGGTGCAATTTTACAGTTCACAGAGCAACAGGACGATTGAAAGCCATACGGCACAAGCATGTACGGCAGCCAGTGCATTGTCCGATTATCTTCTCTCGTTTAAAACTGCCTCTGCTCCAAGTAATACCAAACAAACAAGCAGCACGACTAAGCAGACATACAGTGTTGCCTCGGCTTCAAATTGCGCCGTAATTGTCACATCAGAGGCAGGCATGACGAAGCTCGTGCCGCTGATAACGTGTTCTCCCGTTATGTCTGTATATTTGAGTGAGCCCGGTTTCAGATGCATGCCCGAATCCGGCGTGATCGTAAGATTGACCGTTGTGCCTTCCGCGGCATAAGCAGTGTCCGCGCTGATGCTCCCGCCCGACAGGCTGCCGATATTAACGCTGAAAAGCTCCACGCAGGGATACCCGTGAAACGTCGGCGTCGTAAAGCCTGTATGGCCCGAATAAAAGTAGATTGTAAAACCCGGAGCGGCACTATCAAAAACACTTGAGCCCCAAACAGACGGCGCATCACCTTCAAAATATGCGGAAACAAGCGATGGGCAATTACAAAAAGCATTATACTTGATTAAAGTCACGCTTTCTGGAATCGTGATGCTGGTCAGTGAATTGCACTCAAAAAAAGCGTACTCTCCGATTGAAGCTACACTGTCCGGCATCGTGATGCTCTCCAGCGAATAGCAATAACAAAAAACCGATACCCCGATTGAAGTCACACTGTCTGGAATAGTTATGCTGGACATTGCCTCACAACGAAAAAAAGCTCGATACTTTATTATAGTCACGGTATCCGGTATTATCATACTTGTGATAGCGTAGCAATTTGGATAAACCAAGGCGTTAAACGCATTATCGCCAATCGCTGCGACGGTGATGCCGTCAATTGTTGACGGGATTTCCACATCGCCGCCGAGCCCTGTATAACCTGTAATTGTCCCTGTGGCAGGATCAAAAATAAAATCACTTTCAGGCGACGCCGCCATTGCCCCTTGGGCAAAGGCTAAAGAAAGCATAAGCAGCGCACTGGAAATAGCTATCATGAATCGTTTAATTTTCAACATAATTTTCACATCAGCTAATTAGTAGAAAAGCTTTACAATGTGTCAAAGCTTATCCCGCAACAGTATATGGTGATTGCTGATAACTTGTTAAAATCATGCTATATGCGGCAGGTCCAAAGTTATGTGTCCCCAGTGAAAAGAAGTTGGAATATTACCGGTTGTGGGAATGTGTTGCGCAAATGTATGCTCCTCAAAGTGCAATGTTATAGGCATTGCTGAAATACAAAATAAAAAATCACCGGCAATTATTCCCGATGGTTTTTAAAAAAGTTCTAAAACTTGAATAGCTTCAAAACGGCCAGGGCTATCAGCAGAATACCGCCGAGCCAGGAGAGATCGAGCTTCGTTTTATGTATGAGCCATTTCCCCAAGAAATAGCCGAGCGTCAGAGCGAGGACGTTCGAAGCTAGAGAAAGCGCCGTCAGACTGAGGTAATTGATTGGCAGCAGCCCCCAGCCGAACCCGACGGCAAAGCCGTCTAGCGACAGCGCCAGCGCCAGATAAACGGCCTCTTTGACGGAGATGCTTTTTGAATGGTCCAAATCGGCTTTATCGGCGTCGGCATAGACGGTCAGGACAACATTTAAGTCAAAAACTCTCATTCGCAGCTGGTTCTGTTTGTTTTCATTTCTGGAGATCCAGCGTTTGAGAAGAAACTCAAAGCTTTTAACAAGCCCGATGACCAGCAGCAGTGCAAAGGAAACGGCAGACGAGAGCTCCGCGGATAAAACCCCCCTCGCAAGTGAGCTGAGGCCTGTCGAAACGGCAAGGGCCGACGTGCACAGGAGGCTGATGACGGCGACGGCGGGCCATCTTATTTTTGTTTTGGATATCCCGCAGGCAAGGCTCGCGGTGAACGCGTCCAGGCAAAGCGCCGTCACCAGCAAGATTTGTAACATATTAAGACAACCCCCAAAATATATTTTAAAGAAGTGATTTGAAGCACAAGCTTAAAGCCGATCATGTATTTACGAGGGGTAGGCACATGCAGAATACGACGGAGCTCATCGGCAGAATCAGAGGCCTTTCCGAAAAAGACGTAAGCCTGTCAAAAGAGCGTCACGGAGACAATGCGCTCGTGCGGCATAAAAAGCAGAGTTTCCTACGGGAATTTATGATGAATTTCGGGGACCCGATCATTAAGATACTGCTCGTCGCGCTTGTCGCGAACATCGTTATCCGGCTGCGGGACTTCAACTGGTATGAAACGATCGGGATCGCGGCGGCCATTCTGATTTCCACTTTCGTATCCACGTTATCCGAGCACGGCAGCGAAACGGCGTTTGAAAAGCTGCAGGAGGACGCGCTTAAAACGAAATGCCGGGTCAAACGCTCCGACGGACTTGTGGAGCTGCCTGTCGTTGAAGTCGTTGTCGGCGACATCGTTCTGCTGCAGCCCGGAGACCGTATTCCGGCGGACGGCGTCATTACCTGCGGCGAGATCTATGTGGATCAGTCGCCGCTCAACGGGGAGAGCAAGGAGGCTGTCAAACGGCCGGGCAGCGAGCGCCTGGCGGACGCCGGCGGTTTCAGCGACAAAAACCGATTGTTCCGCGGCTGCGTCGTTTGTTCCGGAGAGGCGATCATGCGCGTCACGGGCGTCGGTTCGAACACCTTTTACGGCAGGCTCGCGCACGATGTGCAGGAGGATTCGAGAGAAAGCCCTTTGAAACTGCGGCTCGGTAAGCTGGCACAGTCTGTAAGTAAAATGGGATATATCGGCGCTGCGCTCGTCGCGTTCGCCGACCTCTTTAACGCCGTCGTGATATCAAACGCGTGGAGCGGCGACGCGATACTGGGTGTGCTTCATTCGCCGCAGATTCTAGTCGGACACCTCATACATGCCGTGACGCTGTCCATTTCCGTTATCGTGGTGGCAATCCCGGAAGGGCTGCCGCTGATGATTACGATTGTCCTGTCCTCAAATATGAAGCGTATGCTCCGCGACAATGTGCTGGTACGAAAGCTCGTGGGGATCGAGACGTCGGGCAACCTCAATATCCTGTTCGCGGATAAAACCGGCACGATCACAAAAGGGGAGCTGAAAGTCCTTTTTTTTATTGCCGGAGACGGGACCCAAACGGACAGGTTCTCAAAAATACGCAAAACGGAACTCGGCAAGCTTTTACGGTTATCCTGCGTATATAATACGGCCGCGACGTTCAGCAGCGTCGGTGGGAAAACACGCGCCGTCGGCGGAAACGCTACCGAAAGGGCACTATTGGAGTTTGCGCAGCAGCAATCCTGGAAGGAGAGCATCCGGGTCGTATCAAGCATGCCGTTTTCCAGTATCAACAAGTACTCCTGCGCACAGGTGAAAGGGGCCTATAACCTTACGCTCATAAAAGGCGCGCCGGAACTGATCGTGCCCAACTGCACGCGATATATGGACAAAGACGGCGTCAGGCGAAAGCTCACGTCGCCGGCCGGATTGAAAAAGAGCATGCAGGAGATGACGGAGCGCGCCGTCCGGCTTTTGGCGCTCGCCGTCAGCGAAGATGATATGAGTACGCGCGGGATAAACGCCGATCTGACGCTTCTGGGAATCATTGCGATACGGGACGAAGTACGCCGCGAGGCGTCCAAGGCGCTCCGTCAGGTTGTCGGCGCGGGTATACAGGTTGTCATGATCACGGGGGACAACCGGGAGACGGCGGCGGCGATCGCGCGCGAAGTGGGGCTTATACACAACGATTCGGAGCGCTCGGTGCTTACGAGCAGCGAGCTTCAGAAGATGTCGGACAGAGAATTGAGGGCGGCCCTGCCGCATCTGCGCGTCGTCGCGCGCGCGGTGCCGTCCGATAAAAGCCGGCTGATCGCCGCCTCGCAGGAACTGGGGCTTGTCGCCGGTATGACGGGAGACGGGATCAACGACGCGCCGGCGCTCAAAATCGCGGACGTCGGTTTTTCAATGGGGAGCGGGACGGAGGTTGCCAAAGAAGCCAGCGATATCGTTATTCTGGACGACAACTTCCTGTCTATCTCCAAGGCCGTTTTGTACGGCCGGACGATTTTTAAAAGTATCCGGAAATTTATCATCTTCCAGTTGACGATCAACCTCTGCGCCGTCGCCGTTTCCATAATCGGACCGTTCATCGGGATCAGCTCGCCGATCACGGTTCTGCAGATGCTGTGGGTCAACATGGTGATGGATACGCTGGCCGGGCTTGCGTTTGCCGGTGAAGCACCATTGAAAGAGTATATGGAAGAGATGCCGAAAAAGCGGGATGAACCGATCATCAATCGATATATGTACAACCAGATTCTTGTGGGCGGTATCTATTTCATGCTGCTGTGCGTCCTGTTTTTAAAACTGCCGGCTATCCATACTATGTATGATAACGTGCCGGGTGACGGCTTTTTCATGACGGCCTTCTTTGCGATGTTTATCTTTGCCGGTGTGTTCAACAGCTTCAACGTTCGGACGACACGGCTGAATCTGCTGGCGCATATATGGAAGAACAAAGGGTTTATAGCGATCATGGTGTTCGTGATTGCCATACAGCTGATCATCATCTATTTCGGCGGCGCGATCTTCCGGACGACGGGTTTGATGTGTTCACAGCTGCAGTTTGTGATCCTCTTAGCTTTTACGGTCATACCGGTCGATTTTATCCGAAAATCGGCTTATGGCAGTATGCACCGCGGGAATGCTATATAAACGCAGGGCATAATGCATAAAACACGTTGAGGAATTGTCATAAAAAATACACAGTCAATTCATGATTGTATACATGTAGACATAATATATTTTGGTACATTTGACTTTATCCGTCCCGATGGACAGGGCAACCTGCTGAAATTGCATTTTCCGCTTGCAAAACGGATGCGTATATTATTGCAATGATGCGTTGAATGCAATACAATATCTATACGCGTCCCCGCCCGAAATATAGGGGCCATGCCCCATGCCCCATAAAATAAACCGGGAAATGTGCCTGCGTGCGGGAATTATTCCCGTGGCAGGCTATAGTATGGGAATGCTCTGTTGTACGGGTTTTTTACGTAAGCGGCGTAAAACGAGGGGCAGATTCTCAAACAATGTTATCAATAAAAAAACAACATATGAAAGGGAACGGTACTATGCCAAAACCAATCAGCAATATGACGGATGCTTTTTCCGTCAAGGGAAAAAATGTTATCGTAACCGGCGGCAACAGAGGGATCGGCTTGGGTATATCAACGGCATTTGCGCAAAGCGGCGCGAACGTGGCGATCCTTTGCCGGAACAAGGAAGGCGGAGACAAGGTTGCCGAAAGCCTGAACCAATATGGCGGTACGTGTTTCTGTGTTGCCTGCGACACGTCGTCGTTTGAAAGTGTGCAAAATGCCGTCAAAGAGATCTACAAGGTGTTCCCGGAGGTCAATGTCCTTGTCAACAATGCCGGCGTTTCAACAGTCACAAAGTTTTTGGACGATAAAGGATTGAACGAGTGGCACAGGGTCGTCAATACAGATCTGCACGGTCCGGCGTATATGATCTATGAAGTCGCTCCGAAAATGATCGAAGCCGGCAAGGGCGGCAGCATCATCAATATTTCGTCTATCGGCGGACAGGGCGTCGGCGGGACCAAACATCATCCCAAGGCTTCGTATCACGCGTCAAAGGCGGGCCTTGAAATGCTCACGAAGGCGCTTGCGGTTGAGTTCGGCGATTACGGTATCCGCGTCAACGTCGTTGAGCCGGGGCCGACGCACTCGGATCTCGACAAGGACCTTCCGCCCGATGCGTTTGCAAAAATAGAAAACAGTATGCCCATGCACCGGTTTGGCGAACCGATCGAGATCGGCGCGCTGTGCGTCTTTTTGTCCACGGACGCCGCCAATCAGATGACTGGGACCATTAACGTCCACGACGGCGGAATGGTATTGGGCGGCTGAGTCTGAGACGGAATGCGGATAGAGCCTGCGACAAGGCTGTTAACCGCTGCCGGGCTTAGCGGTATACACATTGACGCCTTTTCAGAGCGCCGATATAATTCATGACAGGAGAAATTGCAATGATAATCGATCTGCTTAAGTTTACGGCTAAAGACACATGCGTTGACGAAGTGATTAAGGCAATGAAGATCCAGACGGAAGCAAACCGGGGAGATGAGGGCTGTATGATGTCCTATGTTTTTCAGTCCAATTCAAATCCGAATGATCTGTATATGCTGCTCGGATGGGAAAACCAGGAGGCGGTGGACAAACACCTTGCGACGGAACATGACGAAGTGTTTCGCGTAAGTGTCGACGATAAGGTCGCGGGCCCCCCGGAGTTTCTGGAGTGGACGCAGATCATCTGAGGACAAGTTACAATTAACTTAAAAACAGTACCGTTGGGCGGTGCTGTTCGTGAAGGAGAAGCAAAAACCGGCGCGCGGAAGTGTGCCGGTTTTTGTTTTAATGTTGGGTCATAAGGCGCTGTCGGCATCGTCTGCGGCGATCCGTTTACCGGCCCGTGCTTGTTGTAACGGTTTATGCAGTCTTAATGTAAAAACAGGCTCACCCATATCCGGATGAGCCTGTTTTCTGCGTCTGTCGGTGTTGAGTTATCCAGGAAGACTTGATATAGTGTTAGGTAAGATTCAGTATGCTGCATCATTGTTGCGGTGTGTCGGCAAAACAGCATGCATTTATTACACGTAAAGAACACGGGTGACAGGGTTATGAGCATTATAATTGAGGCATTCAAAGAAGAGTATCTCGGGGAGATAGCGGCAATATATAATTACTACGTTGAGAAAACGACGGCAACGTGGCATACGCAGCCTCTGGCGGCGGACGAAATGAAAAAACTTGTTGTATCCGACAACGAAAAATACAAGACCTTTGTCGTAAAGGACGGCGGCCGCGTCTGCGGATACGTATCGGTACGTGAATTCAAGCCGCGGGAAGGGTACACCGGCACCGCTGAAATCGGAATATACTTTGATAAGGCTTGCTGCGGAAAAGGTCTTGGCAGCAAGGCCCTGGCGCATCTGGAGAATTACTCGAAGAATGCCGGGCTCCATGTGCTTATAGCGTCGATCAGCAGCGAAAATGCCGGCAGCATCCGGTTGTTTGAAAGAAACGGCTATATGAAATGCGCGCATTTAAGGGAAGTCGGCCAAAAGTTCGGTATGCGTCTGGATGCGGTTATATATCAGAAGATACTGGATTAGTATCGGCGGCATACTTTTTTCGGCTGCCGGGATGACAAAAATTATGTGACATCGTTACGGAATTAGTCCCGACGGAAGGATATGTTTAAACAAAGGAGCTGAAGTCATGATTGAGATAAAAGTGAATCCAGGGGTCTGCGGACTGAAATCTGAAATAACATGTGATTCCGACGATATGCAGACGGTAGCGATCAATTTTAAAACCGAATGCCCCAGTCTGAAGCCGCTGGAGCAAGAGCTTAAGGAAGCGGACGGCTATGCGGTATGTTTTGCAAAGTACGGCGACGGCGAAATCAGTGAGCTGGGGCGTACCTACTGCAAACATCCGGGGTGTCCCGTGGTGGCTGCAATTATCAAAGGCGTTGAAGCTGCCTGCGGGCTGGCTTTGCCGAAAAATGCGGAGATTACGATCGAGAAGAAATAACTGAAAACACAATATATTGCCCATATATGACGCCCTTTCGTCTTTGACTGAATGCGGCGTCATTTTTTGTGCCGGGGCAGCCTATGAACGAAATATCTGAAAAACCCGGATCGATTTCAGCTGTTTCGACATTGTTTTAATACCGGTTGAACAATAAAATAGTAACATGCTTGTTTGTTTATAAATAATGAAATCGAGGTGTTATTGAACCGTGACAAAGTTTCCACATTTACTTTCCCCGATCGTTATCAGAGATACGGTTTTTAAAAACAGGATCTTCGCATCGCCAAACGGTTATACAAATACCGATGTGCGAAACTTCCCCACCGAGGAAATGATTGCTTTCTATGAGCTGAAGGCAAAGGGCGGATACGCCTCCGTAACAGTCGGGGACTGCATCGTCGACAGTAAAAACGGCAGCTTCATCGCCTATCAGCTGCCGCTCGATAATCATGACTGCCGCCCTATGATGGGCAGGCTTTCGCGCGCCGTAAAGCGGCACGGCGCGGTTTCGTCCGTTGAACTCCAGCACTGCGGGATGTATGCACACTATGTAGCGCAGCAGGGCGGGAAGATCTACGGACCCGTTGACACCGTTAATAATCTGGGCTATCAAGTCGAAGCTATGAACGAGGAAATGATAGAATACACGATCGGCCGCTATGCCGCCGAGGCCGCATTTGTTAAGGAGATGGGCTACGGTATGGTTATGCTCCACGGCGGGCATGGCTGGCTCTTGTCACAGTTTATGTCGCCGCAGCTCAACACGAGAAAAGACAAATGGGGCGGAAGCCTCGAAAACCGTATGCGTTTTCCGCTGGCCGTCGTGGAAGCGGTACGCCGCGCGGTCGGGCCGTCGTTCCCGATCGAGTTCCGCATGAGCGGTTCGGAATGCCGGGGCAATGAGGGATATGAAATCGACGAGGGCATACGGATTGCCAAAACGCTCGACGGGAAAGTTGATATTCTGCATGTGTCTGCAGGCCATCACGAGGTCGAGGAGCTCTACTACGTAGTCCATCCGTCCATGTTTTTGCCGGACGGCGTTTTGAGCGAATACGCGGCTGAGATCAAAAAGCATGTTAAAACACCGGTGGCGACTGTAGGTGCGTTTTCCGATCCGGAACAGATGGAAGACTTTATCGCTTCCGGGAAGGCCGACATCATCAACATCGGCCGCGGCTCGCTTGCCGAACCCGATCTGCCGCTCAAGCTGATTTCAGGAAAAGAGGACGAGATCAACCAGTGCCTGCGGTGTTATGCCTGTTTTGCCAGCGTCGACGCGGTCAAGTATTTCCATTGCGCGCTCAATCCGGTCATTGGGCTTGAGTATGAAACAAAATTTGATATACCGCCGCGCAAACTGAAAAAGGTCCTCGTTGCCGGCGGCGGCGTCGCGGGTATGCAGGCGGCGCTGACGGCGGCGGAACGCGGGCACGAAGTCATCCTCTGCGAGAAGACGGATAAGCTTGGCGGCGTTTTGAACTGCGAAGCAAACGTGTCGTTTAAGCGCAAATTGGATCTCTATCTGAAGAAGCAGGCGCTGCTTGTTTCCCGAGCACCCATCGAAGTCCGGATGAATACGGAAGTTACGCCGGAACTGGCCCGCAGCTTAAGGCCCGACGTAATAATTGCAGCGCTGGGCGCCCGCCCGATCGTACCGGGTATACCGGGCATCGGCAATGAGAACGTACACAGCGCCGAGGACGTTTATTATGATCCCGGTCTTGCAGGCGAGCGCGTCGTGATCCTCGGCGGCGGACTGGTGGGCGTTGAGTTGGCCGTGCACCTGACGCAGCTGGGCCGCAAAGTCACAATCATTGAAATGCTGGAGAAACTCAATTATACGGGCAACCGGCTGCATGGTTTTGTGCTGGATATGAAAATAAAGGAACTCGGCATCAACGTTCTCACGGATTTAAGAGCGGCGGAGATCACCAAAGCAGGCGTAAACGTCAAATCTGTCCGTGACGGTGCGGAGCATTCCGTCCCGGCGGATACGGTTATTTATGCCGTTGGTCTTCGTCCGGAGCGGGAAAAGGCGGATATGCTGCGGGAGATCGCGCCGGAGTATTATCAGATCGGCGACTGCCTTAAGGCAATGAATATGCTGGAAGCCAATCAGGCAGGTTATTATATCGCCAGGGATATCGGCCGTTTCTGAGGCCGTATCGGCAGTTTGCTTGTATATACGTATGCGGCGGCGCCGCGCGCCTGCTGATGAAAATACAGATTTCATAATTGAAAAAAAGCAACCGACGGATAAAATGAAGTGACCCCAAAAAGTTAGACAAATATTTATTCTTACGCAGCCGAGAGGGCTTGCAGTCTGTGAATGGCAGGCGGCAAGCCCTTTAGTCTTGCCTTGCAGCGACGGTTGTTATAGTAATCAAGATAGTCAATGAGTTCATTAATAAAATGCTGCATGGATTCGAATTTTTGCAGGTATAGCAGTTCACTTTTAAGCAAACCAAAAAAGTTTTCAATTACTGCATTGTCTAGACAGTTACCTTTACGGCTCATGCTCTGTATGATACCTTTATGCTTCAGCATTTTCCGGTAAAGGTTATGCTGGTATTGCCAACCTTGATCGGAATGTAGAATCAGATTTGTTCCATCTGGTATTTGAAGGAATGCCTTATCCAGCATTTCTGTCACCAAGGAAAGCACAGGCCTGTCAGAGATGGTATAGCTCACAATGTCCCGGCTACACAGATCAAGGATCGGCGACAGATAGAGCTTTTGCCCAAACAGACTAAATTCGGTGACATCCGTCACCCATTTTTGATTTGGTTGATCGGCATCAAAATTACGTTCCAACAAGTTTGGTGCAATTCTTCCGACCTCGCCGCTATATGACTTGTATTTTTTCATCCTCACTCGACAAAACAGACCGAGCTCTTTCATGATCCGCTGTACGGTTTTGTGATTGATGGCAAAATTGCGCCGACGTAGCTCTGTAGTAATCCGGCGGTAGCCATAGCGTCCCCGATTTTCATGATAGATTGTTGTAATCTCAGCTTTTACATCCGCATATTTATCCGGCTTTGTCATGCGCTTGGCGTGGTAGTAAAATGTTGCCCTTGGTAATTGAGCGATATCCAGCAACAAAGCAAACTTATGGTCTCGCCTCAGCTTTTGGATCACCTGCGTTTTTTGCACTGGTGTCGCTCTTCTTCCAAAACCAAGGCTTGCAAGTTTTTTAGGTATGCATTCTCCGCACGAAGCCGCTGTACTTCTGACAGCAAATCTTCTTCCACTTCTTTTGGCAGCTTTAAAGGACGACCTTTGCTGCCTCGACCACGACGCTCGATCTGAAAGCCCTCTGGCCCTTCTATCAAGTAGATTCGTTCCCATGCTTGTATCCTGTGATGGTCATTTATCTCAAATTGTCGTGCTGTTTCGCTATAGCTTAGTCTTTCTTTTTGCATCGTTTCGATTACATGCTGTTTAAATTCTGCTGTGTATCTTTTATTTGGTACTCCCTTTGGCATTAAATCACCCCAATTGTTATCAGTTTATCATACTGTCTAACAATTGGGGTGCTGTTCAAAAGCCCGACGGTTGCTTTTTGCGTAAACTACAAAACGTAGCGTTAATAAACCAATATTTCTTAGTTATGAGCATTTAATGTTATCTTGAATAAAATTATAATTGGGATGTGGCAGTTTATCGGCAAAATAAGAATTCCATGTTAAAAAAGTGAAAGAATGGCAAAAAGAAGCTTCTGTAATAAGGTATATGTAACTAATAAGCGAAATTGTCTTTTATTGACAAGCATTTACAAAAACTCTATAATACAATCATATTGGTGAATTGTCACAAAAACAGGCAAAAACATAAAGGAGGATTAGTAAAAATGAAAAAAGCATTAGCTCTTGTTCTCGCCTTGCTGTTAGTGTTCACGCTTTTCGCATGTAACACTAAAACAGAAGAACCCGATGCCGGAGGTTCCGACGCCGGAGCTTCCGACGCTGTCTCGACAGAGCCGGAAGCTGCCGATTCGGTTGCACCTCCGACAGGTGACGGAAGCTCGCCTTATCCGAACGCAAACGAAGACGGATCAATCAACCTTGATACAATTGCGAGTTATGATCAAAACTACGACTACTCCAAGAACCCCACGTACAAATTTGCTTACCTCTCCCAATCCGGCAGTGCCCTGTACGCCATGTCTGCGGACGCTTTTGAGTACTGGGCGCCCCTTTTTAACATGGAGTGGGCAGGATTCCACAGCTCAAACGGTGACAATGATTTGTACATGACTATGCTCCAAAACCTTATTGATCAAGGCGTTACTGGTTTCGTTCTTGACCCGGATTCGACGATTATGCCCGCTATTTCAGATGTTTTGGATGCCAATCCCGAAGTCCAGTGGATGACGTTTATGGCGCCGCCCCGAGATCATTCCGAGGGCGAGGGCGTTCCGGTCGGCGGAAATCTGATTCACCCCCACGTTGGATTCAGCTATTACGATTGCGGCATGATGCTCACCGAAAAGTTGCTTGAATGGAAGGATGCAACGTATCCCGACGTATCCCTTGACGATATCGCAATGCTCTCATTTACCTATTCCGTTGTTCCCGAGCTTGATGATCGTCACGTTGGCGCAAAGGATGCTTGGCTCGCGGCCGGCGGCAGCGAGGACAATTACTTTGTTGTAGACTGCCTCTCTACAGGCCTTGACATTCAGGGCGGTCTCGATGCTTGCTCTCCGGTTATCTCTACGGAGACGGATTACGAGTACTGGCTGATTAACGGCAACATCGACGACTGGGCCATTGCTGCGGCTTCAGTCCTAGACCAACAGGGACTGACAGAAACGTCATGCGTTGTAACCATGGGCGGCAGCGGCGCTATTACACAGTGGGATTCCGGTCAGTTTGACAGCTTACATTATGCATTTTTTACAGCTCAGACCTTGTATGGAGAGCCCGTCATCGGCGCTGTGTACGCATTCTTGAACGGTTGGGCGACGCCCGAAACCGTCTGGCCGAGCTGGATTAAACTGGATGACCATGGTGCGGGCGACGTTAATTACGCACAGTATAGGGTGCCGATAGTGTGGCTTGCGGAGGATGACTATAAGGGCTACCTTGAGTGGACCGACCTCTACACGAAAGCCAACGCTTACGACTACAGTACGGAAGGCGTCGGTATCGATGATTACACCCCTTACGCCGAGATTCCTGAAGGATACTCCGGTTACACGGGCTGATTGCATTACTGATTGGCATAAATTGGACGGCGTAAATCGCCGTCCAATTTAGCTACGCAAAAATACGATGGTGATGCTTAAGGTGACGGTAGTCGAAGCCACACCGCCTGACGGCGACCCTGTCCGGTTCTTTTCACCTTGTTGTCCTGGCGTATTTGCAAGAGATTTTACGAAGCGTTGGCGGGGATCCGCCCGTGAAAACAGACGCGGGTTCAACTCCCGCCACCTTACGTGATAAGCGGTTTTCTGCTAAAGATTTTATAGGTAGGTGAACATATGTCAAAGTCATTGGAATTTAGGGGCATCGGGAAATCATATCCTGGCGTGCGTGCCCTTGACGACATCAGCTTTAAGGCCGAGGGCGGTAAAGTGGTGGCGCTTCTCGGAGAGAACGGGGCAGGTAAAAGTACGCTTCTGAAAATATTGAGCGCAGATCAGAATGCCGACGAAGGCAGTATTTATTTGAACAGCGAGGAAGTTAGATTTCCGGGACCGCTTGAAGCGATCAATGCCGGAATAAGCGTCATATATCAGGAGCGGCAGCTGATGCCGTCCTTGTCGGTTATGGAAAATATCTTTGTCGGCAATCTTCCTAAAACCAAATTGGGCCTGATTGATAATCAAAAACTCTATAATGACGCGAAAGAAATTATTGATACGTTCGGTCTCCCCATTGACCCGGCCGAACAGGTAGGGCGCCTCAACATTGCACATCAGCAGATGGTCGAGATTATGAAGGCGTATCAAAGAAATTCAGATATCATTGCATTTGACGAGCCTACGGCTCCATTAATGGATGCGGAAATAAAGATCCTGTTCGACCTTATACTTAAATTAAAGAAGCAGGGCAAAGCTGTTATATACGTTTCCCACCGTTTGAGCGAAATTTTTCAAGTCACGGATGAAATTGTGGTTTTAAAAGACGGTAAATTTGTCAATTCGTTCTTAACAAAAGATACAAATGAAACGGAGCTAATCAACGCCATGGTCGGTCGCGACATCGGCGATACCTATGCAAATTTGAAACGTAATACAGACTATGGAGATATTGTATTAGAAGTTAATAACCTCAAAACATTGGCTGTAAATAATGTTAGCTTCAAGCTTCGCAAAGGCGAAATACTTGGATTTGCCGGTCTGGTAGGCGCTGGGCGCACGGAAGTGGCGCGCGCACTGTTTGGTGCCGACAGCGTTATCAGCGGTGAGATTAAGCTCGATGGCAAGGCGGTCAGGTTCGCAACGCCCAGAGACGCCATCGACGCCGGAATGGCGCTTTGCCCGGAAGACCGCAAATATCAGGGGCTCGTTATGTACCGTCCGCTCAAGGACAACATAGTCATGCCCGTTATAAACGCACTCAATAAGGGCGTCTTTGTCGACAGGGGCGAGCTTAAAAAACTGGCTGATAAAGCAGTTAAAAAATACTCGATTAAAACGCCGTCCATAGATAAGATAGCGTCGGAGTTGTCCGGCGGTAATCAGCAAAAGGTCATACTGGGGCGCTGGACAAACGAAAAGATGGACACAAAGGTACTGATTTTAGATGAACCGACAAAAGGAATTGACGTTGGCACAAAAGCTGAGATATATCAGATGATGTGCGATCTGGCGAAACAGGGGCTGGCGGTCATTTTTATCTCAAGCGAGTTGACCGAGGTCATAAACGTTGCGGACACTATCGTTGTAATGCGCAGTGGTAGGGTTACCGGCACCGTGCCGCGTGAAGAAGCGACGGAAGAAAAAGTCCTCGCCCTCGCAATGCTGGATTAAGGAGAAGATGAAATTGAAAAACGAAAATGTGATCAAAAGAAAAATAACGCCGCTATTACATCACAAAGTCTTTATGTTGATAATTATTTTAGCCGGTTTAGTCGTTCTGTTTACCGTTTGGTCATTGTTTTACCCAAGCCTGAACTTTTTCCAGATATCCACAGTGCGGACGATATTGAATTCAATTGTTTTGTCGGCGTTCCTTGCAATCGGCGCAGGATGCTTGCTTATCGGCGGTCATCTTGACTTATCACAGGCGTTGGTTGGCGCGTTCAGCGGCATCGTTCTTGCCGTTGGAATTAAAGCCTGGAATCTGCCGTTTGTATTAGCGCTTTTTATTGCGCTTTTGGTGTGCGCCGTTCTCGGTGCGATAAACGCCCTTATGGTTACGAAATTCCGATTCCCTTCATTTATCGCGACTTTGGCAATGGCTTCGATGGCGCAAGGGCTTATGTACATGTTCAGCGCCTTCAGCACGGATAAAGGAACGGCGACCAATGTGCCGGTTCCCGACAATCCCGTACTTACGTTTATCGGGGGCAGTATTGGGTCAATCCCTTTCGGAATCATCGTTATGGCTGTGTTTTTCCTGTTCTATGGGATACTCGTTGCTAAAACTAAATTTGGTTTGAAGATGATGCTGTTGGGCGGAAACCCTGTAGCTGCAAATCTTGCGGGAATCAAATCCAAAAAAATTACCACGGTTTTATTTATAAATTCAGCGGTTATGGGCGGCGTAGCGGGTATATTTAATACGGCGAGACTTGGTCAGGGCAATTTGCTTGCGCTTACAACCAACCAGTTCACGGGCCTAACGGCTGCGATTTTAGGCGGCATCTCATTTGGCGGGGGCGCTGGCGGTATGGGAGGCGCCTTCGTCGGGCTTTTGATCCTTAACACATTCCAAATCGGAATGCAAACTGTCGGCGTCAACCCGTTCTGGGTCAATGTTTTCTCCGGTGTTATCCTGCTTGCCGCTTTGACAACTGACTTTTTGGCGCAGCGACGTGCCGCTAAAGTTTAGCATTGGAGAGGAGTAGAATATGCAAAAGACATCACTAACTAAACGTATTATGCGCCATAAGGCAACGCCGCTTATTATCATACTTGTTGTGTTTGTTATTTTCACCATGTTTATCAGCAGCGGTGTTTTGGAAGGCGGAGAGTTCTCCAGATTGTTTACTAAAGGATTTATGGCAAAGGGGAATCTTAGAAGCCTGTTTAACTCGATGGTTATCCAATGCTTTTTCATCTGCGGCGTAACGCTGATATTAATCAGCGGCAACATTGACCTTTCCTTAGCTGGACAAGCATGCTTCTCTTCAATGCTTTTCGCGTGGCTGTGTGCAAATACCGCGCTGCCATGGGGCTTTGTTTTAATAATTATACTGATATTTGCAGTACTTATGGGACTTGTCAACACGTTCCTTGTCAACGTGTTGAAATTCCCGTCATTCATTGCTACAATCGGCATGGCGTCGGTTTATGCCGGCTTGTGCAATGTCATAACGAAAGGAAACAACATCTCGATAGCGCGTCAGGGCTTCAATGAAATCGGCCGCACGACCTTCGGATTCGTTCCAGTGATGTTCGTCATTGGAATACTGCTCGTAATTGTCTACCAGTTTATCCTGTCGAAAACACCATTCGGTCGCCGAACATTTATGTGCGGCGGAAATCCGGCGGCGGCGCGTCTGGCAGGATTGAAGCCCGATAAAATGCGTAGGAATATATTCATTCATAACAGTGTACTTGCGGTTTTGGGCGGCCTTGCGTGGACGTCACAGGTCAAGCTGGCAAACCCCACAGGATTGATTAATGCAGGATTTGACTTCCGTGCGATTTCTGCGGCTATATTGGGCGGCGTAGCGTTCTTCGGCGGAGCCGGCAGCGTTGGCGGTGCATTTGCGGCGCTTTTACTTCTAAATGTTTTTGATAACATGTTGACTATTTTGAAGGTTCAGAGCTATTGGAGCGTGTTTGCATCCGGCTTTGTCCTTCTAATTGCGCTTATTGTTGACTATATTACCGAAGAACGCAGGCGCAGAATGCTTCTGGCTGCCGCTGTTACAAAAGATTAACTCCGATACTAATACGGTAAATGAAAACCGGCAAACAGTCAAAGCTGTTTGCCGGTTTTTTATCTTTAAATGTGCCGGTGAAGCCTTTTCATATTGTCGAGCCGATGATGTTGTCAAGATATCTGAAAGACAATTCAATATACAGATTCTCATCCGAATCGTCCAGATCGACACCCGTAAGCCGGGCGATCCGTTCGATGCGTTTAATCAGCGTTGTCCGATGGATGTAAAGGCTTTCCGCAGCGTGTGTATAATTGAATTTATTCCTATAGAAAGTCCGCAGCGTTTTATAGAATTCGGTATTGTTATTCTGGTCATATTCATATAAGTTTAAAAGCACTTTGCTGCAGATCTGTTCCGGTGTGAAATTCTGCGTTCCGAATTTAAGCAGGTGCAAAAGAACATAATCGTCAAATCGGTAGTACCAATACATCGGATTGACCTCCCGGCCGATAGCAACGGCCAGTTCCGTCTGCCTGTAATATGACGGAAGCTTGTCAAGCCCGTGAAATGACCTGCTCAGACCGGCCAGCAGCAGACCGTCGCGCAGAAAATACGCCAAATCCTGTAAAAAGCTTTTTTCGCTTTTTTCATTATAAACGTCCAGATTCAGGAATACCGCGACATATGCGTCTTTTTCTACGGCACAGCTGCCGGGCCAAAGCTTCTCCAGATGCGGTATCAGGTAAGTTGCGTGCAATTGCCATTCATGCCGGAATTCGGGCTGCAGGCGGATAATAATATACTCGTCTTCATATGACCAGCCGATTTCCTTGAGTTTGTACGTTATATATTGTGATTCCATCGGCGTATTGTTGAGCAGCCCGATAAAAATCTCGCGCAGCGAAGACATGGACTCGTTGTTGATGAGGAAAGAACCTGATATCCGCAACATAACGTCAAGCTTGGAAACGAGAAAACGCAGGAGGTATATATAAGCGTCTTTTGACAGTTTGTTATTATAAATCAGCGTTACCCTTCCCAGATATCGGCCTTCTTTTTTGATGTTGTGGGATATAAACAGATCAACGCCGCTGTTGAATTCAAAGATGCCCTCTTTATGAAGCCCCTGGCCGAAATGCGGGTCGGTAATCAAATCGCCCATGATGCTGTCCGATATTTTGTTGTCCGGGTTTCGAAACGTATCGGCATCCTTGGAAGAGATCGCTATAACAGAGAAATTGGCATCCACTAAAGACATAGCGCAGTCCAGATATTTGGACGAACACTTGATTATAGCCGGGTAATTCGCGTCTTCATCAATGAGCCTGTTGAGTTCGTTTTCCCACGCGTCATAATAGTTGAATATTTTTTGAAGTGCGTTGAGAAGCTGAACTGGCTGGACGGTTTCAGGAAGCGACATCCATTCCACGTTAGGCGCAGGGATGTCACAAGGCAGTTTGCCGATTGAAATATAAGCGCCACTGCCCAGGCTTTCAGGTTTTATATCATTTGACGGCAGGATGCAGATATGACCGGGCCTATCGGTTCCGCTGTCATAAAAAAACGGCCGTCCCACAACAGTATTTCTATTGCTGGATTGCGCATAGGTTATATCATATTGTTCCAGCAGGCAGTCAAAGATCAATTCGGTTGTCAGCTTCATATCTGATTCCTCCAATTAATTCCGCGCAAGCAGTAAAACATCGGCGTTAAATATATCATATGCGGAATCAAGTCCGTTTTCATCATAGTCTGCCGATATTTTTGACTGCAGCGTCCGCCATGGAAGTGGCCTGCATAATGTTTTTGGGGGTCCCGCAGTCTCCGATGATATAAAACATTGGCGCGCAAGCGCGCAGTGCGTCCGCCTGTTCGAACAAGGGCGCCTGCCCGACGGCATAGATGACCCTGTCGGCCTCGAAAAACAAATCAGACCCGTCTTTGCTGCAAAAAACGCCCTTGTCTGTGATCCGCGCAGCTTTTACGCCCAGAGCCAAGCAGATTTTCTGTTTTTCTATCTCGACGTCCAGAGCCAGCTGGTGCAGTATGTTGCCGCCGTTGTTCAAAGCGGGAAGCATCTCGACAATGGTGACCTCGCGGCCTTCGCGTCCCAAATGGATGGCCAGCTCGATTCCGACAAGTCCGCCGCCCAAAACAACGACTTTCCCGCCGGCGTCTTGAGTGTGCTCATACACATATTCCGCACTTAAGACGTTTTTTCCCTCGATGCCCTCGATCGGCGGCATGACCGGCCGCGCGCCGAGCGCGGCGATAATAACATCGGGGGCGATCTCCTTGGCCAGTTCCGGCGTCACTTCCGTATGGAGACGAACGTCGATCGGCGCTTTATGAACCATTCTGGTCTGATAATCCAGGTAGTCCTTAATCTTTTTCTTAAACGAAATGGATTCCTCACACTTCAGGACGCCGCCCAGCCGGCCGCTTTTTTCGCAGAGAATCACTTTGTGACCGTCGCCCGCGGCCTGCAGGGCAGCCTGCATGCCGGAAATGCCGCCGCCCGCGACCAGGACCGTCTTTTTTGCGGCCGGCGGGAGCGCATATCGGTTTTCGAGTTCCCGCCCGACAAGCGGGTTGACCGCGCAGTAAATCTGACCGTTTGTGATTAGGTTTGAAAAACAGGCAAGGCAGCGCAGGCAGGGGCGGATATCCTCAGGTTTCCCCATGCGGGCTTTAAGAGCGAGATCCGTATCGGCCATGATCGCCCGTGCTGTTTCGACGACGTCCGCCTGTCCGGATGCGATGATCTCTTCCATCAGTTCCGGATCGCAGTGCGCGCCGACGGTAGCCACCGGCGTTTTAACGTGTTTTTTTACAGCGGATGCATATTTGACGTTACAGCTGTCTTCGCAGAAGATACTCGGGTGGGTAACGGTAAAGACCTCCGGACGCTCATGATGGCCGGCTGAGACATGAATCAGATCAACGTGGCCGTCGAGCATTTTGGCAATCGCGATACCTTCATCCAGATCGTAGCCAAGCGGCGTTATTTCCGAACCGCTCATGCGGATCTCGATTGGAAATCCGGGGCCCACGCTTTTCCGTACGGCTTCGATGACGGCCAGCGGAAAACGCATGCGGTTTTCCAGACTGCCGCCCCACCTGTCCCGGCGGAGGTTGACTTTTGAGGACATGAACTGACTGAACAGCCAGCCGTGACCGCCGTGAATCGTCACCATGCCGAAGCCGCATTGTTTGGCCCAGGCGGCGGCTTTTGCATATGCGTTTATTGTCTCGGCAATAATTTCTTCCGGCATCTCGAAGTATTCGTTGCCATGGGCATCAATGCCGCCGACCGGGCCGTAAACTTTGTTGCCTGCCAATCTTGATCCGGCTGCGTACAGTCCGGCATGCTGGAGTTCCACGGAAGCCACGGTCCCTTGCCGGTTAACGGCGGCTGAAAGCAGATTCAAAGACCGGTGTGTCGCCGGATCGTCCAGATGGACCATAAACTCTCCGTAAAGGCCGTGCGTTGTTTCAACGACACAGTCGCCGACGCAGACGGAAGCAACGCCGCCCATGGCTTTCTGTTCATAAAAGGCAATGCACTCCGCATTCGGCCTGTTTTTTGAATCCAGAGCCCGCTCCGAGATCGGAGAGGCAAATATTCTGTTTTTGAAAAGTGTCTTACCGAGCCGTATGGGCTCAAAAAGATTTGGATACTTCAGCATAGCAATATTCTCCTTTGAAGCTAAATTCATAAAGATATAATATCGGAAATAACAGGATGTTTCAATAGGATATAAAAATAACGGAAATTACCACAGGCGCAAGGCAAAACAACAAAATGCCGGAGACAACGGGCGCAAAGGGATAAACGTCAAACAGAAAAAAACACATTAAAAATGGAAAGCGCACTTGACATTATTCCGACCGTGTGTTATTGTAATAATGTAAAGTATACTTTCCGTCGGAGGCGGTCCATTGAAAAACAGATTGGAAGAAATCCGAAAATCACGCGGTATCCGGCAGGAAGAGCTGGCGGCGGCGCTGGAGGTGTCGCGGCAGACGATCGGCTCTTTGGAAAACGGCCGGTACAATCCGTCTATCATTCTGGCGTTTAAGATTGCGCGTTATTTCGGTATGAGCATTGAAGAAATATTCATTTATGAGGAGGCGTAAGTATGCTGTGCAGAATCATAAAAAACAAAAGGTACTGGTATCTGCTGATACTTGTAGGGGCCGTTTCACTGGCATTCGGATTGATCGGCGTGCTGACGGAGCCGCAGGCGTCGGGCAATATCGCGATGCTCCTCGGCATGTTCACGGGGCTGGGTGGCACGCTGTTTGTTTTCAGTATCATCCGGCTTTTATACCTGAGATTTGCGCCCGCGGCTAAACTTAAACAGGAAGAGATCAACAGGAACGACGAGCGGAATATCCAGGTTGCCCGCGCTGCGTCCGCAGCGGCGAATACGGCCGTAACAATAATGCTTACCATTATGGCTTTTGCCTTTGTATTGATGGGCTATAAGGTCCCGGGGTATATTGCGGTAGGAGCCATATGGGTGCAGGCGATCGTAACTGTAATCGCGCAGCGCATCTGCGAAAAGAAAATGTAACGCCACAACGACAAGCAGCCGGCCCGAAAGGGCCGGCTGTTTCAGACTGTAGACAACTATCGTCTGCCGTCTTAAACGTCCAATCGCCGTGCGATTTAATATTCGCCGCCGACGGCGAGTTGTCTGGTCTCGGCGACGAAAATTGTTTAATATCAATGCATTGAGGGATTCATTTCCGAAAAGCATTACTTTGCGAGCACCTCAGTGCGAGAACTCCGTTTTTTTCGACAAAGGTATCGAAGATATCTTTGGTGATAGCTAAAAGTATTCCGTGACGACGAGTTTTCCCATGTCCTTGAGTTTGCCGATAATCAGCCGGATGGTCGTTTCCCGGGGGAGGATACCGAGCTGTTTGAACACAAGCTCGTTATGCGCGTCGTTTACGGACCGGCCGATGATGAACGTGACGACGTCGGTTTCCATAAGCATTGCGCAAAGCCGTTCGGCCGGCGATTTGTGTACGAAATGCTCCGGGTTTTCATCCAGGATATTGTTGATCTGGTTGAGGATGACGGCGCCTTCCGTGATCATATCCATGCCGTCCATCTGGTATTCCGGCGGACTGCCAAAGGACGTGCCGGGACTCTTGAGCCGGATCTCCCTGCCCAGTTCCCGCGCGAGGACCTCGGACGTTGTGGAACCGCAAACGGCATGCTTTCCGCTTGACGCCATGAACCGCTCGACAAAGGCGCGGTCCTTGGATTTGATGGCCGGCGGTCCGCTGAGAATGGTGATCTCCCTAGCGGTCCGGCAGTTTAAGACGGCGACCGTCGTGTCGTCTTCGTGACGGCCGCCCGATATGCGCTCGGTCATCTCAAGGATTTTATCCGGGATATCGGAAAGAGGAATGCCCTGACTGAAGCAGTAATTCAGATACTCGGCTATGCCCTCGGAACCGATGCCGAAGGTATATCCGTGGCCCAGGCCCGCCTGGGTGACCCCGTCGGAACACAGGATCAGGCTGTCCCCGACGTTCAGAGTTCCGGAGGCCTCTCCGATGACCTCGTAGCCCGCCGTGTAAAAACGCGGCTTTAAAACCGTTGCCACGCCGTCCCGGATGAGGATCGGCTCCGGCGCTTCATAGCTGTAAACGGCAAATTGTCCGTCATGCAGGATGCGGGCTGCCGAGAAAGCGGAGAAAGGGATGTCCTCCTGACGGGCCCGGTGCATCGAGTCGGCGACCATTTCGCACGCGTGCCCCTGCGACAAGCCCGATTTGATCAGTTCGGAAAGGCGGCTTGCGCATGAAATGGCGGCAATATTGGCGTATACGCCCGAACCGATGCCGTCGCACAGGATGAATTCTGTATAGTCGAACGTCCGGTCGCTGAGAAACGAATCGCCGCAGACGATCTTACCGGTTTTTATTGACTGGCGCACGTTGTCCTCAAAAAACTTCAAACCGGTTCACCTCATATCGGGCCCTGTTCGTCATACAGGTCCATCAGATGCGTTACGAGTTCTTCGCTGCGCGCCGTACTCTTCCCGAGGTAATGCGCCATCTCCTGTGAAAACTTGATTTGATGGTCCAAAAGTTCACGGGCTTGTTCCATTGTTTGCTTTTTGATCAGGTCGATCTGCGCGTCGTCGAATTTGATCTTCGTGACGTCTGTATAAAGCCCGACATATTGCCGCTCTGCCGGCAGCTTATAGAGCTGCTCGTGGTACTTTTTGCCGTATTTGCTTCGGATGGCCTCAAACTGATCGGTCGCGCCGGAGGCCATTTTTTCATAGCCGTCGGCGTCCACAAGATAGGATATCCGGCGGCCGAGGATACCGTTGTTGCACATGAACATCTTCTGGAAGGCCGGGTTCATGTGGATAATGCCAAGCTCGTTGTCCAAAATGACAACGCCGTTTGGGCTTGTTTCGATGATCCTGTCCGTCCGCTGCTGGGCAAGCCGGCGCATATAAGGAATGCACATTTCAGGTTCCGCCATGCCCCGAACGACGGCGATGGCGTGTTCCCGGCAGGACTCGTACCCGCAGGCCCCGCAATTGAGCTGAAGCTCCGGATTGAGTTTGCCCATCGGCTCAAGTACGGCGTTGATTTTGCTCTCATCCACATCCTCCGTCAGAAGCGCCGCGCGGTCGTCTAAAAAGCCCGCCTGCGTTTTGACCGTCCGGTCGATGTCGGGCGGCTGCTCTGCGGAAGAATTCTCGGTATAGGAAATGACGTCCTGCTTTCTCATAAAGATATTTTTTTCGGTCGAGATGCCGGGGCCGTTGATGCAGCCGCCTTCGCAGAAAAGCGGCTCTACGATCTTGAAGTTCCATTTTGACGGCGGGATGTTCAAAAGATTAATGACGTTGGCCGCTCCGCTGATATGAACGACGTCCGGGCTCGTCCCGTCGCTGTCGATGTCGCCTGTCTTCAAAAGGCCGCCCTGAAGCGGGAAAAGGCGCGCGTTCTGCAGGTCTCCGTAGCTTTCAAATCCGCTTTCCGTGCAGGTCGCGAGATCGATCTTCTCCTCTTCAAGCCAGCCCAGAAGCTCGGTGAACGTCAGCACGGCGTCGACGGCGTCCAGGTTTTCCGGACGCAGCGCCTCAAGCTTCTTAGCGGCGCACGGACCGATAAAAACGACGGCTGTATCGTCGCCCAGCCTCTTTTTTAAGAGGCGTCCGTGCGCGACCATTGGAGAAACGACGGGGATGAGCATATCGATGAATTCCGGCCGGTATTTTTCGATGAAATTGACGACGGCGGGGCAGGCCGTGCAGATGCTGCCCTCGTCTAAATGCTCGATCGTTTCCTCCGCGACGAGCAGCGCGCCTTCGGCGGTTTCGGAAACGTATGAGAAGCCCAGCCGCCTGAGAGCCGACGGCAGACGGGTGGCGCGCCACCCGTCAAAAACGGCGGCAAACGACGGCGCAACGCTGGCCGCGACCTTCCTGCCGGATGCCAGCAGTTCTTTGACCGCGTAAAGACTGGAGCGGATCGTTTTGGCGTGCTGCGGGCATTCCCGGACGCACGTGCCGCATTTGATACACAGGTCGTCCTCGATATATGCCTGGCCGTCCCGGACACTGATGGCCTTGACGGGACATACGCGGACACACCGGTAACAGTCCTGGCAATTGGCGGTTACCGTATAAACGGTATTGTATTTTTCGTGTTGTCGGGCATCGCCCATGATTTCAGACATTTACAAAACACCTCCCGGGGCGCTTTATTTCCATGCTTCAGTATACCAGAGTCGCTCCGGTTATACAATAAACCGCAAGTGCCGGTATTATCCATAAAGGGGGTATGCGGCCGGCTTTGAGCCGGCCGCTTCTTCATATTATCTTTTCGATCTCCAGGGCCGCTTTCTCGATCGTGCAATGTTCGATGAGCCGGCCGTTTACTTTGAGGACGGGGCCCCGGTCGCACTGCTCGCTGCAGAAAGAGACCTTGAACTCTGTCACGTCCGCTATGCCGCGGCTGCGTACGTATTTCATAAGATGGGTGTACAGGTCCTGCGCGCCCCGTATGAAACAGCTCGTGCCGAAGCAGATGTCGAGATTCAGCACGGCGTTTTGCCGGTTTTCAAGGACGATTTCCTCGCCGGTTATACGCTTGCGGTTTTTATATTGCGTATGCAGCAGCTCGTGCGCCTTGTGGCGGTCGAGATCCTCATTGTAGATCTTCTGCAGGTAGGGGTTTTCCTGAGACGAGTGGACCTGAAGCATCTTGTCGTTGTCATAAAGCCCCTTCGCGCGCGTCGGTATCGTCTGCCGGCCCTTGCCGACCGGCTGGCCGCCGCCGTTGATGCATCCGCCGGGGCAGGCCATGACCTCGATGAGGTCAAACGTCTCTTCGCCGCTGCGGACCTTGTCGATCAGACGGCGCGCGTTGCCGAGTCCGCTGACGATGGCCAGGCGGAGCTTGACGCCGCCCACGACCGCTTCCGTGATTTTTGTGCCGCTGTTGCCGCGAAGCTGACTGAACTCCTTGAACGTACCGCCGCCGAGCTTGTGGCTGGCATAGCGGAGCACGGCCTCGCTGACGCCGCCCGATGCCCCGAAGATGACGGCGGCACCGGACTTGAAGCCGAACGGCATATCGAAAGAAGCGGGCTCGAGCCGGTCAAACTCGATGCCGCGCTCTTTGATCATAAGCGCCAGCTCCTGCGTTGTTAAAACATAATCGACGTCCTTATTGCCGCCTTTACTGAATTCTTCCCGGTTGGCCTCTGATTTCTTAGCGGTGCAGGGCATGATGGAGACGACGACCAGCTTCTTCCGGGTGATGCCGAGCTCTTTTGTCAGCTGCTCTTTGCATAAAGAACCGAACATCTGCTGCGGCGAGCGGCAGGACGACAGGTTCGTAAGCATATCCGGATAATATTGCTCGGCGAATTTGATCCACGCCGGACAGCAGGATGTGAACTGCGGCAGCTTTTCGCCTTTTTGATAACGGTCAAGGAACTCGTTTCCCTCTTCGATGACGGTGAAGTCGGCGGCAAAGCAGGTGTCGTATATACGGTCGAAGCCCATCATTTTGAGCGCCGCCACGATCTGTCCCGTGACGGTCGTACCGCTCTTAAAACCGAATTCCTCGCCGAGCGCGACGCGGACGGCCGGTGCGATCTGTACGACGACCGTTTTTGACTTGTCGTAAATGGCGTCCCAAACTTCGCTCGTCTGATACTTTGGCGTCAGGGCCCCGACGGGGCAGACCTTGACGCACTGGCCGCAGCCCACGCACTCGACCTCGCCGATGCCCTTGTCAAAGCAGGGCGTGACGATGGCCTCAGCCCCGCGGCCCGCGAAGTCCAAAACGCCGACGGACTGTATCTCCCGGCATACGCGCACACAGTCGCCGCAGAGGACGCACTTTTTGGGATCTCTGAGGATGGCGTCGGAAGAATGGTCCATATTCGGAAACGTCTGCGTCTGTTTGAAGCGTACTTTCGTAACACCCAGCTGCCGGGCGATCTTCTGAAGCTGGCAGTCGCCGCTTTTCGGACAGGTCGTGCAGTTTTGATCGTGATTGGCAAGCAGCAGTTCGACGATCATCTTCCGCATATCCCGTATCTGTTTGGTGTTGGTGTGTACGATCATGCCTTCCTGTGCAGGCGTCGAGCAGGCCGGAACGAGCCCTCTGCCTTCGACCTCGACCATACACATGCGGCATGCGCCATACACGCTGATATCGGAGTGATAGCAGAAGGTCGGCAGTTCGATATGCGCTTTTCGGATGAGTTCCAATAGATTGCGCTCGTCCTCAACGGGGACTTCAATCGAGTCGATGACGGCGATTTTTGTTTTCATCATAGTGCCCCCTTCTATTTAACGGCTATCGCGCCGAATTTACAGGTTTCAATACAGGCGCCGCATTTGACGCAAGCGTCCGGGTCAATTTTGTACGGGACGCCCTTTTCGCCGGAGATCGCCCCGGCGGGGCACTTTCTGGCACACAGTCCGCAGCTTTTGCATTTTTCAGGATCAATCGTATACGTTTTCATAGCGGCGCACCGGCCTGCCGGGCAGCGTTTTTCAAACACGTGTGCGTTATACTCGTCCCTGAAATAGCGCAGCGTCGATAAAACGGGATTTGGCGCCGTTTTCCCGAGCCCGCAGAGAGAGCCAGCCTTGACCGTCAGCGCCAGCTGCTCTAAGAGCTCCAGTGTTTCGGCCGTCGCGCGGCCTTCGATGATATCGTCGAGGAGGTTGAGCATCTGCTTTGTCCCCTCCCGGCAGGGCACGCATTTTCCGCAGGATTCGTTTTGCGTGAACTGCATGAAAAACCGGGCGATCTGAACGATACACGTCTCGTTGTTCATGACGACGAGTCCGCCTGAACCGACCATCGCGCCGACGGCGGACAGGTTTTCGTAGTCGAGAGGCATGTCGAGGTGTTCCTTAGTCAGGCAGCCGCCGGACGGCCCGCCGATCTGGACGGCCTTGAAATCGATCCCGCACATCGTCCCGTCGTCGGTCATCGCGCCGCCGCCGATGTCGCCGACGATCTCACGGAGTGTCGTACCGAACGGCACCTCGATAAGTCCCGTGTTGGCCACATGGCCGGTGAGCGCGAACGTTTTCGTGCCCTTTGATTTTTCAGTCCCGATTTTGGCGTAAGCCTCCGCGCCTATCTGCATAACAACGGGGATGCTGGCGAGCGTTTCCACGTTGTTTATAACGGTGGGTTTACCAAAGAGGCCGGACTCGGCAGGGAAGGGCGGTTTCGGCGACGGCATGCCGCGTTTACCCTCCATGGAGGCGATAAGCGCCGTTTCCTCGCCGCAGACGAAAGCGCCCGCGCCCTCCATGACGTCGATATCAAACGATTTGCCGCTGTCGAATATGTTTTCTCCAAGAACGCCTGCGGCCCGGGCGTCTTCAATCGCGATTTTCAGGCGGGTCACGGCCAACGGGTATTCCGTACGGACATATACATATCCCTGCGTCGCGTCAACGGCCATGGCCGCAATGATCATGCCCTCCAGGACGCTGTGGGGATTGCCCTCCATGACGCAGCGATCCATAAAAGCACCGGGGTCGCCCTCGTCGCCGTTGCAGATGATGTATTTGACATCGCTTTTATGTACGCGTGTAAGCGCCCATTTGCGGCCGGTGGGGAAGCCCGCGCCGCCGCGTCCGCGAAGCCCGGTGCCCAGCATGATGTCGCAGATTTCATCGCCGCTCATAGATGTGACGGCCTTTCTTGCCATCATATAGCCGCCGTTGGCGATATACTCGTCGATATCCTGCGCGTCTATGTTGCCGCAAAGCCGCAGAACGGTTCGCTGCTGTTTGGCGTAAAACGGGATATGTTCCTTGTCGGCCAGCGGCTTGTCGCCGGACGGGGAACGGACCATCAGCCGATCGATCAGCCGGCCGCCCAGAAGCGTTTCATCAACGATTTCAGGAACGTCCTCGGGCCGGACCTTTGTATACAGCACGCCCTGCGGGTAAAGGGTTACGAGCGGACCCATCTGGCAAAAGCCCTGGCAGCCGCTTTGCGAAATGATGGCGTCGGCTTTTTCTTTATGGAGCGTCACGGCGATTGAGAGGCCTTTTTCCTTTATATATTCAAGAAACCTCGCATAGACCTTGAGCGACCCGTTGGCCACACAGGCCGTACCGGCACAGATGATAATCCTGGCCTTGTATTCGGACATGCATTCATCAAATGCTTTTTTTCTCTCTTCAAGCGTCATATGGCTAGACATGCACGGATTCCTCCTTCTGGATGCACTCAATGAGCTCGACGACCTTTTCCGGCGTCATCAGCCCGTGCACCTGATCGTCGATGACGACGACGGGGGCAAGTCCGCAAGCGCCGAGGCAAGCCACCGTTTCGAGCGTGAACAGCTTATCCTCTGTCGTTCTGCGGTCTTTTGACAGGCCAAGGTGCTTTTCAATCGCATTTAAAATGCCTTCGGATTTCTTGACGTGGCAGGCCGTGCCGTCGCAGACCTTGATTACATGGCGGCCCTTCGGCTCCAGCGTAAAGTGCGCGTAAAACGTCGCCACGCCGTAGACGGTTGAGGGCGATATGCCCAGCGCGACCGAAATGAACGTCATGATTTCCTCCGGGAGATATGCGTACTCTTCCTGCATATCCTGCAGGATCGGTATAAGCTTTGCCGGATTGCGCTCATATTTGTCCAGGATCTCGCAGGCGCGGCTGAATTTTTTTGTGATAGTGCTGCCCATATGCTGGCCTCCTTGAATAGTTACTTATATTCCGTTTTTGAAAGATACTGAAGGCGGTCTTAATCAGCGTCCCCCTTTTTCTTGATTTTCTTTTTTAAATGCTTGGACAGTACGGCCAGCGAAGACGCCATGTTTTCGTTTTGAACAAGTACGTCGTCCGGCACAATGAGTTTGACGGGGGCAAAATTCCATATCGCTCCGATGCCCGCCTTTACCATTAAATCGCAGACCTCCTGCGCGTTTTCCGACGGTACGGTGATTATGCCGATATTGACATGCAGCCGTTTGCACAGGTCGACCATTTTATGAAGCGGCAGTACCTTTTTACCGTTTACTTCCGACCCGATGACTTTGTCGTTGACATCAAATCCAACGACGATATTGAGTCCGTACGTGTCAAAACCCTTGTACGACAAAAGTGCCCGTCCCATATGCCCGACGCCGGCCAAAACGGCTTCGGTGACATTCCCGTAACCCAGATAGGCCTCCATATCTGCAATAAGTTTTTCTAAAAGATATCCCGTTCTGGGCCGGCCGCCGCTTTTAATTGCCGCCAGGTCTTTCCGTACCTGCACTTCGTTCAGATTCAGCGCCTTTGCAATAGCAGGAGAGGATATGATTTTGATTTTCTCTTTGTCCAGTGATTTGAGATGATTGAGATAGATCGGCAAACGTCTGAGCGTCTGCACGGAAATGGGTGGTGAATCCTTCTTCACTGCCATATGCCCGGTCTCCTTCCGCATTAATCGATATTTGGTTATCGATAAGATTATACTTATATTTTCTTATTTATGTCTTGTAAATTGTTTATATTTTTTTGTACTTTGATTATATTTTAACAATTTAGCCTGCCTGAATGAGCGTTTTGAGAAATAAAAAGACGGTGCAGCGCCGTTTACAGAAAACGCTCAAAAAAACTCCGGCGCTCTGGGTCTTTCAAAGCAAGTGTGGTATAATAGCAGCTATATAAACTTTACTGGAAGAGTGATTTGAATTGAAAAGAAAATACCCTGCTTTGTTTTCACAGTTAAAGGTCGGCGGCGTGGTGCTGAAAAACCGCATCATAGCTGCGCCGATGACGTATCCGATTTTAACGTCGGACGGCTGCCTGACGCCGGAAGCTATCGCTTTTTATGAATTGCGCGCTAAGGGCGGGGCGGCGGCCGTCACGGTCAGCGAAGTGATCGTCGACGGAAAAATGGGCAAATATTATCCCATCCAGGTCGTGCTGGATGCGCCGAACGCCAAAGACAGCCTGGCCATGGCGGCCAAGGCGATTAAACGGCATGGCGCGGTTCCCAGCATCGAGCTGTCTCACGGTGGGAAATACGCATTGACGGACGGCCCGGCGCTGGGGCCGAGCGACGACTATTCTGACGGCGTCCAGACGGCGCGCGCTATGACGAAGGACGATATCAAAGAGCTCCTGGGCCATTATGCGTTTGCCGCGAAAATGTGCAAGGACGCCGGATTTGAAATGATGCTCATCCATTCAGGACACGGCTGGCTGCTCCAGCAGTTCTTATCCCCGTCCACGAACAAGCGGACGGACGAATACGGCGGGAGCATAGCTAACCGCGCGCGTTTGGCCCTTGAGGTGTTCGATACGATCCGGTCGGTCGTCGGACCGGGCTTCCCCCTTGAGGTCCGTATCAGCGCCGAGGAGTATATGGCGGACGGTTATCCGTTTGAGGATACCGTCGCGTTTTGCAAAATGATCGAAAGCCGCGTCGATCTCATTCAAATCTCTACCGGCGCACACCACGGGAGCTTTGATAAAACGCACCCGTCCATGTTCATGGAGCGCGGCGTCAACGTCCACTACGCCGCCGAGATCAAAAAGCATGTCAAAATACCGGTGGCAACCATCGGCGCTTTAAACGAACCGTCCATGATGGATGAAATCATTTCGTCCGGGAAAGCCGACGTCGTGGAAATGGCGCGGGCGCTCCTGGCCGACCCGTATCTGCCGAAGAAGGCCTGGACGGGGCGCGACGACGAGATCGTCCGGTGCTGCCGGTGCTTCACCTGCATGGCCGAGCGCCTGACGACGGGCCTGAGGATCTGCGCGCTCAATCCGGTCATCGGCAATGAATATGAACTGAGCTTTGCAGCGCCGCAGACAAAACCGAAAAAGGTGCTGGTTACCGGCGGCGGCCCCGGCGGTATGCAGGCCGCTCTTACTGCGGCCGAGCGCGGCCATTCGGTCCTGCTCTGTGAGAAGAGCGGGGAACTGGGCGGCGCATTGAAATCGGAGCGGGGGATCCCGTTCAAAACGGACCTCTATGGTTTTATAGCGACAAAGACCCGCCAGATGCAGCGGGCGGGCGTCGAGGTGCGGCTTGACACCGAGGTGACGCCGGAGTTTGCCCTAAGCATCGCTCCCGACGTCCTGATCGTCGCCGTTGGCGCCTCGCCGGTCGTCCCGCCCATTCCCGGGATCGACGGGGAGAACGTTATTGTGGCCAACGATTTATATAAAAGCAGAGACCGTGTCGGCAAAAAGGTCGCCGTTTTGGGCGGCGGGCTCGTCGGCTGCGAGACGGCCGTCCATTTAGCCCATGAAGGCCGGGATGTGACCGTCGTCGAAATGCTCGAGGAGTTGTGTCCGGACGCCAACGGGCGGCACCGGCCGCTCCTTCTTGAGGAGCTTTCCAAGACGGTTAAGGCCCGGACGGGGTTACGCGGCTCGCACGTGGACAAAACCGGCTTGACTTGTACGGACAAGGACGGCAATGAAGTCCTGATCGAAGCGGATACGGTCGTTGTCGCGGTCGGGCAGCGGGCTCTGCGCGGCGCTGCCGACAGTCTGCGCGACTGCGCGCCGGAGGTGTACGAGCTCGGGGACTGCGTCAAACCGGCGCAGGTGACGCAGGCCGTCTTCCGAGGCCACTTCGCGGCGCTGGACATATAAAAACAAACGAGACGGCAGAAATGCCGTCTCATTTTCTAAATATGCCGATGATTCGTATATCCGGATAATGATTTGAAACGCTAATGATATTAAGATTGTTAAGGACGGCTCTAATATGAAGAAAGCGCGGAAAGCCCTGCGGGAATTTGAGATGCTCAAAAAGCAGCTGGATCAAACCGCCTATATCGTAAAAAACTCGCGGGACAGCAAGCTGTGGGATCACGAAGCGAGCGTCCGCAAGCGGATCAAAGCGCTCAGAGTGATGCAATACCGGGACTTCAAAGGTTTTGACAGCGTTATGAACGGGTACCTGGCGCTGCTGGATGAAATCTCTATACGGTTATTGAACCACTACAATAAAAAGAAAGGCGCATCATACCGGTTCGAGGAGATTGTAGATACGGACCGCAACGGCTATATATCCTCCGGCATCATTTCCGTTTTGGTCACGAGCCATATACCGAAGGTGATCGCCGAGCAGTTTAAAAAGTGCTTCCCGGAGAACCCGAAGGACGAGTACACGGCGGCGCGCGCTATGAATCGCCGTTTCATTCTGCATTTGGGAGAGACGAACACGGGAAAAACATACCGGGCCATCGAACGGCTGAAACAGGCTCAAAACGGCGTGTATCTCGCGCCGCTTCGCATCCTCGCGCTGGAAAACTACGAGCGTTTAAACCGCGAGGGCGTGCCGTGCCATCTCATTACGGGCGAAGAAGAGCTGCTGGCGGATAATGCCCGCCATGTCAGCTCGACGATAGAAAAGCTCGATATTGAGCGCGAATACGATGTTGCCGTTATAGATGAGATCCAGATGATCGGCAATTCACAGAGGGGACAGGCCTGGACGCGCGCCGTTTTGGGGCTCCGGTGCCCGGAAATCCACGTTTGCGGCGCGGCAAACGCCCGCAGACTTGTGGAAGATATTTTAAAAGACTGCGTCGATGACTATGAGGTCATCGAATACAAGCGGGATACGCCGCTCGAGGTCTGTGATGAAGTATTTTCACCGAACAAGGTGCAAAAAGGCGACGCGCTGGTGGCATTTTCAAAAAAACGGGTTTTGGAGCTTTCAAAATTCTATCAGGACAAGGGCATCAAAAACAGCGTGATTTACGGCGATTTGCCGCCGGAGGTCCGGCGTATGCAGTACCGTACATTCGTCAGCGGCGAAAACAGACTTCTCATCACAACGGACGCCATCGGCATGGGCGTCAATCTTCCGATACGGCGGATCATCTTTATGGACCTCATCAAGTTCGACGGTGAGGAAAAACGTTATATCACGTCGCAGGAGGTCAAGCAGATCGGCGGCCGGGCAGGGCGGAAAGGCATCTACGATGTCGGGTATGTCTGTACGGCGCGTGAGAATCCGCATTTTATCCGGGAAAATCTCGAAACGGCGGACGAACCGATTTATAAGGCCGTATTGGGTCCGGGAGAGGCGATCGTACGGATCGAGGGGCTGCCGCTTAGGGAGAAATTGGCGCTGTGGAGCACGACCGGGGAAGAGACCGCCTGTTACACGAAAATGGATGTGCGGGATTATCTGTTGATACTGGATAGCCTCCGGCCATATAAGCTGCCGGAAAACGTGCAGTACCGCCTGATGCTGCTGCCGTTTGACGTGAAGGACACGGAGATGATGCAGTGCTTTCTGGATTACGTTTATGCTTTTTTTATACGGAAGGAGCAGGAAATAGCCAAACCCGCGGCGGCAGGCGGCACACTTTATCAATATGAAAAATATTATCAGAAACTGGGGCTTTATTATTCATTTTCCAAAAACTTCGGTATCCGCTTTGAACCGGAATGGGTTTACAGAGAACGGGAAAAAACAAGCGATAAGATCAACGCGCTGCTTTTAAAGCTGTGAAAAAATAAGATTTGACTTAACAACTGCCAGCATATTTATTTTTAAATGTATGAAACTAAATATGCGCCGGTTTAAAGAATCGGCTGAAAAAAAGAAAAATCCTAAAGGAAAAGCACGGCGGAAAATGCCATTTTCTCGTCGTTGCTTTGAAATGAGGAGGTACTGATTTGAGCGGACGAAACGGCATGATGTCTGAAAATCTCAAAATGGAGATCGCAAAGGAGCTCGGTGTGTTTGAGACTGTTAAAAACGGCGGCTGGGGCGCAGTCTCATCGAGAGACTGCGGCAATATTGTCCGCAAGGCCATAGAAATGGCGGAGCGCAATATCGGCAGCTAGGCAGACGGCTGAAATCGTATTTGGGGAAGCGCTGCTTCCCCTTCTTTATTGACAGCATCGCGCTGATAATATATACTGTCGCTGAACAGAATATCAGGGGTGCTGAGTACACTCGGCTGAGATGCGGCGGATTGACGCTGCGGACCCTTAGACCTGATCTGGATAATGCCAGCGTAGGAAAGTTTTACGGCACTCTGCGGCATTCAGAGTGCTTTTTTTATTCGAAAGACAACGCCGCGGAGCCGGCCGGCAGGATTTTCGCAAGTCAGGTTCATGTTCAATTTCAATTTTAGGGAGGAACCTATGAAAAGAAGAACAACCTGGATTTTAGTAGAATGCGCGATGATGCTCGCCATGGCGACCGTTTTGAGCCTGCTGCCGCCCATCAAGATGCCGCAGGGCGGTTCGGTCACATATGCGAGTATGATGCCGCTCGTGCTCGTGTCGTACCGGCATGGGATCAAATGGGGCGTCGGCACCGCCTTTGCGCACAGCCTGCTTCAGATGGCGCTCGGCTTTTACGCCCCGCCCGTCCAAACACTCTTAGCGTTTGCCGGCGTCGTCCTGCTGGACTATGTGCTGGCGTTTACGGTATTGGGAACGGCGGCGTTTTTCGGGAAACCGATTAACAGCCGCGTAGCCAGTGTTGCCGTGGGCGCGTCTGTCGTCGTTTTTCTGCGCTTTATATGCAGTTTTGTTTCCGGCATCATTATCTGGGGCAGCTTTGCCCCGGAAGGGACGCCCGTCTGGATCTATTCGCTGCTGTATAACGGCAGCTATATGCTGCCCGAGCTGATAATAACAGCTGTCGTCTCAATGATCCTTGTTCCGGTGCTCGACCGGTTCGGCTACGGGGTGAAAAAGCAGGCGTCATAAATAATCAATAAAGAAAGAAAGGCCGCTGCGTTCAAAAGGCCTTTCTTTCTTTTTATACGAAACGGGTCCGGATATGCTATAATCGGGTTACATTTCGAATGTGAGGTTTGTTATGGATATTATTTCGCTGCTTTCACAGGAATTTAAGCTGAGACCCGAGCATGTCCGGAATATCGTCTCGCTTATCGACGAGGGGTGTACCATCCCGTTTATCGCCCGCTACCGCAAGGAGATGACCGGCTCGTGCGACGATCAGGTGCTGCGTGAACTGAGCGACCGGCTGGCCTATCTGCGGAATCTGGAAAAACGCCGCGAGGAGATCCGTGAGAGCATCGCATCGCAGGAGAAATTGACGGATGAATTGTCCCGTGCGCTGGACGATGCGCTGACGCTTGCGGAAATTGAGGACATTTACCGGCCTTTCCGGCCAAAACGGCGTACGCGGGCGACCATCGCGCGTGAAAAGGGACTCCAGCCGCTTTCCGAGCTTTTACTTGCCCAGAACATCCGGCACGGCAGCCTCAGGGAGCTCGCTTTGCCGTATGTCGATGCTGCAAAGGGCGTGGACACCTGGGAGAGCGCACTGGCCGGGGCGGGAGATATTGTAGCCGAGAGCGTCGCCGACGATCCCGATTGCCGCAAGCGGCTGCGCGAGCTGATGGCGAAAAACGGCCGGATCGTCTCAAAAGCGGCTGCTGCGGAAAAATCTGTTTATGAGATGTATTACGATTACTCGGAGCCCGTTTTTAAAATTCCGAGCCATCGTATTCTGGCAATCAACCGGGGTGAGAAGGAAGATTTCCTGAAGGTCAAAATCGAACTGGACGACGCCCCTGCGCTCAATATTCTTTTCACACGGTTTTTAAGGCCCGGTTCGATCACGACCGAGCCGGTGAAAAACGCCGTTTTAGACGCGTGGAAACGGTTGATCGCACCGGCTGTCGAGCGGGAAGTGCGCGCGGCGCTTACGGAGCGCGCCTCGGAGCAGGCAATCGGTATGTTCGCGCTCAATCTTAAACCGCTGCTGCTTCAGCCGCCGGTCAAGGGCAAGGTCATCATGGGACTGGACCCCGCCTACCGGACGGGCTGTAAGGTCGCCGTCGTCAGCGAGACCGGACAGGTGCTCGATACGGCCGTTGTCTATCCGACGCCGCCGCAGAACAAGACGGAAGCGGCGAAGCTGGAACTGGGACGGCTCATTGATAAGCATAACGTTGAAGCCATCGCCATCGGCAACGGCACCGCTTCGAGGGAAACTGAGATTTTCGTTGCCGGGCTTATATCCGGGCTTAAAAAGCCCGTCGGCTATATGGTGGTAAACGAGGCGGGCGCGTCGGTCTATTCGGCATCAAAGCTGGGCGCCCAGGAGTTCCCGGATTTTGATGTGACACAAAGAAGCGCCGTATCGATCGCGCGGCGTCTGTTGGATCCGCTGGCCGAACTTGTCAAAATTGACCCAAAGGCCATCGGTGTAGGACAGTATCAGCACGATATGATGCCCGCGCGGCTCGATGAAGCGCTCGGCGGCGTCGTGGAAGACTGCGTCAACAGTGTCGGCGTGGATTTGAATACGGCCTCATCGTATCTGCTGGCGTATATTTCGGGTCTTAATTCAGCAGTCGTAAAGAATATCGTTGCATACCGGGACGAAAACGGGTGCTTTAACAGACGGGCCGAACTTAAAAAGGTTCCGAAGCTGGGACCGAAGGCTTATGAGCAGTGTGCGGGATTCCTTCGCATACCGGGCGGGAAGAACATGCTGGACAACACGTCCGTCCACCCGGAATCATATGCTGCGGCAGAGAAGCTGCTAAAAATGTTCGAGCTTGAGCTGACCGAACAGGACGGCGGCGCGGCACTGGCGCAGCGCGTTCGGGAAGCCGGCGAAGAAAAAGTGGCGGGCAGCTGCGGCGTCGGGGTTCCGACGCTGCGCGATATCGTTGCCGAGCTGCAGAAACCCGGACGTGATATCCGCGACGAACTCCCCCGGCCGATGCTCCGTACGGACATCATGGAATTGAAGGACTTAAAAGCAGGGATGGAGCTCGTCGGCACGGTCCGAAATGTCATTGATTTCGGTGCGTTCGTAGATATCGGCGTGCATCAGGACGGCCTTGTGCACATCTCTGAGATGGCAGATCGGTATATCCGCCATCCTTCACAGATGGTCAAAGTCGGCGATATCGTTACCGTGACCGTGCTGAGTGTTGACCCGGAGAAAAAAAGGATTTCACTGTCCATGCTGAAGCGGCGGGACAAAGGAGACAAGGAATGAAAGCCGTCATTTGCATGCTTCATTCAAATTACATCCATTCCGCGCTCGCGCCCTGGTATCTGCTTGCGGGCGTCAAGGCGTACGGTCTTGAAGGGATATCGGCCGAGGTCGTTGAAGGCACGGTCAATATGGACGTTGAAGCTGCCTCAGAGCGGATCGTTTCACGAAAACCGCAGGCTGTCGGCCTGTGCTGCTATATCTGGAACATTGCGTTTATCAAAAAGCTGCTGCCGGTCATCAAAGCGGCGCTGCCGGATGCCGTTATTATTCTCGGAGGCCCGGAGGTGAGCTTCAATGCCGGCAGCGTGCTGGACGAACTGACGCAGGCCGATTATGTTCTGTCGGGCGAGGGTGAAAAACCGTTTGCGTATTTGTTGAGCGCGTTGTATGCAGGACGGGAAACCGGCGGCATACCGGGCATTTGCTGCAGGGCGGACGGCGCGCCGGTCGTCAAAGCGCCGTATTGCCCGACGGACGAGCCGCCGTGCCCATATGGGGAAGATTATTTAGCTGCGCTGGGCGGGCGCATAGCATATCTCGAAACGAGCCGGGGCTGCCCGTTTCAATGTGCGTTCTGCCTTTCCGGGCGGGGCGCGGGCGTCCGTTTTTTCCCGCTTGAGCGGGCAAAAGAGGAATTGCTTCTTCTGGCAGGCAGCGGTACGAAAACAGTCAAACTCGTTGACCGGACGTTCAACGCCGACCGCCGGCGGGCCAAAGAGCTGTTTTCATTTATTATTGATAACTATGAAACGCACATCCCAAACGGCGTCTGCTTTCATTTTGAGATCGGAGGAGACCTCCTGGACGATGAAACGCTGGCGCTTTTAAAAACGGCGCCGGCCGGACTTATCCAGTTTGAGATCGGGCTCCAGAGCTTTCACGCCAAAACGCTTGAAGCGCTCAACCGGAAGACTGATATGCATAAGCTCAAAAACAATATTGAGCGTCTCTTATCCTTCAGAAATATCCATATCCATGTCGATCTCATAGCCGGATTGCCGTATGAGGATCGGGACACCTTTGCCGAAAGCTTTAATACGGCGTACCGGCTCGGACCGCATATGCTCCAGATGGGTTTTCTGAAGCTGCTGTACGGATCGCCGATGCGCGAAGACCCGGAACAGTTCCCCTGCCGCTTTTCAGAAGAACCGCCCTATGTGGTGAGCGCGACGCCCTGGCTGACGTCAGGCGAACTTATTCGGCTGCACGACACGGAGGCTGTGCTCGACCGGCTGTACAACAGCGGACGGTTCCGGCGGACGCTGGCATATGTACTCGAGCGGACAGATATAACGCCGTTTGAACTGTTTTGGAACGCCGGAGCGCTTCTGGCCGCACAGATCAAAGGCGGCATTTCGCTCGACGACCTGACGGCTTTGGTCTTTGATTATTTCAGTACGCTTGATGGCGTTGAAAGAACGGCGCTGCGCGATCACATGGCCTGCGACCGGCTGGCCACAAACGCATCCGGAAAGCTTCCGCCGTCGCTGCGCGTTTTGGATAAGCGCTTCGCGCGTACGGTTTCAGGATTTGAAAGAAGCGCCGGGCACGAAAGACAGTCGGGCGTCAGAAGGGGGTATGCGCTCTTATATTCCGAAAATGTTCTTGTGTGGGTCGAGTACAACCGGAAAGACCTGGTGACGGGAGAATATCCGATTCGGAAGTATCCGATGGATGATGGATGAATCCCTGAAAGGATGAGTCGTTGTTGATATTATAAATATCAACAACGACTTTTTGTATTTTGTGATTTATTATAAATCACAAAATGGTATAGATATTACATGATATCCGTTTTACACGGTCGAAATATGTAACTAACAAACAACAAAATTGTACGCGTGATACGAATAATTTGTTTTTAGTTACAAAAAAATAGACTTTCAATATGTGAGAAAATACAAAGCATTTTGTGTTGTTATAAAGTATAATGATTATTATTAGTTTTGCTGTAGTTGAGGGATATATTCAACGCGGAATTGTCAAATGTGACAAGAATATCGTAAAATTTAGGCTAAATCAAACTAAACGGCGTTGTTTTTATGAAGTCATGTAGTCATATGGAGAAACCATATTTATTATTTTTTATGAAAGAAGGATGAAAATGAAAACAATTAGACGGGCACTCTCCTTGATTTTTGCGATTCTTATGGTGATGACCTTGTTCACCGCGTGTGGAAACAAAGATGCCGATACTGCATCGGAAGGCTCAGAAGCCGCCCCGGAAGGTATAGCCGCGCTGGGGAACAAGGTGGATATCTTCAACGACGAGGTGAAAATTGCATACATACCGCTGAGCTCGCTTGGGCAAGGCAATATCCTTGTTGCGGATGCATTCGCTGAGCAGCTCATTTTCTATGACAATGTAGTTGTTGATACTTTTGAAGCCGGATATGATCCGACAACCCAAATTTCCTTAATTAACGAGGCTGTAACGCAGGGATACCAGGCGATCATACTTGAAGCCGCCGATGCTGCGGCGCTTGCAAACGCCGTCGAAGCGGCTGAAGAAGCGGGCGTTCCGGTTGTCACCTTTAACTGCGGCTGTGACGGAAAGCATGTGCTCCATATTCAGGGCAGCGACTACGCCGCCGGCTGGATGGGCGCCGAGGTGGTTGCGGAGGCTCTCGGGAACGAAGGTAAAGCGATAATTCTTGATTGCCCGGCCGAGCAGGTGTCCTCCTCCAGAATGGGTCTTGGTTTTGAGGCGTACATGAAAGAGAATACGAATATAGAAATCATCGACTACCAGAATATAGCCAACTGGTCACAGGAAAATGCCAACACCACCATGCGTGACCTTCTGACGAAATATGATGATATTGACGCGGTTTACGGTTCCTCGGATGATATCGCCATGGGCGCGGTTCAGGCGATCGAAGCGGCCGGCCGTCAGGACGAAGGTATTCTTGTATGGGGCAACATCGGTTATCCGTCTTCGCTGACAGCGATCAAGGAAGGCCGTATGTTTGGCACAACCTATTCCAACTACTATGTTGAAGCTTCAACGTCGATTTACTTCGCGCTGTACTTTATACAAAACGGTATTACCTCCGTTACAGCGGGCTATGAGTCGACGCCGACGGTTGACCAGGGCGCTTTGGCCTGCACTGCCGAGAATGTTGATGATATCATTGCAATCTCGCACTGGGATATGTAAGGCAGCGGGGCAAATCTGAATACATTGGCCTGATATCGAATAAATAAGTCTTTAGTAACGGGGCCCTTCCTTATGATGGGCCCCGTTATATTAGTGTATGGTGAAATGTACGCGACGTTGGAATATTTTCTTTTTTCTCATATTGGAGGTTCAATAGAATGAAAATAAAACATACCCGCAGATTGATTTCTGTGGGGCTGGTCGTGGTTCTTGTTCTGGTTTACGCGTTGACGACAGATAACTTCTTTACATGGCGGAACCTGTCGCTCGTGCTTCTGGACTCGGCCTATGTGGGAATAGTTGCGCTGGGCGTGGCTTTTGTTATAATCGCCGGCGGCATCGATCTGTCGGTTGGCGGAATTGTCTGTACGGCGGCTATTGTCTGCGCCAGGGTTTCCTGTATTGAAGGCGTGCCCGGTATTGTCGCCATGCTTGTTGCCGTTTTGGTTGGCTGCCTGTGCGGCGTTATTAACGGATACATCATTACAAAGCTGCACGTAACAGAATTCGTTACAACGCTGGCGATGGGTTTTGTTTACACGGGTCTTGGCTTAATGCTGGCATTTAGAGAAAACGGGCGGATTATAGCCAAATATCTGACGAATGACAGCTTCACCGCATTTGGAAAAGAAATCGGCGGTGTTTATTACATGACAATCGCATGGATTATTATCGCTGCTATCATGCTTGTCGTTCAGTCGAAAACGCGGTTCGGGCTTTATACATACGCGACGGGTTCCCATCTTAAATCTGCCCGGATGTCCGGCGTTGATACCGACAAAATCAAATGGCTTGGTTTCATCATCTGCGGAGCCTGCGCGGGACTTGCCGCCGGTTTTGTAAGCGCATACCAGAGTTCGGCATCCGCCAGCCTTGGCAGCGGCAAGGAATTTGAAGCGATTGCGGCAAGTGTCGTCGGCGGACTTGTGCTCGGCGGCGGAAAGGGCGACGCCATCGGCGCTATGTTCGGCGCGCTGTTTATGACGGTTATTATGAACGGCCTTTATAAATACGGGATATCGACGGAATGGCAGTATATCCTTCAAGGCGCCATAATTATTCTGGCCACGTCGTTTGACGCCCAATTCAACAAAATAAACGAAAAACGCCTTCGGGCGCTCGCAAACCAGTAAGGGGAGGGAATAAAATGGAAAATAAAAGGACTCTCCTCGAGGCGAAAGGTATTTGCAAACAATTCAACGGCGTCAAAGTTTTAAAGAACGTTGACCTTAGCATCAATTACGGTGAAGTCCACGCGCTGATGGGTGAGAACGGCGCCGGCAAGTCCACAATCATAAAAATCATAACCGGCGTATATACAAAGGATGACGGTCAGATATTTATAGACGGACAACCGGTTGAAATCAATAACCGTCAGGACGCGCGCGACTGTGGCATTTCCGTTATTTATCAGGAACTGAGCCTTATTCCGGCGCTTTCGGTCATGGAAAACATTTTCCTGGGACAGGAAGAAATCAAATGTGGTTTTCTGGACAGCAAGAGTATGCGTGAACGGGTGCAGTCTCTGATCGACCATTATCAGTTCGGGCTTGACCCCGATGCGATCGTCCAATCGCTCGGCATGGCTCAGCGGCAAATGGTCGAGATCCTCAAAGCCTTGGCGTTTAAGGCAAAGCTTATTATTATGGATGAACCGACCGCATCGCTGTCCGCATCCGAAACGGAGAAGCTGTTTAACACGATTGACGGACTGCGTAAAAAAGACGCCAGTATCCTTTACATCTCCCACCGGCTTGAAGAGGTTTACAGAGTGGCTGACCGGCTGACCGTCATGCGCGACGGGGAAAACGTCGGGGTGCTGGAGAAAAATGATATAAACGCCACGGCGGTTACAACGATGATGATCGGGCATGAAATCAAACAGGATGTTGTACGTCCCAAGCCGCAAATCTGCGAGGAGCACTGCCTTGAGGTCAAGGACCTCGTGTATGGCAATCTCCTGAAGAAAGTGGGCTTCAAGGCATACGGCGGAGAGGTTTTGGGAATCGGCGGCCTTGTCGGCTCCGGGAGAACAGAACTGATCAAATGTATATACGGTGCACTGAAAGCCACCGGAGGCGAGATACTTCTAAACGGCAAGCCTGTCTCAAAGTCCATAGCGAAAAACATCCGGGCGGGATTTGGCCTTGTGCCGGAAGACAGACGGAACGAAGGTTTCATACCTTACCTTTCCATAGAAAAAAATACGGCGCTGCCGAGCTATGACAAGTTGTCTAAGGCGGGGTTCGTATCAAGGCGCAAAGAAAAAAAACATGCGGCAAAATCAATCAAAGATTATGACATACGTCCGAAGATGCCTCATTATCCTGTCAGCAACCTGTCCGGCGGCAATCAGCAGAAAGTCGTTGTCGGCAAATGGCTTGCGCGTGAGCCGGAGGTTTTGATGATGGATGAACCGACGGCCGGCGTTGACGTCGGGGTCAAGGCGGATATCTACGAATACGTATGGAAGCTTGCAGAGACCGGAGCCATTGTGATTATAGTATCTTCCGACCTTGCGGAACTGACATATGTATCCGACAGGATTCTGGTCATGTATGACGGTAAGTTTTTTGAAGAATTTACCCGAGATAACGCTACGCAGGCGGCAATCCTTCTTGCCGCGTCCGGCGAGCATACAGAGGAAGGGGTTGCGCTGTGATGAAGAAGATTGGTAATTTCCTGGGTAATGCATGGGGTCAAAGAGCGCTTATCCTGGTTATCATCATGGTGGTCATGTTGATATTCCAACAAAAGTTTTTCACGTTGTCGAACCTTTCCAGTATTCTATTAGCCATTGCAGTCTACGGTATCATGGCAGGCGGTATGCTTTTTACCGTGCTGACGGGCGGCATGGACCTCTCGGTCGGTTCAATGGCGGCGCTTTCCGGGACTATTTTGGCCATGCAGGTTGATACAAACGGTTACACCGTTCAGAGCTTCATTGTCGGCGTGGCAATATCCCTGATCGTGTGCATTATCGTCGGGTGCCTCCACGGTTCTCTCGTTACTTTTTTCGGTATGCCTGCGTTTGTCGTTACGCTTGCCACACAGTATCTTCTGTCTGGTGTCGTTCAGCGTGTGACGGGCGGAAAATACGTTCAGGCGATAGACGACGGTATCTTTTTCAAATTGGGTAACGCAAAACTTGCCGGGATACCGATGCCGGTTGTCATATTTATCGTGTATGCGATTATTTGTGCCATTGTATTAGGCTACACCACCTACGGCAGGAGAATTTATGCGGTGGGCGGCAACGCCACTGCGGCAAATCTTGTCGGCATCAGAACGAGATTTACGATCATAGTTGCGTATGTCGTTTCGAGTATATCTGCCGGTATCGGCGGGATGGTGCTTGTTTCCATGAATATGCAGGCCGGCACGACGACGGCCTCCGGGTATGAGGGCAATGTTCTCATGGCGATGGTTGTCGGCGGTATCAATCTGGCCGGCGGCGAAGGCGGCGTGCCGGGCGCGATATTCGGCGCGCTTCTGGTCGGCGTTATTAACAATGTGCAGATTCTTATAGGAATACCTTCCGACTATCAGAAGTTTGTTCAGGGCGTCATTATAATCGGCGCGGTCATCCTGAATATGTATACGAGCCGGAGAAGCCAGGGGCTGACACGCGCCAAAACAAAAAAACCTGCGGAAAAAGTCCCCGTTGCAAAATAGAACGAGCGTGAATAACCGGCAGACAAAAGTCTGCCGGTTATTTTTATACAAAAACAGCTTTGCGCTATGTATGTTTGTTGTTGTTTACCGGCGGGTGAAAAATGTAAAAAAAATTGACTTACAGTCTGCCGGCGTTCTGAATTATCTCCAATTGCTATGAAAACTTGTGTATTCAGACAAAAATTAATGGTTTTAATATGTAGAATAATCCAAAGCTTTTATGCCGATCATCAATTATAATGAGTTTAATATTGTAGATGTTGTTGTGGTATTATAGGTTTTATAATTCCATTTTGTTTATATTGTAAAAAAGCGTGAAGTGTTATATATTATATAAAAGCCGTTTTAATAGAGGATAATACAAACAGTTATAAATGCAGAATAAAATATGGATAATCCATATTTTAATAATAAATGAAAGAAGGTTTATGATGAAAAAGGTTAAGAGAATTTTATCCCTCATGCTAGTCGGGCTCATGATGGTAGCCCTGCTGACAGCATGCACCGGCAATACCCCTGCAACGTCCGAAAGCACGGAGCCCTCCACCGCTCCCAGCGAAGCCGCTTCCGAGTCGGGCGAAGAGGCCGCGCAACCGACGACCCAGCTCAGCGATGTCGGAGCGGGCAAGGTCGCAGCCGGAAAGGACATCTACGAAGAAGAAATCAATATTGCTTACATACCGCTGTCCACAGCAGGACAGGTTAATCAGGTTATCGATCTGTGTTTTGCAGACTGCCTGCTTATTTGGCCGAACGTTACGATCACTTCGTTTGACCCGCAGTATGACCCCAACAGGCAGAACTCAATGATCATTGAGGCAGTCACGGGCGGATATGACGCGATCATCGCCCTGGTCATGGATCCGGCCGCCAGCGCCGACGCCGTCACACAGGCCGAAGAGGCCGGCATCCCGGTCCTCACTATCGACTGCGGCACACAGGCTGTACATACGTTCCATATCCAGGGTACGGACTACGGTTCCGGACTTCTGGCCGCTGAGATCGTTGCTGAAGAGCTGGGCGGTGTGGGCAACTATATCGTCCTCGACGCACCGGCTGCTCAGAAGGCCATAGGGCGCATGGGCACTGCTTTCATCGACTACTGTGAAGCAAATACCGACATGGTGATGCTTGAAGATATCAGCATCGAGATGTGGTCCCAGGAGAATGGCCGTATTGCCATGGCAGATATGCTTACCAAGTACCCCGCAGGTGAGATTCAGGCCGTCTACTGTGCCTCCGACGATATAGCGGGCGGCGCGCTGCAGGCCATCGAGGCCGCCGGCCGCGATAATGAAGGCATCATCATCTACGGCAACTGCGGTTATCTGCCCGTCCTCCAGGCCATCCAGGAAGGCAAGATCTACGGCACAAACTTCTCGGATATGTATGCGCGCTACTATATGGCTTTCCATATGTCGCTGTACTTCGTCCAGACCGGTACGACTTCCGTAACCGCCGGCTACGAGTCGACGCCTGTCGTGTACGACACGATGATCCCGGTCAACGCGGACAACGTCGATTATATGATGCAGGTCAGCCGCTTCCCCTATGTTATGGGCCAAAGCTAAGTTAAACGCATCATAAACAAGTAACATCTAATTTACGGGGTCGCCGCCGTTGGCGGGGCCCCGTAAAAAGTCTAAGGCAACGCCTGAAGAACTCCGTTAATAATTGGAGGTTCAAAACAGAATGAACACAAAAACCATCCGAATACTCATCACGCTGATGCTCGTATTGATACTTGCCGTTATCTTTACTTTTACGACGGATTCATTCCTGAGTTCAAGGAATATTTCTGAGCTGCTCAGGGAATCGTCGTTGGTCGGCATCGTCGCTCTGGGCGTCGCCTTTGTCATCATCGGCGGCGGCATCGACCTTTCTACGGGCGGGATCGTCACGCTTTCAGGCCTTGTCTGTGCGCGGCTGTCCTTTATACCGGGTATCCCCGGAATCGTTGTCCTGCTCGGTGGGATACTCACCGGTATCGTCTGCGGCGGGATCAACGCGTTTCTAGTCACGCGGGTACGCCTGACCGAATTTGTCGCAACGCTTGCCTCCGGTTTCGTCTATTCAGGCCTTGCTATGCTTATCGCTTTCCGAAAGGGCGGGATAATTCAGTCGAGGATCATAGAGAATACCAGTTTCACATTTTTAGGCGGTAAAATTGCCGGCATCTACAACATTTTTGTTGTTTGGGTTGTCCTCATGATCCTTATGACGATCGTTTTGACAAAGACGAATTTTGGGCTGCATACATATGCACAGGGCTCCAACTCAAAATCGGCGCTGATGTCCGGCATCAACAACGATTTTGTCAAAGGCATGGGCTTCGTCATCTGTGGGGCCACGGCGGGTATCGCCGCATCCTTTGTCGCTGCAAAGAATGCAGCGGCTCCGGTCACGATGGGCAACGACGTGGCGTTTCAGGCGATTGCTGCATGCGTCGTCGGCGGACTCGTCCTCGGCGGCGGCCGCGGCAGCGCCGTCGGTGCTTTTTTAGGTGGACTTTTTATGCAGCTCATCCTGAATGGAATATATAAGTATCGGCTGCCGAACGCGTACCAATGGATCCTTTTAGGCGCCATTATTGTTTTAGCGACCGCGTTTGACGCCCAGTTTAATAAAATCAAGTTCGGCCGAAAAAAGGACAAGCCTGCCGAAACGAAGGAGGCCGGTGTTTAAATGGAAGAGAAAAATCTGCTCCAATGTACGGGCATATGCAAACAGTTTAACGGTATCCCGGTCTTGAAAAATGTCGACCTGAGTGTCAGGCCCGGCGAGGTACATGCCTTGATGGGTGAAAATGGCGCGGGAAAGTCGACGATCATAAAGATCATCACCGGCGTCTACGATATGGACGATGGCCAGATATTCATGGAGGGGGAGCCGGTACAGATAACAAACCGGCAGGACGCGCGCAGCTGCGGGATTTCCGTCATTTATCAGGAACTGAGCCTGTTCCCGGCGCTGGACGTCACGGAGAATATCTTTATCGGGCAGGAGCTTGGCCGTTTCGGATTTACACAGAAAAAAGAGATGCGAAAACGTGTCCGGGCGCTCATCGAAAAGTACGGGTTTGACCTTGAGCCGACGGCTCTTGTCGGCTCAATGGGTATGGCCCAACGTCAGATGGTAGAGATTTTAAAAGCCCTGTCGATGGATGCCAAGCTTATTATTATGGATGAGCCGACAGCATCGCTTTCCGCTTCGGAGACAGACATGCTGTTTGCTACGATTGACAGCCTCCGGAAAAAAGGCGCCAGCATCCTTTATATTTCGCACCGTCTCGAGGAGATTTATCGTTTAGCCGACCGGCTAACCGTTATGCGGGACGGCGTGAACGTCGGCGTTCTCGCCAAGGAAGAAATCACGGCCCAGAAGGTCACGACGATGATGATTGGCCATGAGATCAAGGAGGACAAAAACAGGGAGCGGCGGCACAGGACCGAGGATAATTGTCTGGAGGTCAAAAACCTTTCTTATAAAGACCTCCTTAAGGACGTCAATTTCAAGGCGTATGGCGGGGAGATTCTGGGGATTGGCGGTCTCGTTGGCTCCGGCCGGACAGAGCTTATCCGGTGCATCTATGGCGCAGAGAAGCCGTCAAAGGGCACGATCACTCTTAACGGGAAGCGTGTCAGCCGGTCGGTTGGGAAGAATATCCGGGCCGGCTTCGGCCTTGTTCCGGAAGACCGGCGCAATGAGGGCTTTGTTCCGCTTCTTTCCATTGAGAAGAACCTGGCGATTGCCAGCTACGACAGATTGGCGAAACTTGGATTTGTCAGCAGAAAGAAAGAGATCGACTATGCTGTTTCGGCCATCAAGAGCTACGATATCCGGCCGCCTATGAAGCAGCTGCCCGTCGGGAACCTGTCCGGCGGCAATCAGCAGAAGGTCGTTTTGGGCCGGTGGCTGTCGCGCAGGCCGCAGGTTTTGCTTCTGGATGAACCAACGGCCGGTGTCGACGTGGGTGTTAAGCATGAGCTTTATCACCTGATGCGCGCGCTGGCGCTGTCCGGTTCCGTCGTTATCATGGTTTCGTCTGACCTGGAGGAACTGACCCACGTCTCAGACCGAATCCTTGTCATGCACGACGGGCGGTTCTTTGAGGAATTTACACATGAGGCCGCCACACAGTCCGCCATTTTGCTGGCATCATCCGGCGAACACACCGAGGAGGGAACGGCATTATGAAAAAAATCATGAACTTTCTCGGAAATCAATGGGGACAGAGAGTGACGATCATCGTCCTCATTATGATCGCAATGGCGATCTTCGAGAGGAACTTCTTTTTGCCGGCCAACGCCTCAAACATTTTGCTGGCGATCTCGCTGTACGGCATCATGGCCTGCGGCATGCTCTTCGTCGTCCTTGTCGGCGGCCTGGACCTGTCCGTCGGCTCGATGGCGGCGCTGACGGCGTCGATTCTCTCCATGAACGCTCAGGCCAGCGGCTATACCACGGCCGGCTTTGTCACGGGCGTTCTTATCGCCATCGCGGTGTGCATCGGCGTAGGCATCGTACACGGTGTCCTTGTCACGTACTTTTCCATTCCGGCATTCGTTGTGACGCTGGCTACGAAATATCTTATCTATGGCTTCGTTATGCTTGTAACAGGCGGCCATTATGTCCAGATCATAGACGACGGCCTCATGTATAAGCTCGGCAATGCCAGGCTTTTCGGCGCGCTCCCGATGCCTGAGGTGATCTTTATCATCTACGCCGTCATATGCGCCATCATACTGAGTAAAACGGTTTTTGGACGCAGGCTGTATGCTGTGGGCGGGAATCCGGTCGCATCAAAGCTTGTCGGCATCAACACGAATATCACGACCATCGTATCCTATATCATCTGCTCCATCTCAGCCGGTATCGGCGGTATGATCCTGGCCTCCATGAACATGATCGCCGGGCCGACGACAGCCAACGGCTACGAAGGCAACGTGCTTACGGCAATGGTTGTCGGAGGCCTTAACCTGGCCGGCGGTGAAGGCGGCGTTTCAGGTGCGATTTTCGGCGCGCTTCTCGTCGGCATCATCACAAACATGCTCAACCTTTTGGGCGTGAAGTCGGACTATACGATGTTTGTACAGGGCGCTATTATCATTACTGCCGTCTCGATTAACATGTATACGAGTCGGCGCAGTAAGGGTTTGGTGCGTGTCAAGAAAAAAAAGAAAAGCGAAAAAGTCCCGGTTGTGAAGTAAAATATACGCAATAAAGTATCCGGCAGGCGACCGTCTGCCGGATATTTTATAAAAATTACCGCATTTCACTTAAAAAAATATAAGGTAAATGGTATAATCGATTCGAAGGAGGCGGGACGTAAACCGTTCCGGAATATGATATGCTGAAATATAAACACCTTTTCGAGCCAATCCGTCTTGGAAAGCAGCTTTTCCGTAATCGGATTTTTTCTTCTCCGCAGGATTATCCGCACCTGACGGCCGACAGATTTTTAACAAGGGAAGGCATCGCGTTTTATGAGACTAAGGCCATGGGCGGTTTTGCGTCCGTATGTGTCGGCGACTTCATGGTGGACACGCGTGCCGGGCACAGCCACCCTTTCCAGTTGCGGGGTGACGACGTCAAGGGCAAAGCAACAATGACGCTGACAGCCAATGCCATCACACGCCACGGCGCAGTGGCATCCGTCGAGCTTAACCACGCCGGTGTCAATTCCAACATAATGGCGGAACGGGAAGGTTTCATCTACGGATTCACGGACGGCGTACGGGAAGACGGCACGCCGATCCGCGCCATGGACGAGGCCTGGATCGAACATCTGATCCAAAGTTTTGCCGAGGGCGCCGCTTTTGCGCGCCAATGCGGCTTTAATATGGTTACAATACACGGCGGACACGGTTGGCTGTTTTCGCAGTTCATGTCGCCGCGTGACAATAAAAGGACGGACCGCTGGGGCGGGACCTTCGAGAACCGCATGCGCTTTCCGCTTGCGGCCATCGAAGCGATCCGGCGTGCCGTCGGCCCGGGTTTTCCGATAGAGATACGTATCAGCGGCGCGGAATTTCTTGGAGACGAGGGATACGATCTGGATTATGGCGTCGAGATTGCAAAGACGCTGGACGGAAAAGTGGACCTGCTCCATGTATCCGCGGGCCATCACGAGATCGATGCGGCCAGCATGGTGACGCATCCGAGTATGTTCATGCCCGACGGCGTGAACGTACATCTGGCGGCCGAGGTCAAAAAGCATGTTAAAACGCCGGTGGCGACCGTCGGCGCACTGACGGATCCTGAACAGATGGAAGAGATCATCGCATCCGGCCAGGCCGACATTGTCCAGCTCGGCAGGCAGACGCTGGCCGACCCGAATCTGCCGCTTAAAGCGCGGACGGGGCGAGAGGATGAGATTAATAAATGCCTGCGCTGTTATAACTGCTTTTCCTACAGTACGATGGGCGGCGTTTTTTACTGTGCGACGAACCCCGTGATTGGGAACGAGCTTGAAAACATGTTTGATATTCCCCCGCGCAAGACGAAGACGGTTTTGATCGCGGGCGGCGGTATCGGCGGCATGCAGGCGGCCCTGACGGCATCCGAGCGCGGGCACAGGGTTATCCTGTGTGAAAAGACGGACAAACTCGGCGGCGTCCTGCGCTGCGAAAAGAATATCCCGTTCAAAAAGCATCTTGAGGAGTATCTTGACTTACAGGAGCGTCTTATCTCAAGGTCGTCCGTGGAGGTTCGGCTGGGCACGGCGGTGACAAGTAAGACCGCTGAAGAAATTGGGCCCGACGTCATCATCGCGGCTATGGGTTCGCGCCCGATCCGGCCACCCGTGCCCGGAATTGACGGACAAAATGTTTTCGGTGCGGAAGAGGTCTATTACGATCCTGATAAAGTTGGCAGAAAGGTCGCCATACTGGGCGGCGGACTCGTAGGCTTGGAGCTGGGTGTTTTCCTGGCCCAGACGGAACATGACGTTACAATTATCGAAATGCTGCCGCGCACCTGCGCCTCGCCGGACGATAAAGAGACGTCCGAACGGTTTTCGGCGTTCGGAGGCATGGTCGTGGGAGATCCCCTCGTGCATGGCATTGCCATCCGTGAATATCTGATCGCGCATCCGGAAATCAAGATGAAGATTCTTACATCCACGAAAGCGGTGGAGATCAATGATGCGGGCATTGTCGTCGAAGGCCCGGAGGGCGTATATACCATCGAAGCCGATACGGTTGTCTATGCCGCCGGGCAGAAGCCGCTCAGCGAAGAAGCTGAGGCGCTTGGCGGCTGCGCGCCGGAATTTTATATGCTCGGTGACTGTGTAACGCCCAAAAACATCTTCGCCGCGACGCAGGCTGCTTATACGATCGCACGCGACATCGGCAGGGTTTGAGAGAAATCGTCAGGCGCTGCCGGCGCGGTTTGACCGGCAGTCCCTAAAACCGACAGCTAAAAACTCCGGGAATCACAACAGGTTCCCGGAGTTGTTCGATATTCCAACGGGCATCAGTCAATCGTCGCAAAAACAAAAAACGATGGTCTTAAATCATAAAATTGTTGCCATCATTATAAACAAGTGGTATATTTCTAAACTAGCAAGGAACAGTTCATTCGGATACTGCCCAGTAATCAGGAGGCGATTATGAAAACAGGACTGAAGTTTTCTTCCATGCAGGTCCTTGCCATTGGCTTTGCGATCTTCATCCTAATCGGGAGCGTTCTGCTTTCTCTGCCGATTGCCAGCAGGGACGGCCACAGCATTCCCTTTTTAAACAGCCTTTTTACATCTACGTCGGCGACATGTGTTACCGGCCTTGTTGTTTATGATACATATTCGCAGTTTACCTTGTTCGGGCAGATAATCATATTGCTCTTGATTCAGACGGGCGGTCTTGGCTTCATGCTCGTTGCCATGATGTTTTCGCTTCTTCTTGGACGCCGTATCGGATTGCGCGAACGGGCGGTGCTGATGGATTCCGTAAGCGCTTTGAATTTGGGCGGCGTTGTGCGGTTGGCAAAAAAGGTGCTTGTCATAACGTTATGCATGGAGCTTGTGGGGGCGGCCGTGTTATCAATACGGTTCATTCCCCAATTCGGAACGGCACACGGGATCTGGTATGCGCTGTTTCATGCCGTTTCCGCGTTTTGCAATGCGGGGTTTGACCTCATGGGCCGTCTTGAGCCGTTCGGCTCGCTGACGCACTTTGCCGGCGACGCGCTGGTCAATATAACCGTTATGGTTCTGATCATTGTGGGCGGACTGGGCTTCTTCGTCTGGGATGACGTGACTGAGAATAAGCTGCGCTTTTCAAAGTATCATCTGCACACGAAACTTATGATCATGGCAACGGGTGTTTTGATAATAGGGGGCGCCGTTCTTTTCTATTTTTTTGAAAAAAACCACACCATGGCGGACATGGGCGTCGGGGAGCGCATCATAGCGTCGCTTTTTGCGTCCATTACCCCAAGAACGGCGGGATTCTCCACGATACCGGTCAACGAGATGAGTTCGGGCGGCACGCTTTTAACGATGGTATTCATGCTGATCGGGGCCGGTCCCGGTTCGACCGGCGGCGGAATGAAGGTTACAACCGTTATTATTCTGGCGCTGGCAGTGATTACACGCGCAAGAAACAGAGAAGATATGACTATTTACAAACGGCGGCTCGATAAAAGCTTCCTTTATAAAGCCGCTACAAGCACAAGCGGTTATCTGCTGTTTGCGTTGGTTGGAGCGCTTATTATAAGCGCACAGGGTCTAAGCGTTACGGACACTTTGTTCGAGGCGCTTTCAGGGATCGGCACCGTCGGCCTGACGACCGGCGTTACGACGGAGCTTTCCAGCCTTTCAAGGATAGTGATCATGATGCTCATGTTTGCCGGAAGGGTCGGGAGCCTCTCCGTGGCTACGGCGATGATGACGCGCAGAGCCAGATCCAAGCCTGCCGTGAGATATGTTTCCGAAAGAATAATACTGGGATAACGTTATTTCCCCAGACGACAGCCCCCCGGAAAATCAATATAAAAAGCCGTTTATACTGTTCTTCCATTAAAGGATGGATAAGATTTGTGAGGGAATTTTTTGTCCCACAATGCCGAGGAGGAGAGCGGGCTGACGCCCGCTGACAACGAGAACGCGGCAGGGCGGAAAATTAACCGCAAAGATGCCTTTTTTTAATGGAAGAACAGTATAAGCCGGCGGAAAAGGACGATCATTATGAAATCAATACTGGTAATCGGACTCGGAAGATTCGGACGGCATTTGTCCTTGAAGCTGATGGAGCTTAAAAACGAAGTGATGGTTATCGACAAAGACGAAGAAGCCGTTGAGAGAGTCGCGCCGTATGTGACGGACTCGCGCATCGGCGACTGCCAGGAAGAGCAGGTGTTAAGAGAGCTCGGCATAGATAACTATGACATATGCTTCGTCTGTATCAGCAATGATTTTCAGGGATCGCTTGAGGTTACGTATCTGCTCAGAGAGTTCGGGGCGCAATACATCGTTGCCCGGGCCGACCGGGACACGCAGACAAAATTCCTACAGAAAATCGGTGCGGACGAGGTGATACATCCTGAAAAAGACATGGCGCAGCGGACAGCCGTCAAATTCAGCGCCAAAAATTCCTTCGACTACATTGAAATGACGCCGGACTACGTCATTTGCGAATTGAATGTCCCGGAAAGCTGGGTCGGCAAAACGGTTGCGGAGATGGACGTCCGCTCAAAGCACAATATCAATATCATCGGCATTAAAAATAACGGCATCATTACGCCGTTTGTCAGCCCGAACCATGTATTTTTGCTGGATGAGCATCTCGTTATCGCGGGGGCCAAGAAAGACGGCCTGGCACTGACTGACAATAAGGACCTGTGAAACAGGACGGAAACTATGAAGACGCAGCCCGCAGGATTGAAAAGCATACTTGTCTGGGCGTTGAATCACAGGCCGATACAATGCTGAGATCTGAAAAGCCCTTGATTTTCAAGGGCTTTTATTTTTTAATCAAACAGACTGCCAAAGTTTACAAGGACCCCAACAGAAAAGCACGTGCACTTGTCAGAATTAACAGCATTTGACTTATCCGGCCGTATGGGTTTATTTTTTTAATTATTTATGTTATATTGGCACCTATGATGAAACTAAGCATGTTCCGCTTCATCAGAGTAATATCAAAAAAGTTATATTTTTGCTGATTTATCGCTACAATAAAGCTGCGGTTAGGAGGCTAAATTGAAGATTGTAATTGCGGGCGGCGGCAAAGTCGGCGGGGCGCTGTGCATGGACCTGGCCGATGAAAACCACGACGTTGTGCTTATCGATACAAACGAGCAGGTGGTCGAACATTTAATCGGTTCGACAGATATCACGGGTATTGTCGGCAACGGTGCCAATCTGGAGCTGCTGCGCGAAGCGGGCGTATCGGGCTGCGATGTTTTTATTGCAGTGACCGCAACGGACGAGATCAACATTATCGCGTCGATCATTGCCCGAAAACTGGGCGCAAAGGCGACGCTGGTCCGCGTACGCAATCCAGAGTATTCAAGTAATCTTGCATTTGCGCTGGAACGCCTGGAAATTTCGATGATGATCAATCCGGAACTCGAGACGGCCAGAGCCATAGCTCAGAGCATCCGTTTTCCGTCCGCTATCGGTATCGAAACATTTGTAAACGAGCGTGTTCAGCTGGTCGCTGTCCGGGTTGTCAAAGGCAGCCAACTGGTCGGAATGCAGCTGAACGATTTTCGAAAAATCTACGGTACCGTTTTAGTCTGTGTCGTTGAACGCGACGACGGCGTTTTTATACCGGGCGGAAGTTTTACCCTCCGTGAAGGCGACCTGCTCCATGTGACCGGACTGATCAGCGATTTGGACGTGATATATAAGGCGGCCGGATGTTTCACCCGGAAAATACGCTCCGTTATGATCGTCGGCGGCAGCCGGATCACACGGTATCTGTTAAAAATTATTGAGCAATCCGGAATGGATATCTGCGTTATAGAACACGATAAAAACAAGACCGAAACGCTGGCCGGCGATTTCCCGAAAGTAAAGGTTATCGCGGGAGACGGAACGGATCAGGCTATCCTAGAGGAACAGCACATAAGCAACTATAATTGCTTTGTCGCGCTGACGGGTATCGATGAAGAGAATCTGGTCACGTCGCTTTACGCCGCCAAGAAAAAAGTCCCGAAGGTGGTGACCAAGGTCAACCGGAAGCCCCTGCTCGATATATTCGGGGACCTGGGCCTGCAGACCGTTGTGACGCCTGCAAGGCTTGTATCCGACAGCATCATACGTTTCATCCGCGCCATGAACGATTCTTTGGGGTCAAAAGTGGAGGCCATGTACCGGATCGGCAACGGGCGTGCAGAGGCGCTGCAGTTTGAAGTTTTAAAGAACAGCCGCGCCACGGGGATACCGCTGAAAGACCTGAACCTGAAGGACGATATTTTGATTCCTTATATTATCCGCGGTAAACGTCTGATATTCCCAACAGGAGATGATGAAATACACCCCGGAGATCATTTGATCGCCGTTACGACCGAGTGCAATTTTGATGAAATAGACGACCTGCTGACAGACGAGGCTAAGAAATGAACAAGGGTATCGTCAGGTATGTTTTAGGACGGATGTTGCTGGTGGAAGCCGGGTTGATGCTTCTTCCGCTCATCGTCGGCCTCCTTTACCGTGAAAGCTTCCGCACTGTCGGCAGCTTTTTGATTGTCATAGCCGTTTTGGCGATCCTGGGTCTTATATCCGGCTTGAAAAAGCCAAAAAGTATGCGGCTCTATGTAAAAGAAGGCTTGGTGATTGCATCCTTATCCTGGATCGTTCTGTCGATTTTCGGGAGCCTTCCTTTTTTATTGAGCGGTGAGATCCCATCGCCGGTCGATGCTTTTTTTGAAGCCAGCAGCGGCTTTACGACGACAGGCTCTTCCATTTTAAACGATATTGAATCTTTATCCCGCTCGATTTTGTTCTGGCGCAGTCTGACGCATTTACTCGGCGGCATGGGCGTTTTAGTTTTTGCCATGGCTTTGCTGCCGAATATGTCTTCAGACTCCGTCAATATTATGAAAGCGGAGGTCCCGGGACCGGTTTTCGGGAAACTGGTGTCAAAACTCAAAGATTCGGCGCGTATACTTTATATCATTTATCTCGCGATGACGGCAACGCTCATTATCCTGCTGATGTGCGGCGGGATGGATTGGTATGACGCTGCGATTCACGCATTCGGCACGGCCGGCACCGGCGGTTTCAGTGTGAAAAACGCAAGCGTTGCTTATTATGACAGCGCGTACATCCATTATGTCCTCAGTATTGCCATGATTGCCTTCGGGGTAAATTTCAACCTGTATTACCTGCTGGTCATCCGTCAGGTGAAAAAAGCCTATAAAAACGAGGAGCTCCGCTGGTACCTGGGCATTATTATCATCGCGATGGTATTGGTGTTTATCAATACGTTTGGGCAATATGATTCGATCTCGCGATTAATCAGCGACGTCGTTTTCACGGTTTCCTCCATTATAACGACAACTGGTTTTACTGTTGCCGATTTCAGCGCCTGGCCTTTGTTCTCGCGGATTGTTCTCCTGCTGCTGATGTTTATCGGTGCGTGCGCCGGATCAACCGGCGGCGGAATAAAGATTTCCAGGATCGGGATTCTTGTAAAAACGGCGTTTGCCGAAGTCCGTAAGGCAAAGGAACAAAGACAGGTTGTAAGGATCAAGTTTGAAGGCAGTCCGCTGGACTATAACGTCATACGTTCAGTCGGCCGGTATTTCATCGTCTATGCGGGGGTTTTCACCGGACTGGTGCTGCTGCTCTGTCTGGACGTCCCGGACTTTGTCACCGCATTCAGTGCGGTCGCGGCAACATTCAACAATATAGGACCGGGCTTGGGGCTGGTCGGCCCGACGGATAATTATTCAGGTTTGACGGACTTTTCAAAGATAATCCTTTCCTTCGGCATGATCGCCGGAAGGCTGGAGCTTTATCCCGTACTGGTTTTGTTTTTGCCCTCCACCTGGCGCAAACGCGGATAACGGGACGGTTTCGGTGGGCACGGAAGCAAACGCACAAAATGTGAATTCTGATAAATTAAGAAGCTCCCGGCTGAAAGGCCGGGAGCTTAATTTTTAAGATATCTGCAGTAATATTCGCCCAACTGCATAAACGTCCTGAGATTCAGGATTCAGCGAACGCGTTTTTCTCTTCAAGGTAACGGTAAAACCGGTCTTTATCCGTCCACTCAATAAAATCCAGCTCAAACCCGTCGGGGTCCTTCAGGTAAAACTGCCTGGAAAAAGCCTTGACGATGAGCCGCGTTTCCAATGGGGCGTAGCCTTTGGCCTTGAGCGATGACAACAGAGCCTGCGCGTTGTCGACCTGAAACCCGATATGTCTGAAATTGACGCCGTCTTCAAACTCAAAATCTTCTTTTTCTGACAGAAACATCTCAAGTCCGTCGGTTTTTAATATGGCGTAGTTTTGCCCGTCCCGCTTGACCCCTTTGTCCAGCAGAACGAAATCAAGGGCATCCGTATAGAACGCAACGAGCGCGTCAATGTCTGAGACATACCTGTTGATATGGTCGGCAGTCATTAGCTGTCCCTCCCTGTAAGATAGTACAATCCGAAATCAGGTGTTAAAAGTCAAATAAGTTTTGTATCTCTGTATATTCCCCCACCATAAGCGGGGGAATATACAGCATAATAATAATAGTGTAATATTAAATGGTATGAAAGTAAACATGAAACGTGTCGAATAAGTGTAACAAGGCGCAGCATTAAGCCTGCCGAAAGAACAGGGCTGTATGCGGTTGTAATCCTGAAGGATATTATGTTAAAATGAAGTTGGTAATAACCATATTATTCTTCAAAAGGAGCGATGTTCGATGAAAAAGATATTAGTTCCGGTCGACGGGTCGCCCGAATCAAAAAAGGCGGCCGAAAAAGCATTAGAACTGGCTGAGAAGTACGGCGCTGAAATAACGCTGATTTCGGTTGTCGAGGTTGAACCGGACGTGACTTTTACGGAGCTCGGCGTCGTTATACCGGTGGAATATGTTGGCATGCGCGATTCGCTTATAAACCTCAAGAAAGAAAGCGTCGAAAAAATGCTCGACTCAGTGATTGACAGCATGAACGGTACGAATGTAAAAATCAGAAAATTGATCGAGACCGGCTACGCACATCACGAAAT